>NZ_BAAAMV010000001.1:0-732549 GCF_039529455.1 Nonomuraea bangladeshensis
ATCGTGCCGGCGCCGCCGGAGTTGATGAACGTGCCGGGGTTCTCGTAGTCGATGAACTGCGAGGCCCACATCTGGTGCTGGCCGACGCCTGCCACGTAGTAGGCGTCAGGCCCGACGATCGCGCTCAAGCGCTCCATGACGTACTGAGGGGCCAGCGAGCCGTCCTCGAACGTCTCATAACCCAGCGGATAGGTCTCCTTGTAGCCGTTGAGCAGCCGCCACCACTCGTCATGGTCGCCCGCCTGGACGGCCGCGATGAGGTCGATCAGAACCTCCTTGCAGTCGCCCACGATCGGCACGTCGGCGTGGCGGTTCTTGGAGATCTCGGCCGGGTCGATGTCGGCGTGCACGACCTTCGCGTACGGCGCGAACGACGACAGGTCACCGGTGACCCGCTCGTCGAACCGCACGCCCAAGCCGATGATCAGATCGGACTGCTGCAGCGCGCCCACGGCCGCGACACTGCCGTGCATGCCGGGCATGCCCATGTGCTGCGGATGACCGTCGGGGAACGTGCCACGGGCCATCAGCGTGGTCACGACCGGGATGTTCGTCAGCTCGGCGAACCGCAGCAACTCGGCCGAGGCCCGCGCCTTGTGGACACCGCCGCCGACGTACAGGACCGGCCGCCGCGACTCGGCGATCAGCTTGGCCGCCTCGCGGATCTGCCTGATGTGCGGCTTGGTGACCGGCCGGTAGCCGGGCAACCGCATGACCGGCGGCCACGAGAAGACCGTCTCGGCCTGTAACGCGTCCTTGGTGATGTCCACCAGGACGGGGCCGGGGCGGCCGGTGGAGGCGATGTGGAACGCCTCCATGATCGTACGGGCGATGTCAGCAGGATCGGTCACCAGGAAGTTGTGCTTGGTGATCGGCAGCGTGATGCCGGAGATGTCGGCCTCCTGGAAGGAGTCCGTGCCGATCATCGGCGCGGCCACCTGCCCCGTGATCGCCACGATCGGCACCGAGTCCATGAAGGCGTCGGCGATCGGCGTCACCAGGTTCGTCGCGCCGGGGCCACTGGTCGCCATGCACACCCCGACCTTGCCGGTGGCCTGCGCGTATCCCTCGGCCGCGTGCCCGGCGCCCTGCTCGTGCCTGACGAGCACGTGCCGCACCTTGACCGAGTCGTAGAGGGGATCGTAGGCGGGCAGGATGTTGCCGCCGGGGATCCCGAACACGGTGTCCACTCCCATCTGTTCCAAAGCCCTGACCAGGGCCTGTGCACCTGTCATCCGTTCAGTCATCGACTCGTTCCTCAAGTGGCTGCTCGATCGCGGGCATAAAAAAAAAGCCCCATCCCACCGGAGCGGTGGGCCTGGGGCGGCGCGCAGGTCGTCGTGCTTCGCTATCGGCCTGTGCGCCGGCGAAGTACTACGAGGAGTTCACTGCGAAGCATGGCCCACACCATAGCCGCTCCGAACGCCTCAACGTCAACCGCGTCATGGCATAAGCACAGCTTGGGGGTCAACCACCCGCATCCACGTCGAGACGGCCGTCGAACCGGCAGCTTCGGCGAGAAGGCCAGGGTGTTGGTCCCGCCGATCGAGCAGCTGAAGCATCGGTTCTCCCCGGACCCCCACCAAGACAGTAGATATCACTCAGCGTGTTGACAAGGTACGAATCTGCAACCTTCATGGCCATATCGAGGAGGCGACGTTGAAGGCTGTCATGTCTTCGTAGCCGCAATGGTTCCGTTCATCCCCCGACAGGGAGAGCCCCGGTGACCTCACGTTCCTCTCGGCAGAGCCGAAGCATCCGCGTCCTGACGGCCCTCCTGGCCGTCGTCGCCCTCGTCATGGTCGTCCGTCCCGCCCAAGCAGCCGTGCCCACGCAGTGCCAGGGAAGCGAGACCGTCACGTACAGCCCGGGGGTCACCTTCACGCCGCAGAACATCGAGATCACGGTGAGCGGCCGGTTCAGCTCCTGTCTCGGCGGCACGGGCCAGGTGACAAGCGGGACGTACGGGGAGCAGTTCACCATCTTCGTCGGCTGCACCGACCTCTTCGACGGGTTCGAGGGGCAGCGGGTCGTCGAGTGGAACACCGGTGACAGCAGCGTCATCGAAGGCACCGGCAGCAGCACCGCCGCGGCCGGCCAGGTCGTCACCACCTTCACCGGCACCGTCGCGCAGGGCCGCTTCCAGGGCGCGTCCGCGGTGCAGACGGTCACGCTCGTGCAGCCGGGGTTGCTGCAGTGCCTCACCACCGGCTTCACCAGGGCGACCGGGCTGACGACGCTCACCATCGCCTGAGCCGCCATGCCCCGCCGGCTGTTCTCAGCCCTGCTCGTACCGGCGCATGTGCCGGTCGTACTCGGCGTGCGGCTCAATCCCCACCTCGGCGCGGCGCTCGTCAGGGTGCCCGGGATCCTCGACGGGGTGCGGGCCGAACCCGCCTTCGGCGGTCTGCCGGTACTGCGTGCCGTACACCTGAGGACGCCCCTCGCCCACGCGGACGCGGTCGACCAGGTACGCGAGGTGCCGCGGAGCCGCCTGCCCCCGGGCGACGGCGTCGCGCAGCAGCGGCAGGCAGCGGCGCTGGAAGTCGCGATCGTGGTCGGCGTGCTGAGCCAGCAGCCAGGCCGCCTGAGCGGCGTTGTCACCGACGAGGTCGTGTCCGGGCCAGCCGTGCTCGTCGGTGACCCGCTTGAGGAACGCGGTGCCGCGCCAGCAGCTCATCGCGTAATTCCGGATCGAGCACATCCTCTCCTCTCGGATCAGCCGCGTACGGTGGAGGCCCGCACGATCACCTCCGGCGCGAACAGCACCTGCCGATGCCGGTGCTGTTCGCCGATGTCGATCTCCTCAAGCAGGAGTTCGGCGGCCACCCGCCCCAGCTCCCGGCGCGGCTGCCGGATCGAGCTGAGCGGTACGGTGGCCGCCGCCGCGTAGTCGATGTCGTCGTAGCCGATGAGGGCGATGTCGTCCGGGACGCGCAGGCCGAGCGTGGACAGGCCCTGCATCATGCCGAGGGCGAGGGTGTCGTTGGCGCAGAACAGGGCGGTGGGCCGGGCGCGCCGGGGCAGGGCGGCCAGGTGTTCGGCGGCGTGCCGCCCCGAGGCGAAGCTGAGCGAGGGCACCTGTATCAGCTCCAGCGTCGCGCCGTCGCCGGCGTCCGCTACGGCCGCGGCGGCTCCCTTGCGCCGTCCGGTCACCTGGCTGCTGCCGCCGGGACCGCCGACGAAGGCGAGCTTCCGGTGTCCCTGCCCGAGCAGGTGCTCGGCGGCCATCCTGCCGCCCAGGTGGTCGTCCACCGCGGCCGCGCAGCGGTGCAGGTTGGCGGAGACGTGGGCGAGCAGCACCGCGGGGGTGCCGCGCTCGATGAGCTGGTCGAGCCGGTCGTTCTCCCCGTCCACGGGTGTGATCAGGATGCCCTGGACGCGTTGTTCCTCCAGATGGTCGAGGTAGCGGCGCTCGCGCGGGCCGTCGTGGTCGCTGTTGCACAGGGTGACCATCATGCCGTTGGCCTCGGCCACGGTCTGCACCCCTGCCGCGACGTCGGTGCAGAAGGGGTTGGTGACGTCGGGGACGACGAGCCCCATCGTCCGGGTGCGGCCGGAGCGCAGCGCGCGGGCGGACTCGTTGCGGACGAAGCCGAGCTCGTTCATGGCGCTGAGCACCCGCTGCCGGGTGGCCGGCGCGACCGCGTGCGGCCGGTTCAGCACGTTGCTGACCGTGCCGATCGACACGCTGGCCAGCTGTGCGACCTCCTTGATGCTCGCTATCGCCACGGCCCCTCACAGCTGCGCATCGGACAACACAGGATCTTGAGCGGCAGAAGCCTACTACACGCCTTGCCGATGCTTTGAAACGTAATAACGACCCCCAGCTCCCCGCAACATCTTCGTGACCTGGAAATCCTCCTGTAACCCTTGACGCACTCTTCACGGCAAACCTAGCCTCTCCTGCCAGGCGGTTTAAAACGTTTCATACCCCCAGCCGCCTGAGGAGGCACAGTGAACGGCTCTTGGAAGCGAGCCGGCCGCTTCGGCGCGGCCCTCGCCCTCGTCCTCGCCGGGGCTCTCGCCTGCGGCGACAACGCCACGAGCACCCCGGAACAGCCCGCGTCGGCCGGCACCGGGACGACCACCGCCACACCTCCCAGCCCCCCGGCCGGAGTGGTGGAGTTCCAGCAGGCGGAGCCGGGCAGCGGCAAGGGCATCACGATCGGCTTCACCCAGCTCTCGCTCGCCTCCGGGTTCCCCCAGGACGTGCAGAAGGGCGTCGAGGAGCAGGCGAAACGGGCCGGCGCGGAGCTGATCACCTGTGACTCCAAGATGGACGCGGCGAAGGCTCTGGACTGTGCCAACCTGTTCAAGACCCGCGGCGCCCAGGGTCTCATAACGTTTCAAGCGGACACCAACGCCGCTCCCCGCATCTGCGCCGCGGGACCGGCCGTGCCGGTGCTCGCGGTGGACATCTCGCAGAAGCCGTGCGAGACGTCGTTCGTCGGCGCCGCCAACGCCTACGCGGGCCAGCTGATCGGCTACGAGCTCGGCAAGCACTTCAAGGAGAAGTTCGACTGCAAGTACGACGCCTTCGTCTCGCTGGAGGCGCTGCAGGTCGGCGAGGTCAACGAGCAGCGCATGGGCGGCATCCGGCAGGGCTTCGCGAGCGTCTGCGGCGAGGTGCGGAACCTGCGCAAGCTGGACGCCGGCGGCGCGGGCGGTGACGTCGCGCAGAAGCTCATGACCGACACCCTCACGGCGCTGCCCGGCCAGCACCACATCATCCTGGTCGGCATCAACGAGGACGGCATCCTCGGCGCGCTGGCCGCGGCCCGCGCCCAGAACCGTACGAACGACCTCTACCTGGGCGTGCAGAACTTCAACCCCAAGAACTGCGTCATCTACCAGCACCCCAACTGGATCGGCAGCGTCGCCTACTTCCCCGAGCGTTACGGCGAGATCCTGGTCCCCAACCTGATCAAGGCCGTCAAGGGCGAGAAGCTCCCGGCGCAGCTCCTCGTCCCGCACCTGGTGATCAACAAGGCCAACGCCAAGCAGAACTACCCCGACTATGCCTGCTGAGCAGTCCCCCTTCCTGCGGGCGCGCGGCATCCGCAAGTCGTTCGGCGCGGTCGAGGTCCTGCACGGAGTGGACCTCGCCGTCGCCCCCGGCACGGTGCTGGCGCTGCTCGGCGAGAACGGCGCGGGCAAGTCCACTCTGGTGCGCATCCTCGCCGGCGACCTGCAGGCCGACGCCGGCGAGATCGCGCTGGACGGAACGCCCACCGGCATCAAGGACGTCGCGGCCGCCCGCGCCCTCGGCATCAAGCTCATCTACCAGGAGATCAGCGACGCTCCCCCGCTGAGCGTGGCGGAGAACATCGTCCTTGGCGCCTGGCCCGTCCGCCGCGGCCTCGTCAGGAGCCGCGAGAGCCGGGCCCGCGCCCGCGACGTGCTCGACATGCTGGGCGTGGACCTGCCGCTGGAGGCCGCCGTGGGCACCCTGCGGCTCGGCGAGCGGCAGCTCGTCGAGATCGCCCGCGCGCTCACCGGGCAGGGCCGCTGCCTGATCTTCGACGAGCCCACCGCGGCGCTGTCGGACGCCGAGACCGAGCGGCTGTTCGAGGTGATCGACGGGCTGCGCCGGCGCGGGGTCGCGATCATGTACATCACCCACCGGCTGGACGAGGTGTTCCGCATCGCCGACGAGGTGGCCGTGCTGCGCGACGGCCACATCACGCTGCACGAGCGGGTCGCCGACGTGGGCAAGGACCTGGTCATCGAGGCGATGGTCGGCCGCGCCGTGCAGCACCAGACCCGCGGCGAGGAGCGCGAGGCTCCCGCCGGTGAGCCTCTGGTGTCCCTGCGGGGCGCCGCGAGCGGTGGCGCGTACCAGGGCGTCGACCTCGCCGTACGCCCCGGAGAGATCGTCGCCCTGTACGGCAAGGTCGGCTCGGGCGCCTCGGAGGTGGCCGAGACCGTCTTCGGCATGCGGTCGCTGGAGGCGGGCACGCTGGACGTCGGCGGCCGTACCGTCCGCTTCCGCCACCCGGCCGACGCCATCGCCGCCGGCGTGGGCTGCCTGCCGGGCGACCGGCAACGGGAGGCGATGTTCCGCTCCCGCTCGGTGGCCGAGAACCTGGCCGCCCCGAGCTGGCGCGGCCTGGCCCGCGCGGGCTTCCTGAGCAGCGGCCGTGAGGCGTCGGCCTACCGGCGCTGGCACGACAAGCTGCGCATCCGCTCCACCAGCGACCCCGGCCAGCAGATCTGGACGCTGTCGGGCGGCAACCAGCAGAAGGTGGTGCTCGGCCGCTGGCTGGAGCACGGATCGAAGGTCATGGTCCTGGTCGAGCCGACCAGGGGCGTGGACGTGGGCGCCCGGCAGGAGATCTACCGGGCCGTGCGCGCCCTCGCCGAGCAGGGCAGCGCGGTGATGGTGGCGACCTCCGACTACGAGGACGTCGTCGAGCTGGCGGACCGCGCGGTCGTCATGGTACGCGGCAGAACCGTGGCCGAGTTCACCGGAGCCGCCATCGGGGTGGAGGCCCTGACCGGGGCGGCAGGAGGAGTGATCGATGAGTGAGACGCTGACCGCGCAGGCCCCGGCGCCGGAGGCGGCCCGGCCGAAGACCAGGCGGCGGGCGCCCGAGACGCTCGCGCTGCTGGTCTTCCTCGTGGCGGAGGTCATCTTCTTCTCCGTGAAGTCCCCCTATTTTCTGAACTGGGACAACTGGGGGAACATCCTGACCGCCGTGTCGATCACCGGCGTGCTCGCGATGGCCGGCACGCTGGTGATGGTCGGCGGCCAGTTCGACCTGTCGGTCGGGTCCGGCGTGGCGTTCGTCGGGATCGTGCTGGTGCAGGCCGCGCCGGTGCTCGGCATCTGGCCGGCACTGGGGCTGGCGGTGCTGGCCGGGCTCGGCATCGGGCTGCTCAACGGTTTCCTCGTCACCGTGGTCGGGGTCAACGCGCTGATCACGACGCTGGGCATGCTCGGCATCTTCCGCGGCCTCACGCTCGTCATCGGCAAGGGGCAGAGCATCTTCATCGAGGGCTTCGACTGGGCGACGGCGCGGCCCTTCCTCGGCATCCCGATGCCGGCCATCGTGCTGGTCGTGGTCGTCGCGGTGTTCTTCGTGCTCATGCGCTTCACCGTCTTCGGCCGCAAGGTCTACGCGATCGGCGCCAACCCGGTCGCGGCCCGGCTGGTGGGCATCCGCGTCAACCGGGTGCTGTTCGCCGGGTTCCTGCTGTCGGGGGCGTGCATGGCGCTGGCCGGGCTGATGGTCACCTCCCAGCTCGGCTCCAGCTCCGCCAACACCGGCGTGGGCCTGGAGCTGGCCGTGGTCACCGCGGTCATCCTGGGCGGCACCAGCCTGTCCGGCGGCACCGGCACCATCGGCGGCACGGTGGTGGGCCTGCTCATCGTGGGCGTGCTCAGCAACGGGCTGACGCTGCTGAACGTGGACTCGTCCTGGCAGCAGGTCGCGACCGGCGTGCTGCTCATCCTGGCCGTGGCCGTGGACCGCCTGCGCCAGACGTACATGAGGAGGAACGGCTGATGAGCTTCGGGGTACGGGTCGAGCGCGGGGTCGCCGTACCGATGCGCGACGGCACGGTGCTGCGTGCCGACGTGTGGCACCCGGCCGAGGGCGGGCCGTGGCCGACGCTGCTGCAGCGGCTGCCGTACGACAAGTCGTCGTCGTTCATGGCCCAGCACATCGTCGGGCTGGAACCGCTGCAGGCCGTCGAGGCCGGCTTCGCCGTCGTCGTCCAGGACACCCGGGGCCGCTACAGCTCGGGCGGCGGCTTCAACCCCTACCTCGACGAGACCGAGGACGGCCTGGACACCATCGCCTGGGTGCGCGCGCAGCCGTTCTCCGACGGCCAGGTCGGCATGTACGGCGCCTCCTACATCGGCGCCACCCAGCTCCTGGCCGCCCGCGCCGCGCCCGAGGGCCTGATCGCGATCGCCCCGCAGCTCACCGCCGCCGAGTACCACGACGTGTGGTCCTACTCCGGCGGCGCCCTCCAGCTCGGCTTCCTGCTGCTGTGGATCGCCGAGTCGCTGGCCCCGGTGGATCTGCTGCGCCGCCCGGCCGGCCCGGAACGCGACCGGGCGCAGGCCACGCTGCTGGAGATCCTGCGCGACCCGCACGCCGCCTACACCCGGCTGCCGCTGGACCGCGACGAGCTGGCCGAGCTGGCTCCGTACTATCGCGAGTGGCTCAGCCACCCCGACAGGGACGTGTTCTGGCAGCTCATCGCCCCGAGCGGCGCGCACGGGAGGATGAACGTGGCCGGGCTGCACATCGGCGGCTGGCACGACATCTTCCTGCCCGGCACCCTGCGCAACTACGCGGGCCTCCGCTCCCAGGCGCCGTCGGAGTGGGCCCGCCAGAACCAGCACCTCATCGTCGGCCCCTGGGCGCACGGCAACCTCGGCGACTACCAGGGCGACCTGTGGTACGGCTACGGCGGCGCCTCGGCCGCGCTCGACCTGACCGCCACGCACCTGGAGTTCTTCCGGGCCGCGGCCGAGGGCCGCCCGGCCGAGCTGCCGCCCGTGAAGATCTTCGTGATGGGCGCGAACGCGTGGCGCGAGGAGATGGAGTGGCCGCTGTCCCGCGCCAAGGACACCGCCTTCTACCTGCGCAGCGGCGGCGGCGCGAACTCGGCCGCCGGCGACGGCCGCCTCGACCGCGCCGCGCCGTCCCCGGACGAGCCCGCCGACCACTATCTCGCCGACCCGGCCGACCCGGTGCCGACGGCGGGCGGCGCGACGTTCCTGCCCGGCGTGCTGTTCGGCCGCAACTCCGGGCAGAAGGAGCAGTCGGCCGTCGAGCGGCGGCGGGACGTGCTCGTCTACACCAGCGCGCCGCTGGAGTCCGACCTGGAGGTGACCGGCGAGGTGGTGATCGAGTTGCACGCCGCCTCCAGCGCCGAGGACTGCGACTGGACCGCCCGCCTGGTGGACGTCCACCCCGACGGCACCGCCTACGGCGTGGTGGACGGCATTCTGCGCGCCCGCTACCGGCACGGCACCGACCGGCAGGTGCCGCTCACCCCCGGCGACCCCGAGCTCTTCCGCTTCCCGCTCGGCTCGACCAGCCAGGTCTTCAAGGCCGGTCACCGCATCCGGCTGCAGGTGGCCAGCTCCAACTTCCCCCGTTTCGACCGCAACCCCCAGCGGTGGACGCCGCCCGCGACCGCCCGCGAGGAGGACCTGCGCCCGGCCCGGCAGACCGTCTTCCACGACGGCCTGCGCGCCAGCCGCCTCATCCTGCCCGTCATCGAGTCCTGACGCCGGTCGAGCCGGTCACCTGCTCGGCCGCGCAGCAGCCCCCGGAAGAAGGCGTGCTCGGGGTTGTCACGGCCAGGCGCCCGGCGGCGGGGCCGCCTCCGGGACGCCGGGAGCGCGGCCGGCGCGGAGGGTCGTCAGGCGGTCGGCGCTCGGCCAGCGTACGCCGTGGGCCCAGCCCGCCCGCTCGAACCAGCGGATCAGCCGCGCGCTGGGGTCGAGCTGGCCCCTGAGCACGCCGTGCCGGGCACAGGTCGGCTCCACGTGGTGCCAGTTGTGCCAGCCCTCGCCGAGCGTCAGCATCGCCACCCACCACACGTTCGACGAACGGTCCCTGGTGCGGAACGGGCGGTCGCCGAAGGTGTGGGCGATCGAGTTGACCGACCAGGTGACGTGGTGCACCACGGCGTAGCGGATCAGGCCGCCCCACAGGAGCGCGCTCCACGCGCCCGCCCACGACATCGACCACAGCCCGCCGGCGGCGGCCGGGAGCGCGAACGACAGGAGGACGACCGCCGGGTAGGCGCCGTCGAAGCGCCGCACGTCCGGGTCGTTCAGCAGGTCGGGCACCCAGTGCCGGCGGCTGGAGCGGCGCTGGGCCGTGTAGAACCAGCCGATGTGGGCGTGCAGCATGCCGCGCAGCAGCGCGAGGCCGCTGTCGCCGTAGCGCCACGGCGAGTGCGGGTCGCCTTCGCGGTCGGCGTACTTGTGGTGGCGGCGGTGCTCGGCGGCCCACAGCGTGAGCGGGCCCTCGACGGCCATGCCGCCGGCCAGCATGAGCGCGATCCTGAGCGCCCGGTTGGCCTTGAAGGCGCGGTGGGTGAAGAGGCGGTGGTAGCCGATGGCGATCCCGAAGATGCTCACCAGGTACATCACGACCGCGATGACCAGGTCGCGAGGGCCGACGCCCCAGCCCCAGGCGGCCGGCACCGCGAGGGCCAGCAGCACCACGGGCAGGAGCACCAGGACGACCAGATAGGCGAGGCGGCGGCCGGTGGTGACCGTCACCGTCTCCGCCGTGGCCGGCCGCGGCATGGGTGAGGGCACGTTTCCTCCCGGGCGGTTCAGGACGAGCGGGCTCCTTATTCAACGGCGACGCCCATGGCGTGCGGCAATGCCCTGAGAGTAACGGGATGATTACCGTGAGGAACCAAAATCGTGGACTCGGCTGCCATGAAGAAAAGGGGTGATCTAGATTGTGATTGCACAACGTGATCATCACGGTACGCTCCGAAACCAGGCGGAAAGGTCCACGGAATGGGTTCTGTCGAGCAGGCGACCACGGGCGGCCATCTGGAGAGATACGAGGAGGCGCTGGCCAGGGACCCGATGGCCGCGTTCGGCCTGGTCCGGGAGTGGATGCGCACCGACTGGCGGAGCCTGTTCGCCGAGCTGCGCGAGCGGCGTCCCGTCTTCGTCACCCCCGCCTTCACGGTGGTGACCCGCTTCGCCGACGTCGTCGAGGTGCTCTCCCACGAGCAGGTCTTCTCGGTACGCGCCTTCGGCCCGCGCCTCGACGCCGCGCTGGGCGCCCCGTTCATGCTGGCCAGGGACGCCACGCCGATGAACTGGCGGGAGAAGGGCCTGATGCAGCTCATGCTCGACCCGCGGGACGCGGGCGACGTGCGCGAGCTGGCCGGCCGCCTCGCCGACGAGCTGCTCGACGCAGCCTGGCCGGACGGGCGGATCGAAGCGGTGCACGGGCTGTTCCGCCCCGTCGCCCTCGGCGTGTGCGCACGATACTTCGGCGTTCCCGGCCCCGATCCGCAGACCCTGGGCCGGTGGACGCGGGCCGTCGTCGCCGACGGCTTCGCCAACTTCCTCGGCGATCCCGACCTCCAGGCCGCGTCCGTCGCGGCGGGCGCCGAGCTGGTCGCCCATCTGCGTGACCGCCTCGCCGAGCAGCGGACCGCGCTGCGGGACGGACGTGACCTTCCCGACGACGTCTTCTCCCGCCTCGTCCGCTCCGCCCTGCCGCCCGGGGCCGGCGTGACCGACGACCGCATCGTGACCAACATGGCCGGGCTGCCGCTGGGCTTCGTGGAGAGCGCGCCGGGGGCCATGGTCGAGGCGGTCGAGCAGCTGCTGCTGCGCCCGTACGTGCTCGCCGAGGCCACGGCCGCCGCCGGGGACCCCGAGCGGTTCGATCCGTACGTCTGGGAGGCCCTGCGGTTCAGCCCGTTCTTCAAGCTGATCCCCCGGCTGTGCGAGCGCGACCACGTCCTGGCCGCCGGCACCCCGCGCAGCACGGTGATCCCCGCGGGCACGTTCGTGCTCGCGGCACCGGCCTCCGCCATGTTCGACGCGGACGTGGTGCCGGAGCCCGAGGAGTTCCGCCTCGACCGCCCGCGCCACCATCAGCTGTTCTTCGGCTCCGGGCATCACGCCTGTCTCGGCGTGCACGTGGCCCTGCCGGTGATCGCCGAGACCGTACGCCGGCTGCTGCTACGCCCCGGCATCCGTCCGGCGGGCCGCGTCGAACGGACGCTCGGGATCTTCCCCGACGCCTTCGAGCTCGGGCTCGGGGCCGAGGGGCGGGAAGACTGACGATGGCGCGCAGCCGAGCACGCAGCATCGCCACGGACGGCCTGGCCAACCGGCTCAGGTTCCTGGCCCTGACCAACGGCCGGCCGTTGTGGGAGCTCCTGCAGACCAGCCGGGGGCTCCGGAGCCGGATCAACGCCTCGCTGATCGACACCGCGGTCCGCGAGATGCCGCCGCGCCCCGAGCCGCTGAGCACGATGGCCGGCTACACCTCGTGGGCCTCGCTGACCGATCGCACCTACAGCGGCAGGCACCTGCCCCCGGTTCCCGGCCGCGAGGGGAACCGGCCCTCTCCCGAGATCGCGGGCGGCCTGTTCGCCCGTGGCGAGTCCATGATCCCCTGCCCGCGCTCGACGGTGCTCTTCGCGTACTTCGCCCAGTGGTTCACCGACGGTTTCCTGCGCGGCGACACCAACGTCCCGCGCGACCCGCGCAAGAACAGCTCCAACCACCACATCGACCTCAACCAGCTGTACGGGCTCAACGAGGCGGCGACGGCCGCGCTGCGCACGTTCGAGGGCGGGCTGCTCAAGAGCCAGCTGATCAACGGCGGCGAGTTCCCGCCCTACCTGTGCGAGAACGGCGCGATCAAGCCGGAGTTCGCCCCGCTGAGCGTCATCCGCTTCGACCGGCTCTCCGGCGCGCAGCGCGACACGCTGTTCGCCACCGGCAGCGACCGGGGCAACGGCCAGATCGGCTTCACCATGCTCACGGTGCTGTTCCTGCGCGAGCACAACCGGGTGGCGCGGCTGCTCGCCCGGGAACATCCGCGCTGGGACGACGAGCGGCTGTTCCAGACGGCCCGCAACATCCTCATCGTGCTGCTGATCAAACTGGTCGTCGAGGAGTACATCAACCACATCACTCCCTACCACTTCCGCTTCACCCTGGACCCGAAGCTGCCGGCGCGCCTGGACCGCTCGCCCTGGCACCGGCAGAACTGGGCCTCGGTGGAGTTCAACCTCGTCTACCGCTGGCACAGCCTGATCCCGTCCTACCTGGCGGTGGGCGGGCGCGAGCTGCCGATGGCCGAGACCTTCTTCGGCAGCGCGCTGATCCCCGGCCCCGGCCTCGGGCGGCTGTTCGAGGACGCCTCCTGCCAGCGGGCCGGCCGCATCGGCCTGTTCAACACCGACCCGGTCCTGCGCGAGATCGACGTGGCCAGCATCGCCGACTCCCGCGCGCTCGACCTGGCCCCGTACAACAGCTACCGCGAGCACTGCCGCTTCCCCCGCGTGCGGACGTTCGAGCAGATCTCCGGCGACCGGCGGGTCAGCGGCGCGCTGCGCGAGCTCTACCGCGGCGTGGACGACGTGGACCTGTACGTCGGGCTGTTCGCCGAGGAACCCGGCTCCCCCGCCGCGATCCTGCCCCCGCTGCTGACCAAGATCATCGCCATCGACGCCTTCTCCCAGGCGCTCACCAACCCGCTGCTGGCTCCCCGGATCTTCAACGCCGCCACGTTCTCCCCCACGGGCATGCGGGTCATCGCCGCCACGCGCACGCTGTCGGACGTGCTGCACCGCAACACGCCGGAGGACCCGGCCCCCCGCCTGGTCAGCATGTCCCGGCGGACCCGGCCGTGACCGGGCAGGACGCCAGGCGGTTGCGCGCCGCGGCCCGCGAGCTGGTCGACGTCGCGCTCACCATCCAGGACGCGGCGGCCCACGCCACCGCCGCGCTCACCGACGGCGCGCTGCTGCGCGCCCTGCCGCACGCGCCCTCGGCGGCCCGGCCCGCCTACCGCGCGCTGCTGCGGGCCACGACGAACGGCCAGGGCCTCGGGTGCGCGTTCGCCGGCGGCGGCCGGCTGTCCACCGCGGCCGCCAAGGCCGGCGCGATGCTGGGGGCCGAGAGCCTGGCCGTACGCGTGCTGGCCACGTCGCTGCGGCTGCGCGTGGCCGCCGTGGCGCTCGCCCACCCCGAGCTGACCGCCGACCCCATGATCGCCCGGCTCATCGACGCGGCCGCCGCCGACCGGGACCTGGAAGCCGTCCGGGCCCTGCGCGCCCTGCTCAAGGACCGTGGCGCGGTGCGCGCGCTCAGCCAGCTCGCCCCGGTCTTCGGCGAGGTCCTCGCGCTGCGCGCGCTGCTGGACGAGAACCCGCTCAACGACGCCGCCGCCTGGCTCATCGCGACCGGCAAGGGCTTCGCCACCGCCGATCCGATCACGGGGATGAGCAACCGGGCCATCGCGGTCCTCGACACCGGCGAAGGGGCCGCGCGCCGGATCGAGCTGACCTCGGCCGAGTCGGCCCGGCTGTGCGCGCGGGGGTCGCTGCTCGGCTTCCTCGGCAACATCAGCGTGCTCGGCACCAACGGGCGGGCCCTCATCCAGAGCGTCGAAGGGCCCGACGGGGTGATCCGGCACGTCCTCCAGGCGCCCGGCATGCGCGTGGGACATCCCGACGGCGAGTCGCCCCAGGACCTGCTGGGCGCGTTCAGCAGCGCCGTCCTGGCCGGCAGCCCCTACAGCCGCGCCCTGGCCGAGGCCGTCGCCGACTACGGGCTGCCCGCGGGCGCGGAGCTGGCGCTCGTCGGGCACAGCGCGGGCGGGGCGGCGATCATGAACCTGGCGCAGGACCCCGGCTTCTGCGCCCGTCACACCGTCACCCACGCCGTCGCCGTCGGCTCGCCCGTCGACTTCAAGCGCCCCGCCGACCCGCGCACCTGGGTGGCCAGCGTCACCAACCAGCACGACATCATCCCCACCCTCGACGGGCAGGGCGCCGGCACCTGCTTCGACCTGCACCCCGACTGGTACGTCGTCGACTACGGCGACGCCACCCACCTGTTCCCGCTCTGCCACGGCATCGACCACTACCGCGCCAACCTCGCCGACGACCTGCCCGAGGCTCGCGAGCACATCGACGAGCGGCTCACGCCGTTCCGGGGGCGGGTCGTGCGGTCCCAGGCTTACCTGCTGTTCGACCGCGCGCCCGATCCTGAGGGGTTCCCCTTCCTGACCGTGCCCACCCGCGCCGTGGACGGTCCCGAAGGGGCCGTCGAGCTGCCGATCAGGTGCCGTGACGGCGACGCGCTCACGGCGTACTTCGCCGCGCACCCGGCCGTGGCGGCCGGGCTGCTGGAGGGCGCCGGGCTCGGGCCCGCCGTACGGGTGGCGGGCCGCGCGCTGGTCGCCGTGCACGCCGCCGCGAACCGGCACACCACGGCGGGCGGCTACGCGGAGCTGCAGGTCGGCGTCGTCGTGCCCGGCCCGTTCCGCCGTTCCCCGGCCGGTTTCGACCTGCTGCGGGCGGCGGACCTGCGCCGCTCCGGCAGCTTCCTCGTCGGCTCCGCCGTCGACACCCCGGTCGTCCACGCCCTCGGTCCCCGGCTATGGGGCGGCGAGACGTACCTGACGCCCCTGGAGCTCCGGCTCGGCGCCCGGGCCGCCCACGTCACGGCCGATGCGATCCTCACCCTGCGCGGGCGGCTCGGGCCCGGACTGCCACTGAACGATCCCGGCCTGGTCGGCTACGCCCGCGAGGCCGGCGCCGTACTGCGGTCCTGCGTACGGACCCGCGGCCGGGCCCGGCTGCACGCGGCGCCGTCGCTGCGGCTGGCCGTCGCGCCGCGCTCGGCACACCCGCTGGCCGACCGGCTCCGCGAGCTGGGGCTCGACGGCGCCCGCCCGCTGCTGTGCCTGTCCGCCACCACTCGCCAGGCGCTCCGGGACGCCGCCGTCCCGGTGCCGCCGCGCTGACGGAGGAGCCATGTCCGCCGAGATCGCCGCGCACGCCGAAGTCCTGCGTGCGGACGCCCGCGCCCTCGCCGCCTGCGCCGAACGCCTGCGCGCGATCGAGGCGGGGCTGCGGGCCGCCGGCGTGGCGCCGGACTGGCTGCACGCGTCGGTGACCGCCCACCTCGCGGCCTGCGCGGCCGCCGCCGCCGACCTGGAGACCGCCGCGGAGCACCTGCGCCGCTACGCGAGCGCCTGACCCCGTCCAGCTATTCGGTGTTGCTAGGTACTGGTAGTCAGTGTTACTTTGTACCAGTAGTCAGCAATACCGAGTAGCCGGAAGGAGGTGTTCCGTGGGCAAGCTCGTGACGGAGATGCTCAAGGGAACGCTGGAGGGCATCGTCCTGGCGATCCTGGGCCGCCGCCCCGCCTACGGCTACGAGATCACGGCCTGGCTGCGCGACCAGGGCTTCTCCGACATCGCCGAGGGCACCATCTACGCCCTGCTGGTCCGCGTCGAGCAGCGCGGCCTGGTCGACGTACGGAAGGTCCCGTCGGAGAAGGGGCCGCCGCGCAAGGTCTACTCCCTCAACGCCCAGGGACGGGAGTACCTGGAGGAGTTCTGGCAGACCTGGAGCTTCCTCGCCGGACGGCTCGAACAACTTCACAAGGAAGGCCCGCAGACATGACCGCGGAACCCGGCGAGCCCAAGAGCCGCTACCTGCACTACCTGGAGATCCTCACCGGATCGCTGGAGGAGAAGAAGCGCTGGCGGCAGTACAAGGCGCGGGTCAAGCAGCTGCCCGACAACTACCGCGTCGCGGTCGAGGCCCTGGAGCGCTATCTGATGCACTTCGGACCGGCCGACGGGGCCGGCGCGATGACGATGTACGAGGACGCGGCCGACCTGTTCGAGCAGGGCGCGGCCGACGGCACTCCGATCCGCGACCTCTTCGGGGACGACCCCGTCGAGTTCGCCGAGGCGTTCATGGCCAACTACCCCCTCGGCCAGTACAGGAGACGCGAGCGCGAGCGCTTCACCAGCGCCGTCGACCGCGCCGCAGAACAGGACAGGACACAATGATGACCACCCGGCAACCCCCCGCCATCCAGGTGCACGGCCTGGAGAAGTCCTACAAGGACCTGCACGTGCTGCGCGGCGTCGACTTCGACGTGGCGCGGGGCAGCATCTTCGCCCTGCTCGGCTCCAACGGGGCGGGCAAGACCACCGCCGTGAAGATCCTGTCCACGCTGCTCAAGCCCGACGCCGGCACCGCCCGCGTCAACGGCTTCGACGTGGTCGCCCAGGCCGCCGACGTGCGCGAGTCGATCAGCCTCACCGGGCAGTTCGCCGCCGTGGACGAGATCCTCAGCGGGCGGGAGAACCTCGTGCTGGTCGCCCGCCTGCGGCATCTCAAGGACCCGGGCGGGATCGCCGACGAGCTGCTCCGCCGGTTCTCGCTGACGGAGGCGGGCGGGCGGAGGGTGGCGACGTACTCCGGCGGCATGCGCCGCCGCCTCGACATCGCGATGAGCCTGATCGGCGACCCGCCCGTCATCTTCCTCGACGAGCCCACCACGGGTCTCGACCCGCAGGCCCGCATCGAGGTCTGGCAGGCCGTCAAGGACCTGGCCGCGGGCGGCACCACGGTGCTGCTGACCACGCAGTACCTCGACGAGGCCGAACAGCTCGCCGACCGGATCGCGATCCTGCACGAGGGCCGCATCATCGTCAACGGCACCCTCGACGAGCTCAAGCGGCTGCTGCCGCCCGCCAAGGTCGAATACGTCGAGAAGCAGCCGACCCTTGAGGACGTCTTCCTCTCCCTCGTCGGCACGAAGGCATAAGGAGCCACGATGGCCAGGCATTTCTTCGGCGACACCACCGTCCTGCTGGGGCGGTCCCTGCGCCACATCACGCGCAGCCCCGACACCATCATCACCACCGCGATCATGCCGGTCGCCATGATGCTGATGTTCGTCTACGTGTTCGGCGGCGCGATCAGCACGGGGTCGGGCACCCCGTACGTGAACTACATGCTGCCCGGCATCCTGCTCATCACGGTCGCCTCCGGCATCGCCTACACCGCGTACCGGCTGTTCATGGACCTGCGGGGCGGCATCTTCGAGCGCTTCCAGTCCATGCCGACCGCGCGCTCGTCGGTGCTGTGGGCGCACGTGCTGACCTCGCTGGTCGCCAACCTGGTCTCGCTCGTGGTCGTGATGCTCGTGGCCCTGCTCATGGGCTTCCGCTCGGGGGCGGGAGTGCTCGCGTGGCTGGCGGTGGCGGGCATCCTGACGCTGTTCACCCTGGCGCTGACCTGGATCGCCGTCATCCCCGGCCTCACCGCCAAGTCCCTGGAGGGCGCGAGCGCGTTCTCCTACCCGCTCATCTTCCTGCCCTTCCTCAGCTCGGCCTTCGTGCCCACCGGCACCATGCCCGGCCCGCTGCGCGTCTTCGCCGAGAACCAGCCGGTGACCTCGATCGTCAACGCCATCCGCGCCCTGTTCGCCGGGCAGCCGGTGGGCGACGACATCTGGGTCGCGCTGGCCTGGTGCGTCGGCATCCTCGCCGTCGCGTACGGCTTCGCCATGAGGACCTACCGCCGCAGGATCGCCTGAGACGTCCGTCGACGCAGGACCCGCATGCCCTCAGACGCGACATATCTCGAACGAGGAGAGATCATGGCCGACTTCCCCCACACCCTCGCCGCGATGCCCACCGCGCGCCGGCCCGGCTGCCCCTTCGACCCGCCCGAGGAGCTGATCGAGGCCCGCGCGCGGAGCCCGATCAGCCGCTTCCCCTTCCCGGACGGGCACCAGGGCTGGCTGGTCACCGGCTACGACCTGACCCGCGCGATCCTGGCCGACCCCCGGTTCAGCTCCCGCAGGGAGCTCATGAAACACCACCCGACCATCGACTTCGGCGACATCGAGGTCCCCCCGGCCCCACCCGGCGAGTTCCTGCTCATGGACGAGCCGCAGCACAGCCGCTACCGCAAGCCCCTGGTCGGCAAGTTCACCGTCCGCCGGATGCGGCTGCTGACCGAGCGCGTCGAGCAGATCACCGCCGAGCACCTGGACGCCATGGAGCAGGCCGGACCGACGGCCGACCTGGTGACCGCCTTCGCCAAGCCCATCCCCGCCGTCGTCATCTGCGAGCTGCTCGGCGTGCCGTACGAGGACCGGGCCTTCTTCCAGGAGAACGTCGACAAGTTCCTCGGCGGCGAGGCCAGTGACGAGGAGGTGATGGCCGCCTACCTCGCCACTCAGCGGTATCTCGCCGAGCTGGTGGCCGCCAAGCGCGCCGACCCGACCGACGACGTCCTCAGCGACCTGCTCGACAGCGACCTGACCGACGAGGAGCTGCAGGGCATGGCCCTGATCCTGCTGTCGGCCGGGTTCGACACCACCGCCAACATGCTGGCACTGGGCACCTTCGCCCTGCTCCAGAACCCCGACCAGCTCGCCGCCCTCCGCGACGACCCCGCCCTCACCGACCAGGCCGTCGAAGAACTGCTGCGCTACCTGTCCGTCGCCAAGCAGTTCTTCCGGGTCGCCCTGGAAGACGTCGAGCTGGCCGGCCAGACCATCGAGGCGGGCACGATGGTCATCCTGTCCCTCAACACCGCCAACCGCGACCCCGAGCGCTTCCCCGACCCCCACGCCCTCGACCTGCGCCGGCGGGACGGCGGCCACCTGGCCTTCAGCCACGGCGTCCACCAGTGCCTGGGCCAGCAGCTGGCCCGCGTCGAGATGCGCGTCGCCTTCCCCGCGCTGTTCGACCGCTTCCCCACGCTCCGCCTGGCCGTGCCGGCCGAGGAGGTGCCCCTGCGCCCGGAGGTCGCGGACATCTACGGGGTCAAGAGCCTCCCGGTCACCTGGGACGCGGCCACGGTACCCCCGGGGGTATAGTGGGCGTATGGAGCTGAACGAGAGCACGGTGGGCGACGCGCTGACCCGCCTCAAGCGGGCGCACGGCCAGCTGGCCGGGGTCATCGCGATGATCGAGGCGGGCGAGGACTGCACGAAGGTCCTCACCCAGCTCGCGGCCGTCTCCAAAGCGCTCGACCGGGCCGGCTTCAAGATCGTCGCCACCGGCCTGAGGCACTGCCAGGACAGCGAGCGGCGCGGCGACGAGCCGCCCATGAGCGTCGCGGAGCTGGAGAAGCTCTTCCTGGCGCTCGCCTGACACCCCGCGGCCACGGGAACTCCGTGGCCGCGTCCTTTTGACCTTCATATACCCCGGGGGGTATTTCAGACCATGGACGTCCTGTCGTTCCGTACGCCCGGTCTGGGCGACCAGACCTACCTGCTGATCCACGACGGCCGAGGGGTGCTCGTCGATCCGCAGCGCGACATCGGCCGCTTCCTCGACGCCGCCGCCGAGCGGGACGTCGAGCTGCGGTTCGTGCTGGAGACCCACCTGCACAACGACTACGTCTCCGGCGCCGGGCAGGCCGCCGAGCGCACCGGAGCCGAGCTGGTGATGCCCGCCGCCGCGGCCCCCGCCTACCCGCACACGCCCGCCTTCCACCTGGAGGACCTCGACGGCGGCGGCGGCCTGACCGTACGGCCCGTGCACACGCCCGGCCACACCCCGGAGCACACCAGCTACCTGGTGCTCATCGACGGCGCGCCGGTCGCGCTGTTCTCCGGCGGCAGCCTGCTGGTCGCCTCGGCCGGACGGCCCGACCTGCTCGGGCCCGAGCGCGCCCGTTCCCTGGCCCGCCTGCAGCACCTCTCGCTGCGCCGGCTGGCCGCGCTGCCGCCCGGCACCGCCCTCTACCCCACCCACGGCCAAGGCTCCTTCTGCACGGCGACCGGCGCGGGCCGCCTGGCCTCCACCATCGGTACGGAGCTGACGGACAACCCGCTGCTGGCCATCGACGATCAGGAGGAGTTCGCCGACGCCCTGCTGGCCGATCCGATGCCCGTCCCGGCCTTCTACCGGCACATGGGCCCGGCCAACACGCTCGGCGTCCCGCCCATGCCGCCCATCGGCGTGCCCGAGCTCAGCGAGCCCGCCGGCCGGGTCGTGGACCTCCGCCCGCGTCACGTCCAGGCCGAGGGCATGCTGCCCGGCTCGTACGGCATCGAGATGGACGACGACTTCGGCAGCTGGACCGGCTGGCTGCTCCCCCGCGGCGAGCCGATCACGCTGGTCGCCGAGCCCGGCCAGGAGATCGCCGAGGCCATCACCCAGCTCGCCCGGATCGGCGTCGACACCGTCCAGGGCGTCGTACGGGATCTGGGCGAGAGCGCCACACAGACCTACCGGCTCGTGGACCTCGACGCCTTCGTCCGGCTCCTGCGCCGGCCGGACGCCCAGTTCCTGGACGTGCGGATGCCCAGCGAGTGGGAGCAGGCACGACTGCCGGGCGCGGTCGAGCGTTTCCTGCCCGACCTGTTCACCCGGGGCGTCCCCGCCGCGCTCGACCAGGAGCGGCCGGTGCTCGTCGCCTGCGCCTCCGGCCGCCGCGCCGCCATCGCCGCCGCGTACCTCGCCGGCGAGGGCTACCGGCCGGTCGCGCTCACGGGAGCGGGCGTCGCCGACGCCCTTGAGAAGATCAAATAGGAGAGAACACCGATGTCCTCTATTGACGCCGCCGCCGCTCGCGCGCTGATCGCGGCCGACCCTGACGTCCTCGTCGTGGACGTGCGCACCCCGGCCGAGTACGGCACGGCGCACATCGACGGCGCCGTCAACCTGCCGCTCGACCAGGTCGACGCGCATCTGCGGCGGATCGTCGCCGGCGCGGGCGGCCGGCTGCTGCTCGTCTGCCAGTCCGGCCGGCGCGCCGAACGTGCCCGCGCGACGCTCAGCGACGCCGGGCTGCCCGGCGCCGTGGTCCTGGACGGCGGCATGAACGCCTGGATCGCCTCCGGCTTGCCCGTCAACCGGGGCCGGGCCCGCTGGCCCCTGGAGCGCCAGGTCCGGCTCGTCGCCGGGAGCATCGTGCTCGCCTCGGTCGTGGCGAGCCTCTGGATCCCGGCCATGGTGCTGGTGGCCGGGTTCATCGGGGCGGGTCTGACGTTCGCGGCGGTCACCGACACCTGCGCCATGGGACTGCTGCTGGCCAGGCTGCCCTACAACCGGGCCGGCGGGGTGGACGTCGACGCCGTGCTCAGCCGTCTGGGCGCCTCTCGGGCGGGCGGTTGAGTGCTCGCCCGCCGCGACCGGGCGGGTCACCTGGTGCAGCACGCCCTGGCTGATATTTGCCGGTATCTTCCTGTGACGTCTTGGTGCACCCTGAGATCAGGAGCACTCACGGGGAAAGAGATGATCGCCATGCTCCCGGTCCGCCCCCTCATCGCCACCGCGATGGTCGCCGCCTCCACGGGTCTGCTTGCCGCGCCCGCGCAGGCCGTCCAGCGGCCGGCAGCCACACCCGTCCTGGTGGGCGTCCGCGCCTCACACCACGACGGCGTGGATCGGCTGGTCTTCGAGTTCCGGGGCCGCGTGCCCGCCCAGCGTGACATCCGGTACGTGTCCGAGCTGATCGCCGACGGATCCGGGAAGCCCGTGACCGCCGCGGGAAACGCGCTGCTGCAGATCCGCTTCGGTCAGGCCGCCGGCCACGACCGGCGCGGCGACGTGACGTACGGGCCGGTGCGCCGGACGTACGCGCTGCCCGGCGTCGTCCAGGTGGTCAACACCGGCGACTTCGAGGCGACGCTCACCTTCGGGGCCGGGCTGGCCAGGCGCGTGCCCTTCCGGGTCCACACGCTGACCGGGCCGAGCCGCGTCGTCATCGACCTCGCGACCCCCTACCGTACGGTGCCGGTCCGCGCCTACTTCATGAAAGCCGGCCGCCACGCCACGGCCGTGTCACGTCCGGTCGCCGCGCCCGCCACCGCGTACGGCGCACTGCAACGGCTGTTCGCCGGCCCGACGCAGGCGGAGAAGGCGCAGGGGCTGCGTTTCGTCAGCTCCGAGGCAACCGGCTTCAGCAAGCTCACCATCAGGAACGGCATCGCGCGGGTCTACCTGACGGGCCGGGTCACCGGCGGCGGAGCGGCGTTCACGGTGGCCGACCAGATCAGGCCGACGCTCAAGCAGTTCCCGTCCGTCACGTGGGTGAAGATCTACGACGCGACGGGCACGACGCAGCAGCCGGACGGCCCGACGGACTCCGTCCCGCAGTCCCTGGAGCCGTGACCGGGCGGACCCCGGCCCGGGTCAGTTCAGTCCGGACGACTGGTAGACGTCGGGGACGCCGTCGCCGTCGGCGTCGGCGCTCTCCGCCTCGTGGACGCGCCGATGGGCGCGGGCCCGCAGCCGCAGGATCACCGTCGCGAAAAGCGCGGCGGCGAGCGATCCGGCCAGTACGGCCACCTTGACCGGCTCCGCGCCGGCCGCGCCGAACGCCAGCTCCCCGATCAGCAGCGACACGGTGAATCCGATGCCGCCCAGGACGGCCAGTCCCAGCAGGTCGATCCAGGCCAGGCCCTCGGCCAGGGTGGCGCGGGTGAAGCGGGCCACCAGCCAGGTCGCGGCCAGGATGCCGAGCGGTTTGCCCACGAGCAGCCCGGCCACGATCCCGGCGGCGACCGGCTCGGTCAGGGTCCCGGCCAGGCCGCTCAGCCCGCCGAGCGCGACCCCGGCCGAGAAGAACGCGAAGACGGGGACGGCGATCCCCGCCGAGATCGGCCGGAACCGGTGCTCGAAGTGCTCGGCCGGCCCGGCCCCGTGTCCGTTCTTCCGCGACAGGACGGGGACGGTCAGCGCCAGCAGCACCCCGGCCACGGTGGCGTGCACGCCAGAGGCGTGCACCAGCCCCCAGGTGGCGAGCGCCGGCGGCAGCAGCAGCCACCACGCCCGCACTCCCCGCTGGACCAGCGCGCCGAAGACCGCGAGCGGGACGAGGGCGCCCAGCAGCGGCAGCACCGCCAGGTGCGAGGTGTAGAAGACGGCGATGACGACGATGGCGATGAGGTCGTCCACCACGGCCAGGGTCAGCAGGAAGGTACGCAGCGCGTCCGGCAGGGAGCGGCCGATCACCGCCAGCACCGCCAGCGCGAACGCGATGTCGGTGGCCGTGGGGATCGCCCACCCCTCTCCCGCCCCCGCCGGGCCCGCGATCGCCAGGTACACCAGGGCGGGCACGACGACCCCGCCGAAGGCTGCCGCCACCGGCACCGCGGCCCGCCACGGGTCGCGCAGGTCGCCGGCGACGAACTCGCGTTTCAGCTCCAGCCCCGCCACGAAGAAGAAGATCGCCAGCAGGCCGTCGGCGGCCCAGGTGGCCAGATCGAGGTTCAGGTGCAGCGCGGCGGGCCCGACCTCGATCGCCCGCAGCTCCTGGTACGTCTGCGCCCACGGCGAGTTGGCCCAGATGAGCGCGGCCAGCGCGGCGGCCAGCAACAGCGCGCCGCCGATGGTCTCCTTGCGCAGGATGTCGGCGATGCGGCGCGCCTCGGGCCAGCTGCTCCGGCGGAGCAGGCGTGGCGCGTTACGGGTCGGGGTGCCGGGCATGGGTCTCCGCTCGTGAGAGGGTACGGGTCGATCACCTGCCGACCAGACTTCCCGGCACACCTGATAACAACGTATCAAAACGGGCAAACAACAAGGTTCAGCGGACTCGGTACCGAGGAACGCGCGGATCCGGGCCGCGACGGCGGGACAGTCGGAGCCGAACCAGATCAGGCGACTGTCGGCGCGGCTCCCCACCAGCTCGGCCCGCGGAAGCGTCGCGACCAGGGACTCGGCGTGCGCGAAGGGCACCGAACGGTCGTCGCGGGTCGCGCTGACCAGGGTGGGCCGGGCTTCCCGGCGCACCAGGCTCAGATACCAGCGCGGCGGGCCGAGCCTTTGCCCTCCCGTGGGCTGGTCCCACCGGCCCCGGGGCAGGCAGGACCAGAGGGTTCCTTCCCGGAGGTGGCGGTGAACGACGGCCAGGCCGGCCGGCCCGTCCTGGTCGGCTACGACGACTCGACCGAGAGCCGGCACGCGCTGCGCTGGGCGGTCGAGGAGGCGCGGCTGCGGAGGCTGCCCGTCCTCGTCTGTCATGCCCTGCACTGGCCGTACGCCACCAAGCCGGTCTCCGCCGAGATGATGGCGCAGATCGAGCAGGTGGCGCAGGGGGTCGTGGACGAGGGCGTCCACCGTGCGTGCGAACTCGCCCCCGAGGTGGACGTACGGGGACTCCTCACGCGAGGCACCCCCGCCGCGGTGCTCCTGGAGGTGGGGCGGGAGGCGGAGCTGACGGTGCTGGGATCGCGCGGGCAGGGCGGGTTCGACGACCTGCGGGTGGGATCGGCGGCCGTCCAGGTGCCCGCCCACTGCGTCACCCCGGTCGTCGTCGTACGCCCGGAGCTCCGGCCGCCCGCCGCCGGCGCCGTCCGGGTCGTGGCCGGCCTGGACGGCTCGCCCGCCTGCCGTACGGCCCTGGACTTCGCCCTGGACGAGGCCGCGCTGCGCCTCGGCACCGTGACGGCGCTGTGCTGCTGGACGGAGTGCGGATCGTCGTCCTGGCCGGATCCGCTGCCCTTCGTGGACTCCCACGCGCTGCGCAGAGGAGCCGAGGACCGCTTCCGCGAAGTCGTGGCGCGCCTGGCCGGTCGTCGCCCGGACGTGCCGGTGACCACCGAGTTCGTGCCGGAACGCCCGCAGCGCGCGCTGCTCGCCGCCGCCGAGGACGCCGCGCTGCTCGTCCTCGGCAACCGGGGGAACGAGTCCCGTCCGTGCCTGCTCCTGGGGCCGGTCACGCAGAGCGCACTGGCCGAAGCCGGGTGCCCGGTCGCGGTGACCCCGGCGTCCGTCCTGCGACCGAGGGTCCCACCGGGCTGACCTCCGCGAAGTACGGCCCCGGCGCACGCGCCGGCGTGGTCGCGTAACGCCCGGTCGGCGGTATTCGGATACCTCTACTGCAGGACGTTCCCGATGCGGCCGGTCACGGCCGGGCAGGAGGGCCGCGTGTCGGAGCGTGACAGGTTGCTGGCGGCGATCCTGCGGCGGCTGGAGGCGGCCTCCGACGGCGGTGACCCGTCGGAGGTGACGTCGCGCGAGGCGCTCGCCGAGGCCAGGCGGCTTGAGGACCTCGTGGACGGCGGCGACCTTGAGGCGCTCCGTCTCCTGGGATGGCTGCACCTGTACCGCGTCCAGGCCGGCGCTCCGGACGCCGACCGGAGTCTTGAGACGGCCGTGGACATGTTCACCGTCTGCTTCGTGTCAGGGGTCCAGGGGCTGCCCGAGCCCTTGCTGCCCGTCCTGGCGCTGCGCGCGATGCCGCCCGGGCTGGCCCTGCTCCAGCAGGCCATGGCCACCACCGACCTCGGCCTGATCTCCGCCTGCGTCGAGCTCTGGCGGAACATCGTCGCCGCCCTTTCCGAAGAAGACGATCAGCGCGCGGGAAGCCTGTCGAACCTCAGTGGAGCGCTGCGCGCCAGGTTCGACCGGACCGGGCAGGCTGCCGATCTGGACGCCGCGATCGACGCCGGCCGAGCCGCGGCGGCCACGGCACCCACGACGCCCGAGGGCCGGCCGCAGCGCGCGCAGATCCTGTCCAACCTGGCGGGCTCGCTGCGGGCCAGGTTCGAGCTCACCGGCGACGTGGCGGACCTGGAGGCGGCGGTCGAGACCGGACAGGCCGCGGTCGGCTCCGTCCCGGCGCGCGCCCCGGAACGTTCCTCGTACCAGAACAACCTCGCGCTCGCCCTGAAGGCCCGCTTCCACCACACCCGCGCCCGGGAAGACCTGGACGCCGCGCTCACGACCTTCCAGGAGGTGGCGGCGGCCACCCCTCCTGATCACCCGCACCTGGGGACCCGCCTGTCGAACGTGGGCATCTCGCTGCAGGAGCGGTTCGAGCTGGACGGGACGCCGCAAGACCTGGACGCCGCGATCGACGCCGGGCGCGCCGCGGTCGCCGCCACGCCCGCCGGCCATCCGCGGTACGCCGTCCACCTGGGCAACCTGGCCACCGCTCTGCACATGCGGTACGAGCTGGCCGCGTCACCCGAGGACCTGCGGGAGCTGGTCGAGGTCTGCGAGCGGGCCGTCGCGGCCGTGCCCGAGGACCATCCCTCGTACGCGGCGCACCTGGCCGCGCTGGCCGAGGCGTGGCGTACCCGTTTCCTGATCACGAACACGGACGACGACCTCGAGGCCGCGGTCGGCGCGGCCCGGGCCCTGCTCGGCCGGACCCCGCGGGACGACCCTGAGCGGCGGCGGCGGACGCTGGGGTTCTTGATGGTCCTGCTGCCGTGGGCGCAGCGCGGCGGGCACGTGGACGACCTCGACGACCTGGCCGACCTGGACGTGCTGGCCGAGCTCGTACGTGACGCCGACGTCGGCGAGGACACGCGGGCGTCGATGCTGTCCTTCCTGACCTCCCTGCTGCAGCGGCGCTACGAGCGGACGGGCACCACGGCGGACGCGGACGCCCTGGTCGCCGCCGCCCGTGACGCGGTGGCCGCCTCCGGCGCCGGGGACCACGATCACCCCATGCGGCTGTCCCAGCTGAGCGTCGCGCTGCGCAGCCGTTTCGAGCGGACCGGCGACGCGGCGGACCTGGAGGCCGCGGTCGAGGCCGGCGAGGCGTCGGTCGCGGCGGCGGGTCCCGGGCATGCCACGTACGGCTCGTGCGTGTCCCACCTGTCGCTGGCGCTGCAGGCCCGTTTCGACCTCACCGGGGACCGGGCCGACCTCGCCCGCGCCGTCGACGGTTTCCGCGCCGCCGTGGAGTCGGGCGACGGCGACCCCGACGACACGGCCCGCTGGCAGGCCAACCTGGCTCAGGCGCTCACGGTGTGCTTCGAGCAGACCGGGGCGGCGGAGGACCTGGACATGGCGATCGACGCGGGCAGGGCGGCGGCCGGTTCGCTGCCCGCCGGCCCTGCCAGGGCGAAGGCCCTGTCCAACCTCGGCGTGATGCTGCGGGTCCGGTTCGGGCAGACCGGGGTGCTCGCGGACCTCGACGAGGCGGCCCGCCTCGGGCGGGAGGCCGTCTCCTGCACCCCGGCGGACCATCCCGACCGGCCGGGGTACCTGGCGAGTCTGGGTGCCGCGCTGCGCCTGCGGTATGAGCGGATCGGATCGGCCGGCGACCTCGACGCCGCCGTGGAGGTGTGCGGGGAGGCGGCGCGGCTCGTGCCCGAGGACCACCCCGACCGGGCCAAGTACATGTCCACTTTCGGGATCGCCCTGCGGGCCCGCTACGAGCGGAACCGGGTGGCCTCCGACCTCGACCTGGCGGTGGAGGCCGGGCGGGCGGCCGCGTCCAGCCCCGGGGGCGGCCCGCTGAGCCGTGCCAAGTACCTGGCGAACCTGGTGGGGATGCTCATGTCCAGGTTCGAGGACACCGGGGCCGAGGCCGATCTCGACGAGGCGGAGGCGGCGAGCGCCGAGGCGGTCAGAGTGTTGCCGCCGGGGCATCCCGACCACGCCCCGCAGCTGAACAACCGCGGCGCCGTGCTGCGGGCCCGCTTCCTGCACCGGGGCGTGCCGGCCGACCTGGACGCGGCGATCGACGCGTTGGAGTCGGCCGTACGGCTGGCGCCGGCGGGGCAGCCCGGGACGGTGGCCTACCTCGTCAACCTGGGCCTGGCCAGGAGCCTCCGGTTCGAGCGCGCCCATGACCGGGCCGACCTCGACGCCGCCCGGAGCGCGTACGAGCGGGCCGCCCGCACCGCCTCGGCGGCCCCCTCGCGGCGCGTCCTCGCCGCCCGCTCGGCGGCCGGTCTGATCGCCGCCGAGGATCCCGGCCGTGCCGCCGACCTGCTGGAGGAGGCGGTCCTGCTGCTGCCCGAACTGACCCCGCGGCGGCTGCGGCGCGGCGACCAGCAGGACGCGCTCGCCGCGGTCGCCGGACTCGCCGCCGACGCGGCGGCCCTGGCCCTGGCCGCTCCCGGCGACCCCGTGGCGCGGCGGGCCGAGCGGGCGCTGCGGCTGCTGGAGGCGGGACGCGCCGTGCTCCTGAGCCAGATCCTCGACACGCGTAGCGACCTCACCGACCTGTACCGGCGCGACCGTGAGCTGGCCGAACGCTTCGTGACGCTGCGCGACCGGCTGGACGGCTCCGGCGAGGCTCCCGGCCCGTCCGTCATCACCGGTGACGCGCCCGAGGGCGGTCCCGCCACTGGGGATGACGACCAGGCGGAGGAGCGGCTCAGGACCGCCGCCGAGCTGGCCGGCCTCATCGAACGGATCCGCGTGCTGCCTGGCCTGGAGTTCTTCGGGCTGCCGCCCTCCCTCGACGAGCTGCGGGCCGAGGCCGTGGACGGCCCGATCGTCACCTGCAACGTCGGCACCTTCCGCAGCGACGCGCTCGTGCTCACCGCCCAGGGCGTGATCGCCGTCGAGCTCCCCGGCCTGGACCAGACGTCGGTGGTCGAGCGGGTCGTGGCCTTCCACGAGGCGCTGGAGCGGACGTCGGAGGCTCCCACCCTCGCGGACCGCATCGCCGCGCAGCGCACGCTGCTGGAGATCCTCCGGTGGCTGTGGGACGAGGTGGCCGGTCCCGTCCTGCACGCCCTCGGCATCGACGGCCCTCCGGAGGAGGGCGCGGACTGGCCCCGGCTGTGGTGGGCCCCCGGCGGGCTCCTGAGCCTGCTGCCCCTGCACGCCGCCGGACACCACGCCGGACCCGGCGATCCCGGCCGGACCGTACTGGACCGGGTCGTCTCCTCCTACACCCCCACGATCCGGGCGCTGCACCACGCCCGCCACCGGGACGCGACGCCCTCCGCCGAACCACCCGGCAGGACGCTGGTCGTCGCGGTGCCCGCCGCCCCGGGCGTCCCCGGGCGGCTCGCCCACGTCCCTGCCGAGGCCGCGACGGTCGCCGCCCTGCTGCCCGGCCCGATCGTCCTCACCGTGCAGGAAGAGGACGGACCGTCCGGTGACGGTGAACCGACCAAGGCCGAGGTGCTGCGGCTGCTGCCGGGCTGCGCCATCGCCCACTTCGCCTGCCACGGGCACAACGACCCGGCCGACCCTTCGGCCAGCCGCCTGCTCCTCCTCGATCACGCCGACGACCCGCTGACGGTCGCGGCCCTTGTCCCGGTACGGCTGGAGCAGGTGCAGCTGGCGTACCTGTCGGCGTGCAGCACCGCGTTCACCGGCCGCGCCGACCTGCTGGACGAGGCCATCCATCTGGCGGGGGCTTTCCAGCTCGCCGGGTTCCCGCAGGTCGTGGGCACCCTCTGGGAGATCGACGACCAACTGGCCGTGCTGGTCGCCGACGGCTTCTACCGCGACCTGTGCGCCGGGACGGGCCTTCCCGACACCTCCCGCTCGGCCCACGCCCTCCACCGCGCCGTACGGGACATGCGCGGCAGATTCCTCCACGCCCCCTCGCTGTGGGCCGCCCACCTCCACGTCGGCGCCTGACGGCACGGAGCTCATCTCATCAAGAACCGAGCCGGCTCCCCTAGGACGTGCGCGGCGGAGACGGCGTCCGCCATGCGAGACCGCAGAGTGTCGAGGGCAAGATCGACAGGCAGTGCCGCACTGAACTTCAACCCGTTCAGCGCTCTCTGATCCACTTCCGGAAGGAGCACCGGAAGGTTTTGCACGGCCCTGCGCCATGTCTGAGCACCCAGGTCATTACGAAGCCGGAGATTCAGGGCGTCAGTCCGTTGAGCGGGGTCGGACAGCGGGCCGAGCGTCGCTCTCAAGGTCGCGTTGGCCCGGTGTCCGGCCCACGTCCACCAGACCACATCCCCTCCCTCTCTGACCACGACAGTCCCACCCGCGTGAACCAGATCCCCGTACTCCCCTCTGATCTTCTCCAGCCCCCTTCTGGCCCGCTGTGTGAGACGTACCGGCGGGTCTGCGCCGAGGACGACATCGCGCATCGCCCGCGCCAGACGGAAGGAGGTCCCGCCGAAAGCGGAAGAAGGCCAGCGAGCTTCGCCCCCAGTCCCTTCCACGGGATCGACGAAGCAGCGGCGCCGCTTCCAATCAACCCAGTCGACCTGCCAAGTACGGCCGGCGAGCAACAGCAGCCGCGGCCCGGCCGACTGGGCGGTCAGCAGGCCCGGGTCCATCCTGCCGATCTCCGCGTTCTTGTGCAGCACGGTGAATTCGGGGGGTGCTGTGAAGACTGCGACCAGGTCTCTGAAGTGCTGACGGCCGAAGCGCTGCTCGGCTTTGGTACCGACGAACAGCATGCCTCCGTCCCGCTCCAGGAAGCCTGCGGAGACAAGGAACTCGACGATCTCCTGTGCGTCTTCAAACGGTTCGAGCCCGTTCCACCAGTCCGACCACAACTGGTCACCGACTCTTCCTTCCTGCAGGGCGAGCGCCAGGAGTTGCTGAGCGACGATGTGACGGGGTTGAGGCGGCGGCTGTGTCAGCTCCACATAGCCCGTGCTCCAGAGTTGAAGAAGTCCCGCCGCGCTGAGAAGGTCGTCATGGTCGAGTGCGAGCAGCAGGCAGTTGCGCGGGGTGTTCGAACGACGGCCGGTACGGCCGAGGCGTTGCAGGAACGAGGCGACCGACCACGGCGCGTTGATCTGGATGACGCGGTCCAGGTCGCCTATGTCTATGCCCAGTTCGAGAGTCGAGGTGGAGACGATGACGCAGTCCCGCGTCTGCTCGAATGCCTCCTCCGCCCGATGCCGTTCCTGCGCGGAAAGGGAGGCGTGGGAGAGGAATGTCGTCACCCCGTGCTCGCGGAGCAAGTGGCTGAGTTCCTCCACCATCTGTCTCGAATCGCAGAAGACCAGCCGTTTCTCGCCGTGGTGCAGCGCCGCGATGAGCTTGGCCGCGTTCGAGACAGTCCCCACGTGATCCAGTTCGAGGTCAGGCTGAGCGGCCGAGTGGCCGTCCTCGGGGCTGACGACCTGCGCGCGGCGGCCTACCCCCGATCCTTGCAACCACGAAAGCAGGTCCTGCGGATTGCCTACGGTGGCGGAAAGGCCGACTCGCTGCAGTGGCCGGCCCGCGAGCCTGTGGAGGCGTTCCAGTACCGCCAGCAAATGCCAGCCTCGGTCGTCTCTGGCGAAGGCGTGGACCTCGTCGACGACCACGACCCGCAAGTCCCGCATCAGACGCCGCTGGTCGACCTTGGTCGAGATGAGCATCGCCTCGAGGGATTCAGGAGTGGTCAGCAGAATGTCCGGCGGGTTCCTGAGCATCGCCTGTTTCCGAGAGGTCGAGATGTCACCGTGCCATACCGCAACGTCGCGCCCCAGCCAGGCGGCATAACGTTCCAGTCGAGGGTGCAGGTTGTTCAGCAGCGCCTTCAGCGGACAGATGTAAAGGACGGTCAGCCCGCTCCAGCGCTGTTCCTCCATCATGGTCAGGATGGGAAAGACCGCCGCCTCGGTCTTGCCTCCTGCGGTCGGAGCCAGAAGGAGCATGTCCTCACCGTGCTGGATCGCTTCGCCCGCCGCGACTTGCAGCGGGCGAAGCTGTGACCAGCCGAGCGTGTTGGTGACGTGGTACGCCAGCGTGGGGTGCATGCTCAGAAGTCGAGTTCTACGTCGTCGGCGGATCGGGGCCGCCGCCCCCCTCGTGCCGCGTTGCGTTCCTCGTCGGTCAGTTCGGTGTCCCGCAGGGTGAGCCGGTAGTCCCTCCGCGGGTCGAAATCAGGGTGTTCATCCACCTTGTAGAGCACGTCGGTGACCAGTTTCCGCAGGAAGACCCGCGGCGAGGTGCCGATCTGCCCACCGAGCCGGCCCGCCACCGCCAGGGCCAGCTCGGTGACGTACGCGTCGTCGACCACCGTCCTGATCCTCGCCTCCTCTGAGGCGCCGCCCGCGTACAGGTCTCGTACGGCACAGCCGAGCATGACGAGCTTCCCCTGGTCCAGCCCTGTGAGCCGGATCTGTGGAGCGCGGGTGGCGTCGAAACGCGGGTCGCCGCTGAAGTCGACGGCCAATCGCTGCGCCAGCGGGGCACTCTGCTGCACGCCCTTGGAGCCTTCGTAGAAGGCGGGGGTTCCGGTGATGACCAAGTACAGGCCGGGGAACCTGCCCTTGTCGATCTCGTCAATGAGCTGTCTCAACGTGTTGAGGCTCTTCTCCCGGGAGTCCGAGCGCATCCGTTGCAGCGTCTCGATCTCGTCCAGGACGACGAGCAGACCGGCGTATCCGCAGTCGCGCAGCACGACCAGCAGACCGCGCAGGAAGTCGAGCGCGCTGGTGGAGTCGATGTCGCCTCGGATGTTGGCGTAGCGGCGAATCGGCGCCGCGACGTTCGGCTCGCCACCGGCCCAGGCCAGCAGACCGTCTGCGATGTCGTGCTCGTCCCTGAGTCGCGCCCGGCGATAGCCCCGTAGCGCCGCGGCGAAGGCCGGCGCGGTCTTCGAAACCTCGGCGAGCCTGCGCTCGATGAGCTGGTCGACCGCATCGGCCACGCCCGCCCGGTCGTGCTTGTCCACCTCGCCGGTGGCCAGCACGACGTCTTCGAGCGACAGCAGCCAGGAGTCGACGATCTCTCTGAACGCACTGTGCTGGCTGCTCGCGCTGGACAGCGCGCCGATGAGCCGGCGGTAGACCGTCTCCGTCTTGTACAACGGCGTCTCGGTGTCGGAGATCTGGATCTCGCTGGTCGCCATTCGCATGCGCTTGGCGCGCTCGGCGAGCCAGCGCGCGAAGAAGGTCTTCCCCGAGCCGTATTCACCGCGCACGGCCTTGAACCCGCTGCCACCGGTCGTGACGGCGGCGAGCTCCTCGTCGAGGCCCTTCTCGAACCGCTCCATGCCCACCGCGAACAGGTCGAGACCCAGTCGCGGGACGGTTCCACGGCCAAGGGCAGCGATGATCTCGCGCCGTTTGGCGCGGCTGACCTTCCTGGTCGCCGTCATTCCTCGTCCTCCAGAAACTGCTCCCCGAGCAAGGCGATGTTCAGGTCGAGCATCTTGTCACCGTCCTTGAGCATCAGCACCGAGATGCCGTCGACGCCGAGAAGCTTCTTGGCTTCCCCGATCAGCAGTCGCGTGCGGTCCTCGGGCTCGGCGATCAGCCGCGCCGCCTGCTTGACCGGCAGGACGCCACCGGCTTGTTCAAGCCCGTCGAGCAGCAGCGCGATCTGCTCATCAGTGATCTTGGCCGGGATTTCTGCCCGCTGCTCGGCATAGGTGGCAGACGCTACGACCTTGCCCCCGAGCCCGCGGACAGAAGTCCGGACAGCTTCCGGCACAGGCACGGGAGTGCTCGGCCGAGTGGTCCTGGCCTGAGGAACCGGCTGGGCGGGCCGGGGCTCGCTGACCGGTCGGCGGGCTGGGGCAGGAGGGGAGACCGCGATCCATTGACGCTCCACAACAGGCGGCGGGGCGGGAAACGGCGTTCTTTCCGTGATCCGTGACGGAGCGGGCTGGCTGGACCGTTGCCTGGTCGGCCGACCGACGTCGGGACCCGGTCTCGGCCGGACGGGCGGCCGTGACACGGCGATCCACTCACGTCCCTCGATGACCCGCACCCATTCACGGGCCGACGGTCTGGTACCGGCCGGGCCCGCTGCTCGTGCGAACATGGACCGCACCCGTCCCGCGAGGTCGTCCGGCAGCCCCGCGAGCAGCGGCAATTCGCCGCCGGGCCGCACGTAGGCATTCCTGGCCAGGACTCTGCCGATCAGCACGGCAAGCTTGTATCGATCTGTATCGAGGTCAGGGCCTGTTGACGGTTCGAGCGGATCCTCCCAGTCGGGGCTGTGGGCCTGCTTCAGCACCGGTTCCGCGCCGAGGCGCCGGAAACCATCGCAGTCCAGAATGTGGACCTTGTACGGCTCCTGGGCAGACCAGAGCAGGTTCCGCGCGGAGATGTCGCCGATCACGTACTGGTGTCCGTGCAGGAAATCCACCAATTCGGCGAATCTCCGCACCAGTTGGATCCGCCCCATGTGATTCGGCAGGCGCAGCTCCTGCCAGGCCCGCTTCTGCGGGAACAGCAGGAACTGCAACTCGACCAGGCGCGGCCGGCCCGCGATGAGGTCGTGGAAGTCGTCGGGAACCTCGGGCATGAGGAAGCCCACCGCCCTGTTGCCTTCGACGACCCTCGCGATCGGCCAGGCGCAGGAGGAGAACAGGCGGTCTCGATCTTCGCGGGGCAGTCCTGCTCCGAACTCGACCAGGTCCGCCAGGGCCTGGCCGTTCACCGTCCCTGCCGACTTGAGGTACTCCTTGTACACCACGTCCTGCGGGCCGATCAGGCGGGTGACCACACCCTGCCCGCCGTCGTTCAACGGCACGGGTTCGAGCTGTAGCGAGGAACGTGGGCGATCCAGCAGATGCGGAACGAAGGCCACCTCAGACGCTCCAAACGCAGATGGCGGTCCGATCATCGTCGTGGGTCCTGGCCCGGAAGCTGAGCTGCCACAGGAACTCCGGGAGCGACGGCGGCTCTCCCCCTCCCCACCATGCGGCCAGCTGTTCCCTCACCGCCTGACCGGCCATCGGCTTGGCCAGCCCATCCGTGCAGAACAGCAGCATGTCCCCAGGGTTGAGGATCCACGTGTTGACCTCCACCCGTGCTGCGTCGCCCGGCAGCGCGTACGTGGCCGAGGAGGCGAGAGTCTGGTCGTTGTCCTCCTTGAAGCAGGAGGTCCACACCCCGCCCTGGAGCTGCATCGCGGTGCTGTCGCCGACGCGCATGATCTGGCAGAGGCGGGCGCCGCGCCGCGGGCGGAGGTCCATCACCGCAGCCGTCAGCGTGGTGGCCACCTGTTCCGCCGCGAATCCCTCCTCCGTGGCCTCGTCTGCCAATGACTCAGCGATCGCGGTGAAATAGGCCGCCGCCGAAGCGGAACCCGTCTCATAACCGTTGAGCAGGCTGCCGGGAAGCTCGTCGAACGCGGCCCGGCACGCAGCGGCCGCGCCGAAATGCGACATGTCCCGGCTCCCCAGCCCATCGGCCACCGCCAGCAGAACATGGGACTCCCCCAGTCTTCTGATCAGCATGGCGTCCTGCCGGGGCATCCCGTCGTAGCGGTGAAAGTCACCCCGCACCGACGCGCCGCGGATGACGAGTCCCTCCAGATCGGCGCCGTCGATCTCGGTGTCGGGACCGGCCCGGTTCGCTATGGTCAGCGGACCGGGCGCGGATTGCAGGCGAGGAGTCTTGCCAAAGATCATCGGCTCCGGGAAGCGCGGCGTGATCACCTTGTCCACGTGTGGGTTTCCTCAGGTCAGACCGGGTCGGCGGCTAGCACGGTGAAGCCGGGGACGTTCTCGTTGGGCAGCACCAGTTGCGGGGCGTTCGCCGGGTTCGAGGCCGAGAGAGTCGCTGAACGAACGATCGACTTGGTCAGTTGCCGGGCGAACTCGGTAAGGGCCTGCGCGGGGGACACGCCGGTCTGGGCGACGAACGCCCTGAAGGTCGCGATGCGGGTGAGCGTTTGCTGCTCGACGTCCCCGAAGCCGAAGGCCAGAATGTGCGGACGGGCGGCGAATCCAGGAGAGACGAGCTTGTCGTATTCGTCCTCCCAGCCCCGGTCATTGGGCTGTCCATCGGTGAGGAAGAAGACCGTCGGGCGGAACGGCGTGTGTCCGGCCTGCTTGAGTTCGGCGATGTCGGCGGTGATGGTCTCCCTCAGCAGCGAGAACGCCGAGCTGTACGAGGTGAGCCCGCGCGAGGAGAGCACCGGCACACGATCCACGTCGCCCAGATCGGACAGAGGGAGGAGGACCTCCGCGATGTCACTGAAGCCGATGATGGAGAACCGCGCCTTGTCGGCGACGATCGGGTTGCTGCTGATCTCCTGATGGATCTTGGGCAGCTCGCTGTTGATCGCGTCGAGGGGTTCACCGTGCATGGACGCTGACTCGTCACAGACCAGATAGAAGGGCAGTACCTGCTCGCTCATCTCATCCTCATCGCTTGTCGGCGCAGCCTTCCGTCACGAAATAGATCTCCATGGAGATCGATCCGCCCGGAGCTGCGAGGTCATGGAAATTCCGGGTCGCGGCGGACCTGAAGATCCCGGGATAGGCTCGCCGCGCTGCCTCGTTCACCCGGCCGGCCAGCTGCACGCCATCGCCTGTCGCACCGTTCGCGCCGAAGGTGAGGACCATGCCTGCGTGCCGCCCGGCCAGCCGGCGCTTGTGCGCCCGCAGCGCTGTCTTCACCTGGGTGACGAGTTCCCTCCCGCTCGCCGAGGGATTGACCCGGAACGAGATTTTCAGGGCTTTCGAACCCACCCCGGCGACGCGTGCGGCGCACCCTGATGAGCTCGGAGACGCGGAAGGCGAGATCGCCGGCCCCGGGGTCGGCTTGGGGGAAGCCGGAGAGGCCGCTTGTGCTCCGAGCATGATGATGGTCATACCGAGCAACAGGTCCGCGAAGAGCCAACCGGCCAGCGCGATCAGAGACATCTGCGCACGGCGGGGCTTCACGCCGGATCCCGTCCGTCGCGAACCGCACCCGCGGCGATGACCTCGCCGACCTGATTCACGGCGTTCTGCAGACCGGCGATGGCTTGACTCAGGTCAACGAGCTCGGCTTCCGTCGCCTTCCTGATCACAGGCGAGATCTCGGCCACGGTCCTCGAGACCGCCAGCGGGAGCTGGCCGACCGCGCTGCGCAGATTGTCCAGTTCGGCACCGGTGGCGGCTCGGATCGAGACAGGGATGGTCTCAATCGCCTCGGCGAGGGTGGCGGGAAGTTCGCGCAGCTCTTCCAGGAGCCGCACTGTCCTGCCGGAGGCGTCAGAGGCGATCTCGATGCGGGAGGCGTGATCCCCGACCACGCCGGCCCAGCCTTCCAGCGCGTGACGCACCTCCTCGCCGGTGTCGCCGAAGGTACGGGTGAAAGCGCTGGTCGTGTCGTTGAGCGCCCCCGTGATCTGCTCCCCGACCTGGTTCATCGTCACCTGCGTCATGGAGGTGACGTCCGACACGGCGCGATGCAGCCCGTCCATCGCGGACGAGATGCCGCTGACAACCGTGGCCAGCTCGCTGACGCGTGCGGTCAGCTCCCCCACATGGCTGTCCAGCTGTTTTGTCGTGTCACGAACGGCCGCGCCTGCTTGGGCGCTGGCGTCCTCCATGGCGGCCCGGACCTTGTCCGTCGAGTAGGTCACCAGGTCACCGAGCCGGTCCCCGGCCCGGTCCATGGCCGCTTCCGCCTTCTCTCCGACCTTGTCGATGGCGTACGTCGTCCGATCGACGGTCTGCGTGAGATCCGCGGTAGCGGCGGTCACGGACGCCAAGTGCTCATCGAGCTTCCACGCCGCCGCCTGGACGTCGGCCGAGGCCTCGGTCAGGCTCGCCATCGCTTCTCTGGTGCTGCTCATGGAGGCCTCCAGAGAGTGCACCACCTGCTCCTGGAATCGCCGCAAGGTCGCGCCGACCTCGCTGATCTCGATCGCGCTCTTGGTGAGCTCTGCCTGGAAACGGGCAGGGCTCGCGAGCCGTACCTGCCCGAGGGTCAGGGTCGCCTCCGTCAGCGCGTCTCGCAGCTCGGTGCGGAGCTGTTCGGCCCGCAGCTCGGCCCTGCTCTCCTCCCGGCGCCGTAACAGCCGTTCAAGGAGCGTGACAGTGATGAGAACCGCGATCGCCATCAATGTGGCCAACGCTATGCTGTCAAATCGCCAAATACCGGACAAACGCCCATCAAAACCCTGCTGCCACATCTCCAGAAAGGGGCGGCGAGCAGTCTCAGCGCCGCCTGACTTAATCGCCTCGCCGTAAGAAGTAGTGGCTCGCTGGAGCCCGAGCCAAGTGATCCCGATGGGCAGAAAAACCAGAACTGGCTGCACGAGGTCCAGAAGGTTGAGCAGACCCGCCCACCTGGACTTTTGAGACACAGGCCGGACCGTTTCCTCGGGCGGAAAAGCGGCGAACAGGTCCACCTCGCACCAGCGCTCGCCCTCGGCCTGCTCCTCGACGCCCCCTGCCAGGAGACGGAGCTGATTGGCGCGTGCCTGCAAGAACGGTTCCGCGGCAAGCTTTCGGAACTTCTCAGCAAGCGCGTGATTTGTCACGATCAGCCGCATCCTTTCTTGACAGGGCGGTGCCCACAAGCGTCAGAAAGGCCTGTGGATCGATCCAGCGACAACACAAGGCATGACCAACGAGACAGGGAGTGTGTAGCGTAATAGATGAGCAAGCAAGTGTCATTCTCGGACGAGGTGCGGGAGGTTGGACAAGAATGACCACCCGCACTTCAGCCTGATGCATAATTCTTGGCTTGGGCGCCCCGGCCCTCCTTCACCATATCCGTTGACTCAGTTCACAATCAACCCTTAGTGTGTGCGCAGACGTTACTGATCATCGCGTGCAGGGCGAGAGGCAACCAGTGAACGTAGACGTGGTGGCGGACCGGTTCCGACTGCTGGCCCCCCTGGGCAAGGGCAACATGGGAGAGGTCCACCGAGCGCAGGATCTCCATGACGGCAACGCCACGGTCGCCGTCAAGCTGATCCTCCGCAGCAGGTCTGGAACGATCCTGAACTCGCGTTCCGATGCCAAGGCGCTGCAGCGGTTCCACCGCGAGGTACGCATCATGCGCAGGCTCCGGCACCCCAACCTGCCCAGGACGATCGCCGGCGGCGTGGACGCCTCCGGCCTGCCGTACCTGGCGATGGAACTCTTCGACGGCGAGACCCTCAGTGACCTCATCTCTGAGCACCCGCAGCTCCCCGTCCCCTGGGCCGCGGCTCTGGGAGCGCAGATCGCGGACGCGTTGTCCGCCGCTCATGCCGTCGAGGTCGTCCACCGCGATCTCAAGCCCGGCAACGTGATGCTGCTGCGCGGCGGCCTCGTCAAGGTCCTCGACTTCGGCGCGGGCCGCATCATCGGCGACATCGAGCACAGCAAGATCACCAGCACGGGGGTCACGGTCGGCACCGCCCGCTACATGGCCCCCGAGCAGTTCCGCGCCTCGGCCGTCACCCAGGCCGCGGACCTGTACGCCCTAGGCTGCGTGCTGTTCGAGATGCTCACCGGCGTCCCTCCGTTCCACAGCGAGTCCGCCTTCGAGCTCGCCCAGAAGCACCTCAAGGAGCAGCCGCCCCCCATCGGCCTGCTCCGCTCCGACGTCCCACAGGGCTTCACCCGCCTGGTGGAGCGGTTACTGGCCAAGGATCCGGCCGACCGTCCCGCCGACGCGGTCGCCGTCCGGGAGGCGCTGCTGCCATTCGCGGAAGGGGCGGCGCACGTTCCCGGCTGGTCGGACTTCGATCCGGTGGCCCGCCTCAAGCTCAGGCCGGCGGATCAGGGGCCGGCTCCCACCCCGGCGCCGGAGCCGCGCCAGGCGGGCGCCGGCATGGACGTCTTCGGCGTCCACCAGCAACTGCTCAAGGACTACAGGGCGTTCACCGAGGGCGGCACGATCATTCGCGACGGCCGGATCGCGGCTTTCGTCGAGGAGGACCTGGACGCCAAATCGCAGTGGCCCGATCCGTGGGTCTCGCTGAACCCCTTCTTCAAGTCGGGCGGAACGGTGCTGGAGGCGTCCCAGAACGGGATCCTGCACCCGGAGTGCGCCCGCATCTTCCAGGTCGGCAAGACCGAGGGCGGCACGGAGTGCGACGGCCGGCCGCTGACGCTCCACCAGCACCAGCTCGAAGCCATCAAGACCGCGCAGTCCGGCAACTCGTACGTGCTCACGACCGGCACGGGTTCCGGCAAGTCCCTGGCCTACATCGTGCCGATCGTCGACAGGGTGCTCAGGCAGCGGGACCAGGAGGACCCGAAAGCGCGGAAGCGGGTGCGCGCGATCATCGTCTATCCGATGAACGCCCTGGCCAACAGCCAGCTCAAGGAGCTGGAGAAGTATCTGAGGGACGGTTACGGCGCCGGCCGGGAGAAGGTGCGCTTCGCCCGCTACACCGGCCAGGAGGACGAGGCCACCCGCAAGCGGATCCGCGACGACCCGCCGGACATCCTGCTCACCAACTACGTGATGCTGGAGTTGATGCTCACCCGGCCCGAGGATCGCAAATCGCTGATCAGGATGGCCGAGGGGCTGGAGTTCCTGGTCTTCGACGAGCTGCACACCTACCGCGGCCGGCAGGGCGCCGACGTCGCCCTGCTCATCCGCCGGGTACGCGATGCCTGCCGCGCCGAGAGCCTGCAGTGCATCGGCACCTCCGCCACCATGGCCACCGAGGGCACGGCCCAGGACCGCCGCGACGAGGTGGCCCGAATCGCGACGACGCTCTTCGGCACACCCGTCGACGCCGCGAACATCATCGGGGAGACGCTGGTCCGCGCGACGGGAGAGCCGCCGGAGACGGTGCCGGTCGAGCGGCTGAGTGCGCCCGGGGCGCCCCGCGCGTACGAGGACCTGGTCAAGGATCCGCTGGCCCGCTGGATCGAGACGCGCTTCGGGCTCACCGTCGACGAGGAGGGACGGCTGGTCCGCCAGCACCCCGCCAAGATCGAGGAGGCCGCGGCCGAGCTGGCCGGGACGAGCGGCCTGGACACGGAGACGTGCGCGGAGGCGATCCGGGCCACGCTGAAGGCGGGCTCGGAGGCGTGCCATCCGCTGACCGGCCGCCCGCTCTTCGCCTTCCGGCTGCACCAGTTCCTGTCCAAGGGCGACACGGTGCACGTCACGCTGGAGGACGAGTCGAGCCGTCACCTGACCCGTGACTACCAGCTCTACCAGCCGGGCACCGACGGCAAGATCCTGCTGCCGCTGGCCTTCTGCCGTGAGTGCGGCCAGGAGTACCTCACCGTGTGGCGTTCGGAGAAGAACGGCAAGGTGGTGTACGAGAACCGCCGGGAGACGATCGCCACCGGCGGCAGCAGCGAGGACGGCTACCTCTACATCGACTCCACCCATCCGTGGCCGTCCAGTGTCGAGCAGGCGTTGAAGGATCGCCGGCTGCCCGAGTCCTGGCTGGAGTTCGACGTGCACGGCGGGGAGGTGGTGCGGGACTCGTACCGGCCGAGGGTCCCCCGTCTCGTGACCGTCGACCCGTACGGCGTGGAGGGGCAGGGTGAGCTGAAGGCCGCGTTCATCCCGGCGCCGTTCCTGTTCTGCCTGCACTGCGGGGTGAGCTACGAGCAGGTACGCGGAAAGGACTTCGCCAAGCTGGCCCGGCTCGACCAGGAGGGCCGTTCCTCGGCTACCTCGCTGATCTCCGCCTCGATCGTCCGCTCGCTCAAGAAGGTGCCGGCCGAGTCGCTGAAGAAGGAGGCCCGCAAGCTGCTGACGTTCGTCGACAACCGGCAGGACGCCTCCCTTCAGGCGGGGCACTTCAACGACTTCGTGCAGATCACCCAGCTGCGCAGCGCGCTCTACCACGCGGCGACCGCGGCGGGCGGGGACGGCATCCGGCACGAGGACCTGGCCTCCCGGGTCTCCGGGGCGCTGGGGCTGAGCCCCGGCGACTACGCGGCCGACGACGATCTGCCGCCGTCGATGGCGGCCATGGCGGCGAAGACGCTGCGGGACGTGATCGCCTTCCGCCTCTACCTGGATCTGCAGCGGGGCTGGCGGGTCACCATGCCCAACCTGGAGCAGACCGGTCTGCTGGTCATCGACTACGCGGACCTCGATTGGCTGGCGAACAAGGATGATCGGTGGAACGACGCCCACCCCGAGCTGCGCCGGGCCGAGCCGGGGCAGCGCGCCGAGATCATGCGGGCGCTCCTGGACGAGATGCGCCGTTCGCTGGCCATCGACGTCGAGTACTTCCGGGAGGACTTCGACAGCCTGCAGCGCGCGAGCGAGGAGCGCCTGAAGGATCCGTGGCGGCTGGCCGGCGGTGACCGGCCGAAGGTGAGCACCGCCTACCCGCAGGGTTCCCGCCCCGGCATCGACCGTTCCGGGCTGTTCCTGTCGGGGAGGGGCAAGTTCGGCAAGTACCTGCGGCGGATCCACTTCTCACAGGTGTCGACCGACGACGCCCAGCAGATCATCGCGGACCTGATGAAGGTGCTGGCGAAGGCGCATCTACTGACGGCGTTCGAGGCCGCGCCGCAGCGGGCCGGCCGTTACCGCCGCCCTTCGGGGCCGCCCATCACCGGTTACCGCATCGCCGCCGCCTGCCTCATCTGGCGGGCGGGCACCGGGGAGAGCGGCAGCCATGACCCCCTGACCCGCACCTACGCCAGCGGCGACGGCCCGCGCGTCAACGTCTTCTTCCGTGATCTCTACCGCGACACGGCCGCCGCCCTCGCGGGGCTGTCGGCTCGCGAGCACACCGCGCAGGTGTCGCCGGAGGACCGGGAGCGGCGCGAGGAGGACTTCCGCAAGGCGGAGCTGAAGCTGCTCTACTGCTCCCCCACGATGGAGCTGGGCGTCGACATCTCCGAGCTCAACGCGGTGATGATGCGCAACGTGCCGCCCACGCCCGCCAACTACGCCCAGCGCAGCGGCCGGGCGGGCCGGCAGGGACAGCCGGCGCTGGTCACCACCTACTGCGCCACCGGCAACAGCCATGACCAGTACTATTTCCGCCGCTCCGACCGCATGGTCGCCGGGGCGGTCCGCCCGCCGCGGCTGGACCTGGCCAACGAGGACCTGGTCCGCTCGCACGTCCAGGCCATCTGGCTGGCGGAAAGCGGGCTCAGGCTGGGCAACAACATCCCGACGCTCATCGACCTGAGCTACGACGAGGGCGCCCGCCGCCCTGACCCGAAACTGCTCCTGCACACCACCGTTGAGGCGACCGTACGCGATCAGGAGGCGCGGCGACGCGCGGTGGCGGCGGCTCACAACGTGCTCGACGGGGTGCTGGCCGGTTTCGGCGAACCGCCCACCTGGTGGCACGACCAGTGGATCGAGGAGCAGGTGCGCCGGGCTCCGGAGGAGTTCGACCGGTCCTTCGACCGGTGGCGCGACCTGTTCAGGGCGGCCCTCGCCGACCAGGCCGAGCAGAACCGGCGGCGCCTGGACCACACGCTCACCGACCGCGACCGCAAGATCGCCGAGCTGCAGCGCAAGCAGGCCGAGACCCAGCTCGACCTGCTGAAGAACGAGAGCGTGGACAGCCGGTCGCTGCTGTCGGACTTCAACCCGTACCGATATCTGGCCAGTGAGGGCTTCCTGCCCGGCTATTCCTTCCCCCGTCTGCCGCTGGCGGCGTACATCCCGACGACGGGGCGGCGCCACGGCGACGGCGACTACCTGCAGCGTCCCCGTTTCCTGGCCATCAGGGAGTTCGGGCCCGGCGCGCTGATCTACCACGAGGGCAACCGCTACCAGGTGGATCGCATCCAGTTGCGGCCCGACGCCTCGGGCGAGGTGGTGACCACGGAGGCGCAGCGCTGCGCCGGGTGCGGCTACCACTACGACTCGACCGAGCGTGCCGACAAGTGCGAGGTGTGCGACGCGGTGCTGCCCACGCCCACCCGCGGGCTGCTCCAGTTGCACACCGTCTACACCAGGCGGCGGGAGCGCATCTCCTCGGATGAGGAGGAGCGGCGTCGCGCGGGATTCCGGCTGGTGACCTCCTACCGCTTCAACGATCACGGGCAGCGGACGGGCCGCCGGGACGCGCTCCTGGCCGACGCGACGGGAAAGCTCGCGACGCTCTCCTTCGGCGACTCCGCCACCGTCCGCATCTCCAACCTGGGACGGCTGCGCGCCAAGAAGGGTGAGCCGGACGGCTTCTGGCTCGACCCGGCCGACGGCCGCTGGCTCAACGAGCAGGCGGCGGCCGACGCCTCGGGCGACTCCAGCGAGATGCCCGTGGTCGACGCCGACGGCAACGAGAAGCGGCAGCGCAAGCGCGTCATCCCGTACGTGCAGGACACCCGTAACATCCTGGTGCTCAAGCTCGATGAACCCTTGTCCGTGCCGGTCGCGCTGTCGCTGATGTACGCGCTGGAGCGCGGCATCGAAGCCGCCTTCGAGCTGGAGGACTCGGAGTTGACCAGCGAGCTGCTGCCGCCCAATGAGGGGCCGCGGGATCGCATGCTCTTCACCGAGGCCGCGGAGGGCGGCGCCGGCGTGCTCCGGCTGATGCAGTCGGAGCGAGGCGCGCTGGCCCGAGCCGCCGCCGAGGCCCTCGCGATCTGCCACTTCGCTCCCGACGGCACCGACCTCGGCGGCCCGCGCCACGACCGGAAGTGCGCCCGCGGCTGCTACGACTGCCTGCTCACCTACGGCAACCAGCTCAACCACGCCGACATCGACCGGCATTCGGTCCGCGACCTGCTGCTGCGCCTGGCCGACGCCGAGGCGAGGCCGACCGGGCGTGGCGAGAGCCGTACCGAGCAGCTGAAGCGGCTGGACGGCCAGTCGGAGACCGGGCTGGAGAGCAGCTTCCTCGCCTGGCTGAAGGAGCAGGGGCTGCGCCTGCCCGACGAGGCGCAGACGTTCATCACCGAGGCGCTGGCCAGGCCCGACTACGTCTACCGGCTTCCCGGCGTCAAGCTGGCGGTCTTCGTCGACGGCCCGGTCCACCAGGACGCGGTGATCGCCGAGCGGGACGCCGAAGCCGAGGAGCGTCTCTTCGACCAGGGCTGGGACGTGATCCGCTTCAAGCACGACGCCGACTGGGCGGCGGTGGCGTCCCAGAACGAGCGCTACTTCGGAACCATGACCACGCGAGGGAACAGCTGATGCCCGCCTACTCCGCCGGCTCCCTGGTCTCGGCCAGGGGCCGCGACTGGGTGGTGCTCCCCGAGAGCGCCGCCGACATGCTGGTGCTGCGCCCGCTGGGCGGCTCCGACGACGACGTGGCCGCCGTCTTCCCGGCGTTCGAGGACGTGGTCAGCGCCAGTTTCGCGCCGCCCTCGCCGAAGGATCTGGGCGACCAGCACGCGGCCGGGCTGCTGCGCTCGGCGCTGCGCATCGGCTTCCGCTCCGGCGCGGGGCCGTTCCGGTCGCTGGCGGGGATCGCGGTGGAGCCGCGGGCGTACCAGCTGGTCCCGCTGATGATGGCGCTGCGTCAGAAGACCGTCCGCATGCTGATCTCCGACGACGTGGGCATCGGCAAGACCGTCGAGGCCGGGTTGATCGCCGCCGAGATGCTCGCCCAGGGCAGTGCGGAGCGACTGGCCGTGCTCTGCTCGCCGGCGCTGGCCGAGCAGTGGCAGGAGGAGTTACGGACGAAGTTCGGCATCGACGCGGAGCTCGTCTTAGCCAGCACGGTCTCCAAGCTGGAGCGGGGCCTCGATCTGGGGCAGTCGCTCTTCGACCGGCACCACAGGGTGATCGTCTCCACGGACTTCATCAAGTCCACCCGGCACCGCGACGACTTCGTCCGCCACTGCCCCGACCTCGTCATCGTCGACGAGGCGCACACCTGCGTCGCGGCCGACGACAGCACCTCCACCCAGAACCAGCTCCGCTACGAGCTGCTGCAGCGGATCGCGAAGGAGCCCGAGCGGCACCTGCTGCTGGTGACCGCGACGCCGCACAGCGGGAAAGAGAGCGCCTTCCGCAATCTGCTGGGTCTGCTCAGCCCCGAGCTGGCCTCGGTCAGGCTCGACTCGGACGCCGGGCGGCGGCTACTCGCCCAGCACTTCGTGCAGCGCAAGCGGGCCGACGTACGCCACTTCCTCACCGTGAACGACGGCCTGGCCGACGACAGCCAGCGCGAGGACACCTCCTTCCCCTCCGACCGCTATTTCAAGGACGAGACCTACCGCCTCTCCCCCGCCTACCGGTCGCTGCTCGAAGACGCCATCGCCTACGCCAGTGAGCGGGTGTCGGCGGCGGGCGAGCAGGGCAAGCGGGAGTCCCGCATCGCCTGGTGGTCGGCCATCGCGCTGCTGCGCTCCATGGTCTCCTCCCCTCGTGCCGCCGCCCAGACCCTGCGGACCCGCTCGGCGGCCGCGGTGGCCGCGAGCGCGGAGGAGGCGGACCGGCTGGGCGCCCCGCTGACCAGCGACGCCTCCGACAGCGACGTCCTGGAGGGCCTCGACGTCGCGCCCGGCGCGGAGACCGACGAGGCGGGGGCGCGGCTGGCCCAGCTCGCCGAGCGCGCCGCGAAGCTGGAGGGCCCGGACGAAGACCTGAAGCTGGCGGCCCTGGTCAAGCACCTCAAGGCGCTGATCCGCGAGGGCTACAACCCGATCGTCTTCTGCCGCTACATCCCCACCGCCGAGTACGTCGCCGAGCACCTCGACGGCAAGCTCGGCAAGAAAACCGTGATCCGGCACGTCACCGGCACCCTCTCCCCGCAGCAGCGCCTGCAGCGCATCGAGGAGCTGGCCGACGAGAGCGCCGACGCCCCGCGCGTGCTGGTGGCCACGGACTGCCTGTCGGAGGGCGTCAACCTCCAGCACCACTTCGACGCCGTCGTCCACTACGACCTGGCGTGGAACCCGACCCGCCACGACCAGCGCGAGGGCCGCGTCGACCGCTACGGCCAGAAGCGTGACGTCGTCAAGGTCATCACCCTGTACGGCAGCGACAACGGCATCGACGGCAAGGTCCTCGAAGTCCTGATCAAGAAGCACCGCCAGATCCGCAAGGACCTCGGCATCTCCGTCTCCGTTCCGGACGCCGCCTCCACGGGCGTCACCGACGCCATCGTCGAATGGCTGCTCATGCGCGAGCGGCAGCCCGACCAGGAGGCGCTGTTCGAGCTGGAGGAGCTCGACCGCAAGGCCGAGGCGCTGGAGACGGAGTGGAGCTCGGCCGCCGAGCGCGAAAGCACCTCCCGCTCCCGCTTCGCCCAGCGCTCCATCCACCCGGAGGAGGTGGCCCGTGAGGCCGCCGCCATCCGCGACACGCTGGGCCGTTCCGACGAGGTGCGGCGGTTCGTACGGAACGCGCTCGACGCGCTGGACGGCGTGATCCGTGAGAGCGGCGTCCCGGGCGACTTCACCGCCGACATCAGCGGAACCCCCGCCGGTCTCCGTGACGCCGTCGCCCCGGTGATCGGCGGCGAGCTGAGCCACCCGATTCCGTTCCGCACGACGCCGGCGGTGGCGCGGGGCGAGGCCGCTCTCGTCCGCACCGACCCCGTGGTCGGGGCGCTGGCGGGGTACGTGCTCAACACCGCCCTGGAGACCGAAGGCAGGCGGCCGGCCAGGCGCTGCGGGGTGATCCGCACCGACGCGGTGCGAACCCGTACGACGTTGCTGCTGGTCCGCTACCGCTTCCATCTCACGCTGCCGTCCCGCTCGGGCGAGAAGCAGATCGTCGCCGAGGACGCCCGGCTCCTGGCCTTCCAGGGCTCGCCCGCCGGCGCGCTCTGGCTGCCTCCGGAGGAGGCGCTCCAGCTCATCGACGCGACCGCCGACGCCAACACCGACCCGGTCTTCGGCGAGCGCACCATGACCCGCGTCCTCGACGGCCTGCCCGCCGTCGCCGGGCAGTTGAGCGAGTACGGCAAGCAGCTCGAAGCCGAGCTGGAGGACTCCCATCGCCGGGTGCGCAGCGCGTCCGGCGAGATCATCCGAGGTCTAGACGTCACCGTGCAAGAACCCGCCGACATCCTCGGCGTCTACGTCTATCTGCCCGCCGGAGGGGTCGCCTGATGTCCGCAGTCACCCGCAACCAGGTCTTCTCCGCCGTGCACACCGTCGGCGGGTTGCTGCCCGCCGACATGCTGCTGCGCATCTCAGAGGGCAAGGACGTCAGGGGAACGGCCCCCGCCGACTATCGCGTCATCGGTTCGCGCTCGGTTCGGGACGACGCCGAGCGTCATTGGGACTACCTCAAGTCCATTTGGACGGAGCTCCGTCAGAAGTTCCCCGTTGCCCCCGAGGCGGAGATCCCCGCCGATCCAACGGGGCTTGCGCTGAGCCAATGGTTGGAGCCGTTCTTCGCCGAGCTCGGGTTCGGCGACTTGACCGCTATCGGAAAGTCAGGCATTCCTTCGGACGACGGCAGTAAGACCTTCGCCATCAGCCACCGCTGGAACCATGTCCCCATCCACCTGTGTGCGTGGAACACCACCCTCGATCGACGCCCAGGCGGTGCCGGCACAATCCCGCCGCAATCGCTTGTGCAGGAGTGCCTGAACCGCACTGACTCTCACCTGTGGGGCGTTCTCACCAACGGTCGCCAGCTGCGTCTGCTGCGTGACTCCAGTGCGCTGGCCACCGCCTCCTACATCGAGTTCGACCTTGAGGCCATCTTCGACGGAGAGCTGTTCAGCGAGTTCGTCCTGCTGTATCGGCTCCTGCACGTCACACGCTTCAGGGTCGAAGAAGGCGAAGCCCCCTCAGCCTGCTGGCTGGAGAAGTGGCGAGCGGACGCCATCACGTCCGGCATGCGCGCGCTGGACCAGCTACGTAAGGGCGTTCAGGAAGCGATCACCGCACTGGGCACCGGTTTCCTCCGTCACCCCGCCAACGCCGCCCTGCGGGAGAACGTCGACGTCAAGGCCCTCCACAACGCCCTGCTTCGCCTGGTCTACCGGATGCTGTTCCTGTTCGTCGCCGAGGATCGCGACGCCCTGCACGCACCGGCCGCGAGCGAAGAAGCGCGGCAGAGGTACGACAAGTACTTCTCCTCCGCCCGGCTCCGCTCCCACGCCCGTCGTCGGCGAGGCACTGGTCACAGCGACCTTTATCAGGCTCTCCGCATCGTGCTCGACGCTCTCGGCGACGAACGGGGGCGACCGGAGCTCGGGATTCCGGGCCTCGGCGGCATCTTCGACGAAACCGAAGCCGATGCCCCGCTCAAGGGGTTGCTCCTGTCGAACGAGTACCTGCTGTCCGCCGTCCGCCATCTTTCGGAAGTCCGTGATGCCGGCTCCCGCCGCAGGCGCTCTATCGACTACCGTCACCTGGACGCGGAGGAGCTGGGCTCGGTCTACGAATCCCTCCTGGAGCTCGTGCCGCGACACAGCGCGGTGGATCGCACATTTGAGCTGGTCGAGATAGCGGGCAACTCCCGCAAGACCACGGGCAGCTACTACACGCCCTCCTCGCTGATCGAGTGCCTTCTCGACTCCTCGCTCGATCCCGTCATCGATGACGCAGTGAAGCGCGGCGAGCAAGCCGCCAGTGCGGCCGGCCAACCGGACCCCGCCGACTCGATCATCGCCGAGCTCCTTTCACTCACCGTCTGCGACCCCGCCTGCGGCTCCGGCCATTTCCTCGTCGCTGCGGCTCGCCGGATCGCCAAGCATGTCGCCGCCGTACGGGAACGCAACCCCGAGCCCACGATCGACGCCGTACGGCGCGCTCTTCACGAGGTCATCGCCCGGTGCATCTACGGCGTGGATCTCAATCCGATGGCGGTCGAGCTCGCCAAGGTATCCCTCTGGCTGGAAGCCCTGGAGCCCGGTAAACCGCTGAGCTTCCTGGACGCCCATATCAAGTGCGGCAACGCCTTGATCGGGGCCACGCCTGCTCTCATGCGAGGAGGCATTCCAGACCAGGCGTTCATCGCCACCGAAGGCGACGACAAGAAGCACGCCAAAACCCTTGAAAAGCTCAACGCCGAGGAACGTCAAGGCATATTCAGGCTCTTCGACACCGCGGACGACGCCGTAAAGGTGACCAACGCTGCCTTCGCATCAAGCATCCGGCGCATCACGGATGCCCCCGCTGACGACCTTCGCGACGTTCACGAGCAGGCGGCCGCGTACGACGAGTGGGAGCAGTCGGCTGAGTACGTCAACGCCATGCACCTGGCGGACGCTTGGTGTGCGGCATTCATGTGGATCAAGAGGCCCGATACGCCGAGGGCTGTAACAGACGGGCTCTTCCGTTCATTGGAGGACCCGGAAGCCTCAGGAGCCACCCAGGCGACTCATGACGAGATCACCCGCCTTCGCAACCAGTATCGGTTCTTCCACTGGCATCTGGAGTTCCCCGAGGTCTTTACGGTGATGGAGGACGATCGAGGAGCTTCCGCCGCGACCGGCTGGGCCGGCGGCTTCGACTGCATACTCGGAAATCCACCATGGGACAGCGTCGAGCTCAAGGAGCAGGAGTTCTTCGCTCAACGGGTTCCAGAGATCGCTGCAGTTGGGAAGGCAGACGCCCGAAAGAAACTGATCGCTAAACTGCAGGACGATCCCGACACACAATCGATCTACAACGAGTACGCAGCGGCCAAACGCGCCGTCTACGCGGAGAGCCACTTCTTGCGGAGGTCGGGCCGCCTTCCCCTCACTGGACAGGGCAATCTCAACACGTATGCAGTGTTTGCGGAGACAGCCCGTATCGTGATGGGGTCACACGGACGCGCGGGCCTGATAGTTCCCACGGGTATCGCCACCGACGCTAGAACGCAGTACTTCTTCAAGGACCTGGTGCAGGCCTACTCCATAGCAGCTCTCTACGACTTCGAGAACGCAGCGCCTCTATTTCCGGATGTGCACCGCTCCTTCAAGTTCAGCATCCTAGCCCTTGCCGGCCGCGATCTACAGGAGCCATCCGCCAGATTCGCATTCTTCCTCCACGATCCAGCAGAGCTCGCCGACGCAAACAAAACATTCACCCTAACCCCCCGAGAAATACAGCTGCTAAATCCGAACACCGGCACCTGCCCGATCTTTCGAACGCGAAACGATGCCGAAATCACCCTCGGAATCTACAAGCGCGTGCCCATTATTATTCAAGAAGGCAATTCAAGGGGAAACCCATGGAAGATGTCCTTCCTTCGAATGTTCGATATGGCACATGATTCTGATCTCTTCAACGGGCGCGACGAGCTTGACCATGACGGATGGAGTTTGACCAGGAACATCTTTACCAAGGGTCCGGAGAGGATGCTGCCGCTCTATGAGGCCAAGCTGCTCCATCACTACGACCATCGTTGGGCCACATACACCGAAAACGAGACCGTGCACGATCTCGATCTCCGCGAGAAACAGGATCCTTACCTGGCCGTCCAACCCCGATATTGGGTTCCACAGAAAGATGTCCTGGCAAAGCTAGCGGAGAAGGGCTGGCATCATAACTGGTTGCTCGGATGGCGCGATATCTGTCGGGCTACTGATGAGCGTACAATGATCGCTACAGTGGCACCGCGAGTGGGATTCGGGCACAAGTTTATGCTCGCCATATCTGGAGAGAATCCGTGGGCGCTTCAAGCCCTCTGGTCAACCTTCGTATTCGACTTCATCGCACGCCAGAAGATTGGCGGAACTTCGATGAGCTTCTTCTTAGTCAAGCAACTTCCGGCATTCACTCCTGAGCAGGTTCAGGTGCACGCGGAAGGCATTCGGATGCGCATGCTTGAGCTGTCCTACACCTCCTGGGACATGAGCCCATACGCCCATGATCTCGGCGACACAAACGCACCGTTCCAGTGGATCGAGGATCGCCGAATAATCATCCGAGCCGAGCTGGACGCCCTCTTCTTCCACCTTTATGGCATCTCTCGGGACAACGCCGCCTACATTCTCGACACCTTTCCTATCACAAGGCGAAAGGATGAGGCGAAATACGGCAGCTACCGCACCAAAGAACTTATCTTAGCCGAGTACGATCGCATGACAGCGGCCGGCGTAAGTCTAGAAAACCCTCTCATCGATGGAGAGAACTTCGTCTCCAAACTTACCCCGGCACCTGGCCATGGCCCCCGTCACCCGGCGAGAGGCGAGATGAAGGCCGATCGAGAGAGCTAAGCCCGGATGTCGAATTCGCCATCCATGACACCGCCGATGAACGCCTTCCATTCATCGTGAGTGAACAGCAACTTGGGCCCATCTGGGTCCTTACTGTCACGAACGGCGACCACTTCAGGAAGATTCATCGCGACCTCGACACACTGACCGCCATTTCCCGACGAGTAAGTCGACTTCCGCCACATAGCTTTACTCAAGTCCATTCTTTTCTCGCTTCCTCGATTATCCTGCGGGATTCTCGCTCAGGATACGCCCAGAGGCGGATGGCCTCATAGCGTTCCCAAATCGCGGCCACGATGTCACAGTCCGAAGTGATCTGCGCCTGGGCTGGGGCGTCGGAGCTGATGACATCGGGCTGCCCATCGGGGAGTTTGGCGATCATGAAGGGACCGGCCAGGCCGGGAAGGCAGTCCGGATCGACGACCTGGATGAATACGGAGGGACACGCCGCGAAATCCAGTAGGCGGTCGAACTGTTCACGCATCACCTCTGGTCCACCGACCCGCCGGCGCAGCACTCCGGCGTCGAAAAGGACGTAGATCAAGGGCGGCCTGCTCCGTTCAAGGATGCGCTGCCTTCGCATTCGAGCTTCCACTCTCTCCCCCACCTCGTCAGGGCCGATACCGGGCTCCATGCTGAAGATATGGCGGGCGTACGTCTCGGTCTGGAGCAGGCCGGGGATGAGCAGAGGGTCCCATGACCGCAGAACAAGAAGGGTGGGCTCGATCTCTTCGGCCCAGTTTCTGAACCAGGGCGGGTTGCCCGGCTGATTGACGATGCGTTCGTGGAGCTGGGCGAAGGAGACGCCGCCGGACGTGCCGAAGAGCAGGTCCAGCCGTTCGGCGTCCGACCGTGACGGCGTGCGGTTCGCCTTCTCCAGACGACTCACCTGAGTCTGCGTGCAGCCGAGCCGGGCCGCCACCGCAGCCTGGGAGAGCTCCGCGGCCTCCCGCAGTCGCCGCATCTCCGCCCCGAAGCGTACGCGCGGAGAGTCCGGATTGATTGACGGCACAGCCTCCATGACATTTCCTCTCTTACTGGAGAAAACGGAAATTCTCGCGGAGTTGATGACTCCTTTAAACCACACCTGACCGGCTGCTGTCATTAGCCCTGCTGTCTTGGCCTGGAGAATCAGTCGCCCGCCGCGACACCGAGAAGGCACGCTGAACGCACACCTTCTTATCCAGCGCAGACACAGAAGCCTGCCCACAGCATTCATCCGATCGGACGCAAATAGCTCGAAACCACTATTCGCCGTTCGACCGTACCCACTGGAAGGCAGCCGGGAAGGCGGGAGTATGACAGCACCCGAAGAGGACGAGAGATTCGGTCACCTGGCCCGGCTGGGCTGGGACCTGCGCGGCCTGGGCTACGATATCTCGCTGGTCATGCCCGCGACCGGCTCGCCCGTCCTGCAGATGCACACCAAGACCGGCGCCAGGCTTCACATCACCGCCATCCGCCGTTACTGCGGCTGGGTGTTCACCTGGCGGCCGTGGTGGGCGCGGCTGTGGCGGCGCGACAGATGGGTGGTGGCCGATGCCGACAATGCCGCCGCCATCATCGCCGCAGAGGTGAATGCATGAGAAGGCCCCTTCGTCATGACGCTACCAAAACGGCATTCCGGAAAGCCCCGCATACGACTGATTTCACGAGCTTCCAGGCGACGGAGATAACTGTCCGCGAGGCCCACGACTGGGCGCTGCACGCATATGTAGAGCGGCCGACATGAGCACGCGGGATTTCCACAGCGCACACCTCAAACCAGCCAAGAACGGTCTCACCAAGATCAGCTGGTCGGCCTCCACAGACAGGGTCGTGTCCATCAGGGTCAGAAGTCACACCTGCGACTGCGTCCCCACGTCATACGAGCTGTGCGAGGCGGCCGGCCTGGCCTTCATCCGCCGCACCGTACGCTCGCCCGCGAGCACCCACGTCAGCGAGAGCCCCTGGCAGCCAAGGGCAGCGGCGATCAAGCTCTGGACAGCTCTGCTGGAGGGGTGGGCGCGGTGAACAGGCATGACTTTCCCGATCGAGGCGCGCGCTTTCCGGTCACGGGACATCTCGACGGCCCTCCGCGAGCAATCCCGCCGATGCTCGCTCCGTCCCCCGCACCAGGCGGCAACGAGGCGAGCTGGGACCTGCCCGCCGCACCTGAAGCGGTGGCCGCAGCGCGCCGGCTCGTACGCGGGACCCTTGCAGCGTGGGACCTGTCCGCTCTGGCCGACGACCTGACCGTGGTCGTGTCGGAGGTCGTGACCAACGCGATCGTGCACGCGAAGTCTGCGGTGACCCTCTCCCTGCACCGGCAGGGCCGAAGCGTCCGGGGCGAGGTGGCCGACCACAGCCCCGTCTGGCCGACCCCGCTACCTGCGGGGCCGGACGAGGAGCACGGACGCGGGCTGGCCATCGTCGCGGCCTACTCCGAGCGATGGGGTGTCGATCCGACGCCGGACGGCAAGATCGTCTGGTTCGTCTGCGAGGGACGGCAGGCCCCATGAACGAGTCGCCGACGTCAGAGAGGGCTTGTCCCTCAGTGCAACCCAAAGTAGATGGCAAACTGTGAGCATGCGATCACCAAGAGCGAGGTTCTTCAATACCGCCGGACCTTGCGACCCGAGGCGCCACTACATGCTGCCGCTCACGCCGCAGCTCACGCAGGTGCGTGAGCTCATCGAGAGGGACCGCTGCTTCGCGCTCCACGCGCCTCGCCAGACCGGCAAGACGACCGCGCTGCACACCCTGGAGTCCGAGCTGAGCACCGAGGACGACACCGCCGCCCTGATGTTCTCCTGCGAGACCGCCAGGACGGCCGGCGACGACTACGCCGCCGCGGAGGAGATTCTGCTGCACAAGCTCCGCGAGGCCGCCGCCTTGTCGACACTGCCCGTAGAACTGCTGCCGCCGGATCCCTGGCCCCAAGTCGCGCCGGGCAGTCGGTTCGGTGCGGCGCTGAGCGAATGGTGCCGCCGCAGCCACCGCCGGGTAGTCCTGATTCTGGACGAGATCGACGCCCTCCAGGGCGCCAGCCTGGTCAGCATTCTCAGGCAGCTCCGTGACGGCCACAATGCCCGGCCTGAGGGCCGTCCCTTTCCTTCGTCCGTGGTGCTGTGCGGGCACCGCGACGTGCCCCACTACAAGGTCGCCTCGGGAGGCAACCGCGATTGGTCGAATCCGGCCGGCCCGTTCGCCATCATCACCGAGTCACTGCGGATGGGCGACTTCACCGCCGACCAGATCGCCGAATTGTACGACCAGCACACTCAGGCGACCGGCCAGGCGTTCACCAAGGGCGCGGTGGACCGGGTCTTCAACCTGACCCAGGGCCAGCCCTGGCTGGTCAACGCCCTCGCCTACGAGATCACGTTCCAGATGGGGACGAGCGGCGCCATCACCACCGCACACGTCGATGAGGCTAAGGAGCGGCTGATCCAGGAGCGGCCCGTCCACCTGGACGCTCTAATGGCGCGACTCTACGAGCCCTGGGTGAAACGGGTGATCGAGGCAGTCATGGAGGGCACACCACCGGGCACGAACGCTTTATCGGACGACGACGTCTCCTACGTTCGCAATCTGGGTCTCATCCGTAGAGCCGGAGCGCCAGAGATCGCCAACCCGATCTACCAAGAGTTCCTGCTGCGGCACTGGTTCCTGTTCTCCGACCTGCTGAACCGGGGACAGCACGGACCTTTCACCGACGAGGAGCTGGTCCAGGCTCGCCTCAGACTCTTTGGAACGACGAATGCCGGCAAGGTTCCAGGTGAGTCCTGCTGAGACCCGAGAGACGCTGAGGTACTTGGGTACCATGGTCGCAGGAGGGATAGATATGGCTGCCCCGAAGCGTCAAGCACCCCTGAAGATCGACCCCGCGACGGACGCGCTGATCTCACAAGCTGCGCATTTCCTCGGCATGACCAAGAAGGACCTCGTGTCCGAGGCCGTCAGAGGCTATCTGGAGCAGCGCCGTGAGGAGATCCGCAAAGGCATGATCGAGTCCATGAAGGTGCTGGACGGCTCGCTCAGCTCAAGCGTCGCCGCGCTGACCGGACTGTCACGCGAGAAGATCGATCAGCTCGGCGGCGTCGGCGAGTGGGAGGACTGATCTCATGTCGGTCCGCCCCACGCTCAGATGTCTGCGCGACGACCTACGTCTGCCAGTCCCCTCGGCTCAGACGACACTCGACCAGATCGACCATCCTCTCCTACAGAAGGCAAACGAGCAGTTCGCCGCCCCTGACATCCCTCATGAGCGGATCCGAGCCATCGAGGACGTCGTCCTCTTCAAGGTCAAGAGCGGCCGATGGCGAGGTGCGGTCCTCACCGACGAACCCGACTCCGAGGTGCGGGACTGGCTTGTGGCTGCCGGCATCCGCGAGGACGGGTCCAACGACGACTTCTACACCTCTCTGCACAGGGAAGCCCGTACTGCCAGGCAGCGATACAACGCCGAGCACGACAAGCCATTGACCACCGACACGTATGTGGGCCATCTCCTGCCCGATCAGGATGATCACGATCGTTACCTTTTGGAGGCAGGCACTCGACTCGCACTTCGCCTCAACACCGAACTGCGCGCCCTCATCCGGGGCTCACTACATGACGGCCACGAGCATGCCGCGGACTTCCCGGCGTTCCGCCTTGGCGTGATCGTCCGCGCCGACGATGGCCACGAGACCTACGTCGCGATTCGAATCACCGGCTCAGTCCCAACAAACCTTACCGCGATGATCCTTTCTCGCGTTCCTGGCTGCGCGTTTGATGCTTGGTTTCCCGAATACACCCTGCCCGAACGTGATCTGCTACCCGCCGAACAGGTCTGGTCAAATCTGATGGACCCCAAGGCAGCGTCACAGCTTCTCGACGAAGTGTTCTAGATGGAAGGGCTCCGGCCCACAGGATTGGATCACTCCGCCGCAAGCGTGTGCAGCAGGCGATCGAAAGCGGTGATATCGGCGCATACGACTGAACGAGCGAAGCCGATCTCTGCTTTGCCGTTGTTCAGTCTCTTCGGAAAGCGACGCAAGTTGGAATTGTGGGACAAGTCGGGGCTGAGGCTCAGACCTTGGCCGGCCTCGATCGCCTCAAGCTTCTCGGCAGGGGTTTCCGGGTGGATCATAACTTTGATGACCTGGCGGATGACACGCTCGCGGTCGAGGTAGATCGTCACGTGGCTCCTCGGATCGCCTAACTCGCCGACGTACTTCGTTAGGTGGGTCAATTCATACCCCTGGCCCGCCGCAACGTCGATGAGGCGCTGCTCGAGCTCCGTCAGGGGGTGCTTGGTGAGATTCATTTGGCCTCCTCGACCGATGTCGACCCAGAATTCGCCCTGAACCATCGCGATCTCCTGAGATTCCTGGCTCAGTGATCCGCTCACCCATACCCTAGTGATCCATCACTCGCCCTGGGAGGTTCCGCGTGCCGCAGCTCGCCTTCGCCAACAGTTTCTGGGAGAGCTTCGACGCTCTGGAGAAGCCGGTCAAGGCGGGCGTGCGCAAGGCGATGAAACGGTTCCAGCAGCTGTCCATCGCTGAGCTGTACGCCGACAAGGGCTTGCACCTGGAGTCGGTGGTGAACGCGCGAGACCCCCGGATGCGGACCATCCGCGTCACCGACTTCTGGCGCGGCGTGGTCCTGGCCCCGGACGACGGGACCGACACGTTCCTGCTGCTGAACGTCGTGCCGCACGACGAGGCCTACGGGTGGGCGGCCAAGCGGCTCTACACCGTCAACTCCGCCACGCACGCCCTGGAAGTGCGCAACGTCGTCGCCATCGAGCAGCTCACCCCGGCCCTGGAGCAGGCGGCGGCCGAGGCGCCGTCACTGCTGTTCGCCGTGCACTCCGACACCGTGCTGCGCGATCTCGGCATCGACGACCAGGTCCTGCGCGCCGTTCGGACCATCATCGACCAGCCGCAGCTGAACGCGTTCGCTTCTCTCCTGCCCGAGGACCAGTTCGAGGTCCTGCAGTATCTCGCCGAAGGGTTCTCGCCCGAGGAGGTCTACCAGCAGGTGGTGGCCGAGCGCCGCCCCGCCGACGCCTCTGCCGACGCCGACCGGAGCCTTGAGCGGGCGATCATCAACACCACCACCCGCATCACCCTGGTCAGCAGCGCGGACGAGCTGACCGACGTGCTCAACAAGCCGTTCGCCGCCTGGCGGGTCTTCCTGCATCCGTCGCAGCGGCGCGTCGCCTACCGCCCGTCCTACAACGGCCCGGCCCAGGTGACGGGCGGCCCGGGGACGGGCAAGACGGTGGTCGCGCTGCACCGGGTCAAGCATTTACTCGGCCGCTCCCCCAGCAGCAGGATCCTGCTCACGACGTACACCACCGCGCTCGCGGCGACGCTGCGGGAGAACCTCGCCCTGCTCCTGGACGACGACACGCAGCTCGCGCGGGTGGACGTCACCACGGTGAACGCCTTCGCCTACCGCACCGTGCGAGAGCTGGCCGGACGCGTGCCGAAGATGATCGGCGACGCCGACGAGCGGCAGGTGTGGCGGCGCGTGATCAAGCGGCTGGACCTGCCCTGGACCGAGCAGTTCCTGCACCAGGAATACCGTCACGTCGTCCTCGCCCAGAGGATCGCCTCGCGGGGCGAGTATCTCCAGGCGCCCCGGCGGGGCCGTGGCACGGCGATCGGGCCGCGGCAGCGGGAGCAGGTCTGGGACGCGGTCGAGGCGTTCACGGCGGAGCTCCACCATGGCGGGGTCAGCACCCATCTGCAGCTCTGCGCGGAGGCGACCCGGCTGCTCGGCGGCTCCGACCTGCGGCGCCACGGCTTCGACCACGTCATCGTGGACGAGGCGCAGGACCTGCACCCGGCGCAGTGGCGGGTCCTGCGCGCGGCCGTCCTCGACGGCCCGGACGATCTTTTCATCACCGGTGACCCGCACCAGCGGATCTACGACTCCAAGGTCTCGCTCGGCTCACTCGGTATCTCCGTGGCCGGGCGCAGCGGCCGGCTGCGCATCAACTACCGCAGCACGGCGGAGATCCTGACCTGGTCGACCGGCCTGCTCGACGGATCGCTCGTCGAGGACCTGGGCGGGCAGGGCAACGAGAGCCTCTCCGGCTACCGGTCCCTGCTGCACGGCAGACGCCCGCGCACGGCCGGTTTCCCAAGTGAGCAGGCCGAGGTCACGGCGGTCGTGGAGCGGGTGCGGGAATGGCTCGGGCAGGGGGTGCGGCCGAGCGAGATCGCCGTCTGCACCCGGTTCAACATCCTGCTGAACAAGGTCCACGACCGGCTGGCGGCCGAGGGCATCCCGGCGGTCAAGGTCAAGGACCAGCCATCGGCGAGTGCCGAGGGGGTTCGTCTGGCGACCATGCACGCCATGAAAGGGCTGGAGTTCCGCTGCGTGGCGGTGGTAGGGGTGACCGCCGGCGCGGTGCCGTTCGCCAAGGAGATCACTCCCGCGGAGTTGGACCGGCTCCAGCACGAGAGCGACATGCTGCGTGAGCGTTGCGTGCTCTTCGTCGCCTGCACGCGGGCGCGCGAGGCGCTCTACGTGTCGTGGAGCGGCGCGCCCAGTCCGTTCGTCGCCCAGAGATCTCAGCAGTAACTCTAGAACAAGCGTGCGAGTTTCCTGGTCACTACACCTACTGGAGGGTATGATGAAAACTGCGTCAACAGAGTCGCACCAAGGTCTGGAGACCTGGGCGGGCTGATTTCAGGAAGGGCTTGATATTCATGGGCGAGCGCCCTGTCGTGGTGACACTCGCCGAGATCGCGCGCATCGCGGGGGTAGGACGAGCCGCCGTCAGCAATTGGCGCAGACGGCATCACACCTTCCCCACCCCCGTCAGCGGTACGGACACCAGCCCACAGTTCTCCCTGGATCAGGTCGAGGAGTGGCTCCGCGAGCACGACAAGCTCGGGTCGTCCACCGGTTCGCTCGAACGCCTCTGGCCGGCTTTCGAGGCTCTGGGCGATCGTGACCGCATGGGGCGGGTCATCGCCGAGTTCGGCGCCCGGCTGCGAGATGCGCCTCACCACGAGCTCGATCCCGGCGAAGAGCAACTGGTCGATCAGGCTCTTGGGCTCTCCCGGCATGAAGGCGGTCGCGAGACTTTCCAATACCTTCTCGACCGGTGGCTCGGCACGCACATACGTCAGATCACCACCACGCCGGCTCCACTCGCTTCGTTCATGGCGGAAGTGGCGGCCCGGGCCAGACCGGGAGAGATCAGCGCCCTGCTCGATCCCGCCTGCGGTGCCGGCGGGCTGCTCCTGGCCGGCGCGGAACGCTGGAAGGGCACATGCCGCCTTCTTGGCCTTGAACGAGACCCCGTCCTCGCCATGCTGGCGAAGTCCCGGTTGTCGCTCCTGGCCGACACGCCCGAGATCGAGGTCAGGACGACCGACACCTTGCGAAGCGAAGCCTCGGCCGCCACCGCTGACGTGGTCCTCTGTAATCCGCCCACCAATGAACGCGACTGGGGACACGCGGAGCTGGCCACCGATCAACGTTGGCTGTTCGGTCTGCCACCACGAACCGAGTCCGAACTCGCCTGGGTGCAGCACATCGTCTCCGCGCTGGGCCATGACGGCGTCGCCGTCGTGCTTCTGCCGCCCGCCGTGGCCTCACGACGCGCGGGCCGTCGCATTAGGGCGGCGATGCTGCGTGCGGGGTCGCTCAGAGCCGTCATCGCCCTGCCTCCAGGTGCGGCTCCGCCTTTCGGGGTCGGCCTGCATTTGTGGATCCTGCAGCCACCGGCCCAGCGCCGGACCGCTCCTTCCGTCCTCATGGTGGACACGGCCGACTGCCGGGCCACCTTGTCAGCCGCCCGCGCCCAGGCTGTCGACTGGGACGCCGTCCGAGATCGGGTGTTCGGCGCGATGGCAGGTGAGGCGCAGGAGAGCAGCATCGAGATACCGGTCCTGGACCTGCTCGGCGAGGAGACCGATCTGACTCCCGCCCGGCATGCGCCCACCAGCCTGTCGGTGTCGGTCGTCAATCATCGCCGCGCCTGGCGGCAGTTCGACTCGAGCCTCCAGGAAGCCTGGGATCTGGGAAAGGTTCTGCGCGATCTCGAGGTGGTGCGGGAGGTCGCGGACACCCACGCCGTCGCGGTCGCCGACCTGGAGCAAGCCGGCACGCTGGCCCTGACGCCAGGACAGGCGATCCCGGACGAATACCTGCGGCGGGGTGAGCGGCCCGATGGCGGGGTTCCGGTGCTCACCGTCACGGATCTGCGGGAAGGGCAGCCGCCCCAGTTCTGGATGACCGCCGAGGACGTCGAGCAGCTCGAACGGGACAAGGCCATCACCGTGACATCGTCCAACGACGTCGTGGTGGTCGTTCCGTCGGCCGAGTTCAGCGCATGGGTGGACGTCGCGGCGCCCACGGTCCTGGGGCCGCACATCCATCGGCTCCGGCCCGACACCGAGCGTCTCAACCCATGGTTCCTGGCCGCCTGCCTGCGCGCGCACTTCAACGCACGGCAGGCCGGCACACACGCCACCACCACCTCGCGAGTGGATCCGCGGCGTCTCCTGGTGCCTCGGCTCCCCATCGACGAACAGCGCAGATACGGCGACATCCATCGGCGGCTGGTGCGTTTCGAACAGGCCGTCGCGGAGGTGGGCAGCGTGGGGGCGACACTGAGCCGGACGCTCACGGAACTTCTGGCGGCCGGGCAGCTCAAAAAGAGCTGAGCATCGTCTCGACCTCATCGTGGTGGCCCCATTCGACGAGCTCCGCGGCGAACTCACGACAGCGCTGATGCACTTTGGCGGGCGGGAGGGACAGGCTGCGAAGCTCGACGACGACCGCCTTCCACAGGGTGAAGGCAGCATCGGTGTCGTCCTCCTCCGGCACCAGGCATTCGGCGACGCCGACGCGGGCTTCCAGGAGGAGGTCGATGTCCTTGACGTCGAGAGGCGTCCGCTCCACGGCGCGGTACAGCCTGCCGGCTCCGGGCCAGTCACCTTCGAGCCGCGCATGATCCGCGCGGACCAGCCGAGCCCGTACGACAAGGCGCTCACGCGGACCCCATGCATCTTCCACCTCCCTGAGCCGCGCCACCACGCGCTCCGTCTGCGTGCCAGGCTGCTGCGCCATCACCTCGTGCTCAGCGGCGTCGAGCAGGGCGCCGAACTCGCGGCGGCTCGGCATCGTCCTGCGTCTGACAGGAGGGCGCTGCCGCTGCACGGGGGCCGGCTTCGCGATCACGGGCAGTGAGTCGCGGCCTTCCCTGAACGGCCGAGTGGGATCGGGGTCCAGGCGGGGCGAGGGGGCGGGATCACCGAGCCGGGGAAGGTAGCGGCGCAGCACCTCCAGCCCGTCGGCCAGGCTCGGCCTGATCCCGGGCTCCTTCTCCAACATCCCGTGGAGCAGATCGGCCAGGTCGGCGCCCACGGGGTACTGCGCGGGGTCGAGACGCGGCGGAGGATCGCTACGGTGCCGCTCCTCGACGCTTCGGTCAGGGAGATCGCAGAACACTTGTTTCGCGGTGATGAGCTCGTACACGATGCAGGCGAAGCCGTAGAGGTCGGCAGCGACGGTCGGATCCTTCACGCCTCGGATGATCTCCGGCGCCATGTAGCCGGTGCTACCGGGGGTGTGGCCGTGGCGCGTGTAGCGGGTGGCCTGCGGGTCGGTGGGCAGGGCGATGCCGAAGTCGATGATGTGGACGGCGCCATTGCTCGCGAGCACCACGTTCTGCGGCTTCAGGTCGCGGTGCACGACGCCGCCCTGGTGGATCCTGTCGAGGATCTCCAGGATCTGCGCCCCGATCGCGGCGGCCGCGACGATCGGCGGCGGCCGGTACTGGGAGAGGAAGTCGCGCAGGTTCTTCCCCGGGATGTACTCCATCACCAGGCACGGCTCCCCACGGAAACGGCCGTGGTCGAGCAGGCGCGGAATGCCCGGGCCCGCGAACTTGTCCAGGAGATCACGCTCACGGTCGAAACGCATGAACGCCTCGTTGCGGAGACGCCGCTCATCGGCGTCATAGGGCGACGACCAGTAGTCGCGGCCAAGCTCCTTGACCGCCACCGTCTTCTTGGTGCGCAGGTCCTCGGCCAGCCACACGCGCGCCATGCCGCCTTTCTTGAGGGTGGCCTTGATCCGGAACCTGTCGAAGAGCACGTCTCCTGGCCGCACTGCGTCTCCCCTGTCGCTGACGTTCACACTTGGCGTTCCCCCAACAGAATACAGAGTATCGCTTGACTTAGTTCACAGAGTCAGCTTTCCTGTGAGCGTGAGCACTTTCCCAACCCCTTCCGGGCTCAGCGGTCGATCCGACGTGGTCAGGATCGGCCTGCCCTTGCTCCGCGAGGAGGCGGACGCCTGTGCCTGGGGAAGGGCCCTGCGGGCCCGCCCGCTCCTTACGCAAACCCCGGAACGCTCCCGCAGGAAGCCCGTGCAGGACTTCTTCTTCACACCGGTGCAGAGCATGCTCGACGCGATCGAGCGCCGTGGCAGCAGCGTGCAGGCCGCGCTGGCGGATGACCGGCACACCCGCAACTGTCACGCCGTCCATCGCGCATGGGCACTCGAAGCCGTGCCGACCTACCTGGCCGCTCGGGCACGGCACGAGGCCGCCGGATATCCGGTCACGTTCCCCGTAGCCGCCGAGTGGGTGGGACTGAGTCGGCTGCGCCAGCCGGATACGAGGGGGGTTGTGCAGTACGAGCGCACCGCATGGTGCCGAAGGTACGCCACCCGGGACGGCTCTGTGCGGGAAATCTGGATTCCGTCCATCAGTTCGGCCAAGGAGAACCGGTCGGAGGCGGAGATCGCGGCCGCCGCCGCGATCGCGGCGACCGGAGTACCGGCTCGCGGGTCTTTCGGCGAGCCTTACCGGAAGGTCGAACCCGATGCGGTGAAGCCGCAGCGGGTTCGCGTCATCGGCGTCGGCCTCGCCGACGGCAAGCCCCTCGTCCTGGCGGACTGGGATGCCGAAGAAGCAGTACGCCGCTTCGAGGAGCATGCGAAGGAGCGGTACGGCGCCGTCCTCGACGGGCGGGCACTGCGCCCGGGATCGGACTGCACCACCTGTGAAGGACTACTCGGCTGCGCGGCTCTTCCCGAAGTTCCAGGGCTGCTGGGTGTACCCGCCCCTCGCCGTCCTCGCAAGCGGCGCAGCGTATCCATCAGCGACCTGCGCGCCTACAACTCCTGCCCGGCGCGCTTCCATCTGACCCGGGCCCTGTTCATCAAGGACGGCAGGATCGAGAACGAGGCGATCCGTCGCGGCCGTGCCGTCGATGCGTGGCTGAACGACCGGCACGGCCAAGACGCCCGGACTCCTTGCCGAAACGTTCCACTTCCTACCGAGCTTCCGGGCCTGACGGAGGAGGAACTGTGCCCCGCTGTCCGCATGATCGAAGAGCATCGCGCTTTCTGCCCGCTTGAGGGGCTGCCGGAGAACGAACTCGTCCGTCCCCAGTGGCGTCTGGCCGCCTACGACCCGGTGGTGGATGCGGTCGTCATCGCCGATCCCGACCTGCTCTACACCGAAGCGGGCGGCTGGGTGTGGCGTGAGACGAAGACCGCCTCGCGACGTACCTGGGAAGGCCGTTCCCTGCTCCGCGAATATCCGCAGCTCGCGCTGGCCGTCTTGTTGATGGCGGCCGGCGTCCCCGGCGGCGATCCTCGGCGTTCACGGATCGAGTTGGAGATCCTTCGGGAGAACGGGTCGGTCTGCGAGGAGATCGACCCGCTCGACCAGGCCGCCCGCGACGAGGCGCGCGAGATCGTCACCGAACTCGCCACCGGATGGGCGCACGACGAGACCTACTCCCCCACGCCCGGCGACCACTGCGGTGATTGCGAGGTCCGCCGTTGGTGCACCGCCCCAGGAGAAGCCCGATGACCACCGACACGTTGCCTGACGCCGCCGCGGACTGGGCCGCGCACCAAGGCATTCCACTGGTCCGTACGCTGGCCGGCGCCATGCTCGCGCTCGACGCGCAGACCGGGCTTGACGCGTTCACCCTGCCCTACCCGCCGGAGGCCCAGCGGGCGCTGGACCGCACGGTCCTCGCCTGTCTGCTCAGGGAGGCCACGCCACCGGCGAGCCTCACCGAGCTCGTGTCCTGGTGCAAGGAGGTGCCCCTCGCCGACTGGCCGGTGGACCTGCCCGCGGACGCGATCGGTCCTGAGGACCGGCTGCTCGACGCGGACTCCGGGCGGCCCACCGAGCTCTGCCACGAATGGGCCGAGCGCACCCGCGACAGCGCGCTGGCCTTCCGCGACCGCGAGATCATCCACACCGCGCTGCGCCTATGCCGGGCGTTCGGCGAGGAGGAGGCCTACACCGCCTTCCGCGGGCTGCTCGTCAACCGCCCCGTCCTGACCGCGCCGGAGAGTTTCGAGGTCCTCAACGACCTGGTCCTGGAGCCGGTGCACGAGTTGATCCGGCGCATCTACCTCCCGGTTCCCGACAGCTATCGGTACGACGGTGAATACGTCTGCTGCGGGCGCTGCCTGACCCTGCTCACCCCCGTCCATGACGGGGAGTGGTGGTGCGAGCGCGACCACTGCCGCCGCCAGGGACCGGCCCCCCTCGGCACGCGGCTGCGTCCAGCGGAGGTGGGAGAGGTGCACCAGGTCGAGCGGCCGGTACGGCAGTTCGTCACCGGGCCTGGACGTGCCGAGGCGGCGTTGGAGGAGGAGCTGAAGGCGTTGGGGCTGGCGGTCCGGATGTGGCCGGGCTATGACGCTTACGACCTGCTCGTCACCTTTCCCGACGGTCACCGCTGGGCGGTCGATGTGAAGGACTGGGCTAACCCGCTCTTCCTCGGCCGTTCGGCCCGCCCGGTGCCGCAGGAGCCGCCGTACGACGAGGCGTTCTGGGTCGTACCCCACCACCGGGTCGCGGCCAGGCGCGACTACATCTCCGTGTACGAGCGGAACCGCCCCTCCCAGGCCCGCGACCTGCCGCTCCTCACCGACACAGACCTGATCGGACGGGCCAGGGCCCGGGTCCGCAAGCAGAAGGGGGACAGCCGTGCGTGATCGCGAAAGCTGGCACCGACCGGTCAGCCGCGAACTCGGCCAGGTCTGGAGCGGCCTGACCGTAGCGCTGCAAGGCATGAAACCGGCCCATCTGTGTCAGGTCGAGCTGGCCCTGCGGCTCCTGCAGCGGCTTGCCCCGGGAGAGCCCGCCGAAGGCGTGTACACGCTGCTCGGCGGCTACCCCTTCGCCCGCGCGGCCGGGCTGGCCCGCACCGCTGAGCACGACACGATGCTCATCGCCGCCCGGCACCTCCTCTGGACGCTGCGCCGACGCCGCGCCTGGCACCAGGCCCTGGACCTGTACCGCCAGGTGCCCGCAAGGTTGCGCGCCTACGAAGTCCCGGAGGACGGCGGCCCCGCTCTTCAGCTGACCCCGACGATCGCGTACGACCGCGTCACGGTCTACGACGACGCGCTGGCCGAGCTGCCGCAACACGCGCGCAAGCCGCTTCCCCTCGCCCCCGCGGGGCGGAGCGGGTTCATGGACCGCCGCCGTCCCACCTCCGTCACCATCCCCGAGGCGCTGATCTTCGATCCCGTCCCCGGCCACGACCTGGCGCAGGGACGTCCTGGCGGAGGTGACCCGCTGACGATCAAGCGCTCCGAGCTGCTCGCCACGGCCGTCTGGATGGATGAACGGGAACGGGAGCTGGGCGCGGAGCGGCCCGGTAATTGGGAGGAGCGCATTAAGGAGCTGCGGTTCGCGCCTCGCGACGCCGACGGCCGGAACTTCAGCGAACGAGACGACATCCATCTCAACGGGCTCATGCACCTGGCCGGCATGGTCGGCGCGGGCAAGAGCACGCTGATGACGCTCGTCGCGGTCTGGGCCGCCCGGCGAAACCTGCGCGTCACCCTCGTCGTCGGCGACGTCGCCGAGCAACTGCGGCTCTGCGAGCTGCTGAACGATCTGGAGCTGTCCGCCGTGCCGGTGCTGGGACCCACCACGCGGGAGACTCATGTGCAGCGACTGCATCGCCGGCTCGCCTCGCGCGGCCTGGACAACCTTCTCGACCATGACGCGGCAGGCTTCGACGACCTCAGCACGACGTGTGTGATCGACGGGCTGCGGGGCACGGAGGCCGTCCAGCCGCTGCGGTACGCCGACGCACCGTGCACCGCGCTCTACCCCGAGCAGCAAAAGGCACAGCACACCTCCGACATCGCCCTGCCCGAGCCGTACCAGCCGGGCGAGGCCGCGCAGAAGCGCCCGGCCGACGAACTGCGGGGCAGCCAGCGTGGCTGCCCGGTGTGGGCAAGATGCCCACGTCACCGGGCGGCGCGCAATCTCGTCGACGGACTGATCTGGGTCGCCAACCCGGCGAGCCTCGTGCAGAGCGCCGTCCCACAGCACCTGAACGAGGAGCGGCTGCGCTATCTCGAGCTCGCCTGTCTGCTCAGCGACATCGTCATCGTCGACGAGGCCGACTCGGTCCAGATGAAGCTGGACGAGATCTTCGCCCCCTCGGCGACACTCGTCCGCCCGGATCCCGAGTCCTGGCTCGACCAACTGCACACCCACAAGATCGAGGAGCTCTCGCGGCGCGGCCGGCTGCCCCTCACGGACCAGGACATCGAGCGGTGGAACTCGGCGCTGACCGTCGTCACCGCCGCCACCGACCGGCTCTACCGGCTGCTCATCTCCGGTCAGGAGCTGCGTGACTGGGCGGACATCGAGTACTTCAGCCCGTGGACCCTGCAGGAGAAGCTGCTCGGTGACTGGTTCGACGAGCAGCACCCTGGCCCCGAAGGCGTACATGACGAGCGGCAGCTGTACGAGCCCTACGACGACGATTCGCCGGACGCCGACGAAAGCCACCTCGTCCTGGGCTCTCTCCGTGCACAGCTCACGGAGCTCCTGGACGCCTTCCGCGACGATCCGCTGGGCGACTCCGGCCCGTACGGCACCAGCACCGACGATGTGATCGACACCACCCGCGACCTGCTGCACACCCTCAACACGGCCCGCACCCGCGCCCGTGTCAAGGCTCTGCTCGACAAGCTGATCGAGGGAACACCCGCCTCCGCGCGGGACGACGCCTGGCGCAACGCGACCTGCCGGCGGCTGGAGTTCCTGCTCGTGCTGTCGGCTCTCCATCAGCGGCTGGAACGCCTGACGTTCCTCTGGCCTCAGGTCGAGGCCGCCCTCCGGCTGGACTCCACCGGCAACGAACTGGCCAGGCGCCCGCCGCTCGACTACGCACCGCTCATTCCCGAAGCCCCGATGGGCAACGTCCTCGGTTTCCAGTACCTCCCGGACGAGCGGGAACGCGACGAGGACGGCAACCACAGCGGCACCCTGCGCTTCTTCCGGTGCGCGGGCGTGGGCCGGGAGCTGCTTCTCTCCCTCCACGAGCTCGGCGCGGACCCTGGTCAGGAACGCACGGGGCCGCACGTGGTGCTCATGTCCGGCACGAGCTGGGCCGGAGCGTCGACCCGCGCCCACGTCTTGGCGCCTGTGGGTGCCGTGCTCATGCCGTCGGAACGCTCGCTCCAGGCGGTGGGAAGGTCGCGGTTCGCCACACGCTTCCTCTACGACGCCGACGGAACGCCCATGAGCCTGTCCGGGACCGACCCCAAGGTCCGGCCGATCGCCGCCAGGGCTCTCGCCATGCGCCTGGGCAGCCCCGGACGAGGTGGCGGTGCGAGCCCGTTGGAGGAGGAGCTGGCCCTCGTCGGAGACGACAACCGGCGCCGGGCGATCCTGCTCGTCGGCAGCTACAAGGAGGCGAACGCCGTCGCCGACACGCTGCACGGGCTGGACCGCTGGCGAGGCAAAGTGCGGGTGCTGGCCGCCGACGACGCCGACCTCGACCAGTCCGTACGCGGCATGGACCCGGCGATCGCGGAGCACGCCACCACGTTGCGACGGGGCGACCTCGCCATGTTCGCCGAGGACCACGATGCCGAACTGCTGGTGGCACCCCTGCTGGCGGTCGAGCGTGGACACAACATCCTCAACACCGAACGCAACGCGGCCTTCGGCACCGCCCTGTTCCTGGCCCGGCCCCATCCCCGTCCCGACGACCTGGCGCTGGCGATCTTCGCGGTGAACGACTGGGTCTGCCGCTTCGTCCGCGACCAACGGCGGCCCGACAACCGCACGGGTCCGGCCACGTTCGGCGAGCTCGTCGCCAAGGCCGCCGGGCTTGACCGGGCCGGGCTCGACTTCCGCCACGAGGCGCGGCAGGAATGGCGTCGCCTGCTGTCCCGGCGCTACGTCTACTCCCGGTTGTCGCCCTGGGAGAAGCGGGCCTTCGCCTGGGACCAGCTGGTCACCGCGTGGCAGGTGATCGGCAGGCTCGTACGGGGCGGGGTGCCTGCCCGGGTCGTCTTCGTCGACGCCAGTTTCGCCCCGAGGACGGCCCGCGCGCTGGCCCCCGGCGCCACGGGCCCCGTCCCCCTTGACGACGGCCTCCTCACAGCCCTCCGCTCCATCCTCACCCCGTACTTCGACGCCGGAGCCGATCCTGCGGCATTTCCGGACCCGGCGGATCCGGCCCTCGCCCGGCTGCTCTACCAACCGCTGTACAACGCCCTGTCCGACCTCGAACACCACCGTTGAGGACACCGTGCCCGTCAATTACGACTCCATCCGCGCCGCCTCGTGGCAACCCGTCTCGCCGGAGGCCACCGTGGTGGGCCGCTACCGCGCGCTGCGCTTCCCCGAGACTTGGCGCGAGGCGATCCTCGCGCTCTGCAACCTGGGCCGTCCCGAAGGGGCCGAGCCCTACCGCACGGTGCCCACTCACCGCTTCGAGCAGGTGATCCAGACCTTCGCCCCCGACCTCCTGGTGTTGCCCCGTCCCTCGGAGCACTGGCTGTACGTGCCCGAGGAGGTCGCAGACCCGCTGCCTGGCCCGGTCTTTCGTGCGCTGCTGGACCGCTGGCTCGGCGACTTGCGGCCGGAGGCGGAGCACCGCGCGTTCCTCAAGGACGTCCGCGCCGAGCTGGCGGCGTCCCCGCCCGTCTGGGAACCGGTCGAAGCCGAGTTGCTCCGCTGTCCCACGACCCCGGTCGGCGGCACGGCCGCGCCGCTCGCGCACCAGTTCCCGCTCAGCACCGACTGGCTGGCGAGGCGTGTGCTGGCGCTGGGTCCGTACGAGCACGCCGCCGGCCGGCTCCACTTTCGCGCCGTGCCCCGCGGTCCTCGCGACCAAGGCGCGGAACTTGTCTCTCAACCGCTTCCTGCGCCGTCCGGCACACGTACCTGGTGGTATTCGGTCCTTCTCAACATCACCCTGCACACCGTTCCCTTCGACCCTCTCCCCCGTTTTCATCTGCACTTCGGCATCCGCCGCTGGGCGACGCGGGTCAGTTCGACAACCGGCAGGGTCCACCTGCCGTACCGGCGCAGGACGACCGTGCTGTTGCGGCCACGGGTGCCGTACCTGGCAGGCGCTCCCCTCAGTGAGCGGTACGCGCTGGCCAAGGTGGAACGCCGCTGGGACAAGGAGCGAGGAGAGTGGACCGCCGGCTGGGTGAACGGCGGTCCGGCCGGCATCCTGCGCGGGATCTCGTTGGCCGAGCCTTTCCCCGGCGTGGACGACCTCCTCGCCGACCCGGAGGGGTGGCTGAACCAGGGGCTGCGCGCGGGCATCGTGTACAGCACGGCCATGGGCGGCCACCAGGTCAAGGCGGGCCTGATGTCGCATCAGCGTTCCGAGCTCACCGAGTGGGCTGAGCAAGCCCTCCCTCCTGAAGTGCGGGCGACCTCCGCATGGGTCCGCACGCGACGGGCGCGGTCCGCCAAGCCCCTCAATGCTCCTCCCACCGTGAAGAAGGAGAACAAACCTCAAGAAGACACCCGCAGAGCGGAGGAACGGCGGGTGGGCGCGGCCTTCGCGATGTCCTCGCTGACCTCGGAGGCCGCTGCGGGAGCGCCTCCCACGCTGGAGGCACGGCTTCTCTGGCAGACCCGTGAACTGCGTGAGGCCGCGATCGCAGGACTCGTCGAACGCCTCGGGTTGAAGGGCGAGGGCGGCATCTTCACCGAGACGCAGTACGAGGCCGCACGCCCCGGCGATCCGGTGACCCTTGAGTGGCAGTCCGCCGAGCTCACCGTGCGGCTGCGCTGCGTCAAGCTGACGGCCGGCCTCGGAGAAGGGCTCGCCCTGGCGCCGAAGGGAAAGCTCCGGACCTCCTCGGCGATCGGCGCGGCCATCCGCGACCGTCGGGCCGGCGCCCGCTCCTGGCTGGCCGACGACATCACGGGCAAGGCCCCCACGCTGGCGCTGGTGGAGCTCGACCGCAGGGCCGACTTCGAGACCGGCGACCACGACCCCAAGTTCGCGCTCAGGCTCGGCTTCGCGGACGCCGGCGCGGTCACCCAGTTCGTGTCGGTGCCCAAGAAGGCCGGACGATACGACTCGGTGAAGAACCTCGATCACCGCGTCTCGATGGCCTGGGACGACGGCCTGCGGCAGCTCGGCATCCGGGTGCACCCCGAACACGGCCTTGGCGAGACACTGCCCGTCGGCCTGCGGTACGCCGCGGTCTGGCTCGTCAGGAAGAACCGCACGGCACGCAGCCGGTGGGCGGCCTGCGTCCCGATCGCTGTGCTCGTGACTCCGCGACGGTCGGGCAGCGGCATCGCCTATGTCCAGGGGTGGGACCCCGAGGCGAATGCATGGGTCCCTTATCCCGCGTTGCTGCTGAAGCTGACCCGGCTGGCGGAGGTCGCCGTGCCCGGCACCGAGAACGGCGAAACGGGCAGCTACTACCGCGCCATGGACGAGCAGCGGCGTGACACGGAGGAGTGGCTGCAGAAGATGCTGCGCTCCCTGCGCGGCGCGCCCACGCTGCTCCTCGCCCAGGGGCAGAACGCCCGTTCGCACTGGACATGGCTTCAGGACGGCCACGTGGAACCGGACCGCATCCGCGACGGCCACGCGCCGGCTCGGCGGCTGCACCCGGACCTGCGGCTCGTCCGCGTGCGAACCGCGCAGGGCCGGGAGACGCCTCAGTGGTGGGGCATCAGCCCGAAGGACGAGGCGAACGGACTGCCGTCCCACCTGTGGGTGCCGCAGGGCGACGGGGCAGGCCGCGTCTTCTACAGCACCACCCCTAAGCCCGTCCAGTTCCAGACTTCGGCCATCAAGGCCGACAAATTGGCTCCTCGGCGCGCCGGCGAGGGCGAGAGCGACACCAGGATCGACACCAACGTCCCCGGCTGGAATCCCGGGCTGGTGGAGATCGCCGTCCTCGGATGCCATCGGGACGACGGTGACGACCCGGAATCCCTGGCGCTCGCCGTGCACCAGCTGCGTCAACCGCCGGACTACCCGCAGGCCCTCGCTCTGCCTCTCCCGCTGCACCTGGCCGCGCTCGGCCAGGAGTACGTCCTGCCGACACTCGCCGAGGAGGACGAGGAGGGTCTGGATCCCATGGACACCGGCGTGGATTGACCAGCGTCAGTCACCCCTCCTGCTCGTCCGACGCGGTCACCGTCGCCATGAACCAGTCGAGCGCCGCTACGACGACGTCGAACACGGCGACGTTCGCCAACTGGGTGTTCTTGATGGAGGGATACAGCTCCAGCTTGGCGACGGGGATGTCCACGCCGGGTGCGTCGTTGAGCCGCTGCCGGAGCTCCTCGCGCAGTGCCGGGTCGTCGAACGGCTTGCGTTTGCGCAGCACCCTGAAGGGGATCTCGGCGGTCTTTGCGTAGAAGCGGATGACGTTCGTGGGCTGTCCGCCGACCTTGATGATCGGCGCGCAGGAGGCGTTCGCGGACGTGCCGTACTGGAGCTCGCCGCCTCGCGAGCGCCAGTGTTCCAGCAGCCGCTGCACCGCGCCGGCCGCCTGCGGGCCGCTCGCCTCGTTGAGCTGGTGCAAGAAGCGCTCTTCCAGCGACGTCAGTGCTTGTGGCGACAGGGACCCGTCGCCCGCGGCCTCCGTCTCGGCCAGGTCCGCGGCGATGGGCAGGCCGAGGAGTTCGGCGATCTCTCGGGCGGTGATGTGCTGGTCCGCGGAGGCGCGTCCCGCGTCGTCGAAGACGATGCCCTCCGCGCGCAGCACCTCGTGGACGTCCCGGTCGTCGTCGGGATCGGTCCAGCGGAAACTCTCGGAGACCTGCCCGGACCTGCTGAGGACCCGGTGGGCGTTGAGCACGGGGACGGTCGCCAGATGGACGCCGACGGGCACCGGATGCGAGCCGATCAGCTCGGCGACGTCCGAGTACGAGGTCCAGGTGGCGGCGGGCAGGGCCGCCACGGCGCTGTGCAGCAGTGTCCAGTCGCGGGAAGCCGCGCTCCCGCGGCCGGACTCCTCGGGCCCCGGCCAGATGGCGATAGCGCGGTCGGCGAGCCGGTCGGCGCGGGCCAGGATCTCGGCCTTGCCCCAGCGCTCGCAGGCGGCGATCTCCTGGTTCATGACCAGGCCGCTCTGACCCAGCTGCCGGCGCTTGGCGGCGAAGGAGTTGTTGCTCAGCTCCGCGTTGTAGCCGCTGAGGGTGAGGTTGCCCAGCGTGTGCACGAGCTGCCGATGCAGAAGATCGGCGTCGTCGCCCCCGTGGGAGAGCTCGCTCAGCCAGTCGGCGGTCATGGACTGCGGCAGGACGTGCTCGATGGTGATGCGCTTGTCGGCCAGGTCCACCCGCTCCTTGCTGCCCAGCGACTCCTCGATGCGCCGCAGGATGAGCTTCTGCTGCACCGTACGGCCTTGCCAGTAGAAGGCGCGGCTGCGGATCTCCTCCCGTAGCTGGGCGTCCGAAGGCCAGTAGAGCCTGGCGGGTGACAGCGCGGTTCGTACCGCTTGCGGTACGTCCTCCTCGGCGACCAGCTGGACGGCGAGCCGTTGGAAGATCCGGTTGAGGTTGCCCGTGGTCACCCCCGCGATCAGGCGGCGTACGAGGAAGCTCTCGACGTACGTCAGCGCCTCGCCCACCTCCTCGTCGCCGATGTGGTCGTCCTCCCGCAGTTCGAGCAGGCGCATCACCAGCGGGTAGGCCGTGGACGCCTGCCACTCCTTGAGGAAGCGCAGCCGTCCGGCGAACGGCAGGTCCTCGGAGGGGAACAGGATCTGCCTGAGGTGCCGCGCGCGACGGTGCAGGTCCTGGACGTACGCCTCGACCTGGCTCTCGTCGCCGGACAGCGTCAGAAGCAGCTGCTGATGCCCCCGGTAGACGGCGTTGTACTGGGCCTCGCCACCCTCCCGCAGGACCAGCACCAGGTACATCAGTTGTTCCATGGCCTTGGCGTCCAACTGGTCCTGGATCGGCTTCCAGTACGCGTCGTAGACGTGCTGACCACGGGTGGGCAGGCACATGAAGACGTAGTTGCGGATGAGGTCCACCTGGCTGAGCCGCATGCCCGTGTTGTTGATCGACTCGAAGATGCGGAACGCGTTGTCGTCCTTCTCCACCAGGATCTGCACGAGATTGAGCCGGTCCAGCAGCACCGACTCCACGCGCGCGACGTCGTGCGGGTCGGCCGGGTCGTCGAACTCCTTCAGCATGCCGCGGAAGAACTGGTAGGCGTTGCCGATCAGACTGTCGGACCTGCCGTCCGACGCGCCGTCCACGCACGCTTTGAACGCCGCCCGGTCGCCCTGCGTGGGCAGGAGCCGGTAGCGCAGCTCGCCCTGCTGGAACTTGTTGATCAGGTGCAGCTCGTTGATCCGCTCGCGGGCGCTGGGCTCCTCGGCGACCAGGTGATCTCTGATGGCGCAGAGGGCGAGCATCAGGGTGGTGAGACGCTGCTGGCCGTCCACGATGATCCACTGGGAGCGGCTCGGCGCCAGCTCCGGGCCGGGGGCGAGGACGACCGATCCCATGAAGTGGCTGGGGGCGTCCTGCCGTTGCTCGGCCAGTACGTCGACCTGGGCGGTGATGTCCGTCCACAGCTGAGTGAGCTGGGGGCGCTCCCAGGTGTATTGGCGCTGGTAGAGGGGGACCAGTAATTGCTGGTCGCCCTGGATGAGCTTGCGGAGGGTGGTTTCGTTGGCCTTCATGCCGCCCCGTTCACGTCGTAAGCGAGCAGTGTCTTTGCAGGCACAGTAAGTTACGGCGGTTGATCGACGGCCGCAAGGTTCGCGGGGCGGGAATGCGTCGCGTTTAACATCTAAATCATATGCAGGTAAAGGCGAAAATCCGGTACGATCGGCCGTGACGGCGATCCCACTCCAGCGAGGAGAACCCGGACAAAGATGACGGACTGGCAGCTTCTAGCCCCGGACGAGGACAGCCTCGCCCTCGCCGACACCGCCCGCGCCCAGTTCCGATCGCTGCGTGGCCCGGCGGTCATGCGGGCCGCGCTCGACGGCGGCGAGCCGGGCGGGTGGGAGACGGTCGCGGACGGCGGTTACGCCGACATCGGGATACCCGAGGAGCTCGGCGGGATCGGCCGGGTGATCGACCTGGTGGTCATGCTCGAAGAAGCCGGACGCGCCCTGCTCACCGCTCCCCTGCTGGCGTCGGCGCTGGCGTTCCGTACGCAGGTCGCGGCCGGCGTGCACCGGGAGGACTTCCGGCGGGCGCCCGCGGGGTTCGGGATCGCCGAGGGGGCGGTCGACGGGGGCGGCCGGTGCCGTGTCGAGCGGGTGCACGTTCTGGGCGGGCAGGGCGCCGCCGCGTTCACCCTGGTCGTGAAGGGTCCGGAGCAGGTGTGGGTCGTCGTGGTCGATCCGGGGGCCGAGGGGGTCGAGGCGGTGGGGCAGGAGACCCTGATCGATCCCTCCCGGCCGTTCCCGGCCTTCCGGCTCGGGCACGAGACGGGCGTGGCCGCCGAAGAGTGGCGGGAGCTGGCGCTCGGGGATCTGGAGCGGGTGCTGGCGGGGGCTCGGGTCTGTGTCGCCGCCGATCTGGTCGGGACCGCCGCAGGCGCCCTGGACGGGGCCGTCGAGCATGTGCTCCAGCGCAGGCAGTTCGGGCGGGCCGTCGGCGGCTTCCAGGCGGTCAAGCATCAGCTCGCGGACGCCTACACGGCGGTGGAGCGGGCGCGCAGTCTCGTCTACGGTGCGGCCCTGAGCCTCGCCGCCAAGGACTGTCTGCTGGCCAACGCGGTCGCGGCCGAGACGGCCGTGCGGGTCACCTCGCTGTACACCCAGCTCATGGGTGCCATGGGGGTCACCTTCGAGGCCGACTGTCACCTGTTCCTGCGGCGCGCCCACCAGACGGGCGGCCTGCTCGGGGAGCCGGACGCCCTCTATCTGGCGGCGGCGCGGATCGAAAGGCGGATCTCCCGATGACGGACGTGACCTCCGAGTTCGAGGCGTTCCTCGACGGCTTCCTGCCCGCGGACTACGCGGAGAACTACCGGCGCTACCGCCGCGACGTGCGGCTCCGCACCGAGTACCAGGCCGCCGCGTTCGACGCGGGCTGGCTGGTCCCCGAATGGGGCCGGGGTGAGGGCGGGCGCGGCCTGAGCGTCCCCGACGCGCTGGCCGTCAAGCTCGCCGGCGCGCGCCGCCGGGTGCCGCGGCTGATGAACATCCAGGGCGCCGGGGTCGCGGCGCCGGCCATCAGGTCGTACGGCACCGCCGCCCAGCGGGAGCGGCTGCTGCGGCCGGCGACGCGCGGGGACGAGTGGTGGGCGCTCGGCATGTCGGAGCCCGGCGCCGGGTCGGACCTGGCCGCGCTGCGCACGACGGCGACGCTCGCCGACGGGGTGTTCACCGTCAACGGGCAGAAGGTGTGGACGACGCAGGCGGACGAGGCCCGGTGGTGCGCGCTGTACGTCCGCACCGATCCGGAGGCGAGGCCGCACCGCGGCATCTCCTGCCTGGTCCTCGACCTGCGCAGCCCCGGGGTGGAGGTCCGGCCGATCCGCACCGCCGGGCCGGCGGTCGAGTCCTTCTGCGAGGTCTTCCTCGACGACGTGAAGGTGCCCGAGGACGCGCTGCTGGGCCCGCTGCACGGCGGCTGGGGCGTGGCCATGTCCAGCCTCGAACACGAGCGGGACATGATCTGGATCAACACCTGGCTGGAGACCACCCGCGCGCTGGAGCCCACGCTGACGGCGCCGGAGCTGTCGGAGCACCAGCTCGTCCGGCTGGGCCGGTCGCTGGCGGACGCGGAGGGGGTACGGCTGACCGGGCTGCGGACCGCCGCCCAGCGGCAGGCGGGCCTGCCGTCCCCCGCGTCGTCGATACTCAAGCTGCTCGGCTCGGAGTCGGTGCAGCGCGCGGCCCTGCTGTCGCTGGAGAGCGCCGGGGCGCGGGCGTTCGACGACCCGGCGCTCTTCGACGAGCGGCTCGAATCGCTGGCCGCCACCATCTACGGCGGCACGTCGGAAATCCAACGCAACATCATCGCGGAGCGTACGCTCGGACTACCGAAAGGCACGCCATGACAGAGACCCACCCCCTGCTGGGCAGGACAGCCGTCGTGTCCGGGGCCGGACGCGGGCTCGGCCGGGCGATCTCCACGGCTCTCGCCGGGGCGGGCGCCGTGGTGTGCGGCGTCTCCCGCAACGCGGAGGAGCTGGAGAGCCTCGCGGCCGAGATCAAGGCCGCGGGCGGCCAGGCGTACGCCTTCCCCGCCGACATCCGCAGCCCCGCCGACCTCGACCGGCTGCGCGACGCGGTGCTCGCCGAACTCGGCGGCGTCGACATCGTGGTCAACAACGCCGGCAACCTGGTCAAGCGGCCGGTCGTCCCGCTGCCCGTGGACGAGGCGTCCGGGGAGAAGGTGGGGCAGCCGGGCTCAGGGCCGGCGAGTGTGGCCATGACCGACGAGGAGTGGGACTCGGTGCTGGACACGCACGTCCGCGGGTCGCTCCACCTCGTGAGATCATTTGTGCCGGGGATGCTGGAGCGGAGGCGCGGCCGGGTGATCAACATCGCGTCCAGCAGCGTCGCCCGGTCGGCGAACCTCACGGTGAGCTACCAGGTGGCCAAGGGCGCCATCGCCCAGCTCACCCGGGCGCTCGCCAAGGAGTGGGCGGCCTTCGGCGTCACGGTCAACACCATCGCGCCGGGGCACTTCCGCACCAGCATGACGCAGGCTCTTCACGACAGTCCAGAAGGTCAGGCCTGGCTGAAGGAGCGCATCCCGATGCGGCGCACCGGTGATCCCAGGGAGCTGGGGGCGCTGGCCGTCCATCTGTCGGGGGACCTCGCTTCGTTCATCACCGGCCAGACCATCTTCATCGACGGCGGTGAAACACTCTGATGACCGAGTCCGAGATCCCCCCACGCCCCCGCCGCATGCCGTTGCGGACGCCGCGGGTGGCCGAGGCCCTGGCGGCGCAGCTCAGGCTGCGCATCCTGGAAGGTGATCTCGCCGACGGGGCGGAGCTGCCCACGGAGCCGGTGCTGCTCCAGGAGTACCCGGTCAGCCGGCCGAGCCTGCGCGAGGCGTTCCGCATCCTGGAGACGGAGGGGCTGGTGGTGGTCCGCCGTGGCAAGCGCGGCGGCACCGTCATCAAGGCCCCGGCGCCGGAGTCGGCCGCGTACCACATGGGGCTGCTGCTGCACGCGCGCGCCACCCCCATGCGGGACCTGGCGGCGGCGCGCAACCTGCTGGAGCCGCTGTGCGCGGAGCACGCGGCGGGCCGCGACGACCACGAGGCGGTCGCCGTACGGCTGCGGCAGCTCAACGAGGAGGCCGCGCAGGTCGTGGAGGACGGGCCGGCGTTCACCGGTGCGTCGGTCAGGTTCCACGAGGGGCTGGTGGACGCGGCCGGCAACGAGACGCTGCGGGTGGTCGTCGGGATGCTGGAGAGCGTCTGGAGCGTCCAGGAGCGGGGGTGGGCCCGCAGGGCGTCCGACGAGGCGAGCTACCCGCCGGTGGACCGGCGGCACGCGGTGCTGCGGGCGCACGGCGCCATCGAGAGGGCCATCGGGGCGGGGGACGCGGCGCTGGCCGGCAAGCTCATGCGGGCGCATCTGGAGGCGTCGCAGCTGTACGTCGCCTCGGAGGACGCCCCGCCCGTCCAGGTGCTGGACGAGTACGGCAACCCGCGCATGGACGGCCGCGACTGACCGGGTGAAAGGCCGGCCAGGTCCTGGCCGGCCTTCAGCGCGCTACCGCCAGGCGGCCACCGGGTAGACGCCGTCGAACCCCTCCGCCGCGACGGCCCGCGCCAGCAGCCCGGTCGAGGCGATCCGCCCGGCCGGCCGGTGCAGCACGCTCTGCAGGTGGCGGTCGAGCACGGTGAGGTCGTGCTCCTCGCACAGGCCCATGGCGCCCATCACCTGGTGCCCGTTGGCCAGCACCGTGTTCGCCGCCTCGATCATCTGCACCCGCAGCGCCAGCAGGTCGGCCGAGCGCGCCTCACCCAGCCGGACCAGCCACCACGCGTGCAGCGCCAGCTCCTCCAGCCCGTCGAGCGCGAGGGACAGGTCCGCGACGCGCCAGCGGATCTCGCCGAACTTGCCGATCGGCTTGCCGAACTGCTGCCGGTCCCTGGCGTGCGTCACCGCCCGTTCGGCGGCGGTGGCGAGCGCGCCGGCGACCCAGAATGCGTCGAGCAGCAGGCGCATCGCCGTGACCCGCGCCGCGTCCACGCCCGGCGCCTCGGCGCCGAGGACGACGCCGGACGCGAACGGGTCCAGCGGCGCAGGGCGCGGCGCCCCGGCCAAGACCCGGCGGGCGACGCCCCGGTCCAGGTCGACGGCGACGGCGTCGCGCAGCAGGTCCGCGTGGTCGAGCCGTTCGGCGTTCCCCGAGATCAGGTGAACGCCGCCGACCTCGGCGCGCAGGTCAACGGGAACGGCCAGCTCGTGCGCGAGCGGCCAGGGCAGCACGACGGCGCCCGCCGCCCGGACCGCCAGCATGACGGCGGCCGACTCGTCCTCCTCGCCCCACGGGTCGAGGCCGCGCAGGTCGAGCCGGTCGAGGGCGGGCGCGACGAGCGCCTCGCGCCGGGTCCGGTCCGCCTCGGCGGCGCGCGCGAGGTCCACCCCGCCCAGCGCGTCGAAGGCCCTGGTCACGCTCTCCTCGTAGGCGACGGCCGCCTGCGGCCAGTCACGACGCACGCCGGTCCCCCTCGATCGAGGAGCGGGCGACGAGCATGCGCTGCACCTCGATGGTGCCGGAGGCGATGGTCGCGGAGCGGGCGTACCGGAAGACGTCCTCGACGTGGCCGAGCAGGCCGGCCGACGGGTCGGGGACGAGGGCGTCGGCGCCGGAGAGGTCGAGAGCCAGCGCGGCCACCTCCTGGTCGAGTTGGATGGAGGCCAGCCGCGCGATGGAGGCCTCCCTGTCGGTGAGCCGGCCGGCGTCGTTCAGCGCGACGGCGCGGTAGTTGAGCAGCCTGGCCACCCGAGCGTGCACCAGGGCGCGGGCGTACTCGTGCAGCGCGGCCGGTTCGGCCAGGGACGGGTGGCCGGCGAGGGCGGCGAGCACCCGCTCGTCGCGGGCGTAGCGGGAGATGCCGATCCGCTCGTGCTTCATGACCCGCCGGACGACGTCCCAGCCGCGGCCGGCCTCGCCGAGCACCGCGTCGGGGCCGACCCGTACGTCGTCGAAGAACACCTCGTTGAGGTGCTGCTCCCCCATGATCGAGTCGATCGGGACGACCCGGATGCCGGGCGAGTCCATCGGCACCAGGAAGATGGTGATGCCGTCGTGCTTGGCCGCGCCCCTGCCGGTGCGGGCCGCGAGGAAGCACCACTGCGCGAGTCCCGCGTACGAGGTCCAGATCTTCTGGCCGTTCAGCACCCACTCGCCGTCCTGGAGCTCGGCGGCGAGCTGGAGCGAGGCGAGGTCGGAGCCGGCGCCGGGTTCGCTGAACCCCTGGCACCACACGGCCCGGCCGGAGGAGATGGCGGGCAGGTGGAGCGCCTTCTGCTCCGGCGTGCCGACCTCCATGATCACCGGCCCGACCCAGTTCAGGCCCATGTACTGCGGTCCGCGGGGCTCGAAGTGGGCCCACATCTCCTCCCGCAGGACGGCCTGCTGCCAGATGTCGGTGCCGGCGCCCCCGTACTCCTCGGGCCAGCTGAGCGTGAGGAGCTGCTCCTCGGCCAGACGCTCGACGACCCTGGTCACCACCGACTGGACCGCCGGGTCCGGCGAGAACGACGTCGTCCAGTCGTCGGGGAGGAGCTCCGCCAGCAGGGCCCGCAGGCGGACGCGCAACGCGTCCGCCCGCGTTCCCAGCCGGAGATCCACTGAGGTCTCCTCGGGCATTACTCCCCCGCACTCACGGCGGCTTCGACACACTTGCCGTCCGGGCACGGCTGAGCGGGTACGAAGACGCCGAGCTGGTCGGCATCGATTCCGATGCGCTTGTCGGGACCGAAGGTGTACGTGCCGTTGGCGCCCTTGAAGGTCCCCCCGGAGACGAGCGCCTTCTTGATCGCGTCGGGCTCGGTGGACTTTGCCTGCTGCGCCGCCTGGGTCACCAGGAGCGCCCAGTCGAAGGAGACCGCGCCCACCGAGTCGAGGGCGTTGAACTCGGTCTTGCCCTTGGCCTTGAGGTAGAGCTTGACGAAGTCCGCCGTGATCGAGGAGTCGCCGGTCGAGGACGACAGGAACGTCTTGGCGATGGGCCCGGCGGCGAGGGTCTTCTTCATGCCCTCCGGGATGAGCTCGGTGGTCGCCGGGTCGCCGATGCCGAGCACCGCGGACATCTGCGGGTTCCAGCCGATCTTGTTGAGGCTGGACATGGTGGCGACCAGCGGGGCGCCGTACGACCAGACGATGAGCGACTCGGCGCCCGCGTCCTTGAGCTTGGTGAGCTGCGCGGTCACGTCCGAGGCGGTGTTCGGGAAGCTCTCGTGCACGATCTTGACGTCGGGGAACTGGCTCTGCGCGATGGCGAGCGTGTCCTTGGTCTGCGAGGTGCCGAAGGCCGAGGAGTCGTCGAGCACGGCCACCGTCTTGCCGGCCGAGGCCGCGTACGACAGCAGCGGCGTGATCGAGGTCTCGCCCGAGGTGCCGGCGCCGGTGCTGAAGGCGTACTTGTACCGCTTGGAGTCGCCGACGTCGGCGGCGATCGAGCCGATGCCGCCGGCGGTGTCGCCGGGCACCTTCACCTGGTTGAGCACGTCCTGGACGGGCGGGAACGCCTCGGTGGTGAAGTAGAGCGCGGACACGCCGTCCTGGGCGAGCGCCCGGGTGGCGGCGACGGCCGCGGTCGGCTCGCCCTTGGTGTCGCGCTGCTCGATCACGATCTTCGTGCCGGGGTTGTGCTGCTCGACGTACTCGGCGCCGGCCTTGAGCCCGGCCAGCGAGTTCTGGCCGCTCGGGGAGAGCGGGCCGGTGAGCGCCCCGACGAAGCCGATCTTGATGGTGGTGCCTTCGGCGGCGTCGCCGGAGGATCCGCCGTCGCCGCACGCGGCGAGCGCGAGCAGCGCCGCGCACACCACGGCTGTGCCCGTTGTGGCACGTTTCCTCATGGGGGTGTCCTTCCTGGGGGGTTTGGCTGGGGGTGGGTCAGGAGAGGTAGGCGGCCTGCAGCAGGTCGGGCAGGTCCGGGTCGGCGCCGCGCACCCGGTGCGCGACGTGCCCGTGCCGCAGCACCACGACGTCGGCCTCCAGCTTCTGCGCGACCTCGACCCGCTGTTCGACCAGCAGGACGGCGAACCCGGCGTCCCGCAGGTCGGCGAGGATCTCGATGGTCCGGCCGACCAGCTTGGGCGACAGGCCGTTCGTGGGCTCGTCCAGCATGATCACGCGGGGTCCGCCGGCGACCGCGCGGGCGATGGCGAGCATCTGCTGCTGGCCGCCGGACAGGCCGCCCGCGAGGCGCCGCTCCATCGGGCGCAGCTCGGGCAGCAGGTCGAGCGGGTCGACCTCGGGCCTGCGGGCGGCGCGGGCGGCCGCGACCTTGAGGTTCTCGGCTACGGACAGGCTCTTGAACACGTGCCGGCCCTCCAGCACGTGGCCGAGCCCGGCCCTGGCCCGCCGGCTCGCCGGGAGGTTGTCGAGGCGCAGGTCGTCCAGCCAGATCCCGCCGGTGGCGGACTCCAGCCCGCCGATGCCGCGCAGCGTGGAGGTCTTGCCCGCGCCGTTGGCGCCCAGCAGGGCCAGGCAGGTGCCGGGCTCGACGGTGAGTGACAGGTCCTCGACGGCGGTGACGCCGCCGTACCGGACGCTGAGCGCGTCCACCTTGAGCCGGCCGCCGTTCACGCGACCCCCATGTACGCGGCGCGGACGCTGTCCACGTCGTGCAGGTCGCCGGGCGCGCCCTCCCACAGCACCTTGCCGAGGTCGAGGACGACGACCCGGTCGACCAGGCGGCTGATCATGTCCAGATGGTGTTCGACGATCACGACGGCCACTCCCGCTGCGGCGACGTCACTGACGACGCGCTCGAATCCTTCGATCTCCGTGGCCGACAGCCCGGCCGCGGGCTCGTCCAGGAGGAGGACCTCCGGACAGGTGCCGAGTGCCATGGCGGCCTCCAGGAAACGGAGCCGGCCGTGGCTCATCTCCCTGCTCTCCCGCATGCCGGCGGCCGGGTCGTGCGGGTCGAGGCCGCCGAGCTCCAGCAGGGTGAGCGCGCCGCGCCGGCAGGCGTCCCGCATCGCCTCGTCGCGTTCCCCGTGGACGGCCGGGAGCGCCAGGTGCTCCTCGATGCTCATGCCGGGGAACGTCTTCGGGGTCTGGAAGGTACGGGACACGCCGCGCCTGGCGACGGCGGCGGCGCCGAGGCCGCCGAGGTCGCTCCCGTGCAGGGTGATCCGGCCGGCGGTCGGCGGGTAGTGCCCGGACACGACGTTGAGCAGCGTCGTCTTGCCCGACCCGTTCGGCCCGATGAGGCCGACGATCTCGCCGCGCCGCAACTCCATCGACACCCCGGCGAGCGCGTCCACGCCGCCGAAGCTGCGCCGCAGGTCGGTGACCCGCAGGATCGGCTCGCCCGGCGCGCGTTCTGGCACCTCCACCTCCGGGGTGGCGGCCAGGTCGCGCAGCGCCTGCGGGGCGGGCGCCGCGGTGCGGCTGAACAGGCCGCGCGGCCGCAGCCGCATGAGCACGATGAGCAGCGCGCCGTACAGCAGGTTGTTCAGGTGCGGGTACTCGTCGAGACGCAGCGGGATCAGCACGAGCAGCACCGCGCCGACGACCGGGCCGAGCCGGGAGCCGCTGCCGCCGAGCACCACCATGACCAGGAACAGGATGGACAGGTTCGAGGAGAAGGCGTCCGGCGAGATGTAGGCGGACAGGTAGGAGAACAGTCCTCCGCTGAGCGCGCCGAGCGCGGATCCGGCGGCGAAGGCGACGACCTTGGTGAGGTAGCCGGAGACGCCGAGCGCGGACGCGCCGATCGGCTCGTCGCGGACCGCGACGGTGGCCCGGCCGAGGCGCGAGGTCCGGTAGCGGGCGTGCAGCCAGTAGCTGACGCTCGCAATGACGACGATCACGATCGCCACGACCCAGGGGGTCGAGACCGGCTCGCCGCCGAACCAGAGCCGGGCGTCGATGCCGGCCAGGCCGTTGTTGCCGCCGGTCACCGACTGGAACTGGATGAGCATGTCGTTGACGACGAGCATCAGGCCGAGCGACATCATGGCCAGGCCGATCGCGCCGAGCCGGCCGGCCGGGAACCCGGCCAGCGCGCCTGCGGCGAGCCCGGCGAGCGCGGCGACCGGCAGCGCCGCCCAGATCGGCCAGCCGTACGAGACCACCAGGACGGCGGTGACGTAGGCGCCGATGGCGAACGACGCGCCCTGCCCGAGCGACAACGCGCCGGCGTAGCCGGTGGTGATGTTGAGCCCCAGCGTGGCGACCGCGTACAGGCACACCAGTTGCAGGACGTAGCCGTTGTAGGAGAGCGGGCCCCACAGGGCCAGCAGCGCCGTCGCGACGACCAGCATCGCCGCGCCGTGCGCGGCGGGCCTGGCGAGCACCCGGCGGACGGGAGAGGGGGTGGCGTCGCGGCCGCGGGCCGCGGCGGCGCGCAGGGACCTGGACAGGTCGGAGAGCCGGTACGACATCACACCGCCCGCACCGGCGCCGCGCCGAACAGGCCGTGCGGGCGCACCACGTAGACCAGGGCCAGCAGCAGGAACACCGTCAGGTTGACCGTGAGGCTGCCGACGTGGACCCCGGCGAACTGACTGACCACGCCGATGACCAGGCCGCCGACGACGGCGCCGCCGATGCTGCCCATGCCGCCGATCGCGGTGGCGACGAAGCCGTAGAAGGTGTACGACATCCCGAGCGACGGGGTGACGAGCTGGGTGGAGGCCACCAGCACCCCGGTGACCGCGGCGACCAGCGCGGACAGCACCGTGGCGATCTGCGAGGCGCGGGCGCGGGAGATGCCGATCGCCTCCGCGCCGTCGAGGTCGTCGGCGATCGCGCGCAGCTCCAGCCCGACGCGGGTGCGCCGGTAGAACAGCAGGAGCAGCCCGGCGACGGCGAACAGCGCGGCGACCGCGGTCAGCTCGGCGGGCGAGACCGCCAGGCCGGCCAGGTCGAAGCGGTGCTTGCTGACGCCGTACGTGAAGTTGCGGGACTCCCCGCTGTAGGGGACGGCCAGCAGCTCGGCCAGGACCACGCTGACCGCGAGGGTGGACAGCAGCCAGGAGGCCGACTGGCCCGACTGCACGAACGGCCGCACCGCGGTCCACTCGACGGTCAGCGCCACCACCACCATCACGGCGAGCGCGGCCACGTACGCGAGCCAGACCGGCAGGCCGGCGCCCACCGCCACCAGCACGGACATGGGCATGAGCATCACCATCTGCCCGTGGGCGAAGTTGATGACGCCGGTCGTCGTGAACAGCGTGGCGAAGCCGACCGCGACCAGTCCGTAGATCGCGCCGTCCGCCAGACCCGGCACGAGCACCGTCTGGAGAAACTCATGCATGGGGGGACCCGGTTCCGGCGCGGGATGTGTCGTCTCTCTTCACCATGGCGCGAAACGTATATATGATTTGGATGACAGTCAAGGAGGGCGTCGCGGCGCCCGTGGGGAGGCGCCCGTGTCGAGCAAGAGCGGCGGAGCAGACCTGGAACGTGCCGACGGAGTGCTGCTCAGCACGGTCGTCAGCGGGACGCTGGTCGTGACACTCAACCGCCCGCAGTCCGCCAACGCCCTCGACGACGAGCTCATGGACGCGCTCGCGGACCTGTGGCGGGCCGCCGCCGGAGCGCCGGAGCTGCGCGCGGTGCTGCTCACCGGCGCGGGCAGGGCGTTCTGCGCCGGGGCCGACGTGTCCATGCTCTCGGCGCCGAGGGTGAAGGTCGGCGACACGGCGGCCGAGGAGCTCGACTTCCTGCCGGGGCCGCGCCTGGGCATCCCGGTCATCGTCGCCGTGAACGGGGTGTGCGCGGGAGGCGGCCTGCACTTCGTGGCCGACGCCGACATCTGCCTCGCCTCGACGGCGGCCCGCTTCCTGGACCCGCACGTCAGCGTCGGCCAGGTGTCCGCGCTGGAGCCGCTGCAGCTCCGGCTGCGGATGCGGCCGGACCTGCTGACCCGCCTCGTCCTGCTCGGCCGGCACGAGTCGCTGTCCGCCGAACGGGCCGAGCGGGCCGGCCTCGTCTCCGAGGTCGTCGAGCCGGACGCGCTCCTCGGGCGCGGGATGGAGCTGGCCGCGATGGTCGGGCGGAACTCGCCGGAGGCCGTACGGCTCAGCCGCCGGGTGCTGCGTTCGTTCGAGGAACGGCTCATCGCCGCCGACATGGACCTCGGCTGGGAGCTGATCCGGCGGCACCGGCACCATCCGGACGCCGTCGAGGGCCCCGCCGCCTTCCTGGACAAGCGCGAGCCGAAGTGGACGACATCATGAGGGCGGCGTCATGAGGGCGGCCGACTGGAGGCGCAGGCCGCGGGTGGTCGCCCCCGAGCTGACGGACGCCTGGCGGCGCCGGGGCTTCCGCACCGAGGAGCGGATCGGCGACCTGCTGGACCACGGGGCGACGCGCTGGCCGGACCGGCCCGCGATCATCACCGCGCACGGCGAGACGAGCTTCGCCGAGCTGGCCGCCACGTCCGCGGCGGTCGCCCGCACCCTGCTCGCGGGCGGGGTCCGGCCGGGCGACGCGGTCTGCTGGCTGCTGCCCACCGGCCCGCACGCCGTCGCCGTCGCGGCGGCGATCTGGCGGATCGGGGCGATCAGCAGCCCGATCGTGCCGCTGTACGGCCCGCGCGAGATCCGCACCGTGCTGGACCAGATCCGGCCGGCGGCCGTCGTCACGTACGGCGACGACCGGCGCCGGGCCTACCCGGACGAGTTCGACGAGGCGCTGCGCGACCTCGGGCACGAGCCCGCCGCACGGCTGCTCACCACCGGCCGGTCGGCGGGATGGCGGGCGGCGGACGGCGCGGGCCCCGGCGCGCTGCCGTCCGGGATCGAGCCCGCCGCCCCCGAGGACCCCTGCCTGGTGCTGTTCACCTCGGGCACCGAGTCCGAGCCCAAGGGCGTGGTGCACTCCGTGGCGGGCCTGCGGCACGAGCTGCGGACCACCGTCGTGGAGTGGGGCCTGACCTTCCGGGACCGCATGGTGATGGCCTCCCCCGTCACGCACATCACCGGCCTCCTGCAGGGCTTCATGATCCCCTGCCAGGTGGGGGCGACCGCGGTGCTGATGGAACGGTGGGACCCGGCCGCGTGCGCCGAGCTGGCCGACCGGACCGGCGCCACGTACATGGCCGGCGCCACGCCGTTCCTGCGCGAACTGCTCGGCGTGTACGCCGCCGAGGGGCGGGACCGCTCGCCGCTGCGCCAGTACTGCTGCGGCGGCGCGGCGGTGCCGCCGGACCTCATCCGGCAGGCCGGCGAGCTGGGCATCGCGGCGTACCGGGCGTGGGGCATGACCGAGCTGCCCACCGCGACGCTGCCCAACGAGCTGGACCCGCTGGAGTTCCGGGCGGAGACCGACGGCCGGCTCGCGCCCGGCGTGGAGCTGCGGGTCGTGGACTCCTCGGGCCGGGACGCAGGGCCGGGCGAGACGGGCGAGCTGCTGCTGCGCGGCCCGGAGATGATGCTCGGGTACGTGCGGGAGGAGCTGAACGCGCACGCGTTCACCCCTGACGGGTGGTTCCGTACGAGGGACCTCGGCTCGCTGGGCGGCGACGGGCAGGTGCGGATCACCGGGCGGCTCAAGGACGTGATCAACCGGGGCGGTGAGAAGTTCTCGGCCAGGGAGATCGAGGAGGCCATCGTGCGGCATCCCGATGTGGCTGCGGTGGCGATCGTTGCGGTTCCTGGTGGGCGCCTTGGTGAGCGGATCGGGGCGGTCGTGGTCTCGGAGCGGGAGGATCTGACTCTGGAGGAGGTGGGGCGGGCGGTGACCGGGCAGGGGTTGGCCCGGCACAAGCAGCCGGAGTTGTTGCGGGTGGTTCGCTCGCTGCCCACCAACCCGACCGGGAAGATCAACAAGGCCGCGGTGGTCAAGCTGTTCGACCCGGAGGCCGGGTGATGTGCGGGCTGCTGGACGGGCGCTGTGTCGTCGTGACGGGCGCCGGGCGGGGACTGGGCCGCGCGTACGCGCTCGCCTGCGCCGCCCACGGCGCCGCGGTCGTGGTCAACGACGTGGACGAGGCCGCCGCGCACGCCGTGGCCGCGGAGATCGCCGCCGCCGGCGGGCACGCGGTGGCCGAGCCCGGCTCCGCCGCGTCGTGGGAGGTCGCGGCCCGGCTGGCCGGGACGGCGGAGCTGGAGTTCGGCAGGCTCGACGGCCTCGTCGCCAACGCCGGGGTCACCCACCACGGCCCGCCGTGGGAGGAGGACGAGGCGCGGTTGCGGCGGATCACCGAGGTGAACGTGCTCGGCGTGCAGTTCGCCGCGGTGCACGCCATGCGGGCGATGGTCCGGCGGGGCGCCGGCGGGTCGATCGTCACCGTCGTGTCCGGCGCCCGGTTCGGCATCCCCGGCATGAGCGCCTACGGCGCCACGAAGGGAGCGGTGGCCGCGATGACCGCCGGCTGGGCGCGGGACTGCGCGTCCGCCGGCATCCGGGTCAACGCGGTGTCGCCGCTGGCCGAGACCGGCATGGCGGCCCTGGACACCCGGCCCGACCGGCCCGTGCTGGGCTCGCCCGGGGACGTGGCGCCGGTGGTGGTCGCGCTGCTCAGCGACGCCACCCGTGACGTGACCGGCCGGATCGTCCGGTTCGACGGCGCCGATCTCGGCGTGTACGCGCCGGAGTCCCTCGTCCCGGTCACCGGCTGGACGGCCGGGGACCCGGCGGCGTCGATCGCGGAGGCCCTGGCCCGGCTGGGCGGTTCCGCCACAGCCGGGCCGAGCTGATCCCGACGCCCTCGGGTTCCTGACGCGACGGTCAGCTCCCCGAGCCGCCCCACTCGCGCAGCACGTCCGCCGCCTCGGCCACCGTACGCGGCACCGGGGCCACCGGGCCGGCCGGCGTGCGGGAGAACCGGGGGGCCGGGGTCGCCTGGACCACGCCGTCCGCCTCGGCGTACGTGCCGCGCGCCGCCAGGTGCGGATGGCCGGGGGCCTCGGCGAAGCTGAGCACCGGGGTGACGCAGGCGTCGGTGCCGGCGAAGTGCCCGGCCCACTCGTCGCGGGTCCGGGACGCGAACGCGGCGGCGAACCGCTTGCGCATCGCCGGCCAGTTGGCCGGATCGTTCTGCTCGCCCAGCTCGGCCGGGTCGAGCTCCAGCCCGGCCAGCAGCGCCGCGTAGAAGTGCGGCTCCAGCGCGCCCACCGCGACGAACCCGCCGTCGGCGCAGGCGTAGGTGTCGTAGAAGGGCGCGCCGCCGTCGAGCAGGTTGCCCTCCCGTTCGTCGCGCCAGGCCCCCATGCCGCGCAGGGCGAGCGTCATCTGGCTGAGCAGCGCGGTGCCGTCGACCATGGCGGCGTCGATCACCTGGCCCCGGCCGGAGCGGGAGCGTTCGAACAGCGCGGCCAGCACGCCGACGAGCAGCAGCATGGAGCCGCCGCCGAAGTCGCCGACCAGGTTGAGCGGCGGCGCCGGCGCCTGGTCGGCGCGGCCCATGGCGTGCAGCGCGCCGGTCAGGCCGATGTAGTTGATGTCGTGGCCGACGTGGCCGGCCCACGGCCCGTCCTGGCCCCACCCGGTCATCCGGGCGTACACGAGGCCGGGGTTGCGGGCCAGGCAGACGTCGGGGCCCACGCCGAGCCGTTCCACCACGCCGGGGCGCAGGCCCTCGATCAGCACGTCAGCGTGTTCGGCGAGGCCGAGGACGACGGCCCGCCCGTCGGCGGACTTCAGGTCAGCATGGATCTGCCGCCGGCCGCGCAGCACGGCGTCGGTCGCGCCCGGAGCGCCGAACTGGAGCCCGCGGCCCGCCGGCCGTTCGATCCTGACCACGTCGGCGCCGAGGTCGGCGAGCACCATGGCCGCGTGCGGGGCCGGGCCGAGCCCGGCCAGTTCCACCACGCGCAGTCCCGCCAGGGGGCCGTCCTTCATCGGGGGTTTCCACCTTTCTCCTTGCGCTTGCCGTTCACGAACGCGTCGAGCCTGGCCCCGGCCGCGGCGGACGCGGCGGCCTCGGCGATCGTCGCCGCCTCGACGCCGAGCTGGTCGGCCAGCGACCGGGCCGGCGCGTCCCGGAGCAGGCGCCGGGTCCGGCCGAGCGCCGGGAACGGCCCGGCCGCGATCCGCGCCGCCGCCTGCCTGGCCGCCTCGGTGAGCTCGTCGTCGGGGTGGACGCCGGTGACCAGCCCCCAGTCGGCGGCCTCCGCCGCCGTCAGCCGGCGGTCGGTCAAGGTCAGGGTGAGCGCCCGGCGCAGCCCCACCACCTGCGGCAGCAGCCAGGACGTGCCGCAGTCCGGGGTCAGCCCCGCCTGCGCGTACGCGGTCAGGAACGTCGCCGACTCGCCGGCCAGCACCAGGTCGGCCACCAGGGTGAGCGCCAGCCCGGCGCCCGCCGCCGCGCCCTGGACGGCGGCCACGACGGGGACCTCCAGCCCGGCGAGGGCCAGCACCGCGCGGTGCGCCGTCGTGGCCAGCTCCAGCACGTAGCCGGCGCGGTCGGCGGCGCCGTGCATCGCGGTGACGTCGCCGCCTGCGCAGAAGTTGCGGCCGCGGCCGAGCAGCAGCACGCAGCGCACCCCGGGGTCGGCCGCGGCGGCCTCGACGGCGTCGCCGAGCGCCCGCGCCGTGGGCAGGTCGAGTGCGTTCGAGTGCTCCGGCCGGTCGAGCTCGATGGTCGCCACCCCGCCGGCGACCTCGTAGCGCAGTGCGCCGCCGGTGACCGTACGTTCGTCGGCCGGCGCGGCGGTCAAACCGGCGAGCACCAGGTCGGCGAGGTGTCGGTAGGCCTGGGCGGCGTCGAACCCGGTGGCCGACTGGAGGGCGCCGCGCTGGATGGAGTTCATGACCTCGGCCACCGCGGCCCCCACGAACGGCGCGTGGACCGAACGCAGCACCCCCGCCCTGACCCCCTCCGCGACCAGGCTCCGCACCCGCTCCGCCGCGAAGCGGGTGTTCTCCTGGTAGACCTCGTTGGCCGGGCCGAAGGCGGCCACGTCCGCGAGGAACGCCGCCGAGGCGGGCTGCAGCTCGGCGGCGACGGCCTCCAGATAGACGGCGAGCTGCCGGGCCGGGTCGCCGGAGGCGGCGACCCTGGCCTCGATGCGCTCGGTCGCCGTCTTGAAGAACGAGCGGACGACGGCCACCACGATCTGCTCCTTGCTGGGCGCCACCGCGTACAGGGTGGTGCGGGAGCAGCGCAGCCGCTCGGCGAGATCGCCGATGTTGAACGACGCGAACCCCTCGGCCAGGAACAGCTCGCGGAGCTGCGCCAATGTCTCCTCGGGCCGGGTGCGGCTCCTGTCGGGCGATGGCATGGCATGACTCTACGGCACCCACTGGCGGACAGTACAGTCTCTGATACTTTGGTACTTAGTTCCGTACTCCGCCGAAGGAAGCCTGGATGCCCGCATCGCACGTCATGCCCAGCGAAGAGAGCGCCGACCTGATCGAGATCGTCCGGGACCTCGCCGACAGGGAGCTGGCCCCCCGCGTCGCGAAGGCCGAGGCGGACGAGGAGTTCCCGCGCGAGGTGTTCCGCACGCTCGGCGCGATGGGCGTGCTCGGCCTGCCCTACCCCGAGGAGCACGGCGGCGGCGGCCAGCCCTACGACGTGTACCTGCGGGTGCTGGAGGAGGTCGCCCGGGTCTGGTCCGGCGTCGCCGTCGGCACCAGCGTGCACGTGTTGTCCTGCTTCGGGCTGGCCGGGTTCGGCACCGACGAGCAGCGGCGGGCCTGGCTGCCCGGCATGCTCGGCGGCGACCTGCTCGGCGCGTACTGCCTGAGCGAGCCGCACGCCGGCTCCGACCCCGCCGCCATGACCACCCGCGCCGTACGCGACGGCGACGACTACGTGCTCACCGGCGCGAAGGCGTGGACCACGCACGGCGGGCGCGCCGACTTCTACACCGTGATGGCGCGGACCTCCGACGACCGCAAGGGCATCTCCTGCTTCCTCGTCCCGGCCGACGCCGAAGGACTGAGCGCCGACCCGCCCGAGCGCAAGATGGGCCTGACCGCCTCGCCGACCGCGACGATGCGGCTGGACGGCGTACGGGTGCCGGCCGAGCGCAGGATCGGCGCGGAGGGCGACGGACTGCGCATCGCGCTGGCCGCGCTCGACTCCGGCCGGCTGGGCATCGCCGCCGTCGCCACCGGCCTGGCCCAGGGGGCGCTCGACCACGCGGTGACGTACGCGAAGGAGCGCTCGACGTTCGGCCGGCCGATCATCGAGCACCAGGGCCTGGCGTTCCTGCTGGCCGACATGGAGGCGGCCGTGCAGACCGCCCGCGCGATGACGCTGCACGCCGCCCGGCTGAAGGACCTCGGCCTGCCGTTCGGGCGGGAGGCGTCCATCGCCAAGATGGTCGCCACCGACAACGCCATGAAGGTCACCACGGACGCCGTCCAGGTGCTCGGCGGCTACGGCTACACCCGCGACTTCCCGGTCGAGCGCTACATGCGCGAGGCGAAGGTCATGCAGATCTTCGAGGGCACCAACCAGATCCAGCGCATGGTCATCGGCCGCTCGCTCGCCGGGAACACCGCACCCGTGATCACCTCCCTCGGCAGGGAGAAGCACTGATGCAGGTCGCCCACACCGCCGTCATCGTCACCGGCGGGGCCTCCTCCGGCATCGGCGCCGCGACCGCCGAGCTGCTGGTCAAGGAGGACGCGGAGGTCTTCGTCCTCGATCTCGAGCAGAGCATCGACGCCGCGGAGCCGGTGCGGGGGGTGGAGTACCTCCCCACCGACGTCACCAGCCCCGAGGAGGTGCGGGCCGCCGTCGCGACGGCCGCCTCCGGCCTGCCGCTGCGCGCGGTCGTCAACTGCGCGGGCATCGCCCCGTCGGCGCGCGTCCTGGACGGGGGCGGGGTGCACGACCTCGACCTGTACGCGCGGGTCGTGCAGGTCAACCTCGTCGGGACGTTCAACGTGCTCGCGCTGGCCGCCGAGGCGATCGCCCGTACCGAGCCGGACGAGCACGGCCAGCGCGGCGTGATCGTCAACACCGCCTCGGTCGCCGCGTACGAGGGGCGGGTCGGGCAGGCGGCGTACTCCTCGGCCATGAGCGGCGTCGTCGGGCTGACCCTGCCCGCGGCGCGCGACCTCGCCCAGCACGGCATCCGGGTCAACGCCATCGCCCCGGGCGTCGTGGAGTCCCATGAGGAGCTGGTGGCCGGCGTCCCGTTCCCGCGGCGGCCGGCCCGCCCGGACGAGTACGCGCACCTGGCGCTGGCGATCATCCACCACGACTACCTGAACGGCGAGGTCATCCGGATGGACGGCGCACTCCGGGCGGCGCACGCTCACACGGGTGGGCCCGAGTGAAATCAGTGACAGAATGCATTCATGCGGCCACCCCGAGCTAAGTACTTCAACACCACCGGTCCGTGCGATCCCCAGCGCCACTACATGCTGCCCCCCACGCAGCGGCTTCCCCAGGCGCGCGAGCTCATCGAGATGGATCGCTACTTCGTGCTGCACGCGCCCCGGCAGACCGGCAAGACGACCACACTGGACACTCTGGCCTCCGAGCTGAACGCCGAGGGCGACATCACCGCCCTGATGTTCTCCTGCGAGAGCGCCAAGGCGGCCGGCGACGACTACCCCGCCGCCGAGTCGCTTCTGCTGGACTCCCTGCGCGAGGCCGCCGAAGAGTCGGGATGGCCCGACGAGCTGCTGCCGCCGGATCCCTGGCCGCAGTCCTCCCCGGGCAGTCGGTTCCGTGCGGCGCTGCGTGAGTGGTGCCGCCGCAGCCCGCGCCGGGTGGTGCTGCTCCTCGACGAGATCGACGCCCTGCAGGGCAACAGCATGGTCAGCATCCTCAGCCAGCTCCGCCACGGCCACAACGCACGGCACAAAGGACTTCCGTTCCCCGCGTCGGTGGTGCTGTGCGGACTGCGCGACGTACGTGACTACAAGGTCGCCTCGGGCGGCCCATCCGACGGGTCGAACCCGGCCAGCCCGTTCAACATCGTCGCCGATTCACTGCGCCTGGGCGACTTCACCGCCGACGACATCGCCGAGCTCTACGACCAGCACACCCAGGCCACCGGCCAGGAGTTCACCAAAGACGCGGTGGACCGCGCCTTCGAGCTCACCCAAGGCCAGCCCTGGCTGGTCAACGCCCTCGCCTACGAGATCATCTCCAAGATGAGAGTGACCGGCGCCATCACCTGCGAGCGGGTGGAGGAGGCCAAGGAGCGGCTTATCCGAGCGCGCGCCACCCACCTGGACTCCCTGGTGGCCCGGCTGCACGAACCACGGGTGGAACGAGTGATCGAACCAATCGTGGCCGGGACATACCCGGACACGGACGCCGCCTTCGACAAAGACGTCTCCTACGTTCATGACCTGGGCCTCATCCGCGGAACCAGGGATCTGGAGATCGCCAACCCGATCTACCGCGAGGTCCTGCTACGGGTCCTGGGCGATCGCACGGAGCGGTTCGTCAAGGCCGAGCCCCGCAGCTTCGTGCTCCCCGACGGCCGGTTCGACCTGCCACGCCTGCTCCAGGAGTTCGTCACCTTCTGGCGCGAACACGGCGAAATCCTCATTCAACAAGAGGGCTACCACGAAGCCGCCTGCCAGATCATCCTCATGGCCTTCCTGCACCGCCTCGTCAACGGCGGCGGCCACCTCGACCGCGAATACGCCGCCGGCACCAAACGCCTCGACGTCCTCATCCGCTGGCCCTACACCACCCCTGACGGCGAACGACAACTCCAACGCGAAGTCATGGAGCTGAAAGTCTGGCGCCCAGGCGAAACCGACCCCACCCAGGCCGGCCTCACCCAACTCGACCACTACCTCGACCGCCTCACCCTCACCACCGGCGTCCTGGTCATCTTCAACCGCCGCCCCGAAGCCCCACCCTGGCAGGAACGCGGCCACTTCGAACACACCACCACACCCGCCGGCCACCAGGTCACCGTCTTGCGCGTCTGACGCTCATGATCCGGGCGGGGCGGGCGAAACACGCAGGGCGTCGAGGAGACGGGACAGCGCCGCCTGGGTGTCGGCCGGGTCGGCTGGGGCGGACTGCGCCAGCCACAGCGCGGCCTCGTTCATCGCTCCCGACAGCAGCCGGGCCAGGGGTGCGACCGGCTGGGCGGGGAGGGTGCCGTCCGCGACGAGCACGGTCAGGGCGTCGGTCAGGTGCCGGACGCTGGTGGCCTCGTCGATCGCGCGCCAGTCGTTCCAGCCGAGCACCGCGGGGCCGTCGATCAGCATGATCCGCTGCACCTCCGCGTCGGCGCCGGCCGCGACGAACGCCGCGCAGCCCGCTTTGAGCTGCGCCCACGGGTCGTCCTCCGCCTCGGCGGCCTCGGCCACCCGTCCTGCCACCTCGCGTTGCACCTCTTCCAGTACGGCGCGGAAGAGGTCGGTCTTGCCGGTGAAGTGGTGGTAGAGGGCGCCTTTGGTGACGCCGGACTCTCGTACGAGCTCCGCCAGCCCCACCCCGGCGTAGCCCCGGGCTGCGAACAGGCGCCTCGCCGTGTCGAGCAGCACGCGGCGCGTCCGCTCCTTCTGTTCGGTCCTGGTCATTCCACCCCTCTTTGACATACCAACGGTATCTCAAATAGCGTACGCCGACATACCAACGGTATGTGAACGTGAGGAGGAGGAGCGCATGGAGCTGAGCAGCGTGTATCCGGTGGTGTGCACCGCGGACCTGGCCGCGTCGAAGGACTTCTACGTCCGGTTGTTCGGTTATGAGGTGACCTTCGAGGCCGACTGGTACGTGAGCCTGCGCCGCGGGCCGTACGAGCTCGCCCTGCTCGACCACGAGCACCCGACGCTGCCCGCGGCCTACCGCCGGCCGGTCGCGGGGCTGCTGCTCAACTTCGAGGTCGCCGACGTCGACGCCGAGTGGGAGCGCCTCGTCGTCCACGAGGGCCTGACGCCGGAGCTGGAGCTGCGCGACGAGGACTTCGGCCAGCGCCACTTCATCGTCGCCGACCCGAACGGCGTGCTCGTGGACGTGATCACGCCGATCGCGCCGTCGGAGGAGTACGCGGCCCAGTACGCGCCCTCCTGAGGCGGCGCGAACGAGGACCTTCGTCCCTTCTCCCGCCCCGCCGTCAGGGGTGATGGTGGAGGAAAGGACAAGGAGGTCCTGATGAAGGCGCTGATTTATCACGGGCCAGGCCGGCGCGCCTGGGAGGAGACTCCGGATCCGCGGATCGTCGAGCCGACGAACGCGATCGTGCGCGTGGACACCGTCACGATCTGCGGCACCGACCTGCACATTCTCAAGGGCGACGTCCCCGCCGTCGAGCCCGGCCGGATCCTCGGCCACGAGGCCGTCGGCACCGTCATGGCGACCGGCGACGCGGTCACCACCGTCGAGCAGGGCGACCGGGTGCTGGTCTCCTGCATCACCGCGTGCGGCCGCTGCCGCTACTGCCGCACCGGGATGTACGGGCAGTGCCTCGGCGGCGGCGGCTGGATCCTCGGCCACCGCATCGACGGCACCCAGGCCGAGTACGTCCGCGTCCCGTTCGCCGACACGTCCACGTACGCGCTGCCCGAGGGGGTGAGCAGCGAGGCGGCGCTCATGCTCGCCGACATCCTGCCCACCTCGTACGAGGTCGGCGTGCTCAACGGCCGGGTGCGGCCGGGCGACGTCGTCGTCGTGGTCGGCGCCGGGCCCATCGGCCTGGCGGCCATCACGACCGCGCAACTGTTCACGCCCAGCCACATCGTCGCCGTCGACCTGGCCGCGTCGAGGCTGGAGGCCGCCAAACGGCTGGGCGCGGACGTCGTGGTCGGCGCGGGCGACGACCCTGCCGCCGCGGTGGCCGAGCTCACCCACGGGCTCGGCGCGGACGTGGCCATCGAGGCGGTCGGCGTCCCCGACACCTTCGACCTGTGCACCCGGCTGGTCCGGCCCGGCGGGCACGTCGCCAACGTCGGGGTGCACGGCACTCCAGTCACGCTGCATCTCGAAGACCTGTGGATCCGCAACCTGACCATCACCACCGGTCTCGTGGACACCCACTCCACCCCGGCCCTGCTCGACATGGTCGCCGCGGGCCGGCTCGACCCGACCACCTTCATCACCCACCGGTTCGGGCTGCACGACATGGAGGCGGCCTACCAGACGTTCTCCGACGCGGCGGACACCGGGGCGCTGAAGGTCGTCCTGTCCAGGAGCGCCGACGGCTGACGTCCGTCTGCGACCCCGCGGGGCCGTCATCTGGCGCGCCTCCTCGTCCACGCGAACACGAGCGGGACGAGGGAGGCGCGCCGGTCAGCGATCCCTGCCAGAGCTGGATGAGCGCGCTGTATGCCGTCAATCGGCGTGGTCAGAAGTCGCGGCGGAGGAGCCGGCATATCCGGTCGGCGACGAGATGTGGCTGCTCGGCCTGGACGAGATGCCCCGAGGCGACTTCCTCGTGGCGCCCGTCAGGCAAGGTCCCGGCGTAGCGGCGCTGGTGCTCGCGGACAGCGGCGTTCTGGCGCTCCCGCCCTCTGGCGGCGTGCGCCGCGGACAGCACGATCGTCGGGCATCCCGGGAGCTGGGGCGGCCGGGCGCGGAACCGCGGGACGGCGGCGGCCACCGCCTGCAACTCCCGGCGGGTCTGCAAGGTCCCGGCGGGGGTGAAGTCCTCGGCGAGCATGGCCTGGTAGGTGTCGGCGGGGAACAGGCGCCGGACGTTGCCGCTGAAGAGCCGCGCCAGAGGTCGGAAACGGGTGAGCGGCTGCGTCACCGCCAGCATGCGATCGATCTTCCTGGTGGTCCGGTCCCAGGTGTCGTACACCGGAGAGGTCTCCGGCAGAACGTCGACCAGCAGCAGGCCCCGCAGCCGGGGTCCGAGGCGCTCGGCGGCACGGCGGGCGACCAGGCCGCCCATGCTGTGCGCGACGAGCACGAAGTCGCCCGGGACGACGGCCCCGATCAGCGCGACCAGGTCGGCGGCCATGTCATCGACGCTGAGCGGCTGGGGGGTGCGGCCGCTCAGGGCCCGCCCGGCGCGGTCGTAGGCGACCAGCCGCGCCCTGTCGGCCAGCAGCGGCAGCACCGGGTCCCATGAGGTCCGGCCGCAGCCGGCGCCCGCCTCGAAGACCACCCGGTCCTGCCCCTGGCCGGACTCCTCGACATAGACGTGCCGGCCGTTCACCGGCACCAGCCGCCCGGGCATCTCGCGCATGCCGATCACCTCCGACTCACCGTTTTCATTTTGGATAACGGTATCGCACATGAAATCGTTCGACCATGGACCCTGTCGAGCAGCTGTTGCACCCCGTGCGGCTGCGCATCGTGCACGCCCTGTCCGCAGCGGACACGCTGACGATCACGCAGATGAACGCCCGCATGCCCGACGTACCGAAGATCACGCTGTACCGGCAGGTCGCGCAGCTGACCGAGGGCGGGTTCCTGGAGGTGGACGGCGAGCAGCGGGTACGCGGCGCCGTCGAGCGCCGCTACCGGCTGCGTCAAGACCGGCCCACCATCGACGCCGACGCCGCCGCCGCGATGTCCCTCGACGACCACCGCCGGGGATTCGCCGCGTCCATGGCCGTCCTGATCGCCGAGTTCGACGCCTACCTGAGCCGCGACGGCGCCGATCCGGCCGCCGACTCGGTCTCCTATCGGCAGGGCACCCTGTGGCTCAGCCCGGACGAGCTCAACGCGATGACGGCCGACCTGCTCGCGGTGCTGCGCGACCGGCTGGACAACACACCCGCGCCAGGCCGCACGCCCTACCTCCTCAGCGCGATCCTGTTCCCCGCCGAACGACCGCCCGACGCATAGAGCCAGCGGGACTCAGCGGTAGCGGGCGATCATGGGGCCGAAGTCCCTGCCGTGGACGAGGCCGACCGCGTAGACCGTCCCCGTTCCCGGCACCGCGGTCACCGCGGAGACGTCGATCTCGCGTCCGCGGTTCGCCCCCGCCATCGGCGGGAGCTGGGTCCGGCTGCCGTCGGGCGCCACCCGGATGGCCGCGCCGAGGCCGCCTTCGTCGGCGTCCCAGTCGACCAGGATGATCCCGTCCGCGCCGTCGGCGCCGGCGGCGCTGACCGTCGGCGAGCCCGGCATCCACGACCATGCCCTGCCGTCCCAGTGCATGGTGATCGTGGTGCCCCTGCTCCCGTCCTCGTAGTCGAACACCTCGCGGGTGCCGATCGCCCACACGTTGCCGGGTGCGTGGGCGACGACCTGGGTGAGCGTGATCCTCGGGATGCTGCCGTCCGGCCGGCCCGAGCTGTTGATCTCGTCGCTCGGCGTGCGGTCCTCAGGCGCGGGGACGAGCTGCCACGACCGGCCGTCCCAGCGCATGATCGCCGCCTGTGATCCGGCGCCCCCCTCAGCGAGCGGCCGGCCGGCGCCACCGACCGCCCAGACCTGGTCGGGCGCCGCGGCCGACACCGACGCCGCCCAGGCGGGCAGGCGCATGACGGTCCATGCCCGCCCGTCCCAGTGCGCGGCGTGATCCCCCACCACCAGCCACACGTCGTCGGGCGCGAGGGCCGTGGCACCGGCCCGCTCGCCCGGGTCGTAGTCCATGTCCGGCAGCCGGACCGGGCTCCAGCGCTCGCCGTCCCAGTGGTGCGCGGCCAAAGCGGTAGTGGCGGCGAAGACCCAGGCATCGCGCGGCCCCGTCGCCACGAGCGCGGGAAACCTCTCGTGGTCGCCGGCGTCCCACGTCACCTCGGGTGCCGGGCGCTCGCGCCACCGCCGGCCGTCGAAGTGCAGGAGCAGCACCTGGCCGACGCCTTCATCGGGGCTGCCGAGCGCCCACACATCGTGCGGTCCGCTGGCTGCGACCGCCCTCAGCCGTGTTCCGCGCTGACCGCCGGCATGCGCAAGCTCCCAGCCCCGGCCCCTGGCCGTGGCGATCGGAGAGGGATCGCGCGTTGCCGCGGTGACGCTGGGAGAGGTGGAGGTCCGCACGGGCGTGTCGCGGGGTGCCGCCGCGCCACCGCATCCCGCGCTCAGGACGGCGACCGCGCAGGACAGGGCCAGCCAGGTGCCGCCGCGGGCGCGGATCGCCTGAGCTGGTTGTTGATCCCGTTCTGCGGCTCCTCGCGATGCCGGTGCGGCGCTTTTCGCGAGAATCTCCGGATCCGACACCTACCACCCTTTCATGGCGTACGCGACCTTTCGGCAGTGTACGGAGGAGAACGCCGGCTCGCGCGTCTTCCGCTCAGGCGTCAGGTGGAGGCGCTGCTCGCAGGCCCGCTTCAGGCCGGCGCCACGCCTCGCCTTCCGGACGCGCGGTAGCCGCCTTCAGGACACGGCTCCCCTACGGCGCGACGGCGAGTGTGACCGCGAGTACGGCGAGGAGGGATCCCATGACCAGGCGTTGCGCCCGGAGCCATGCGGGGCGGGCGGCCAGGAATCCGGCGATGCCGCCGGCGGCCAGCACGATCGCGAGGTTGACCAGCAGGGCGACGGCGATCTGCACACAGCCGAGCACGGTGCCCTGGAGCAGAACGTTCCCCTGGTCAAGGGCGATGAACTGCGGGATGACCGCGACGTAGAGCAGCGCGATCTTCGGGTTGAGCAGGTTGGTCATCAGGCCCATGAGGAACAGCCGGCGCGGCGGTTCCGGCGGTACGTCCCGGGACGCGAAGACGGACAGCCCGCCGGGCTTGACCGTCTGCCAGGCCAGCCACAGCAGGTACAGCGCGCCCGCGACACGGATGACGGTGAGGAGCCCGGGGAGGGCGGCGAACAGCACGGCGAGGCCGAGGTTCGCGGCCACGAGGTAGACGAGGAACCCGGCGGCGACCCCGGCCAGGGAGATGACGCCGGCCCGCCGCCCCTGGCTCGTGCTCCGGGATATCAGGTACATCATGTTGGGCCCCGGTGACAGCACCATCCCAAGACCTATGGATGCCACGCCGAGCACCGCGGTTTGTTCGACCATGGAACGAAGTTATCGACCCCGCGATCTCGGTACAATATGGCGAATTGAAGTCGGAGCAATGAAGGGATTGGGTGGCCCCAAGGTGGAGGACTTCAGAGCAGTAGCCGACCTGATCGCCCGGGACATCGCGGCAGGGCGGTTGCGGCCGGGCGACCGGCTGCCGCCGCAGCGGGCGTTCGCGCGCGAGCACGGCATCGCCGGCTCCACCGCGGCCCGCGTCTACCAGGAGCTGACCCGCCGGGGCCTGACCGTGGGAGAGGTGGGCCGCGGCACGTTCGTCCGGGCCGCCGATCCGCGGCCGGGGCCGGCCCTGGCCGAGCCCGCCGGCAGCCGGATCGACCTGGAGCTCAACTACCCCGTCGTCCCCGGGCAGGCGAAGCTGCTCGCCGACGGCATCAACCCGCTGCTCCGCACCGACGTGCTGGAGTCGGTCATGCGGCCGGTCGGCGCGGCGGGCACCGCGTCGGCCCGCGGCGTGGTCGCCGATCTGCTCGCGCGCGGGCGCTGGCGCCCGGACCCCGAGCGGCTGCTGTTCGCGGGCAACGGCCGTCAGGCGATCGCGGCGGCCCTCTCCGCGTTCGTTCCTCCCGGCGGGCGGCTCGGGGTGGAGGAGCTCACGTACCCGGTGCTCAAGGGGATCGCGGCCCGCGCCGGCGTCACGCTCGTCCCGCTGCGGACCGACGCGGCGGGCCTCGATCCGGCGGACCTCGCGAACGCCGCGCGCAAGGCCCCGCTGAAGGCCGTCTACGTCCAGCCGACCATGCACAACCCGCTGTCGATCAGCATGCCCGAGGAGCGCAGGGCCGAGCTCGCGAGCGTCCTCGCCCGCCTGGACCTGCTCGCGATCGAGGACGCGATCTGGTCGTTCCTCCGCGACGACCTGCCGCCCCTTGCCTCGTACGCCCCCGAGCACACGGTCCTCGTCGACAGCCTGTCCAAGCGGCTCGCGCCCGGCCTGTCGCTCGGCTTCGCGGTCCTGCCGCACGCCGCCGTCGCGTCCGTCGCGACGGCGCTGCGCTCGGGCGGGTGGACGCCGATGCGGTTCGCTCTGGAGGCGGCCACCCGGTGGCTGAGCGACGACACGGCGCGGGCGGTGGCCAACGCCAAGCAGCAGGACGCGGCCATGCGCCAGGAGATCGCCGCGAGCCACCTCGCCGACTTCGCCGTACGCAGCGATCCGCGTTCCTATTACTGCTGGTGGGAGCTGCCGGCGCCGTGGCGGGCCGACACGTTCGTGGCGGCCGCCGCGCGGCACGGCATCGCGGTCACTCCCGGGGCCGCGTTCGCGGTCGGGCGGAACAGCGCCCCCAACGCCGTCCGCCTCGGCCTCGCCTCACCCCCGCCGGAGACCCTCTCCCGGGCTCTGGCCGTCCTCGCCGGCCTCGCCCGGTCCACGCCGGACGACCTCCTCGCCGAGTGACCTCCATCCGGCCTCCTCGCCGTGTGACCCCCAACCGGCCTCCTCGCCGAGTGACCTCCACCGGGCCTCCTCGCCGTGTGACGCCCAGCCGGCGCTCTCGGGCGGGAGATATGCGCCGCTACTTCCGGCGCATCAGCAGGCGGCCCTGGCGGAACCGCTCCCCCTCGTGCGGCTCGCGCAGCACCCGGCCGACCTCGGCGAAGCCGGCCGCGCCCGCCAGCGCGGCCAGCTCATCGATCGGCCACCGGTACGCCGTCGTCACCTTGTGGTCGAAGGGCGTCACCGGCTCGTCCTCGGACTCGAAGAAGCCGAGCAGCAGATGACCGCCCGGGGCCAGGACCCGGCGGAACTCCCTGATGTACGCCGGCAGCTCCTGTGGCGGCACGTGGATGACCGAGTACCAGGACACGATGCCCCGCAGCTCTTCGTCGGCCAGGTCCAGGGCGTCCATCGAACCGATCTCGAAGCGCAGCTCCGGATACGCCTCACGGGCGATCTCGATCATCACCGGCGACAGGTCGAGGCCGAAGACGTCCAGTCCCAGCTTCCGCAGGTACGCCGTCACGTATCCGGGGCCGCAGCCGAGCTCGGCCACCGGTCCGCCCCCGCCGGTCCGTACGACCTCGGCGAACACCTCCAGCGCCGCGCGGTCCAGCGGCTGGTCGTCGAGCGCGTTCTGGAAGAGGCTGGCGTACAGGGCGGCGACGGCGTCGTAGGCGTTCGCCGTGTCGGTGAGGTAGGAGGGGCGTTCGATCATGACGCGCCACCCTACCCGAGGGCCACGGCCCCTACCCGGCCGTCGCTCCTCCGCGGCGGACGCGCGGATTTGGGTTGCGAGTGAGGGCTGATGCTCCATGCTGAGCGTGTCCCAGCATCGTCCATGCTCAGTCCATGCTCACCTGCGAGGAGCCCTCTTGACCCGGTACGCCGTCGATCGCAGCCGCAACGCCCTCATCGCCTCCTGGAACACCGGGGTGGGGGACACTGCGGCGGTCGTAGCCGATCTTCCCGCCGGGATGTCCAGCCACGACGCCCTCGCTCTGGCCAGGGCGCTGACGCGGCTCTCCGAGGTCTGCTGGCGGTGTTACACGCATCCGGCGAGCGCCGCCGGCAGTCAGGAGGCCGGGTCCGAGGGTGAGCGCCGGCAGGCGGAGCGTGATGCCTTCGCCGTCGTTCTGACCGCGCTGACCAGCCCGAACCTGCCCTCGGACGGCTACCTGGCACGGTCCTTCGTACGGGTCGAGGAGGCCGCGCATCGGGTGGGGCGGGCCCTGCACGCGCTCGGGGCCGCCGAGCTGACCACTCGCGTCACCATCGACGTCGCCGCGGAACTGGCCGCCATCGAGCAGGCCGAGCTGGGCAATCTGGCCGAACGCGCCCGGCAGGCGGTCGCCCTCACCCGTGAGGACGCCTCCCCCGTCCAGGTGGCTCAGGCGAACAATTTGCTGCACGGCGATCCGTTCGGTCCTGAGACGCTCTTCACCGAGATCGATCCGGCCGCGGCCGCGGTCGCCGCCGCGCACTGGCTGGACGCGGCGGCCGCCGTCACCGCCGAGTACGCCGGGCTGCCCGCCACGCAGATCGTGGTCGAGGCCGACACCATCGAGGCGCTTCCTCACGAGACGCCCACCCTCGTCCTGGAGTTGATGGCCGATGGCGCCTCGCCCCGTCAGGCGGTGATGTCCCTGATTCGCGAGGCTCTGCGGGTCGCTGAGGGTGAGATTCCCGACCTCGCGCAGCTCCAGCAGCGGATCAACGCCGCCGAACGGCTGCTCGCCCAGTGGCGCGAGGACCAGCGCGAGCCGCGCCTGGACGCCCTCGGCCTGCGGCTCACTCCCCTGGATCCCGCTCGTCCGGCCCTCGATCTCCTGGAGGACCTGCTCAGTGGGATCCGCGGCTGCTGGCTGTTGTATGCCGAATACGCCACCGAGCGCGACGAGACGGATGTCTCCCAGAAGGAGGGCTCTGACGCAGAGGGTCCTGACGCAGAGGGTCCTGACGTAGTGGCCCGCGACGCAGAGGTCCACGACGCCGGAACCTCCGACGCTGAGGACCTTGACGCAGAGGACTCCGCCGCGGAGGGCCCCGACGTCGAGGACCTCGACGAGGAGGGGTGGCGGGAGCGCCGCATCGCGTCGTTCTTCGCCGAAGTCCGGCAGGCGGCGGCCGCCCGGCGCGACCGCCTGCTGTAACCCTCTTGCCGAGGCTCCCTGCAGTGCCCCTGCCGTGGCTCCCTGCAGTGCCCCTGCCGTGGCTTCCTGCAGTGCCCCTGCCGTGGCTCCCTGCGGTGCCCCTGCCGTGGTTCCCTTCAGTGCTCCCTGTTGAGGCCTCCTGCCGCGGCCCCCCACTGGAGCCTCCTGCTGCGGCCTCCTGCTGCGGCAGCGTGTGCCGGCGCCCCGCCATGATCCCGAAGGAGTTTATTGCGAGTTGCTCGCAACTGCGATTTATGAGCAGAATGTGGTGTTTTCTCAGCACGATCGACCGACCGCTCGCCCCCGGAGACCACCATGAGAAGGCTGCTCGTCCTCGTGACGGCTCTGACACTGACCGCCTGCGGGCAGGCGCCGGCCGTCCAGGAGGCCGCCCAACAGAACGGGCAGCAGAACGGGCAGGCGGCGCAGGCCGGGTTCCCGGTGACGGTCGAGAACTGCGGGCGGAAGCTCACCTTCGACCGGCCGCCCTCCAAGGTGGTGACCGGTTACCACCCCGCCCTGGAGACCCTGCTCGCCCTCGGTCTGGGCGACCGGATCGCCGGGCGCACGTTCTTCGGTGAGAGCGCGTTCCTGCCGGGACAGAAGGAGCAGTACGACAAGATCCCGCAGATCAGCGAGACGATCATGCTGCCGCAGAAGGAGGTCATGCTCGCCCAGGGCGCGGACTTCGTCCTGGACAACGCGATGGCGAGCTTCGACGCCGCCGGCGGTTACGCCACCGTCGAGGAGCTGGACGCGGCCGGCTCCCCCGTCTACATCCTGGGCGGCTGGTGCAGCCCCGAGGAGGTGCTGCGGTTCACGCTCGACGACACCTTCACCGACCTGCGCAACCTCGGCCGGATCTTCGGCGTTCCCGAAAGGGCGGAGAAGCTGGTGACCGAGTTGCAGGGACAGCTCGCCGACGTCAAGAAGCGGGTCGAGGGCCGTACGCCGGTCAAGGTGCTGGCCACCGACGGCGGCAAGGGCCCGGTCAACGCCTACGGCGGCGCCGGCGTCACGAACCAGATGATCACCATGGCGGGCGGCGTGAACGTGCTGGCCGGGGTCAAGGCCGACTACACCGAGGTGAGCGCCGAGGAGGTCAGCGCGTCCCAGCCGGAGGCGCTGCTGGTCAGCGACTACGCCACGCTGCGCGGCGAGGACACGCCGAGCTCGCCGGCGAAGGCCGAGGAGGCGTTCGCCATCGCCAGGAACAGCCCCGCGGCCAAGGACCGGCGCTACCTCGCCCTGCCCGTGGCGGCCCAGCATCCCGGCTACCGCAACCTCCTGGCCGTCACCGACCTCGCCCGGTTCCTGCACCCGGACGCCTTCGCGCAGTGACCGGCACCACCACGCGGAGCCCGGCGCCGGCCGGGCCGCCCGTCCTCCGTGACCGGCGCGCGCGCCGGTTCGTCCTGCTCGTCGTCGCGCTCGCCGTCGCCGCCGTCGCCTCGACCTGGCTCGCGGTGAGCATCGGCGCGGTGCCGGTCGCCCTGCCGCAGGCGTGGGGCATCGTGGCCGACCGGCTGGTGCCCGGCGCGGTGCCGCGTACGTGGACGCCTGTGCAGGAGCAGATCATCTGGGAGTTCCGGCTGCCGCGCGCGCTGCTGGCGCTGCTGGTCGGGGCCGGGCTGGCGGTGGTCGGGGCGGTGCTGCAGGCGCTGGTGCGCAACCCGCTCGCCGACCCGTTCCTGCTCGGCGTCTCCTCGGGGGCGTCGTTCGGGGCGGTGCTCGTGCTGATCCTGGGGGCCTCGGCGCTCGGCGGGCTGTCGTTGTCGGCCGCCGCCTTCGCCGGGTCGCTGCTGGCCCTCGGGCTGGTGTACGTGCTGGCGCAGCGGGCCGGGCGGCTCACGCCGTCGCGGCTGGTGCTGGCCGGGGTGGCGCTGGCGTACCTGTTCCAGGCCGCCTACAGCTTCGTGCTGCAACTCGCGCAGAGCGGGCGGGCCGCGCAGCAGGTGCTCTTCTGGCTGATGGGCAGCCTCGGCGCGGCCCGCTGGCACCTGCTGCCGCTGCCCGCCGTGGTGCTCGCCGTCGGGGTGGCGTACCTGCTGGTGCAGCACCGTCCGCTGAACGCGCTGGCCGCCGGGGAGGAGACGGCCGTCTCGCTCGGCGTGAACGTCAACCGTTTCCGCCTGACCCTGTTCGTGCTGACCTCGCTGCTGGTCGGCGTGATGGTGGCCACCAGCGGCGCGATCGCGTTCGTCGGGCTGATCGTGCCGCACGCGGCGCGCCTGCTCGTCGGGGCCGACCACCGCCGGGTGCTGCCCGTGACGGCGCTGCTCGGGGCCGTGTTCCTGCAGCTCGTGGACATCGCGGCGCGGACCGTCAACGCGCCGCAGGAGCTGGCGCTGAGCATCGTCACCGCGCTGTTCGGCGTGCCGTTCTTCCTGTGGCTGCTGCGCCGCCGCTCCGTGGACCGGGCGGTGACCGTCGGATGAGGCTCGGCCTGAAAGGGGTGGCCGTCACGCTGGACGGGCACCCGATCGTGCGCGAGGCCGGCCTGGAGGTGGCCGACGGCGAGCTGGTCGGCCTGGTCGGGCCGAACGGCTGCGGCAAGTCCACCCTGCTCCGCGCCGTCTACCGGGCCCTGCGCCCGTCCGCCGGGCTCATCGCGGTGGACGGCGACGACGTGCACCGGCTGCCGGCCCGCGAGGCCGCCCGGCGTACCGCCGTCCTCGCCCAGGAGATCCCGGCCGACCTGGACTTCACGGTGGCGGAGATCGTCGCCATGGGCCGTACCCCTTACAAGGCGGACGCCGCCGCCGACGCGGCGGTGTGCGCCCGCGCGCTGGACCGGGTCGGCCTGAGCGGGGCCGCCGGACGGATCTTCGCCACCCTGTCCGGCGGCGAGAAACAGCGGGTCCTGCTCTCCCGCGCCCTCGCCCAGCAGACGCGGCTGCTCCTGCTCGACGAGCCCACCAGCCACCTCGACATCCGCCACCAGCTCGAACTCCTGCACCTGATCCGCGAGCTGGGGATCGCCACGCTGGCCGTGCTGCACGACCTCAACCAGGCCGCCGCCTTCTGCGACCGCCTCTACGTCATGAACGCGGGCCGCGTCGTGGCCGGCGGCCCGCCGGGCGAGGTCCTCACCCCCGGTCTGATCTCCGAGGTGTACGGGGTGCGCGCGGTGCGCCGCCCCCAGCTCGTCTTCGAGCGGCTCCAGGAAGATCGGTGATCCGCCGAGGCGGCAGCAGGAATCCCAGCGCCGCCGACACGAGCAGCAGCGCCGCCACGCAGAGCAGGGCGGCGACCGTCGCGTCGGCGGGCGGACCGGCGTCCAGCAGGGAGAAGAAGACGGCGCCGATGACGGCGATCCCGAGCGCGGTGCCGAGCTGGATCGTGGTGTTGATGACGCCGGACGCGGCGCCGGCGTCGTCGTCGCGGACGTGCGCCAGCACGACGGTGATCAGCGTCGTGGCGACGGCGGCCATGCCGAGGCCCGCGACGAAGAGCCCCGGGACGAGCTGCCACTGTCCCACTTCGGTGCCGCCGAGCCGGACCGCGCCCGCGACCATCCCGATGCCGGCGGCCATGACCAGCGGCCCGGCGATGACGACGCGGCGGCCGAGCATGGGCGCGAGCCGGGTGGCGGCGCCGGAGCCGAAGACGACGCCGACGGCGAAGGCCAGCAGGGTCAGCGCGGTGCGCAGCGGCGTCCAGCCGGCGAAGTCCTGGAGGAAGATGGTCATGACGAACCCGTAAGCGGGACCGCAGAAGAAGAACACCGCGACGGCGAGGCCGCCGCTCACCGCGCGGCTGCGGAACAGGGCGGGGTTGATCAGGGGGTCCGCGCCGCGCCCGACCGCCGTCCGTTCCCTCCGGAGGAACATCGCGAACAGGAGGACGGCGGCGACCGGCAGGGCGAGGATCCACCCGGGCCGCCCCAGCGCCTGACCCTCGATCAGCGGGTGGAACAGTGCGGCCAGGGCGGCGGTGGCGATGAGCAGGCCGAGGACGTCGAACCTCCGCGCGGCCCCGGTCCGGGACTCCGGCGCCAGGGCGGCCACGCCGGCCAGGCAGACGAGCCCGAACGGCACGTTGACGAAGAAGACCGTCCGCCAGCCCCAGCCGAAGAGGCCGGCGTCGAGCAGCAGGCCGCCGAGCAGCGGCCCGCTGACGCCGCCGACGGCGAACGTCATGCCGAACGCGGCGATGGCCTTCGGCCGTTCCTCGTCGGAGAACTCCGTCTGGATGAAGGGCAGGACCTGCGGGATCATCAGCGCCGCCGCGGCGCCCTGCACGAGGCGGGAGACGACCAGCATGGCCGGGGACACCGACGCGCCCGCCGCGACCGACGCGACGACGAAGACGACCAGGCCGGCCAGGAGGACGCGTTTGCGGCCGAACCGGTCGCCGAGCCGGCCGCCGGTGATCAGCAGCGTGGCGAAGGCGAGGGTGTAGCCGGCCGCGGTCCACTCCAGCACGGTCTCGCTCGCGCCGAGGTCGTGCCGGAGGGAGGGCAGCGCGATGAGGACGACCGTGGCGTCCAGGAGGTCCATGAAGACCGCGATGAGGATCACGATGAGGGCGGGCCACCGTCGGGGGTGGAGGCGCACTGCTCCGGTCGGCTCGTGCATCTGAACGCTCCAGGGGGTTCGTGGCTCTCCACGAGAGAATCACCGACAGGATGAATCTGTCAACCAACGGATAATTAGCGGATCGCTAGGCTGGATCCATGTCGACCGCACCCGGCTCCTCCGGCACACCTCGACGCGCACGGCGTTCGCCTGAGCCGCAGGAGCGGCAGCGGGACGCGGAGCGCACCAAGGCCCGCATCCTGGAGGCGGCGATCGTCGAAGTGTCCGCGGTGGGGCCGGCGCAGGTGCGGGTCGCCGCCATCGCGGCGCGGGCGGGCGTCAACAAGCAGCTCATCTCCTACTACTTCGGCGGGCGGGACGGGCTGCTGCGGGCGATCGGCGAGCGCTGGCGGGAACAGAAGGTCGCCTTCGAGAACGAGGCGCGGTCGCTGCCGGACGTCATCGCCGACTACGTCGGGCAAGGAGCCGGCGACGCGGTCGCCACCCGCATCCTCGCCTGGGAGGGCCTGCACTACGACGGCCCCGAGCACGACCCCGACCGGGAGGGCCGGCGCGAGCAGGCCTCGCGCGACGTCGCCGAGCTGCGGCAGCGGCAGGAGCGCGGCGAGCTGGCCGACGACCTCGACCCGGCCGTCGTGCTGCTCGCCATGATCGGCGCCGGCGTCGCGCCCGTCCTGCTGCCCCACATGGCCAACGCCATCTGCGGCGCCGACGCGCGGTCCCCCGAGTTCGTGGCGCACTACACCGAGCAGATGCGGCGGATCGCCCGCCACCTCTCCTCCGCGGTCAGGAAAGACGGCGAGGGCGGTAGGACGGGGGCGGGTTAAGATCAACTGGTGACGGTTCACGGTCGGAGCGCCTTCATCATCGGCGGCACGGGCCAGATCGGCCGGGCCACCGCCGCCCGGCTCGCCGCGGCCGGCTACGCGGTCACCCTCGGTCAGCGCCGGCTCCGCCCGGACGCCGCCGCGCCGCACGGGGCGCGGCTCGTCCAGATCGACCGGGCCGACACCGAGGCGCTGCTCGCCGCCCTCGACGGCCACGACCTGGTGGTGGACACGGTCGCGTTCAACCCCTACCACGGCGCGCAGCTCGCCCGGCTGGCGGGCCGGGTCGGCTCCCTGGTCGTCATCTCGTCGGGGGCGGTCTACCGCGCTCCCGGCCTGCCGGTGCCGATCCCGGAGACGTGGCCGACGATCGAGCGCGAGGCCCACGACTACCCGGCGGGGAAGGCGGCGCTGGAGCGCGTCCTGCTGGCGACGCCCGAGCTGCCGGTCAGCGTCCTGCGGACGGGCGTGCTGCACGGGCCCCACGGCACGTCGCTGGACCACTGGTGGTTCATCAAGCGGGCGCTGGACAAGCGGCCGTACGTCGTGATCGCCCAGGACGGCGGCAGCCGGTTCCCCACGACGGCGGTCGCGAACGTCGCCGAGCTGATCCGCCTGTGCGGCGAGCGGCCCGCGGCCCGGGTGCTCAACGTCGCCGACGATCCGCTGACCGTCGCCGAGATCGCCGCCAGGATCTTCGCCGTCATGGGCCACGAGGCGGAGATCGTCACCTTCGCGGGCCCGTCGCGGCCCGACGGCGTGGGCTTTCATCCGTGGAACGTGGCCGAGCCGATCGTGTTCGACACCGCGCGGGCTCGCGCCGAACTCGGCTACTCCCCCGCGCTCTCCTACGACGACGCGCTGCGCCAGGACGTCGAGTGGGCCGTGCCCGCCGTACGCGCGGCCGAGGCCGCCGGCGGCGGCTGGCCGGACGTCTTCCCCGACCTGGTCGAACGGCACGGCCCCGACGTCTGGTTCCCGTACGCGGCCGAGGACGCCTACCTGGCGGGCCCTACCAGGTGACCGGCACCGCGTGCGGCCCGAAGAACGGGGCGTCGTAGGCGAACGGCACCTCCTCGAACGCGACCGCGAGGCGCAGCTCCGGCAGCCGGGTCACCAGCGTGCCGAGGGCGGCCCGCAGCTCGGCGCGGGCCAGGTTCGCGCCGACGCACTGGTGCACCCCGTGGCCGAAGGCGAGGTGGTGGTGGGCGGACCGGCGGATGTCGAACGTGTCCGGGCGCTCGAACGCCCGCTCGTCCCGGTTCGCGGAGGCCGCCAGCACCGTGAGGCGGTCGCCGGTCCGGATCCGCGCTGAACCGACCTCCAGGTCGGCGGTCGCGACCCGGTCGAAGCTGACCCAGTCCTGCACCGAGTGGAAGCGCAGCAGCTCCTCGACCGCGCCCGGCAGCAGGCCGGGGTCGGCGCGCAGCGCGGCCAGCTGCTCCGGGTGCCGCAGCAGCGTGAGCACGCCCAGGGAGAGCGTGTTCGCCGGCGAGTCGTAGCCGGCGAGCAGCATGAGGAAGCCCATGTTGACCAGCTCGTCGGCGGTCAGCTCGCCGGTGGGCAGGTGCCGGGCGGCCAGCCGCCTGATGACGCCGTGGCCCGGCTGCCGTTCCGCGTCGTGGATCAGCTCGCGCAGGTAGCCGCGTACGTCCCTGGACGCCTCGGCCGCGACGCTCGGGTCCATGCTCGTCACCGACAACATCCGCAGCCGCGACTCGAAGAAGCCGTGGTCGGCGGGCGGGACGCCGAACAGCTCGCAGAGGACGCGGGCCGGGACCCGGCGCGCGTACCCGGCGACGAGGTCGGCGGGCGGCCCGGCCGCCAGCAGCTCGTCGATCGCCGCGTCGGCGATCCGCTGGAGGGCCGGGCGCAGGGCGTTCATCGGGCGGACGCCGAGCTCCGGGATCAGCACCCGACGGAACCGGGTGTGCTCCGGCGGGTCCAGGTCCACGAAGAAGCCGTCGTCGGGGCGGTCGTCGTCGGGGCCGCGCGGGCGTTCAGGGCGGCCGGTGTTCGAGCTGATGCGCGGGTCGCTGAGGAGTTGCCGCGCCTCGGCGTGGCGGGTGACCGCCCAGACCGGGGCGCCGTTGGGGAGGGCGGCCCGGACGACGGGGGCGGTGGCCCGCAGTCGGGCGTACTCGTCGGGTGGTGCGAGCGGGCAGCTCCGCGCCATCGGGAACGCCGGCGTCGGGCCCGGGGCCGGGGCCTGGTCGGCGGCGCTCACCTCGCTCCCCCGCCGGGTCTGGCGGCGCTCACCGTTCCCCCGCCGGGCGCGGCGGCGCTCACCGCTTCCAGGTCGGGCGCGGCGGCGCTCGCCGCTTCCCGGCCGGGCGCGGCGGCGCTCACCGCTTCCCGGCCGGGCGCGGTGGCGGGCACCGCTTCCCGGTCGGAGAGCACCCCGGCGATGTAGTCGGCGACGGCGGCGACGGTCGGCTGCGCCCACAGCAGCGTCGCCGGCAGCGAGCACCGGAACCGCTGCTCCAGCCGCCGCCGGACGACCACGGTCATCACCGAGTCGAGCCCCTGCTCGATGAGCGGCCGGTGCGGTTCGAGGTCGGTGGGGGCGAGCCGCATCTCCTTGGCGATCTGCGCGCCGACCTCCTCGACCAGGAACGTGCGCAGTTCCTCCGGCTCCAGGTGGGCGAACGAGTCGGCGGGCCGCTCACCCTGCGCGCCGCCGCTCCCGGCGGGGGCGGGTGCGTCGATCACCGGGTAGCGCAGGCCCGTCAGCCTGCCGACGACCGTGCCGGTGTCATCGATGATCCGTACCTGTGCCGTGTCGTCGGCCTGCTCGTCGTCGAGCAGCACCTCGATGGTGACCGGACCGTCCGGCACGCCCGAGGTGACCAGCCGGTCGATCCTGGTCACCATGCGCAGCAGCGGATCGCCGGGGAACACGCTCGGCGCGACCGACATGGCCGCGTCCAGGACGGGCGTCCACGGCGAGGCGCCGGACGGGACCGGGCCGCAGCGGACGCGGGCGCGCACCGCACCGTCCCCCAGCCGCAGCTCCTCGACCTTCCAGTCGAACCCCGTGTCCGGTACGCCGACCGCGGCCAGCCGGGAGGTGACCAGGCCGGGATCGGCGGGGGCGAGCGGCCGCGGCCGGGGCTCGGGCGGGGCGGCCGGCGCGGCGGGGATCGCGGCGGTGGCGATGAGCTGCCAGGCGGCGTCCTGCTCGCCCGCGAGCCTGGCGGCCAGGCGCAGCTCGGCGCCCTGGCGTACGACCTGGATCTCGCGGCGGTCGGCGGTCAGCAGCGGAGCCGACATCGTCACGTCGGACAGCTCCTCGCCGCCGGCGGCGGCCAGGAACGTCGCCGTGAGGACCGCGGCCGGCACGATCTCCACGCCCTCAATGGCGTGGCTGCCGGGGTAGGGCCGGGTGTGGTCGTCGAGGACGGTACACCACAGCCGGACGTCCGTCCCGGCGAGATCGACGTGGTCGCCGAGCAGCGTGCGCGTGTCCGGCTCGTGGCCCCGGCCGCCGGTGTCGGGCGGCGACGGCGGACGCCAGTGGGTGCGCCGCTGCCACGGGTACGCCGGGAGCGTGACCGGCCCGCCGGACGGCTGCAGCCGGCGCCAGTCCACGTCGAGCCCGGCGCAGTGCGCGGCGGCCACGGCGGTGAGCAGGGCGGTCCTGCCGGGCCGGTTGCGGCGCAGCGACCCGCCCACGAAGACGTCCTCGTGGCCGCCGTCGCCCAGCGTCTCCAGCACCGAGTGCGTGACGACCGGGTGCGCGGAGATCTCGATGAACGCGCGGTAGCCGTCGGCCGCGGCGGCGCCGACCGCGTCCGCGAGGCGTACCGGGCGGCGCAGGTTGGCCGCCCAGTACGCGCCGTCGAAGCCGGGCCGCCCGCGCGGGTCGTCCAGCGCCGTCGAGTAGACGGCAATGCCCGGGGCGGCGGGCGTCAGGCCGGCCGCGGCGGCGGCCAGGTCCGGCATGAGCGGGTCCATCTGCGGGCCGTGGAAGGCGACGTCCGAGGCGACCCGGCGGGCCGGGATCCCCTCCTCCAGCCAGCCGGTCAGCACCTCGGCGACGGCGTCGGGCTCGCCGGAGACGACCGTGGATCCGGGCGACGACGCGATCGCGGCGACCACGCCCTCATGGCCTTCGAGCCGCCGTTCCGCCTCGGCGAACGGAAGCTGCACCATGGCCATCGCGCCCCGCCCCGCGACCCGGCGCAGCAGGCGGGAGCGGCGGCAGATCAGCCGGGCGCCGTCGAGGCGGCTCAGCGCGCCGGCCGTCACCGCGGCGGCGATCTCGCCGACGGAGTGGCCGATCACCGCGTGGGGGCGCACGCCGTACGCGCGCCAGACCTCGACGAGGCCGACCTGCATCGCGAAGATCATGGTCTGGACGAGGTCGACGTCGGTGAGCTCGCCCCCGCTCAGCGCCTCGCGCGGCGAGAACCCGATCTCCTCGGCGAACACCGGCTCCAGCTCGTCTATCACGGCGGCGAACGCCGGCTCGGCGGCCAGCAGGTCCCGGCCCATCCCGGCCCACTGCGAGCCGTGCCCGGAGAAGACGAACACCGGCCCGGGGCCGGGGTCGGCGAGCGGCCGTCCGGTGGCCACGGCGTCGTGCGGGGTGCCGGCGGCGAGGTTGCGCAGCCCGGCGGCGAGGGCGGTCTCGTTGTCCGCGACGACCACCGCGCGATGCGACAGGTGGGTACGGCGCAGCGCGAGCGTGTGCCCGAGGTCCGCCATCGTCACCCGGCCGGCCGCGCGAGCCGCGCCGACCGGGTCGGCCACACCAGTCGGATCGGCCGCACCAGCGGCGCCTGCCGCACCAGCCGGGTCGGCCACGGCGGCGACGGCGGCAAGGTCGGACGCGGCCTGGCGCAGGGCCGGTCGGGTCGCGGCGGACACCGGGAAGAGGCTTCCGGCGGCTCCCCCGGCGGGCGCGGGCGCCGGTGGTCCCTGTTCGAGGACCACGTGGGCGACCGTCCCGCCGTAGCCGAAGGCGGAGACCGCGGCCCGGCGGGGGTGCCCCGCCTCGGGCCAGGGCGTCGGCCGGTCGGCGACGCGCAGCCCGGCGGCGGCCCAGTCCACGGCCGGGGTGGGGGTGTCCAGCCGGCTCGGCGGGATCTCGCCGCGCTGCACCGCGAGGACGGCCTTGACCAGGCCGGCGACGCCGGCAGCGCCTTCCAGGTGGCCGATGTTGGACTTGGCCGAGCCGATCAGGCACGGCCGCTCCCTGCCTGCCCCGTAGACGGCGGCCAGCGCGGCGGCCTCCAGGGGGTCGCCGACCGCGGTGCCGGTGCCGTGCGCCTCGACGTAGCCGACCGTGCCGGGCTCGACGCCGGCCTGCCGCAGCGCGCGGCGCATGACGTGCTCCTGCGCCTGGCCGCACGGCGCCATGATGCCGGCGGTGTGGCCGTCCTGGTTGACGGCGCTGCCGAGGATGGTCGCGAGCACGACGTCCCCGTCCCGTACGGCGTCGCTCAGCCGCTTGAGCACCACGACCGCGGCGCCCTCACCCCGGCCGTAGCCGTCGGCGGCGGCGTCGAACGACTTGCTCCGCCCGTCCGGCGCGAGGGTGCCGGCCGCGTCCAGGGTCAGCGTCTCGCCGGGCGACAGGATGAGGTTGACGCCGCCCGCCAGCGCCAGGTCGGTCTCCCCCGACCGCAGCGCCTGCACGGCCAGGTGGACGGCGACGAGGGACGCCGAGCACGCCGTGTCCACGGCCATGCTGGGGCCGCGCAGGTCCAGCGCGTACGACACCCGGTTGGCGACCGCGCAGGTGGCGGCGCCGATCCCGGTCCACGCCTCGATGCCGGGCAGGTCCTCGAGCAACCGGTGGCCGTAGTCGCCGGTGCACACGCCGACGTACACGCCCGCGTCCGTGCCGGCCAGCGCGCCGGCCGGGGTGCCGGCGTGCTCCAGCGCCTCCCACGCGGTCTCCATCACCAGGCGCTGCTGCGGGTCCATCAGCTCCGCCTCGCGCGGCGAGAGCCCGAAGAACTCCGCGTCGAAGTCCGCCACCCCGTCGAGGAAGTGGCCGTACGGCACCGCGCGGCGGGCCGCCGCCGCGTAGGACGGGCCGCGGTCGGCGTAGGAGCGCCAGCGGTCGGCGGGCGCGGGCCCGCTCGTGTCGCGTCCCTCGCACAGCAGGTTCCAGTACCGCTCCGGCGTGTCGGCGCCGCCGGGCAGCCGGCAGCCGATCCCGATCACCGCGATGGCCTCGAACTGTCGTTCCGTCACGCGTCCCCTCCCCGAGCCCGCGACCAGGCGGGCGACTCCAGAATCTCCACGACGGCGGCCGAGATGGTCACGCCGGGGCCGTAGGCGAACATCAGCAGGTGGTCGCCGGGTCCGAGGTCGCCCCCGCGGACCAGGTGCTCCAGGGCGAGGACCTGGTCGCTCGCCCCGCAGTGGCCGATGGTGCGGCCGAAGTCCCAGGTCGAGCGGGACGCCGGGATGCCCAGCCGGTGCTCGCAGATCTGGTCGGCGATCTCCTGCGAGGTGTTCATGCAGGTCAGCCTGGTCACGTCGGCCGCCTTGACGCCCGCCTGCGCCAGGGCGCGGTCGATCACCTCGACCATGCGCTCGTCCAGGGTGACCAGCACCATGGTCCCTTCGCCGCCGGCGACCGCGCGGCGGCGGAAGGTGTCGTTGTGGGCGGCGAAGTCCAGCGGGCGGCCCTCGGTGACGCCGGGCGGGAACAGCGGCTCGGCGCAGCGGTGCATCTCCTCGGCCTTCGACACCGACACCGAGCACACCGAGGCCAGCCGGGCGAACCCCGGCTCGGTGTCGAGCACGAGGGCGCTGCCCGCGTCGCCGGCGATCGCTCCGGGCAGCATCCGCCAGCGGTCGGCCAGCGGCGTGCCGTAGTTGTCGGCGGCGACCAGCAGGGCCGCCTGGCGTCCCGGCTCGGCCCGCAGGTAGCTCGCGGCCAGCTCCAGTGCCGCGAACATGCCGTTGCAGCCCTGCTTGAGCTGGGTCGACAGGACGCCGTCGCCGACCAGGTGGCGCTGCACGTACGCCTGGGGCGGCCAGCCCTCCGGGCCCTGGTGCCAGGTGGAGGTGTAGAGGAGCAGGTCGAGGTCGGTGGGCGAGCGGCCGCTGCGCGCCACCGCCGTACGGGCCGCGCGGAGCGCCATCTCCGGCGCGGGGACGTCGCCGGCGACGGCGACCGAGGCGATCCCGTGCAGCTCGGCCTCCTCGGCCGGGTACCAGCCGGCCGCCACCGCGTGATCCACGTCCACGGTGCCGGGCAGGTAGGACCCGATGCCGCTGATGTACATGTCCGCCGTCTCCATGTCGCCTCCTGGCTCGTTCGGAACAGGTCGGTGCGGCCCTCCTCAGGAGGCGTACTCGGGCGGGATGTCCAGGATCCGCAGCACGGCGCAGGCCAGGGTGGTGCCGGCGCCGAACCCGAGGAGCAGCATGTGGTCGCGCGGGGCCAGCGCGCCGGTGGCGAGCAGGTGGTCGAGGGCCACGAACTGGTCGCCGACCCCCAAGTGGCCGACGCCGGCGCCGTACTCCCAGGTGGTGTCGGCCAGGGTCAGCCCGAACCAGTTGACGCCGCGGTGCTCCACGTCGTCGCGGCGTACGTGGGGGAAGGCGACCCGCGCCACGTCGTCGAGCGTGAGATCGGCCTCCTTGAGCGTGCGGTCGGCCAGCTCCAGCATCGCCGTCTGGATCGCCAGCATCACCTGGGCACCGTCGCCGTGCAGCAGCCGGTTGCGGAACTCCCGGTTGCGCGCGGCGAAGTCCAGCGGCCGGCCCACGGTCGCGTCCGGCGGGAACATCGGCACGCCGCCGTCGTTGACGGCCTCGGCCTCCGGCACCACGCGGACGTTGACCGACAGCAGCTCGGCGAACCCGGTGTCGGTGGTGAGCAGCAGCGCGCAGCCGGCGTCGCCCATCACGGTGCCCTCGATCATCCGCCACCGGTCGACCAGCGGCGTGCCGTGGTTGTCGGCGCCGACGAGCAGCGCGCTGCCGCCGGGACGCAGGTATCCGGCGGCGAGCTGGAGCGCGTTGAACAGGCCGCAGCAGCCCTGCCGCAGCTCGACGGCCGGGACGTGGCCGCCGGTCAGGTGCTGCTGGAGGTAGTACTGCGGGGCCCAGCCCTCGGGGCCCTGGTGCCAGACGTCGCAGTACAGCAGGAGGTCGAGGTCGTGCGGCGACAGCCCGCCGGAGCGTTCGAACGCCTGCCGGGCGGCGCGCAGGCCGAGCTCGGGCGCGGGCACGTCGCCCGCCACCGCCGCGCCTCTGAGCTGGAAGTGCTCCACCTCGTCGGCCGGGTAGCGGCCCTCGGCGACGGCCGTCTCGATGCCGACCACGGGCGGCAGGTGGACGCCGATGCTGCGCAGGTACGTGCCGGAAGTACGCATCAAGCCTTTCCTCGGAGCAGCAGCATCGGGTCGTCCAGCTCGTACAGGCCGCACATCGGCGGGCAGGGCTCGTAGCCGAGCAGCCGCTGGACGTCCTCGGGGTAGCCGCGGACCACGTCCAGCGGGATGGACAGGTACTGGTTCTCCTCCTGCCGGAGGTTGCCGAGGTCCAGGGCGTACGACAGGCCGGTACGCGGCCCGTCCGAGCGGTTGGCGCCGGCCCCGTGGTAGGTGCTGCCGAGCCAGAGCAGCGCGGACCCGGCGCGCATCTCGGCGGGCACCGCCTCGTCCTCGCGCGGCCCCCGCTCGTCGTCCCAGCGGTGGCTGCCGGGGATCACCCGGGTGGCGCCGTTGCGCGCGGTGAACTCGCTGGCCGCGATCATGACCTGGACGCGGCTCTCCGGGCCGGGGTGGGTGCGCAGGTGCGCGGTGTCGTCCCGGTGCAGGCCCTGGACGGGGACGCCGGGCTGGATCTGGATCGCCCTGGAGATGCCGAGCTGGATCGTCGGGACGAACTCGATGCGCTGCTCGCCGAGCCAGGCGCGGACCGGCCGTTGCAGGAAGTGCCGGGCCGCGCCGAGGAAGTGCGGCTGGCGCAGGACCGTGACCGAGTGCGCGCTGCGGCGGACCAGGCCGGGCAGGATGCGGGTCTTCTCGCCGACCAGCCGCCCGTCGCCGTCCGCCGTGCGCTCCAGGTCGGCGCGCAGGTCCGCCCAGAGGCCCGCGAGCGTCCCGGCGTCGATGAAGTCCTCGATGATCACTGCTCCGGCGGCTTCGACCGCTTCGATCGCCTCGTCGATCGCGGCCGAGGTGGGCAGGGTGGTCAGGGTCGTCAGGGTGGAATCGCTCATCCCGGCCTCCGCAGGGGGCTGAGTCGTGGTCGGACGGTCGTGACGAGAGGGTCAGGCGGGCGGGCCGAACCACCGTTCGAGCGCGGCGGTCAGCGACGCCCCTCCGGCGGGCGTGCTCCAGGCGACGAAGCCGTCCGGGCGGACCAGCAGGGCGTCCGCCGGGGCCTCGGCGCATTCGGCGCTGACCACGTCCACCCGGTCGGCCCAGGGCTCGGCGAGCGCGCGCAGTCCGGGGTCCGCGCCGAGGTCGAGCAGCAGGGGCCGCCCGCCGCGCTGCAGCTCGGCGAGCCGCGCCGGGCCGTCGGCGCTCTTCAGCCGCAGGTCGGGGCAGAAGCCGCCGACCAGCGGGCCGGTCAGGGAGGGGTCGCCCATGTCGTACGTGATGTGCAGGTCGTCGATCAGGGCGGTCAGGTTCCGGTTCGTGTGCTCGTCGAGCAGCAGCTGGGTGAACAGCCGGCGCAGCGCGTCCACGTGCGGGCCGGGACGCATGAGCGCGATGGAGGCGCGCTGGACCTCCAGGGTCTGCGCGCCGACCGGGTGGCGTTCGGCGGTGTAGGTGTCGAGCAGGTCCTCGGGGCACCGGCCGCGGGCGACGGCGGCCAGCTTCCAGCCGAGGTTGATCGCGTCGCCGAGGCCGAGCCGCAGGCCTGGCCCGCTCCACTGCGACTGGACGTGGGCCGCGTCGCCGGCCAGCAGGACCCGGCCCTGGCGGTAGGTGGCGGCCTGCCGCTCGTTGTCCGTGAACCGGTTGATCTTGTGGACCTTGGTGACGGTCACGTCGGTGCCGCTGAGCCGGCGCAGCGACTCCTGGAACTCCTCGCGTGTGATGGGCGCGTCCCTGTTCGCCGGGCGGCCGATGAACTCCAGGGTGATGAACCGGGGCGGGCCCTCCTCGTACACCAGGAGCCCGTTGTCCTTGCGGAACCAGCCGGGCAGGTGGAAGCCGGGGTCGTCGATGTCGGCGAAGGCGCGGTAGCCGGTCGTGACGCCGTCGGTGCCGGGGAAGGGGATGCCGGCCAGCTTCCTGACCGTGCTCCGGCCGCCGTCGCAGCCGACCAGCCAGTCGGCCCGCAGCTCGTACGGCCCGCCGGGGCCCTCGACGTCGAGCCGTACGCCGTCCTCGGCTGCGGTGAAACCGGTGAGCGTGTGGCCGCGCCGTACCTCGACGCCGAGCTCGGCGGCCCGGCGGGCCAGCTCCCGCTCCAGCACCTGCTGGGGCACCAGCAGGTCGGGAGATTCCGGGCGGAGCACGAACATGGTGGCGAAGTGCCGCGCGCCGGGGAACGCCTTGGGCTGCAGGCTGTCGGGCCGCCGCTCGCCCTGGGCGATGCGTTCGCGCTCCTCGGGCGTCGGCTGCGCCGGGGTCCCGTCCACCCCGAGCATGAGGCCGCGGCGGTCCAGGATGTCGATGGCCCGCCCGGTGATGCCCTCGGCCTTCGGATGTTCCTCCATCTCGGGCAGTCGTTCGAGCACCACCACCGGCACACCGTGCAGCGCCACCTCGCAGGCGAGGAAGAGCCCGATCGGTCCACCACCGACTATCGCGACCTGTGTCATGCACACCTCTGCTGAGGGGGTGAGAATGCTGGGGAAATCGTCGGATCACCGGCCGCTGACCTGCGGCGACGGCCGGTGCGCGGTCCTGTTGCCGATGGGTTGACAGGTGACTGTTCTGTCAGCCGATGCCGATGTTAAGTCGATGATCAAAGAATTCCTAGTGGTGGAATTTTCCGTGTTTGTCATGCATAATCCCCTTCGGCCTTGATCAACAGCTCGCAGGGGAGGCCAACCCATGAGCGACGGCCAGACCGCCCAGTCCCTGGAAACCGACCGGCCCACCCCCTTCGACCCGCCCGTCGCGCTGCGCCGCCGCCCCCCGCTCAGCAGGCTGGCCTACCCCGACGGCCACCTCGGCTGGGTGTCCACCGGGTACGCGGAGACCCGCGCCATCCTGGCGGACCCGCGCTTCAGCACCCGGCGTGAGCTGCTGCACCAGCCGGTCGGCGGCGAGCGCGCGACCGAGCGCCCGACGCCCGCCGAGCCGGGCATCTTCCCGCACATGGACCCGCCCGAGCACACGCGCTTCCGCCGCCTGCTCGCCCACCACTTCGGGCCCCGGCGGGTGGCCGGGCTGATGCCCGCGATCCGGCGGCACACCGCCGAGGCGCTCGACGGCATGGCGGGCGGCGGGGACTCCGCCGACCTTCTGACCGCGTTCGCCATGCCGATCCCGGCGCTCGTCATCTGCGAGGTGCTGGGGGTGCCGGTGGATGACCGGCAGCGCGTGCAGGCGGCCACGGCGGTGATGAACGACCTCGACTCGCGCCCGGATCAGGTCGCGGCGGCCGTCATGACGATCACGGGGACGGTGCGCGACGTCCTCGCCCGGCAGGTTCCGAGCTCTGGGGAGGGCGGGCTGCTGGCGCACGCGGCGGCCACCGGCGAGCTGAGCGACGAGGAGCTCACCAACCTCGGGATGGTGCTGCTCGCGACGGGTCACCTGCCGACGTCGAGCATGCTGGCGCTCGGGGCGTTCGCGCTGCTGACCGACCCGGCCCAGCGGGCCCTGCTGGCGGCCGACCCGGAGCGGGCGGTCGAGGAGCTGCTGAGGTACTTGTCGGTGCTCCAGTTCGACGTACGGCGGACCGCGCTGGTCGACGTCGAGATCGGCGGGCAGGTCATCGCGGCCGGGGAGACCGTGGTGCTGGCGCTGCCGGTGGCCAACCGCGATCCGGGGCGCTTCCCCTGCCCGGACGCGCTGGACCTGTCCCGCTCCGCGATCGGGCACCTGGCGTTCGGGCACGGCGTCCACCAGTGTCTCGGGCAGCATCTCGCGCGGGCCGAGCTCCGGGTGGCGCTGACCGCGCTCTTCGAGCGCTTCCCCGACCTGCGCCTGGCGGTGCCGGCGGCCGAGGTGCCGACCCGCGACCGCTCGGCGGTGTACGGCGTGGACCGGCTGCCGGTCACCTGGGGGCGCCCTTAGGGCTCGTCCACCTCGCCGCGGTCGCGGCGCACGACGCTGATCAGGCCGTTCGGCTCCAGGTAGGCGGACTTGACCTCGTCCAGGTCCTGGATCCCGTGCAGCCGGAGCTGGGTGAGGACCTCATCGCGGGTCATGAACTCGCGGCGCATCACCTGGAGGTTGAGCCGGCCGTCGCTGATGAGCGGGCGCGGCCGGGCCTTCAGCACCCGGGCCGCGCGCGGCCAGCGGTAGGCGACGGCGTCCACGACGACGCTCCACACCAGGATCGTGGCGACCAGCAGCAGCCCGTCGCCGACGGAGTGCGACGACCCGGTGAGGCCGCCCGCCGCGGCCTCGGCGACCAGGACGACCAGCAGCACGTCCGTGAGGCCGAGGCCGCCGGCCTCGCGCTGCCCGGCGACGCGCAGCATGAGCAGCAGCGCGAGGAACGTCACGGTCCCGCGTACGAAGATCTCGGCGACGGGCGTGCTGAGCAGGAAGACCGCTCCCCAGTCGGGCATACGACCTGGCTACCCGGGCCGGCCTGCGGCGAATCCCCACGTGAGGAGCCGGGACCGCCGGTCAGACGGGTGCGATATCCGTCCGTGCCGTCCGGCGCGCGGACGGCACGGACGTGCTGAACCTTGTGAGCTACCAGCCGGCGTCGCTGATGGGTTCCAACCGGAACTTCTCGTTGTCCTGGGTGCCGGGGTCGTACTGGTTCACGCTGGCACCGTAATCGAGGCTGGCGTTCTCGACGGCCAGGACCTTGCCCGAATGCTTGACGATGATGCGGACGTAACCGTCGCCGGCGTCGCGCAGCTCGAACTTCTCGTTGTCCTGGGTGCCGAAGTCGTACTGGTTCAGGCTGGCGCCGTAATCGAGGCTGGCGTTCTCGATGGCCAGCACCTTACCCGAATGCTTGACCACGATCCGGACGTAGCCGCCGCCGGCGTCGCGCAGCTCGAACTTCTCGTTGTCCTGGGCGCCGGAGTCATACTGGTTCAGGCTGGCACCGTCCTTGAGGCTGGCGTTCTCGATGGCCAGCACCTTGCCCGAATGCTTGACGATCAGCCGGACTCGCGTCGGGAAAGGAGCCATGGCTACCTCCTTGGTAGGGGAATCGGGGGCAGGGCCCTGACACACGCCGGACGGCGCGGCCCTGCCCATGGTCACCACATTGAGCCGGTCGACACTCAAGGGCGAATACACACGGTTATTCGCCCTCGCGGCGGGGGAGAAACTTTATCGGCCGACGAGCGAGATCCCTTCTTTCGAAAGGACTATCAGCGCCTTGTCGGAATTTCAGTAGAGCCGACAGGATCACGGGCGGGCGCGATTTCTAAGGTGAATGCGCCCTCGACGTCGATCGCCGGCCGTTACTGCCTACTGATCAGAGTTTATGACAGCAGGAATGGCCATTTTCATCCCCTCCGGTCGACGATCGAGGCGGCGGCGCTTCGTTCGTCTCCATGAAACTTGATTGCGGGCGGGAAATCACCCTCCAGCCCTGGCCACATCCGGCCAGGATTCAAGCCTTCGCCGCTTGGCCCTCAGCTCGTCGGGAGTTTTAATTTGGTCTTCTTGGCTTTTCCGAGCGACGTAATTCCAGGCGCAAGTAGCTCTGCGTTTTCCTCTCTCCCCCAGGCGGCACGACTCCAGGCTCGTGTCAGCACCAGGTCAGCGTGGAGTTGTTGCGGGTGACGTTGCTGATCGTGTTGTTGCTGCCCGTGCAGGGGCTCCAGCGGATATTGGTGTTGCTGACCGTCAGGTTCTGGAACCTGATGCCCGACGACGGCGGGAACTCCGTACGGGCCGCGATCCTGACCTCGCCGCCCCCGCTGATCGTGCCGGACACGCCGGCGATGACGACGTTGTAGCAGTTCTCCACCAGGACCGAGTTGTTGCCTGTGCCCGCGATGTCCACCCGGTCGATGGTGGCGCCGCCGCTCTCGGAGACGCAGAAGACGCCCCGGCCGCCGCCGCGCGCCTTGACCGTGCCGACGCGGATGTTGTTCGGGTAGGAGCTGCCGATCCGGCCGTTGCGGTTGGCCATGCGGAAGGCGGCGTAGCCGGTGCCGGCGCCGGCGTTGTCGGCGTCCACGGTGCCGACCGTGGCGTTGACGGTCTGGTTGAGCAGCAGCCCGGACTCGCCGACGTTGCGCGCGGTCACGGTGCCGACGGTGAGGCCGTCCACGCCGTACGTCTCCATGGCGTGCGAGCTCGCGCCCTGGACGTACACGTTGTCGACCCGGACGTTGCGGGTCCACTGGCTGGTGTCGCCGCGGTTGTCGATGCGTACGCCGAGGCCCGCGCCGAGCCGCATGTCGAGCTGGCCGAGCCAGACGTTGGTGACGTTGCGCAGGAAGATGCCGTAGACCGGGGTGCCGGTGACGTTGAGGTAGGGGACCTCGATGTTCGTGGTGCCGCGGGAGTAGACGGGCGCGTAGTCGCCGGAGCCCGAGCCGGTGACGTTGATGGTGCCGCACACCGACAGTGACGTGTAGCTGGGCAGGGAGATCCGGGTGCCGGCGCTCATGGTGCCGTTGCCGCGCACCACGACCCGCTGGATGGAGGTGCGCCCGGCCGTGAGGCTGCCGATGCCGGCCTGGACGGCGGCCCGGAAGTCGGTGCCGCTGTAGACGGTGCCGCCGGCGCTGTCGCGGGCGGTCCAGGTGCTGCCGCTGACCGTGACCTGCGACTGGAAGGCGCCGTCGCCGCACGCGGCGGCGGACGCCGGGGTCACGCCGGGCACGACCGCGGCTCCGGCGGCGCCCAGCAGCACGGCGAGGGCGGCGGCGATCCGGTGCCGGCGCCTGGGCGAGGGTGACGAGGGGGTGACCGCTGTCATGACATCCTCCGGTGGGGTGTTGGCACGGCAAGAGAGCCGCGCATCACCGCCGAGGCGCGCCTCCGTCCCTAAAACGTTTGAATAGCGGTGACACAGGTGTCAAGCGGCCTGTCAGGTTGTTGCAGCGAGCGTGCAGCCCCGGCTCAGCGGCCGGGAGGGGGCGCGAAGAGCGCGGCGAGGTCGTCGGCGAACACCGCCGGGAGGGCGAGCAGCGCGCCGCCCGCGACCGCCAGCGTCACGCCCGCCGGGTGCGGCTGCTCGGGGCCTCCGGCCAGGACGGCCGCCGCGCCGGCGACGGCCAGCGCGGCCAGGGCGAGGTTGCGTACGAGGTGCAGGCGGCCGAGCGGCGACGGCGTCATGCCGAAGCAGCGGCAGGAGGCGCGGACGCCGGCGCGCAGCGCCCGCCCGATCCCTGCGGAGAAGGCCAGCAGGACGGCGGCGGCCAGGGCGAGCCCGGCGGCCGCCGTGCGCTCCACGGCCAGCAGGACGACGACGGCGCACTCGGCGGCGACCACCACTGCGGGGAGCACGGCCGCTCCCCGTCGCAGCGGGACGAGCTCCGGCACCGACCGCCGGAACGCCTCGTACGCCGCCCGTCCGCGCACCTTGCCGATCACCGCTACCAGGAAGACGAGCCCCAGCGCGCAGCGCGCGGTCAGCGCGAGATAGTCCATCTGCGGTCAGGCGGCCGGCTGCCGGTCGCGCCGCCGGGAGAGGCGCCGGAAGAGGCTGCGCGGCAGGAACAGGACGAGCAGCGCCGCCACGACGTGCGCGGCGATGAAGGCGTACGCCTCGGCCTTCGTCGCCGGATGGCCGATCCGCACGGTGATGTGGTCCGCCCACGCCCACACCTCGGGGATCCCGTCGAGCCGGCGGTTCATCGAGACCGCCACCAGGTCCTCCAGCCCGGACACGTGCAGGATCGACATGGCCGCCCCCGTACGCAGCACGCCCTCCCGCGACCCGCCGCCGATCCGGTACGCCACCAGCAGCGCGACGATGAGGAACGGCACGAACACCACGACGTGCAGGTAGAGGTCCTCGAAGGTGCCCGATCCGTCCTCGATGTCCATCGCCCTGATGAAGGTGGCGGGCACGAAGTACAGCAGGAACCCCAGGAAGAGCGCGGGAAGGGCGATCAGGTGCAGGCGTAGCCGGCGGGCCGTCTCCACGTCGAGCCAGGCGACCGCCACGATGGCGGCCAGTTGCGGGGTGAGCTTCACGAGGAAGCCCCAGAGGGTGGTGATGTCCTGCTCGTACGGCAGGACGAAACGGACCAGCCCGGCCAGTGCGACGGCCACGACGCCCATCACGAGCGTCACCAGGTTGGCTCTGATCACGGTAGGACTCCAAGGATCGGGGCGCCGTGGACGGGGCAGCGGCCGAGCGTGGCGGCGCCGTCGGGCACCACGTCGACCAGGACGGGCCTGCGCCTGCGCAGCGCGGTGACGGCCGGCGCGCCGTCCGCCGTCGTCCGCGCGTGGAAGCGCCGCCACAGCAGGTGAAGGTGGCCGCACCGGGCGCGCGCGGCGTAGTAACCGAGATGCGGGTCATGGGCCAGCTCCGCGTCACCGCTCAGGCCGGCGCGGACCAGCACGCGGGTCTCGATCCCGGCGAGCGCGGGCAGGAACTCGGCCACGGCGTCGCGCTCGCCGACCAGGACCGCCCGCCCGGCTCCGGCGGCGAGGCGGAGCGCGGGCTCGTTGAGCTCGCGCCGCCGCCGCTCGTTCCTGACCTTGGCGCCCGCGGCCAGCAGCACGCCGTAGCGCCGCAACGGGCCGAGCGCGCGCCGGTCGAGCACCGCGGGACCCACCTCCAGCACGGGCGCCCGCCCGCGTACGCCGGCCGTGCGGAGTGCGGCCCGCAGGTCGGCGGCGGGGCCGATCCACAGGCTGGGCTCCGCGCCCGCGTCGTACGGCGCGCCGAACGGGCACAGCCGGTGCAACTGCCCCGCGAGGTCCGCGCTGGGCGTGGGCTCGGGCTCGGCGAGCTCGCGCCCGGCCCGTACCCACTGGTCCCGGTAGAAGGGCACGCGGGCGAAGGCCGTCCGGACGGCCCGCCGGTAGGCCAGCCGCCACAGGACGCCGGGGAACCCGCCCGGCGACGCGCTAGCGGACATCTATCCTGATCAGCGCGTCGAGGTCGGGCGGCTCGCGGTCCACGACGTACCCCAGCTTGGCCCGGCACTCGGTGTAGGGCACGACGTGGTCGCCGGGCTTGGCCACCACGACCACCTCGGCGCCGTCCGGCAGCGACTCCAGCCCGTCGATGGAGACGAGCGTCCCCTCCGCGGGGGCGCGCAGCACCCGGACGTGGGCGGGGACGCGCCGGGCCGGGGTCAGGTCGGGACGCTCGCCGATCGCGAGGCGCACGGTGGCCTCGACCGTGTCGACGCCGTGCATGAGCCCGAGGGCCTCGCCCAGCCCGTTGCCGCCGATCCGCGCGCCCATCTCGACGAGGGTGACCTGCCCGCCGTCCACGAACAGATCGACGTTGAGCGGGCCGTCGCGGTAGCCGAGGTCGGCGCAGACGCGTTCGAGCTGCCGGACGACCTCCTTCTCCAGGACGTCGTCGGCGGGCGCCATGTCGTGGCCGACCGCCACCACGGCGGGCGGCGCGGTGACGCGCCTGCTCAGCCCGAGCAGGGCGATCCTGCCGTCCTGGAGCATGGCCTCGGCGCAGAGGTCCTCGCCGGTCAGCAGCTCCTCGATGAGGGCCCGCCCGGTCGGGGAGACCTCCTTGGCGTGCGCGATCGCCGCCGGCAGCTCGCCGGGCTCGCGGCAGATCGTGATGCCGCGCGAGCTGCCGGAGTCCACGGGCTTGACGATGACCGGCAGCGGCGGCCGGAGCGCCAGGTCCGCGTCACCTGCCCAGTAGTCGTCCGCGCAGTAAGAGGGTCCGGGCAGGCCCAGCCGTTCGCACACCTCGCGGAAGAAGAGCTTGTCCGTCGAGGCGCGCAGCGTCGCGTCCGTCAGGCCGCACGGCAGGCCGAGCAGGCGGGCCAGCTCGACCAGCGACGGGAGGTTGATGTCGCTGCCGGGGGCGAGCAGCCCGGCCAGGCCGTCGCGGTCGCGCAGGGCGGCCGCGACGGCGGGGACGTCGCGGGTGCTGAGGTGCAGGAACTCGTCGGCCTCGGCGACGCCGGGCGCGTCCTGCCGCATGTCCACGCAGATGGTGGCCAGGCCCAGCCGCCGGGCGGCGCGAAAGGCACTGACCGTGCCGTCCGAGCCGCCCAGGATGACCAGGCGCCTCATCGCGGCGGGCTCCAGTGCGTGCCGCGGCTCTCGATGAACCAGTCGACGGTCTTGGCCATGCCCTCGGGCAGCGAGACGAGCGTGGCGGGGTCGATGCCGACCGAGCGCAGCGTCTGCGGGTCGGCGGTGACGGCGGTCTCCGGGGTCTCGCCGGGCCGCATGGGCAGGTCGACGATCGGGACGCGGTCGTAGCCGCGGTCCACGCACATGTCGATGATCATCTCGGCGACGGCGCGGATGCTGGTGGACTCGGCGGGGCCGACCTCGACGACGTGCTTGAGCGGGCCCTGGTCGGCCGCGGTCTCCAGCGCCGAGACGAGGCCCCGCGCGACGTCGCCGACCCAGACCATGTCGGAGATCTGGGCGCCGCCCCCGTAGAGCTCGACCGGCATGCCGGACAGCGCGCGGCAGACGACGGCGGGGGTGATCTTGCGGACCTTGCCGGGCGCGAACGGCGGCGCGGCCATCTGCCGCGGCCCGTAGGCGTTGACGACCCTGACCTGGTTGACGCGGGTGCCCCGGTGGGCGTTGAACATGCGCACGAAGCGCTCGACGGCGGTCTTGGAGATGGAGTAGCTGTTGTCCATCCAGTGGTTGCCGACGCAGATGTAGACGCCGGGCAGGTCGTACTGGGCGACGGCTTCGAGGAAGTTGAGGCCGCCGACGAGGTTGGTCTCGGCGGCGGGGCGCGGGTTGTCGATCGTCTCCTGGGTCCCGAGCACGGCCGCCAGGTGGATGATCGCGTCGGCGTGGGCGGCCAGCTCGACCATGGCCGTGGCGTCCCTGATGTCGCCGAGCATGAACTCGTACGTGCCCGTGCCGCGCTGGCGATGGTCGAAGACGATGGGAGTGTGGCCGCGGGCGGCTAACTCCTCGCATACGTACTGTCCGATGAAACCGTTGCCCCCGGTGACGCCTACTTTCATGCTTTCCCCTGGTCAGTGCCGTGCGCTGCGGTGGTGCGCGGGCGGATGATGCGGAGCGCCCGATCGTGGACGCGGCGCTGATCAAATCAGACATATACTGCGATCGTTTATCTCAAATGACTCTGTTGCAGATTCGTTGTATTACGTGTCAGTCAAGGACGTACCGGTGAGGTTCGACTTCTTCCAGCCCGGCCGCGACCCCGAACCCGCCGGCTGGGAGGACTTCCGTCGCGACAGGGAGCTCACGGCGATCTGGTCGTACGACGTGATCCGCGCCTCCTTCGACGGCTCCTGGGCCCGGCCGCTGCTGTGCGTGGCCCGCGACGGTGAGCGCGTGGTCGGCGCCGTCGGCGCGCTCCGGTCGGGCCGGGGGCCGTTCCTGCTCGACGTACGCCTGCCCGCCCACTCCAACGGCCCCACCTGGGTCCTGCCGGACGGCGATGAGGGCCGCGCGGTCATCAGGGGCTTCGAACGGGCCGCCCGCGCGGAGTTCGGCCCGTGGCTGGCCGGAGTCGTCTACCGCATGGTCACCGAGCCCGCCCTGCCGCTGGTGGCCAGGCGCGGCGCGGTCGTCCGCCCCTCCCCCGGCACGACCCTGTTACCCCTGCGCTGGACGTCCGCCGACGGCTGGCTCGGCACGCTGAGCGGCAGCCGCCGCGCCTCGCTGCGCCGCCAGGCCCGGCGGATCGAGCAGGACGGCACGCTGCGCGTCGTGACCGGCGCCGGGCGCACCGACCTCGACCCCGCCGAGCTCGCCGACCTCCACGAGCGCCAGGCCGTCAGGATCACCTCGCGCCCCGCGCCCGCCAGGGGCCCGGCCGCCCTCGCCGGGCGGCTCCTCGCCCGGCCGGCCGCCGCGTTCGACCGCCGCCTGTCGCTGCCCGCCGCCTACTTCGCCGAGCTGATCCCCCGCGACGACGTCTGGACCGTCTCCTACCACGACGGCGACCGGCTGATCGGCCTCGCCGTCGTCTACGACCACCCGGTCACCCCGATGTACGGGCCGTTCGCGGCGCTGACCCCCGCCGAGGGCGGGCGCAAGGACCTCTTCTTCTACAGCTACACCCGGATCGTCGCGCACGCGGTGGCCGGCAAGGCCGAGAGCCTGTACGCCGGACGCGGCTTCGTTGACGAGAAACGCTCCCTGGGGTTCGAATACCTCCCCATGAGACTCGTGGCGGTGCCCCGGTGGGCGCTCGGATGAAGGTGGAGCTGCTGGACCCCCGGCACGACCCGGAGCCCGGCGACTGGGAGGAGTTACGCCGGGCCGCGGGGCAGCGGGTGACCTGGCGCTGGGACCTGCTGCGCGCCTACGCCTGGGCCGCCCAGGCCCCCGTCGTGCTGGCCGTACTGCGGCGCGACGGACGGGCGGCGGGCGCGGTGGCGGCCTCGCTGCGCGCCCCGAGGCTGCGGCGCGGCCGGTACGCCGACCCCCGGCGCTCCGCCGCGGGCCGGTACGCCGGCCTCCGCCGCTCCCCCGCGGGCGTCGTGGACGTGCACGCGCCCGGCAACCGCTCCCAGAAGGGCTGGTGGTGGCGGGACGGGCACGACCCCGAGCTCCTGACCGCCTACCTCCGCGCGGTGCGCCGCGCGCTAGGCCCCGGCTGGCGGAGCACCGTCTGGCGCGAGGTGTCGGAGGGAGAGGACGCGCTGCTGCCCGGCCCGCTCCGGCTGCGCATCCCCACCGCGCCGCTCGCCAGGCTGGCCCTGCCCTGGCCGCGCCTGGACGACTGGTACGCCGTGCTCGACCCGCGCCGCCGCGACTCCCTGCGCAGGCGCGCGAAGACGTTCGCCGCCGAGCTGTCGGTGCGCGTCGGCCCGGCCCGCGACCTGGTCGGCGCGGACGAGGCCGCCCGCCTGCGCGCCGAGAACGACCTCAAGCACCGCAGCAGGCTCTCGCCCGCCCCGCCGCTCCCCCTGCCCTACCTGGAGACGCTGATCGGCAGCGGCGAGAGCGTCGCGCTCACCTACCGGGACGGGGGGCGGCTGCTCGGCCTGTCGCTCATCCTCGACCACCCCGACTGGCCCGTCTGCCTGAGCTGGGGTGCCGTCCCGCCCGAGGAGGGCGGCCGCAAGCACCTCTACTTCGACGGGTACGTCCGCATGATCGAATGGGCCATCCGGTCCGGCAGGCGCGGGCTGGTGCTCGGCAAGGGCCAGGCCGAGGTCAAGCGCGACCTGGGCGCCGAGCTGCGGCCCTCCTCCGCCCTGGCGGTGCCGCTGTGAAGGGGGCCGTCGCGGTGCGCTGCGTCCAGTGCGGCGACCCGCACCCCGTACGGCTGCGCGGGCGGCGCCGGTCGTGCCGCTCCTGCGGGGCCGTGTTCAGGGCGGCGCCGGTCGTGCCCCGGTCCGTGGCCGGTGATCCGCTGGAGCCGTACCTGCCGGCCCGGATGATCCGCTGGATCCGCGACAACGACGACGACTCGACTCCCGACCGGGCGGCCATGACCCGCTGGTACCGGGAGTTCGACGCGCTGGTGGAGCAGGCCAGGACCGACGAGAGCGCCGCCGGGCTGCTGGCGGAGGTCAGCGAGGTCCCGGCCGCCGACCTGCCCGCCAGGCCCGTCGCCTTCGCCCAGGTGTGCGCGGCCCTGCACGCCACCTGCTACGACCTGCGGCTGGCCCGGGCGCGGCTCGCGCCGGAAGACCCGTGGGCGGCCGAGCGGCTGAGGCACGTACGGGCCTGGTTCGCCGGGCCGGGCCGCGAGGCCACGTGGGTGGCCGCGCCGCCGGTCGCCGCGCCGGACCCGGAGGCGGTGCGGAAGCTGCTCCCCCTGCCCGAGCGCTTCGAGTCCGGCCCGCTGCGGACGTTCTTCGCCGCGCTGTTCCAGGTGGAGAGAGGGCCCTCGCCGACCGGCGTGCTGGACCGCTTCGGCGCCGAGGCGGTCGAGGACGCCCTGCGGGCCCACCTGCGGGACGGCTCGTACCCGCTGCGCGAGCGCGTGATCGCCGACCTGGACGCGGGATGACCGCCGTCTCCCACCGCGTCGGCCTGTCCCGGCTGACGACGCTGCTGGCCGGCCGGGCCGTCTTCCGTCTCATGCTGTACGGCTCGGCGGCCCTGCTCGCCCTGGCCTGGAGCCGCCCCGACTTCAACGCCTACGCGGCGGTGATGGGCGCGGTCGGCTGGCTGTGCATGGTCGTGCAGTCCGGCGGCGAGAAGGCGGCGCTGAAGCTCATCCCGCGGGCCCGCCGCACCCGCGACGACCTCACCGGGATGCTGCGCGCGCTGGTCGCCTACGTGCCGCTGCCGCCCGCGCTCGCGGCCGTGACCGCGCTGGCGCTCGCCCCGGACGCGCGGGTCACGCTCTACCTGCTGGGCGTCGCCTACTACGTGGGGCTGGGCTGCGGCATGCTGGGCGTGGCCCTGCACCGCGCGCTCGGCCACTACACCCGCGACACCGTGCACTTCGCCGTGCTGGGCGTCGGGATGGGCACGATGGCGGCGCTGGCGTTCCTGGCGGGGATCGGGCCCGCCGGCTACCTGACCGGGCTGCTGGCGCTGGTCACCGCGCTCAACGTCGCGCTGCTGCCGGGGCTGCCGCGCGTGCGGCGGCCCCGGCCGGGGGCGCGCCGCGTGCTGGCCGGGACCGTGCTGCTGATGGGCGCGGCCGACGTCATGAACAACGCGATGATCGGCGCGCTGTTCGTGGAGCTGGCGCTGAGCCCGTACGCGGGCCACAGCGGCGACCTCTACCTGGTGACGCTCGGCTGGGGCTTCGCGCTGTCGATCCTCTACACCGTGCAGCGCATCTACCAGCCGCAGCTCTCGCTGCGCGTGGCGGGCGGCGGCGTGGCGGGGGCGCGGGTGCTCGCCCGGCGCATGGCCGGGCTCGCCGCGCTGGGCGCGGCCCTGTGGCTGCTGATCGCCGGGGTCGTGCTGGCCGCGTGGGGGGTGGACGGGCCGGTCGCGCTCGCCGTGCTCGCGCTCACCCTGCTGCCCATGCAGGCGCTGGCGAGCGGCGCCACGTTCGTGGTGGAGCACACGAACCTGCGGGCCAACGCCAGGGCGGTCGTCGTCGCCCTGGCCGCCGTCGCCGGGCTGGGCGTGGTGGCGATCTCCCTGGCCGGGGCGGCCGGGGCCGTGTACGCGCTGGGGGCGAACCCGCTCGTCCTCGGCCTGGCTTTGTGGAGGGCGCGATGACGGGCGCACCGACTGGCGCACCGACCGGACTGACCGTGCTCGTCCCCTGCTTCAACGAGGGCGCGCAGGTCGAGGTGGCCTACCGGGAGCTGGCGGCGGAGCTGGCCGCGATCGAGGACCTGGAGATCCTCTTCGTGGACGACGGCAGCACCGACGACTCCCTCGCCCGCATCCGGGCGCTCGCCGAGACGGACCCGCGGGTGCGTTATCTGTCCTTCACCCGTAATTTCGGCATCGAGGCCGTCATGGCGGCCGGGTTCCGGCACGCCGGGCAGCCCTGGACCGTCCAGTGCGACGCCGACCTTCAGGTCCCGCCGTCGCAGATCTGGCGGCTGCTCGACGGCGCGGCCGGCGGCCACTACGACGTCGTCTTCGGCCGCCGGGTGCGGCGGCGCGACCCGCTCGTGCGCAGGCTCGGCTCGGCCGGGATGCACTGGGCGGCGCGGGCGGTGTTCCGCATCGAGATGCCCAGAGGGGCGTCCACCTTCCGGCTCGTCCGCACGCCCGTCGCCCGCACGATCATGGACCTGCGGCTGCCGTGGTTCATGGCCGCGGTGCCGCTGGTGGGGGCGCGGCACACCCTGGTCGAGGTCAGCCATCGCGAACGCGACGCCGGCCGGTCCAAGCTGCGGCTGGCCCGGCTGGCGGGGCACTCCTTCGAGCTGTTCTTCGGGTTCTCCTGGCGGCCGTTGAACGTCGTCTACCTGCTGGCGGCGCTGGGCCTGGTCGCCGCGGCGCTGGGGCTGCCGGGCGCGCACCTGCTGGTGCCGGCGGTGACGCTGGCCGCCGTGGCGGTGGTCGGCCGCTACGTCCACCGCCTCGCGCCGCCTCGGCCCGCGTACTACGTCCGCGAGGCGAACGTGCCGCTGCGGCCCGAGGACACCCTCTTCCAGGGCGCCCCCACCCCGCCGCCGCCGCTCAGGCCAGGTGCCGCGCCAGGTGGGCGATGACCTCGCGGGCGTCGTCCTCGATGCCGTGGATGAACGTGGACCTGCGCCGGCGCAGCAGGGGCAGGCCCAGCGCGTACAGGCCGGGGCTGTCGGCCACGCCGCCGTCGTGGCGCAGCCGGCCCTTCGCGTCGAGCACCGGCACGTCGAGCCAGCGGTAGTCGGGCCGGAAGCCGGTGGCCCACACGATCGTGCGGATCTCCCCGCTGCCCAGGTCGAGCTGCCAGCGCGCCGACTCGGGCACCCGGGTCGGCGCGAACCGCTCGGGCGGGCCGACCTCGCCGTCCCTGCCGTGCTCGCGGGCCCACGTGTCGAACGTGTCCAGCAGCCGCTCCATCTTGAGGTCGGCCAGCGAGAACACGTTGCGCAGCCCGCCGGAGAACAGCGCCCGGCCGTCCCGCACGCCCGCCCAGCGGCCCACGAGCTCGACGCCCATCGCGGTGAGCGCGTTGAGGTCGAGCGTCGCGCGCTCGGGCGTGCCCACGAGCTGGGGCGAGGGCAGCCGCCTGGCGCGTTCCAGGTCCTCGATTTCGTCGTGGCGCTGGTCCCACACGCCGGAGGCGTCCATCCACCAGAGCACGTCGCGCCCCCGGTAGGTGCGCGGCATGCGGACGTGCTCCCCCACCGACAGCGTCACCGGCCGGCCCGAGGCGCGCAGCTCGGCGGCCAGTTGCACGCCGGTGGCCGACGCCCCGACGACGAGCACGCCGCCCTCGGGGAGCCGGCCGGGCTCGCGGTAGTCGAACGGCGTCAGCTGCCGCACCGACGGCGGCACCGCCTCGCTGAAGGCCGGCACCGCCGGCAGGTTGCACGCCCCGGTCGCGACGACCACCGTCCGGCAGGCGATCTCGCCGTGGCCGGTGGTCACCAGGTAGCCGTCGCCGTCGCGCCGGACGGACGTGACGGCCGTGCCGGTCCGTACGGGCGAGCCGGAGAGCGTGGCGAAGCGCTCGATGAGCTGCGTCACCTCCTTCGTGGTCATGTAGCCGTCGGGGTCCGGGCCTTCGTAGGCGAGGCCCGGCAGGCGGCTCTGCCAGTTGGGGGTGAGCAGCCGGAAGGAGTCCCATCGTTCGCGGCGCCAGGAGTTGGCCACCTCGCCGCGCTCGATCACGACGTGGTCGATCGAGCGCGCGGTGAGGAAGTGGCCGGCGGCGAGGCCCGCGTGCCCCGCCCCGATGACGACCGTCGTGACCCGCTCGGTGATGGCTCGGCCCTCAGGCGACTTCGACGGTGACGTTCGTCGGGTTCGTCAGGGCGTCGAACACCGCCGAGCGCTTCTGGGACTGGGCCACCAGGGCCTCGATGTCCTGCCGCGAGGCGTCCGCGTCGATCTCGAACGTCACCTTGATGTCGTCGAAGCCGTTGCGCACGTCGCTGTCGGCGCCCAGGATGCCGCGGATGTCGTGGGTGCCTTCGAGCCGCGCCTCGACCGAGCGGAGCTGGATGCCGCGGTTCTGGGCGACGGAGGCGACGCCGGCCGTCAGGCAGCTCGCCAGGCCGACGAGCAGGTACTCGATCGGCGTGATGCCGTTGTCCTCGGCCGCGAAGACCTCGGGGTGGTCGGCGTCGAACACCGCCTCGCTGCGGTGGGAGCGCTCCTCCCCGAGCCCGAAGAACTCCTTGACCGTCGTCGTGCTGTGCACGCCGTTCCGCCAGGTGCTGGAGGCCCGCCAGACGAACCGCGCGGCGTCGGGCGCGTCCTTCAGCGCCTCGCGCGCGTCCAGCAGCGCCTGCACGTTCACGCCGTTGGAGACCGTGGTCATAGCTTCCGCCCTTCGCTCACTACCCGCTATTCCGGTAGGTATTTGACCATACACCGGGCGTGGCGGCTACCATAAGCCCATGTCGCAGCCAGCCAGGACCCTCGCCGGCTCCGTGGGCGCTGTCGAGACCCGCTACCTCGACCTGCCCCGGCCCGTGCGGCTCGACTGCGGCCGCGACCTGCATCCGGTCCGGGTGGCGTACGAGACCTACGGCACCCTGTCGCCCCGGCGCGACAACGTCATCCTGGTCTGCCACGCCCTCAGCGGCGACGCCCACGCGGCGGGCGTGTCCGCGGCGCCGGCCGAGGCGGGCACCCGCGACGGGTTCGGCGCCGAGGAGCGCGACGGCGCGGGCGGCAGGGCGCTCGGCTGGTGGGACGGCATGATCGGCCCCGGCAAGGCGTTCGACACCGACCGGTTCTTCGTCGTCTCCACGAACCTGCTCGGCGGCTGCCGCGGCACGACGGGGCCGTCCTCGGTGGACCCGGCGACGGGCCGCCCGTACGGGCCGGACTTCCCCGTCATCACGGTCGCGGACATGGTCCGGACCCAGCGCGCGTTCCTCGACGCCCTCGGCGTCGAACGGCTCGCCGCGGTCGCCGGCGGCTCGCTCGGCGGGATGCAGGCGCTCGAATGGGCGGTGCGCTACCCCGGCCAGGTGGACGCCGTCGTCGCCATCGCCAGCACGCACGCACTCCACCCGCAGGGCGTGGCCTGGAACGCGATCGCCCGCGAGTCGATCCTGCGCGACCCGGCCTGGCAGGGCGGCCGCTACTACGGCACCGGCCGCGCCCCCGACGCCGGCATGGGCGTCGGGCGCATGGTCGGCCACATCACCTACCTGTCCGGGCCCGCGCTCAGCGAGAAGTTCGGCCGGCGGCTCCAGCACGCCGACGACCTGCGCTACACCATCACCGAGCCGGAGTTCGAGGTGGAGAGCTATCTGCGCCACCAGGCCGACGCCTTCGTCAAGCGCTTCGACGCCAACACCTACCTCTATCTCTCGCGCGCCCTGACGTACTTCGACCTCGCCCGGCGGCACGGCGGCGGCTCGCTCGCGCGGGCGCTGGCCGGCGTCGAGGCGCGGACGCTGCTCATCGCCTTCAGCTCCGACTGGCTCTACCCGCCGTCGGCCTCGGAGGAGATCGAGCGGGCGCTGCGGGCCGCCGGCAAGCCGGTGTCGTACGAGCTGATCGACGCCCCGTACGGGCACGACTGCTTCCTGCTCGAAGAGGCGCGGCAGACTCCCATCATCCGCCGGTTCCTCGGCGGAGCCGGATGACAGCGAGGAAGAGGTTCTTCTCGTGACCGACCAGTCCCCCCGCGACCTCCCCCGGGCCGAACAGGCCCGCGAGTTCGGCTTCGAGACCCGGCAGCTGCACGCCGGGCAGCGGCCCGACCCCAACACGGGCGCGCGGGCGGTGCCGATCTTCCAGACCACCAGCTACGTCTTCGAGGACCCCGAGTCCGCGGCGGCGTACTTCAACCTCCAGGAGTACGGGAACACGTACTCGCGGATCATGAACCCGACCGTCGCGGTGTTCGAGGAGCGGGTGGCCAACCTGGAGGGCGGCAGCGGCGCGGTGGCCTTCGCCAGCGGCATCGCCGCGCAGGCCGCCGCGCTCTTCACGCTGCTCCAGCCCGGCGACCACGTCGTGTCGTCCTCGGCCCTCTACGGCGGGACCGTCAACCAGCTCAAGCACCTGCTGCGCAAGATGGGCGTGGAGCTGACGTGGGTGGACCCGGACGACCCGGACGCCTGGCGGCAGGCGGTGCGGCCCGCCACCAAGGCGTTCTTCGCCGAGACGATCGGCAACCCGGCCGGCAACGTGCTCGACATCGAGACCGTGGCGGCCATCGCGCACGAGCACGGGCTGCCGCTCGTCGTGGACAACACGTTCGCGACCCCCTACCTCTGCCGGCCGATCGAGTGGGGCGCCGACATCGTGGTCCACTCGGCGACCAAGTTCATCGGCGGCCACGGCACCAGCATCGGCGGGGTGGTCGTGGAGGCGGGCACGTTCGACTGGTCCAACGGGCGCTTCCCGGTGGTCGCCGATCCGTCGCCGGCCTACCACGGGCTGCGTTTCCACGAGACGTTCGGCGAGTACGGCTACTTGATGAAGCTGCGCGCCGAGACCCTGCGCGACCTCGGCGCGGCGCTGTCGCCGTTCAACGCCTTCCTGCTCCTCCAGGGACTGGAGACGCTGTCGCTGCGGATGGACCGCCACGTCGAGAACGCGCGGGCGGTCGCGGCCTTCCTCGACGGGCACGAGCTGGCCTCCAACGTGACCTATCCCGGCCTGCCGGGCGCGAAGTACGCGCCTCTGGTGGAGAAATACCTGCCGCGCGGCGCGGGCGCGGTGTTCTCCTTCGACTGCGCGGGCGGCCGGGCCGGCGGGCAGGGCCTCATCGGCGGCCTGACGCTCTGGTCGCACCTGGCGAACGTCGGCGACGCCAAGAGCCTGGTCATCCACCCGGCCAGCACGACGCACCGCCAGCTCGGCGACGACGAGCTGCGGGCGGCCGGCGTCGGGCCCGGCACGGTGCGGCTGTCGGTCGGCACCGAGTCGGTCGCGGACCTCATCTGGGACCTGGAACAGGGCTTCGCCCGCGTCGGCGCGGCGATCGGGAAGAAGGCGGGGACGGCATGACCGAGCTCGGACGCTACCAGGACCCGCTGACGATCCAGCGGGTGCTCCACTCGACCAGGACGATCGCGATCGTCGGCCTGTCCGGCAACGAGCTGCGGGCCAGCCATTTCGTCGGCTACTACCTCAAGCGGCACGGCTACCGGGTGATCCCGGTCAACCCGCGCGAGAAGGAGATCCTCGGCGAGCCCAGCTACCCCAGCCTGCTCGACGTGCCGGTGCCGGTCGACCTGGTGAACGTCTTCCGCGCCCCCGACGCGCTGCCGGACCTCGCGCGGGAGACCGTGTCGATCCGGGCCGCCGCCCTCTGGTGCCAGTTCGGCGTGATCAACGAGGAGGGCGCGCGGATCGCCGAGGACGGCGGCGTGACCGTGATCATGGACCGCTGCCTGAAGGTGGAGCACGCGCGGTATGTGGGGCGGATGCACTGGCTCGGCTTCAACACCCGCCGCATCACCTCGGTCCGCTCGGGGCTCCAATAGCCGCGATGTTCAAGAATCACATCCCCGCGGATCACGATTATCAGTCCGGGCGGATGATTATCACGCTTGAATAATTTTCGCGTTGTTGCAGGTCGGGGCGCCCATACGGGACTGTCTCGTCATGACAAATGACGACAAGGAAGAGGATGACGCGCCGAGCGTGGCGTCCGAATTCGGACGGACGATCCGGGACGCCCTGGAAAGCAAAGCCCGGACCGTCCGCTTGTGCCTCATACTCGCCGTTCTCGGGACGAGTATGACCATCCCGCTGTTCATCCTCCTGATCGCCCTCAGGACGGTCGCCGGCGGGAACTGAAAGCAGCCTCCCAAGAGGCAGGAGCGCCCTTCGTCACCGGGCGGAAGATCCTCCTCCCTTGGGAGGCTTTTCTCCTCCTGAATGGCAGCGATCCGCCGAAAGTGGATAATCCTCTACCTGAGCAGTCGAACACCGTATCGGGGCGTCCACCAGTCTTCCGAAAGGACGGTCATGGGGCCGGACGAGTACGACGTCTTCCTCAGTTACGCCGGCGACGACCGGGAGCAGGCGCGCGCCCTGGAGGACGCGCTGCGCGGGGCGAAGGTGCGCGGCCGGCCCCTGCGCGTCTTCCGCGACGAACGGTCGATCGGCCATCACGAGAGCATCACCAGGAAGATCACCGAGGGCGTGCTGAGGTCGGCCGTCCTGCTCGCCTACTACTCGCGGGCCTATCCGACGCGACCGGCCTGCCAGCTTGAGCTGACGTTCGCGTTCCTGCTGGCGCAGCGGAGCCGTACGGTGCGGGGACGCCTCCTCGTGGTCAACCCCGAGGACGGCTCGGACCACATCGAGCCCGTCGAGTTACGCGACCTGAAGTACCGGAGGCCGCCCGCCTCCGAGCCCGAACGCCGGCGCTTCGCCGAGGAGGTGGCCGAGCGGGTGGCGGCGCTGTCCGGCCCGCTCGGCGCGGCGGCGAGCGCCGAGCCGCCTCATTGGTGGCCGGGCGAGCCGCTGCCCGACCGCGAGGCCGTCCACCGGTACGCCGAGCTGTGGCGCCTGCACTCGGCCCTGCACGCGGGCACGTCCGCGCTCGTCGCACCGGGGCCTCGCATGGGCGTGGCGGTGGTCTCCGGGCTGCCGGGGAGCGGCAAGACCACGCTGGCCGCCCAGTACGCCCAGGAGTTCGCCGCCGCCTTCCCCGGCGGCGTTCACTCGTTCGCCCTCGACCCCGAGAAGACGAGCCCCGACCTGCTGCTCGACTACCGCCGCCTGGTGCGCGACATGGCCGTCGCCACCGGGATCCCACTCGCCGGCGTGCCCGACGACCGCCTCCTCCCGCACGTCGCCGCCCATTTCAGGGGGCGGGCGGAGCCGGCGCTGTGGATCGTCGACCAGCTTCCCGCCGGGATCTCCGACGCGACCGTCCGGGAGCTGCTGATCCCCTCCCGGTACGTACGCACGATCCTGACCTGCCAGGAGGACCGCTTCACCGACCTCGGCGGCCCCGTACGGCTGGGCGGCCTGACGGAGGCCGAGGGGCTCGCCCTGCTCAGGGACGCGTACGGGCCCGGGGAGGAGGCCGAGGCCGCCGCGCTCGTCCGCGACCTGAGCGGACATCCGCACGACCTCCGCATGGCGGGCGCGGAACTGCGGACGGGCCGCGGCATGATCTCGCTGGCCGAGTACCGCCACCAGGTCGCGGGCACGGCGGACAGCGTGCTGGCGGACATCCTGCGCGAGCTGGACATCCCGGCGTGGACGGTGCTCGGCCTGGCGTCGTTCCTCGCGCCGGCCCCGCTCCCGCGAGCCCTGCTGAGCCGCGCGGCGGCACTGCTGCACGGCTGGAGCAGGCAGGAGACGCAGGAACGGCTGCTGCCCGCCCTGGAGTCACTGACCCGCCGGTGCCTCGTCGCGGCGGCGGGCGAGTGCGTGTCGGTGCACGCGCGCGTGCTGCGCGCCGTGCCGGAGCCGGCCCGGCGCGGCTGCCTGCCCGCGGCGGCCCGGGCCGTCGCCGAACACCTCACCGCACCGGAGCCGGGGCCTGAGGTCGTGGCACACGCACGTCACCTGGTCACCCTGAAGGACCTGCCCGCCGACGTCGCCGAGACTCTGCTGTCCAGTCTGGCCACGCTCGACGAACGGTCCTCGCCCCTGACGGCGCGGCTGCGTGAACGCCACGGCGACGACGACCCACGCACCCGCACCGCGCTGCTCCTCGTCACCGTCGCCGACTACATCTCAGCCCGAACTCCATTGCCGCGCGGACGCGTCGTCCACATGGCCGCGGCGGCCGTCGCCGGCCTGGTCGCCGGACTGGTGATCTTCGAGCTGACCCGCATCGGAGGACGTGGACTCTCCGTCGCCGCCGGGGCGGTGGCCGGGATGGCGGGCGTCATGGTGGCCCGGATCCGCAACCGATCATCCCCGCCGGCCGAGGTCAAGCTGACGTTCGTGGTCGATGACGAGAGCCGTGACGTCGCATGGAAGCTGTTCGTGGAGATCACCACTCGCGTGTCCACCCAGCCGTTGAACGACGATGAGGGCCTGACCCGCGAGGCGCTCTCGTCGCTCTACGGCCTGTTCGCCACCGTCCGCGACACCCTGAAGGCGGGCAGGCCGTCGGTGCCCAATGGTGGCCGGACGGTCGAGCAACTGGCGATCGCCATGCTCAACCAGGAGCTGCGGCCCTTCCTGTCGAAGTGGCACCCGCGGCTGCGCGAGTTCGAGCAGGCGCATCCGGACACGCCCGAGCCAGCCTGGCCGGGCAACGCAGCCTGCCGCGTCGAGTTGCGGCAGGTACAGGGACGCATCCAGGACTACGCGAAGGAGTTCGGCGAGCTGGCCGGTGTGAGCGGATGACGATTTTCATCGAACAGCGGAAACACGTGGCAATGCCACACTTAACCGCCCGAAACAACGCAACGCCCTGTCGTCGGACATGCTGAACGCCATTGTCGACGTCTTTCACTGGCGGAGCGCGAATCCTCCGTCCATGCCGTCGTCCTGACCGGCGCACCAGAATGTTCGCCTCCGGGGCGGATCTTCGCGAGCTGCCGCCGCCTCGTCCGTCGACCATCTGCGGTCGGAGCAGCAGAAGGCCCCGGCGGGGGCACCCTCACGGGCGCGGAGGCGGTGGAGGCGGGCCTGGCCCTGTCGGTCGAGGACGATCCGGTGGCCGCCGCCACAGCCTTGGGGCGTACGTACGCGGAGCTGGACCCCCGGCTGGTGCGGCCCATCAGGAGCGCGGCGGCCGAGGGCTTCGACGCCACGCTCGAGTTCGAAGCCTGGGCGCAGGCGTACTCGGCAACCCAGCCACGCATCCACGAGGTCCTGGCCCGGGTGGTCAGGCGGACGGTTGCTGGAGCAGGGGGGCGACGAGGGTGGCGAACTCCTCCGGCGTCGTGATCGGCACGCCGAGTTGCTGGGCCTTGGTGTGTTTGGAGCCTGCCTTCTCCCCCGCCACCAGCAAAGACGTTCGGGCGGACACGCTGGAGGAGGCCTTGCCGCCGGCTCGCTCGATGAGCTCGTTGACCTCGTTGCGTGACAGCGCCGCGAGTGGCCCGGTCATCGTGCCGGTGACCACCACCGACATCGAGGCCAGCGGCAGTGTCGTCGTCATCACTGAATCCGTTGCCTGCTGGTCCGGCGTCGCTTCCGCGGCGGGCGGGGTGGCGCCGGGCTCGGTCATGTTGACGCCCGCGCGTACGAGCTTGTCGATGAGCGGGGCGAGCTCGGTCAGCTCGTCCACCACCACCGGCGCCTTCTCCGGGCCGATGCCGTCCACCTGCTGGATCGCGTCGGGGTCGGCGGCGCGGATCGCGTCCATGGTGGCGAAGTGGCGGGCGATGCGGCGGCTCATGGATCGGCCCGTGCCGCGTACGCCCAGCGCGCAGAACACCCGGCTGAGCGGCCGGCCCTTGGCCCGGTCGAGGGCGGCCAGGAGGTTATCGGTGCTGGTGGCGCCCATGCGTTCGAGGCCGAGCAGCTGCTCGCGGGTCAGGAAGAACAGGTCGGCGAAGTCGGCGATGAGACCGGCGTCGAGCATCTGCCTGATCCGGTTTTCCGCCAGGCCCTCGATGTCGAGCTGGTCGCGGCCGGCGGCGTAGACGATGGAGGCGATCGCCCGGCATCCGCGCCCGCGCACGCACCGCCACCGCTCCTGGGAGGCGTCGATCGCGTCGCCGCACGACGGGCAGACCTGGGGGATGTCGATGGGCCGCTCGTCGCCGGTGCGCAGGTGCACGACCGGCGCCTCGACCCGCGGGATGACGTCGCCCGCCTTGTAGACGGTGACGCTGTCGCCGATCATGAGGCCACGGCGGGCGATGTCGGCGGGGTTGTGCAGGGTCGCGTACGTGACGAGGCTGCCGTCGAGCTCGACCGGCTCCAGCACGGCGCGCGGGGCGATGATGCCGGTGCGGCCGGTGTTCCACTCCACGGCAAGCAGCTTGGTGATCTTTTCTGTGGCGGGCAGTTTGTAGGCGATCGCCCAGCGCGGCGCGCGCGAGCTGAACCCGGCCTGCGCCTGGTCGGCGGCCAGATCGCACTTGATCACGATGCCGTCGATGCCGAACGGCAGCTCGGCCCGGACCGCCGCGATCTCGCCCACCCGCTCCTGGACGCGCTCCAGCGTGCCGGCGACGATGCCCGCGACCGGCGTGGCCGCCGTGGTCTGCACCCCCTGCGCGGCCACCCACTCCATGACCTCGCTGTGCGGCAGCTCGCGCAGCCGCGTGGCCTGCTCGGAGTCGTCGTCGGGCCGCGGCAGCGCGCCGTAGCCAAAGAAGGTCAGCTCGCACACGTAGGGGCGGTCCTGCGCCCGCAGCGTGCCCGCCGCCGCGCTGCGCGGGTTGGCGAACGTGGTGCCGTCGTGCGCCCGCCGCTTGGCGCACGCCTCCTCGAACTGGCTGGTGGTCATCATGACCTCGCCGCGCAGCTCGACCGTGACCGGCTCGGCCAGCCGGTCGGGCAGGCCGACGATGGTGCCGATGGCGTGCGAGACGTCCTCTCCCGCGACCCCGTCGCCGCGCGTGACGAGCTGCGCCAGCCGGCCGCGGCGGTAGCGGGCCGAGATCGCGAGGCCGTCGAGCTTGGGCTCCACGCTCCACGCCGCCACCGGACGGCCGAGCCGCCGCTCCAGCGAGGCCGCCCAGTCGGCGAGCTGCTCGGGGCCGAACACGTTGTCCAGGCTCAGCATGGGCACCGTGTGCGGCACGTCGCCCACGACGGCCCCGCCCGCCACCTTGCCGGTCGGCGAGGCGGGCAGCACCTCGCCCGGGTGCTCCTCCTCGTAGGCGGCGATGCCGCGGACCAGCCGGTCGTAGGCGTCGTCGTCGAGCGTCGAGGTGCCGTCGGCGTAGTAGGCCGCGGCGGAGTCGACGGCGAGCTGCACGGCCTCGGCGTATGCCGTGGCGTCGGCGGGCACGGTGAAGGGGGGCGTCTCGGTCATGGCCCCATCATGGCGATCGCCACTGACAACTTCCGGCCCGCCGACGCGCGTGTGGACGGGCCGCGTTCGCGATGATCTGAAGGGCGTGGAGGGCATGAGGAGAGGGTCGCATCGGCGGACGGTGCGACCCTCTCGTTCTCTGTGGCGGTGATCAGATGTGGTGAGCGAGACGGCCGCGGCGTGGCCGGACTCGGCTCAGGGTGATCAGTTCGGTTGGTCGGCTTGGTCGGTCAGCCGATCGGCTGATGGTTGATCGGCTCGATCGAGTTGGCCGGGTTGGCTTCGTCGTCGGTTGGCTTGGCTCGGTTGGCTTGGCTCGGTCGGCTTGGCTCGGTCGGTCGGTGCTGATCGGGGATCAGCCGCCACCGCCGCCGCCACCGCCGCCGCCACCGCCGCCGCCACCGCCACCTCCGCCACCGCCGCCGCCACCGCCACCGCCGCCGCCGCCACCGCCGCCGGCGCGGTTGACGTTCTGGTTGTTGATGTCGACGTTGGCGCCGCCGCCACCACCGCCACCCCCACCGCCGCCACCTCCACCGCCGCCGCCACCACCGCCACCTCCACGGATGGCGCGGCAGCGGGCCGGGTTCCGGTGGAACCTGCAGGGACGCTGGGTGGTGAGGCTTTCCGTCGTCGTCGCGCTCTGAGCGGTGGGCTCAGCGGCGGCGGCCGGGGCCGAAGCCGCCACCGGGACGACAAGGGCCGAGGCCGTCATCGCTGCGGCCGCGAGGAGGTTCTTGACGCTGGTCATGTCAGTTCACCTTCCGCTGGTGCTTGGGACGGAGGGCCATTCCGGGTCCTGACTGAACACCGGGTCTCGGCCCGAACTCGACTCCACGCTAGGGCGACCCCCCGGCCCGCTTGATCCCGTGGCGGCAAAGGCTGGGCTGCCCTTATTTTGAGCGCCGTAGGAGTACGGTGAGGTCCGTAAGAACCGGCATGATTCGGACAAAAGGGCAGGCCAACGGCACGCGGCGTTCGTCGAGGGATGCCGAAGTCCTCCGCGCGATGCATCGCGACAGAAGGAGAAGCCGGTAAAGGGGCAGGGGCCCGCGACGGCGGGCCGGGAGGCCGCCGGGCTTTACGACCTGAAGGCGGCGGTAGAGCAGGCGGCCTGCCCCGGTTGCGGTTGCATGACCGGAACAGGCCCCTTAGGACGGGCTCTCCAATGCCGCTGAGTAGCGTCAGTCGAGCTGCTTGTAGTCCAGCTCGGACGTAGTTGGTGCCGTCCGCGAAGTGCGGTGACCCCTTGGCCAGGCGGATGACGTGGTAGCCCGGCCGGGGTGTGGCCCGACAGTCGCGGCGACGGCTAGGGCCACCAAGGGGACGACCAGGGCTGATGGGAGCACTTGGATGCGCCACTCTCCTTCACCGAAGTGTTAGCGCTAACATCAAGGCGCTGCAGCGACCAGGGGTTCTCTAGGGGGCTTCAGGGGGAGCGCGGGGGCGCGGTGCTGCCACTGGAGACCAGTCCGGGGGAGATGAAGCGCTGACCGACCGTGGCTGCACGAGCCGCCGCACCGCGATGGAGCCGAGGCGATCGGGCGCGCTCTCGATGAACGAATACGGCAGGGAGAAGGTCGCGGCGCAGTAGCGGCCGATTCCGGGCACCCGCTGCCCCGCTCGTAAGTGGCGTAAGTCAGCGCCGCCGCAGCCGCCTCGTTGATCAGCAGGCCGGTCGCCGCCGAGCAGCCGTTGAGCAGGCGTCCTACGGCCGGGCTGCCGGGACTCCCCACAGACGACGTGCTAAGTCAGCGCCGCCGCAGCCGCCTCGTTGATCAGCAGGCCGGTCGCCGCCGAGCAGCCGTTGAGCAGGCGTCCTACGGCCGGGCTGCCGGGACTCCCCACAGACGACGTGCAGGGTGACGCCGAGCCGGCGTCGCGGAGGCGTCACACCTACGCCCCACCCCACTCCACCACGACTGCGAGACGAGGATGAGCCACCATCACCTGCCCCGCCTCCTCGACGTCGGGGTCGACCACATCCAGGATGGCAGCCTGGCGTCCTCCTGCGCGATCGACGACCATACGGGAGCCGGTGCCCCGAGCGCGGCGCCCGCCCCCATTGGCCTCGGTGACCGGCAGCGCGTCACGGCCCAGGTCGCGGGCGAGCAGACCGCGACCCTTGGTCAGGGCGCCGGCGTCAGGGGCGGGTGACGAGGATGCCGTCCTCGTCGGAGAAGAGCTCGGCCCCCGGATGGAAGACCGCGTCGCCGAAGGTGACCGGGACGTCCCGCTCGCCGGCGCCCGTCTTGGCGCTCTTGCGTGGGTTCGAGCCGAGCGCCTTGACGCCGAGGTCCAGGTCGCGGAGGGCGGCGACGTCGCGGACCACGCCGTTGATCACCACGCCGGCCCAGCCGCTCGCCACCGCGATGCCCGCGATGACGTCGCCCATGAGCGCGGCGCGCAGGGAGCCGCCGCCGTCGACGACCAGCACGCGCCCCTCGCCGGGCTCGGACAGCACCGACTTGAGCAGGGCGTTGTCCTCGTGGCAGCGGACGGTCGCGATCCGGCCGGAGAAGGCGCGGCGGCCGCCGTACTGGCGCAGTTGCAGGTGGCAGGAGTCGAGCTGGTCGCCGCGCTCGTCGTACAGGTCGGCGGTGGAGATGGTCATGATCGCGCCCTTCCGTCGGCACGACTCTACGAGGTGGCGCGGGCCGGCACGCGAACGCCCCCGGCGGCGAGGTCGGCGGCCGGGGGCGTCGGACGTTGGCGCTCCAGGCATCCCCGCTGGAGCGACGCCAGATTATCGGCTCAATGTCCGGTTTGTACAGGTTTTTTCGGTCAGTCGCCACGCCCACCCGGTCGCCACACACGGCGAACGCCTCGGCCGCCATGACAGCCGAGGCGTTCTGTGGGCACTCGATCCCAATAGCCATATACCCACGTCGCCCGCCTTATATGCATATGTCCGTTTGATGTGGCGGGCCCACGCCAGCCGCCAAAGGCGACGTAATGTATGCAACAGCTTGCACATGAACCACCCTTGAGCCAAGAAGGCCGCCAGCCGATCAAGGAGTCGTATACATGTCGGCCGTGGACGACCTCAGAAGCCTCATCCTGGGCGGCCAGTACGCCCTAGGAGACCGGCTCGCCGAGGTCGAGCCGGCCGAGGTCCTCGGCGTCAGCCGCACCCCCGTACGCGAGGCGTTGCGCCGGCCGGCCGCGGAAGGGCTGGTCGAGCTCATCGCGAACAAGGGCGCCAGGGTGGTCGAGTACCCTCGCGACGACCTGGAGTCGATCTTCGAGCTGCGGGCCAGGATCGAGGGGCTGGCCGCCCGCCAGGCGGCGCTCGCCGCCGCCCCGGAGGACGCCGACCGGCTGCACGCCGTCGCCGTGGAGCTGCGCGAGCACGCCGGCCGGGACGACCTCGACGCCGTCCACCGGCTCAACGCCGACTTCCACCAGGGCCTGGTCCGGCTCGGCGGCAGCGCGCTGCCGGCCCAGCAGATCAGCATGCTCGTCCACTCCCCCGTGCTGCTGCGCACGTACGGCTCCTTCGACAAGGAGGCCATGGACCGCAGCGCCGCCCACCACCTGGAGATCGCCGCGGCCGTCCGCGCCGGCGACCCCGACGGGGCGGAGGCGGTCATGAGGGCCCATCTGTTCTCGGCCCGCGCGTCGTTGCTGGGCCCACGGCACCAGGAGAGCGAGCCATGAGAGGACTCCCGCTCGGCGACGTCCGGGTCGTGGAACTCGGGCAGCTGATCGCCGGCCCGTTCTGCGGCCAGTTGCTCGGCGACTTCGGCGCCGAGGTGATCAAGGTCGAGGACCCGCGCAAGGGCGACCCCATGCGCCAGTGGGGCAGGGAGAAGCCGCACGGCAAGTCACTGTGGTGGCCGGTCGTGGCCCGCAACAAGAAGTCGGTGACCTGCGACCTGCGCACCCCCGAGGGCCAGGAGCTCGTCCGCCGCCTGGTCGCGAAGTCCGACGTGCTGCTGGAGAACTTCCGCCCCGGCACGCTGGAGCGCTGGGGTCTCGGCCCGGAGCGGCTGCACGAGCTCAACCCCCGGCTCGTCATCACGCGCGTGACCGGCTACGGCCAGACCGGCCCGTACGCCCCCCGCGCCGGCTACGGCTCGATCGGCGAGGCCATGGGCGGCATCCGGTACGTCACCGGCGACCCGTCGCTGCCCCCGTCGCGGGCCGGCGTCTCGCTGGGCGACTCGCTGGCCGCCACGTACGCCTGCCTCGGCACCCTGGTCGCGCTGCACGAGCGCGAGCGCAGCGGCCGCGGCCAGGTCGTCGACTCGGCGATCTACGAGTCGGTGCTGGCCGTGATGGAGTCGCTGCTGCCGGAGTGGCAGCAGGCCGGCTACCAGCGGGAGCGCACCGGCGCCGTGCTGCCGAACGTCGCGCCGAGCAACGTCTATCCGACCGCCGACGGCGACGGCGTCCTCATCGCGGCCAACCAGGACAGCGTGTTCACCCGCCTGGCCGCCGTGATGGGCCGCCCTGAACTGGCGGAGGACGAGCGCTACGCCACGCACGCCGCCCGCGGCGCGAACATGGCCGAGCTGGACGGCCTCATCGCGGCCTGGTCGGCGACGCTGCCCGCCCAGGACCTGCTCGGCCTGCTGCACGCGGGAGGGGTGCCGGCCGGGCGGATCTACCGCGCGGCCGACATGTTCGCCGACCCGCACTTCGCCGCCCGCGAGGCCATCGTCCGCGTCGCGCACCCCGACTTCGGGGAGCTGGCCATGCAGAACGTCGCGCCGAAGCTGTCGGACACGCCCGGCGCGGTCCGCTCCACCGGGCCGGAGCTGGGCCGGCACAACCACGAGATCTACCACGGCCTGCTCGGCCTCACGCAGGAGGAGACGGACCGGCTCTCCGCCGGCGGGATCATCTAGCGGTCCGCAGGCGGGCCGCAAGCGCCCCGGCGCTCAATGGTGGACGTACCGCACGGACCGCCACCCGGGAGAGCCGATGAACCGTCACCTCCGCGCCCTGCTCAGCGTCACCGCCGCCGCCGTGCTCGCCACGACCCTCGCGGCCCCCGCGCACGCCGCCGGCGGCCGGCCCTTCCTGTTCACCTACACCTTCGCCGGTCACCTCAAGGTGGCCGGCGGCGATTTCACCGTCGGCGGCCGGGTGTACGTGAGCGTCAAGCACAGCAATGGCGTCCCGGCCTTCGGCAAGTGGGCGGTGGCCCGTACGCATCCGGTGACGCCGGGCGGGGCCGTCTACGTGGACACGCCGCTCGCCTCCCCGTGCAACGGCGGCCGCAACGGCTACGCCGAGGCGTACGACGCCGTCACCAGGACGTGGTCCGCCCGCCTGCCGGTGACCGTGTGCCGCAGGATCGACTGAGGGTCAGGCGCACTTGCCCTTGAGCCAGGCCCGGTACTCCTTGGTGTAGTTGGTCATCACGCTGGCCGGGGCCGCGTCGAGCACGCTCTGCCAGCGGGCGGTGTTGCCGGTCCAGGACGGCGGCGGCTCCTCCCAGCCCACGCTGTCGGTCCAGCGGGCCGCGCCGCCCTTGAGCAGCGTGGGGTGGCGCTTGGCCAGCTCGGCCTGGATCCACGTGTCGGTCGAGTAGACCAGGATGCGCTGCGCGCCCTGCCGCTCCTTGATCGGGTCGGAGATCTCCTTCCAGGCGGCCGCCGCGTACGTGGCGTTCGACAGGATGGGCTTCGTCTCGGGCTTGATCTCCAGGAGGGCGACCAGGCCGCGCGAGCGCACCTGGTCGAGCCATTCGCGCAGCGTGTAGACCCGCTCCCCCGTGTAGGGGCCGCGCGTGATGGTGCGGCTCTGCAGGTTGCCGGTGCCGGCGGCCCACCAGAGGTCGGTGATGTTCTGCTTGGTGCCGGTCAGGCCGTTGGTGGAGGTGTTGTGCCACATGACGGCCTTGGTGCCCTGCCGGGTGAGCTGTACGTCGCCCTCGACCCCGTCGGCGCCCCAGCTCTTCTGGTCGTTGAGCCCCCGCGGGTTGTTGGGCTGGCGGATCTTGTCCCGCTCCCACGGGTTGGCGCCGGTCGGGTAGCCGCCGTGGCCGAAGACCTGGGGGCAGGCGACGGCCGCGCGGGTGGCGCTCGTGCCGGCGTGGGCGGGAAGCCCGGCGGCCGGGAGCGTCACGGCCACCGCCGTGGCCAGCGACATCGCTCTGGTCATCATTCTCATGGAGGTGCGACTCCCGCCTGTAGGTGATCCGGGGGAAGGCTACGCGCGGCGGCGTTCATGATCAAGGGGCGGTCAGCGGCGCAGGAAGGCGGCGATCTCCGGCACCAGCCGTTCGTGGGCGTCCTCCAGCACGTAGTGGCCGGCGTCCGGGTAGGCGCGCACCGTCGCGTGCGGCAGGCGGCGGCGCCACTCGCGCAGCATCGCGCGGTCGAAGACCGGGTCGCGCAGCCCCCAGCCGATCAGCACGGGCCGGTCGGCGAACGCGCGCACGCCCTCCGCGGCCCGCACCAGCAGCGGCCAGGCCCGGTCGGCCGGGCTGAGCGGGATGTCGGTGACGAAGCGGCGGACCGCCACCCGGTGCCCCGGGTCCCGGCCCGGGGCGAGGAAGGCGGCGCGCACGTCCCTCGGCAGGCGGCGGCGCAGCCCGAACGGCGGCAGCGTGGCCAGCCGGGCGAAGGCGTGATGGCGCAGGAACAGGCGCTCGCCCGCCGTGGTCTCGCGCAGCAGCCAGAACGGCAGCCGCAGGGCGGGCCGTACGCGCTCGCCGTACGGGCTGGGGAAGGCGGCGGTGTTGAGCACCACGAGCCGGGCCACCCGGCCGGGGTGGCGGGCGGCCCAGGCCATGCCGATCGGACCGCCCCAGTCGTGCATCACCAGCGTCCAGCCCCGGTCCGGGACGCCCTCGTGCTCGACGAGGTGCGCGGTCAGCGCGTCCAGGTCGGCCACGCGGGAGGCCAGGGTGTGTGCGTAGCGGTCCTCGCCCGGCTTGTCCGACAGGCCCATGCCGATGTGGTCGGGGGCGAGGCAGCGGTGCTCGCCGCGCAGCGCCGTGATCAGCCGCCGCCACAGGTAGCTCCAGGACGGGTTGCCGTGCAGCATGAGCACCGGCGCGCCCGCGCCCTCGTCCACGTAGTGCTGGCGCAGGCCGTCCCGTACGAACCAGCGGGACGCGAACGGGTAGCCGGGCAGGCGGGAGGCGTCCACGCTCAGCTCCCCGCCGGGGCGGCCGCGAGGTGGGCGGCGAGCCGGGACAGGCCCTCCGCCGTCGTGACGCGCGGCGCGTAGCCGAGGTCGCGGCGGGCCGCCGACAGGTCGAACCAGTGGGACGTGGTCGCCTGCACGGCGATCATCCGGGTGAGCGGCGGACTCGCCCCGGCGAGCCGGCACCCGTGCTCGACCACCCCGGCCGCCAGCCGCGCCAGCCGGGCGGGCACCCGCGGCCGTACGGGGCCGAGCCCGGCCGCCGCCAGCAGGCCGTTGACCCACTGCGCGATCGGGACCGGCTCGTCCTGGGCGACGAAGTAGGCGCGCCCGGCGACCGGGCGGCCGGGGGCGAGCGCGTCCAGGGCCAGCAGGCACGCCTCGGCCGCGTTGTCGACGTACACGGTGTCGATCAGCTTGCCGGGGGCGCGCGGCAGCAGCAGCCGGCCGCGCCGGGCCCGCGCGGTGAGCTGCGGCAGGAAGTGCGGGTCGCCGGGCCCCCAGATGAGGTGCGGCCGCAGCGCCACGGTGGCCAGCCGCGCGCCGCTCGCGGCCAGCACGATGCGCTCGGCCGCCGCCTTCGTGGCCGGGTAGGGGGCGAGGTGGCGGCGGGCGTACGGGACGGACTCGTCCACGCCCTCCAGGTCGCGGCCGTCGTGCACGACGCTCGGCGAGGAGATGTGCACGAGGCGGGCGATCCCGGCGCTCAGGCAGGCGTCGACCACGTGGGCCGTGCCGTGCACGTTGATCGTGCGGAAGTCGCCGGGCGCGCCCCACAGCCCGGCCAGCGCGGCGCAGTGCACCACCGCGTCGTGCCCGGCCACGACGACGCGCACCCGGTCGAGATCGCGGACGTCCCCGGTGCGCTGGAGCACGCCGTACGCGTCCAGCTCAGGACGCCGGCTGCGCTGGAACGCGGTCACCCGGTCGCCGCGCGCGGCGAGCAGCCGGCACACGGCCTGCCCGAGGAAGCCGCCGCCGCCGGTCACCAGCACGTTCATCGCCCGGCCTCCCCCAGCTCGCGGGCGGCCCAGCGGGCCAGCAGCGGGCGGCGGATCTTGCTGGCGTGCCGGACGTCCATCGGGAACCCCGGATGCGGCAGCACCTCGGCGACGGCGGGCGGGGCGTGCTCGCGTACCCGAGCGAGGACCGCGCGGCGCTCGCTCCCGGAGACGCCGGGCTCGCACTCCACGCAGAGCACCGGGCGGCGGCGGCCCTCCGGCCCCACGCCCACGAGGGCGGTACGGCGCACGCCGGGCAGGTCGTTGACGATCGGCTCGACCTGGTCGGTGTAGAGGTCGCCGGCGGCGGTGCGGACCCGCTCGCCCTTGCGGCCGGCGAACCAGAGGCGGCCCCGCTCGTCCATCCACCCCAGGTCGCCCATGCGGTGGACGGGCGTGCCGCCGTCGTCGATGCGGGCGAGGGCGGTGTCGTACGGGCGGCCGAGGTAGGGGTCGCTCACCGCCGGCCCGGCCACGGTGATCTCCCCGACGGTGCCGGGCGGCACCAGCAGGTCGTCCGACCAGTACGGGACGGGCTCGTCCGTGACGGCGATGACGCGGACCCGGTTGCCCGGCAGCGGCGCGCCCAGGAACGTGCCCGCGCCCTTCGCCGTGTCCCCGGCGGTCGCGGTGAGCTCGGCCGCGTTCGCGGCGCTGACCAGGAGGCATTCGGTGGCGCCGTACACGGAGAGCAGTTCGGCCCCCTCCGGCAGGCACCGCAGGGCGCGGCGCAGGACCGCGTGCGGCAGCGGCGCGCCCGCGGTGAGCACGGTCCGCACGCCGTCCAGCGTGAGGCCGCGCTCCAGGCAGTGGCGGGCCAGCCCGTCCAGCAGCGCGGGCGCGGCGAACAGGCCGGTGACGCGGTGCGCGCGGATCGACTCCGCCATCGCGGCGGGGTCGCTGCGGGCGGGACGGCGCAGGTTCAGCCGGGGGACGACGGAGGCGCAGCCCATGACGGGCGCGGCGATCGCGAACGGCAGGAACGTGGACCAGACCGTCCCGCCCGGCCGCAGCGCCCCCAGGCGCGCCAGCAGCTCCAGCTGCCCGGCCAGGTGCCGGTGCCGGAGCGGCACGCCTTTGGGCACGCCGGTGGAGCCGGAGGTGAAGGCCACGAACGCCGGGCCGTCGCCCTCCCCGCGCGGCGCGGGCCAGGAGCCGGGCGGCGACGGGCGGGCCAGCCGCAGCGTGCGCGGGCCCACGGTGATCGTGGTCCGTACGCTGCCGCGGGCCCAGCCCAGCAGCACGCGGGCGAGGTGGGCGAGGGGCACGCCGATGAACGCCTGCGGCGCGGCCTCGGCCAGGCACCTCCTCATGGCGCGCGCCCCGAGGCCCGGGTCGATGAGCACGGGGACGGCCCGCAGCCGGAGCAGGGCGTGGATCAGCGCGACCAGCTCCCGGCCCGGCGGCACCATGACGGCGGTCGTCGTCCCCGCGCCGACGCCCGCGCGCTCCAGGGCCAGGGCGGTGCGGCCGATCAGGTCGTCCAGCTCGCGGTACGTGAGCGTCTCGGGGCCTCGGCCGCGCCGTCCGTCGATGCGGCAGACGACGGCTTCGGGACGGGCATGCGGCCAGCGTCCGGTCAGCTCAGCCTCGGCGGCGAAGAGCCGGGCACCCTCCATGAAAGCACTCCCTCCCGGTGTGTCGTGTTTTGGGCGATCCGTGTGCGGTAACTATTCGTAGCAATACGTTACTCAACGTGACTAGGAGTCCAAGACATGCGCCGATTCATCGCCGTCATCGCCGCCGGAACGGCCACAGCCGTGCTGCCGCTCGCCGCGTCGAACCCGGCCTTCGCCGCTCCCGCTCCCGACGTACCTGCGCCCGCTCCGATCGCGGCCGGACCCGCGCCCGAGCCCGCGCCTGCGCCGGAGCCGGCCGCCGCGCCCGAGCCGGCCGTCGACCAGGCCGCCGCACCCGAGCCCGCCGCCGACGAGGCCGGCGCGCCCGAGCCGGCCGCGGACGAGGCTGCGGCGCCCGAGCCGGCCGCCGACGAGGCGAGTGCGCCGGAGCCGGCCGCCGCGCCCGAGCCCGCCGCTGACGAGGCCGCCGCTCCCGAGCCCGCCGCCGACGAGGCCGGCGCGCCCGAGCCGGCCGCTGACGAGGCCGGCGCGCCCGAGCCCGCCGCCGACGAGACCGTCGTGGACGCGGCTGCGGCGCCCAAGCCCGCCGTTGAAGAGGTCTCCGCGCCCGAGCCCGCCGCCGACGAAGCCGGCGCGCCCGAGCCGGCCGCCGACGAGGCCGCCGCACCGGAGCCGGCCGCCGACGAGGCGAGCGCACCGGAGCCCGCCGCTGACGAGGCCGCCGCTCCCGAGCCCGCCGCCGACGAGACCGTCGTGGACGCGGCTGCGGCGCCCAAGCCCGCCGTTGAAGAGGTCTCCGCGCCCGAGCCCGCCGCCGACGAAGCCGGCGCGCCCGAGCCGGCTGCCGACGAGGCCGCCGCACCGGAGCCGGCCGCTGACGAGGCCACCGCTCCCGAGCCCGCCGCTGACGAGGCCGCCGCTCCCGAGCCCGCCGCTGACGAGGCCGCCGCGCCCGTGCTCGCCGACGTGTAAGGCCCGAAGCCGCGTTGGCCAGGCCGATCCCGTGCCCGGCGCCGACAGGTCCGCGCCAGGCACGCAACGGGTCCCGGCCTGATCCGGCCCGCCCCAGCAGCCCGACGCTGCTGCTCCGCACGGGCGGCGCCTCGCGCGGCCGGTCGGTGGGCGGTCTCGGCTGACCAGCCCGCCACCCGCCGGCCTCGGCGGCCCGGACCCGGCCTCGTCACCTGACGGGCGCCCGCCGTCCGGAGCCCGCCTCACAGACCCGGCCGGTCCCTGCTCACGAACGAGCTGGACCGACCGGGTCTGTCGGCATGTGGTCAGGACGGCACGGGCGAGAAGATCAGGGTGGCATTGTGGCCGCCGAAGCCGAAGGAGTTGGACATGACCGGCGCGGCCGGCATGGGCCTGGCCTCGGTGACGACGTCGAGGTCGCACTGCGGGTCGAGGACGCTCAGGTTGGCCGTCGGCGGGACGGCGCGCTCGTTCAGCGCGAGGACGGCGGCCACCGCCTCGATGGCCCCGGCGGCGCCGATCGCGTGCCCGGTCACCCCTTTGGTGGAGGTCACCGGCACCCGTACCGTCCCGAACACCTGGTTGATCGCCCGCGCCTCGGCCAGGTCGTTGAGCGGGGTGCTGCTGCCGTGCGCGTTGACGTGCGCGATCTCGCCGGGCGTCAGCCCGGCGTCGGCGAGTGCGGCGCGCATGCAGCGGGCGGCCCCGTCGCCCTGCTCGGGCGGCGCGGTGATGTGGTGGGCGTCGGAGGAGAACCCGAGCCCCGACAGCTCACCGTAGATGTGCGCGTCCCGGGCGAGGGCGTGCTCCAGGTTCTCCAGGACGACGAACGCGGCCCCCTCCGCCAGGACGAACCCGTCGCGGTCCCGGTCGAAGGGCCGGCTGGCCCGTTCCGGCGCGTCGTTGCGCAGCGAAAGGGCGCGGCAGCGTTCGAAGGCCAGCAGCACGGACGGCGTGATGGACGCCTCGGCGCCGCCGGCGATGACCAGGTCGGCGGTGCCGTCGCGGACCAGCCGGGCGGCCTCGGCGATGGCGTGGGCGCCGGAGGCGCAGGCGGTGGCCACGGACAGGCTGGGGCCGAGGATCCCGTGGCGGATGCTGATCGCGGCCGCCATCGCGTTGTGCATGACCATCGGGACGTGCAGCGGGCCGGGGTTGCCGCGGCCCGCGTGGCGGCCGGAGAGCAGCCCGGCCTCGTAGGTCAGGGCGCCGCCGAAGCCGCTGCCGGTGACGACGGCCTGCCGCTCGGGCGGCGTGCGCACCGGTCCCGCGTCGTCCACGGCGTCGTCCATCGCGTCGCCGGCCGCGCAGACCGCGAGCTGCGCCACGCGGTCCAGCCGGGAGGCCTGCTTGGGCGTCAGGTAGCCCTCGACGTCCAGGCCGGTGACCTGGCAGGCGAACGTGGCGCCGAGCCCTTCGGTGTCGAAGGAGGTGATGCGGCGCGCGGTGGAGCGGCCGGCGAGCAGCGCGTCCCACAGCTCCTTGGGGTGCGCGCCGGCCGGGGTGCGCACGCCCAGCCCGGTGACGGCCACCCGGGCGCGCGGCCTCGCCGCCGCCCCGCCGCCGGTCGCCGGGCTCATCCCAGACGCTCCGGCGCCAGCTCGCGGGCGCGGGCCAGCACGTCGCCCACGGTCCGTACGTCGGCGAAGGCCTCACGCGGCAGCGGCCCCCACTCGTCCTCCAGCGTGACGTGCAGCTCGGCCAGGTCGAGGCTGTCGGCCTCCAGGTCCTCGCGCAGCAGGGCGTCCTCGGTGACCCTCATGGGATCGACCTTGAGGATGTGCGCGCAGCGTTCGCGCACCATCGCCAGGATCTCTTCGTCGCTCACGTCGGGCTCCCTTTCGCGCAGGTCAGCGTGATGGCCGTGCCGCCTAGCCTGGCCGATGACAGGAAAGATGATCACTTGTGACGCGAGGTCCGCCGTTAAGGAATTGATCAAGTCTGCCCGGTCGGCGGTGCGCGGTCCCGGCGGCCTCCGGCGCGCTCCCTAGGGTGGGCGTCCACGGGGACACAAGGGGGGAATGGGCATGCGCTACGCCCACGTGGCCGGGGTGGCCGTTCACCTGCCGGAGCGGACGCTCACCAGTGCCGAGCTGGAGGAGGAGCTCGCCGCCCGCAATCCTGGGGCGCACGTGCCGCGCGGCCTGATCGAGCACGCCACGGGCGTACGGCGACGGCATGTGGCCGAGCCCGGCCAGACGGTCGCGGGGCTGGCCGCGCGGGCCGCCCGCAAACTGCTGGAGGAGACCGGCCACACGCCGCCGGCCCTCGACCTGATCATCTTCGCCGGGGTGAGCACGGACGTCGTCGAGCCCGCCAACGCGCACATCGTGGCCGCCGAGCTGGGCGCGGACTGCCCGGTGTTCGACGTGCGCAACGCCTGCAACAGCGTGCTGAACGCGATCGAGCTGGCCGAGACGCTGATCACGGCGGGCCGCTACCGCACGGTGCTCATCGCCTGCGGCGAGCGGGCCAGCTCGGCCATCCGCTGGCGGATCGGCCCGGACGACGAGTTCAGCGCGGCGATCCCCTCCTACACCGTCTCGGACTCGGGCACGGCGCTGCTGCTGCAGGCGGCGACCACGCCGGGCGTGCTGGGGCACCGGTTCTGCGCGTACTCGCCGGCCTGGCGCTCGGCGCGGGTCCCGGTCACGCCGCTGCCGGAGGGCGGGCTGGAGATCGGCGTCTTCACCGTCGACTTCCCGGAGCTCGCCATCGGCATGTGCAAGCTCGACCTGGACGTGCTGCGGCGCCCGCTGACCGACCGGGGCCTGGACTGGGACGACCTGGCCGCCATCTGCGTCCACCAGGCGTCGCTGCCGTCCCTGCACGCCTTCTGCGAGCTGGCCGGGATCCCGGTGGGCCGGGTCGAGGTGACGATCGAGGAGCACGGCAACCTGGTGGCCTCCAGCCTTCCCGTGCAGCTCCACCAGGCGATCAGGGCCGGCCGCGTACGGCGCGGCGACCTGGTCGCCCTGGTGGGCCTGGCCGGCGGGGTGAGCGCGGGCACCGTGCTTCTGCGCTGGTGACCGGCCCGCCCCGCCGGTGACGGCCGGAGCCGCTAGTCCATCTCCACCACGGCCGCGGCGAACTGGGCGGAGTAGAGCCGGGCGTAGGCGCCGCCGGCCGCGAGCAGCGACTCGTGCGTGCCCTGCTCGACGATGCGCCCGTTCTCCATGACCAGGATGAGGCTGGCGTCGCGGATCGTGGAGAGCCGGTGGGCGATGACGAAGCTCGTACGGCCCTCGCGCAGGGTGCTCATCGCCCGCTGGATGAGCACCTCGGTCCGGGTGTCGACCGAGCTGGTGGCCTCGTCCAGGATGAGGATCGCCGGGTCGGACAGGAACGCGCGGGCGATGGTGATGAGCTGCTTCTCGCCCGCGCTGACCGTGCCGCCCTCCTCGTCGAGCACGGTGTCGTAGCCGTCGGGCAGGGTGTGCGCGACGCGGTCGACGTGCGCGGCCTGCGCGGCGGCCTCGATGCGCTCGCGGGTGGCCTTCTCGCCGCCGTAGCCGATGTTCTCCGCGATCGTGCCGCCGAACAGCCAGGTGTCCTGGAGCACCATGCCGATGTTGCCGCGCAGCTCCTCGCGGGACATCGTGGCGATGTCGACGCCGTCGAGCGTGATGCGGCCGCCGGTCACCTCGTAGAAGCGCATGATGAGGTTGACCAGCGTGGTCTTGCCCGCTCCCGTGGGGCCCACGATGGCGACCGTCTGGCCGGGCTCGACGGTGAGCGACAGGTTCTCGATCAGCGGCCGCTCGGGGTCGTAGCGGAAGGACACGTCCTCGAACGCCACCCGGCCCCTGACCTGCTCGGGGCGGGCCGGCTGGGCGGGCTCCGGCGACTGCTCGGGGGCCTCCAGCAGCTCGAAGACGCGCTCGGCCGAGGCGACGCCCGACTGCACCAGGGCCGCCATGCCGGCCACCTGCATGAGCGGCTGGCTGAACTGGCGCGAGTACTGGATGAACGCCTGCACGTCGCCCAGCGAGATCGAGCCCGAGGCCACCTTGAGCCCGCCGACCACGGCGACCAGCAGGTAGTTGAGGTTGCCGATGAACATCATCGCCGGCTGGATGACGCCGGAGATGAACTGGGCGCGGAAGCTGGAGTCGTACAGGGCGTCGTTGTGCCGGTCGAAGGTCTCGGCGGCCTCGCGCTGCCGGCCGAACACGCTGACCAGCGTGTGACCGCCGTACATCTCCTCGATGTGGCCGTTGAGCTGGCCGGTGGAGGCCCACTGCTTGACGAACTGCGGCTGCGAGCGCTTGCCGATCGCCGCGGTGACGTAGACCGTGACCGGCACCGTGACCAGCGCGATGAGCGCCAGCACGGGCGAGATCCAGAACATCATCGCGAGCACCGCGACCACGGTCAGCACCGACGAGACGAGCTGGCTCATCGTCTGCTGGAGCGACTGGGCGATGTTGTCGGTGTCGTTGGTGGCGCGGCTCAGCACCTCGCCGCGCGGCTGGCCGTCGAAGTAGCTGAGCGGCAGCCGGGACAGCTTGGTCTCGATCCGCTCGCGCAGCCGGTACGCGGCCCGCTGCACGACCGTCGTGGTCAGCCGGAACTGGGCGACGCCGAGCAGCCCCGCCAGCACGTAGACCGCGAGCGCCCAGGCCAGCACGTACGCGAGCGCGTCGAAGTCGATGCCCTGGCCGGGCACCACGTGCATGGCCGCGACCATGTCGGCGAAGGTGTCCTGGCCGCGGGCGCGCAGCCCGGCCACGGCCTGCTCCTTGGTGACGCCGGCGGGGAGCTGGGCGCCGATGATGCCGGAGAAGATCAGGTCGGTGGCCCGGCCGAGGATCTTGGGCCCGGCCACGGTCAGCGCGACGCTGGCGGTGCCGAGGGCGAGGACGACGGCGAGCAGCCTGCGTTCCGGGCGCAGCAGCAGCATCAGGTTGCGGAGCGTCCCGCGGAAGTCGGAGGGCTTCTCGGCGGGCCCGCTCATCATGCGGCCGGGGCCGAACGCGGGTTGCGGACGGCGCGCGGGCGCCTGCGCGGCGGTCATGCTGCCTCCTGTTCGGTGAGCTGGGACAGCACGATCTCCCGGTACGTCGGGCAGTCGTCCATCAGCTCGGCGTGGGTGCCGGTGCCGACCAGGCGGCCGTCGTCGAGCACGAGGATGCGGTCGGCGTCGCGGATCGTGCTGACGCGCTGGGCGACGATGACGATCGTGGCGTCGGCGATCTCCTCGGTGAGCGCGGCCCGCAGCCGGGCGTCGGTGGCGTAGTCGAGGGCGGAGAAGGAGTCGTCGAACAGGTAGATCTCGGGCCGGTGCACGAGGGTCCTGGCGATGGCCAGGCGCTGGCGCTGGCCGCCGGAGACGTTGGTGCCGCCCTGGGAGATGGGCTCCTCCAGGCCGCCGGGCATGGCCTCGACGAAGTCGCGGGCCTGGGCGATCTCCAGGGCGCGCCACAGCTCCTCGTCGGTAGCGTCGGGGCGGCCGTAGCGCAGGTTGGAGGCGACGGTGCCGGAGAACAGGTAGGGCGTCTGCGGGACCAGGCCGACCGCGCGGGAGAGCGCGGCCGGGTCGAGCTCGCGTACGTTGACGCCGTCGACCAGCACCTCGCCGGCGCTCGCGTCGAACAGCCGCGGGATGAGGTTGAGCAGGGTGGTCTTGCCGCTGCCGGTGCTGCCGATGATCGCGGTGGTGCGGCCGGGCCGGGCCGTGAAGCTCACGCCGGACAGCACCGGCTCCTCGGCGCCGGGGTAGCGGAAGTCGACCGAGCGCAGCTCCAGCTCGCCGATGCGGCGCTCCGGCGTGACGGGCTCGGCCGGCGGGCGCACGGTCGGCTCGGTGCCCAGCACCTCCTCGATGCGCTCGGCGCACACCTCGGCGCGCGGGATCATCATGAACATGAACATCGCCATCATGACCGACATGAGGATCTGCATGAGGTAGGAGATCACCGCGGTGAGCGCGCCGACCTCCATGTCCCCGCCGGCGATGCGGTGGCCGCCGAACCAGACGACGGCGACGCTGGAGAGGTTGACGACCAGCATGACGGTGGGGAACATCAGCGCCATCAGCCGGCCGACGCGCAGCGAGACGTCCGTCAGCTCGTCGTTGGCGACGCCGAAGCGCTCGTGCTCGTGGGTGTCGCGCACGAAGGCGCGGATGACCCTGATGCCGGTGATCTGCTCGCGCAGCACCTGGTTGATGCGGTCGATGCGCTCCTGCATCGTACGGAACAGCGGCCGCATGCGCGCGACGACCAGCGCCACGATGACGATCATCAGCGGCAGCGCGACCAGCAGCAGCGACGACAGCGCGACGTCCTGGTTGAGCGCCAGCACGATGCCGCCGACGCACATGATCGGCGCCGCGACCATCATGGTGAAGGTCATGAGGACGAGCAGCTGGATCTGCTGCACGTCATTGGTGGTCCGGGTGATCAGGGACGGCGCCCCGAACTTGTTGACCTCCTGGACGGAGAAGGCCTGCACCCGGTGGAAGATCGCGGCCCGCATGTCGCGGCCGAGGGCCATGGAGGTGCGGGCGCCGTAGTAGACGGCGACGATCGAGCAGATGACCTGCACGAGCGTCACGCCGAGCATCACCAGCCCGACGCGCATGATGTAGGCGGTGTCGCCCTTGACGACGCCGTCGTCGATGATGTCGGCGTTCAGTGTGGGGAGATAGAGCGTGGCCAGCGTCTGCACGAACTGGAAGAGGACGACGAGCGTGATCTCTTTCCCGTACGGCCTGAGCTGGACCCGCAGGAGGCGGAGCAGCATCAAGGGGCGCTTTCTGTGGGTGGGGTGGGTAAGGGCCGCACGAGCAGCCCGTCGAGCAGGACGGAGACGGTCTCCGCGTCGTCCATGTCACCGAAGTCGCCCATGGCGAGGCCGTGGTGCACGCGCACCGCGATCAGCATGAGCAGCAGGTGCGCGGCGGCCTCGGGAGCGCGGCGCAGACGGTCGCGGTCGGGCTCCATGAGGGCGGCGAGGCCGTCCGCGATGCGGTTGCGGGAGTCGAACATCCGCTTGTGGAACTCGGGGTCCTCGGTCATCAGCTCGCGCGGGGCGGCCATGAGCCGGGCGTTGGCGCTCATGCCCTCGCGCAGCAGCGTGACCGCCCTGCACAGGCGTTCGCGCAGGTCGAGCGCCGGATCGATGGCCTTCAGCGCCTCCACGGCGGGCTCCGGGTCGAACGCGCTCATCAGCGCCGCCCGCAGCAGCGAGGCCTTGTCGGGGAAGACACCGAAGATCGTCCCCTCGGCCACGCCCGCGGCCTCGGCGATCTGCCGGGTGCTGAGCGCGGTGCCGTGCGCGCGCAGCAGGGGAACCGTGGCGGCGATGAGCACGGCACGACGGGCTTCCGGCGCCATGGCCGGCACTCTTCGCCGTTTCGTCATGGGGAGGAGTGTAATGAGCGAGTACTCACTCGTTCCACTCATTTATCGGGATGAGTCGTTGACAGGCCGCGGCCTCGGAAAATACGTTGGGCACGGAAAAGTGATCGATCACTTTCGACTGGTGTGAGGAGTGCCCGTGCCTTTACCGCCGACCCCGATCCGGGTCGCCGTCGCCGGAGCCGGCGGCATCGCGAGCGGCGTCCACCTGCCCGCCCTGGCCGCCGCGGGCGAGGCCGTCCGCGTCACCGCCGTCTGCGACCTCGACCCCGCCCGCGCCGGGGAGCTGGCGGACGCCCACGGCATCCCCGGCCGCTACACCGACCTGGCCGCCATGCTGGCCGCCGAGAGCCCTGACCTGCTCGTCGTCGCCACCCCGCCGGTCGCGCACCGGGAGGCGGTCATCGCCGGCCTGCGCGCGGGCGCGTGGGTGTGGTGCGAGAAGCCGCCCACGCTGTCGCTCGCCGAGTACGACGAGATCGCCGCCTGCGAGAAGGAGGGCGGCCCGTACGCGGCCTACGTCTTCCAGCACCGCTCCGGCAGCGCCGCGCGTCGGCTGCGCCGGCACCTCGCCACGGGCGAGCTCGGCCGGCCGCACGTCGCCGTCTGCAACACGCTGTGGTACCGCGGCCACGACTACTTCGAGGTGCCCTGGCGCGCGAAGTGGGCGACCGAGGGCGGCGGCCCCACCATGGGCCACGGCATCCACCAGATGGACCTGCTGCTCGACCTGCTCGGCGACTGGGACGAGGTGCACGCCGTGGCGGCCACGCTCGGCCGCCGCACCGAGACCGAGGACGTCTCGTTCGCCATCGTCAGGTTCGCGAACGGCGCGATCGGCTCGATCGTCAACAGCGTCCTGTCCCCGCGCGAGACGAGCTACCTGCGCTTCGACTTCACCGACGCCACGGTCGAGGTCGAGCACCTGTACGGCTACGACAACTCCCACTGGCGCTGGACCCCCGCGCCGCACGTCACCGACCAGGACAGGATCGCCGGCTGGCCGCCGGAGGAGGACGTGCCCAGCTCGCACCGGGCGCAGCTCGCCGAGGTGCTCGCCGCCATGCGCGCGGGCGAGCGCCCGCCCGCGTCCGGGGCCGACGGGCGCAGGGTGATGGAGCTGATCACCGGGATGTACCAGTCGGCCTTCACCGGCCGTCCCGTGACCCGGGCCGAGCTCGGCCCGCCGAACCCCTTCTACCACGCGCTCAACGGCGGCGACCCGGCCCGCGCCGCCGCCGTCCTGCGCCGTGACGAGCACGAGGAGAGCAGCGACCGTGACTGACCGCGAGCTGGGCGTCCGCGACGAGGGCACGGCCCTCGCCGTCACCGCCGGCGAGGTGGAGATCGCCCGTTACGTCCACCGGCCCGACGCCCCCCAGGCCGAGGCGCCCAAGCCCTACCTGCATCCGCTGCGCAGCCTCAGCGGCGCGCCCCTGTCGTCCTACCGGCCCTGGGACCACCGCTGGCACAAGGGTCTCCAGATGACCTGGGCCCACCTGTCGGGGCAGAACTTCTGGGGCGGGCCCACGTACTCGGCGGAGCGCGACTACCAGATGGAGGACAACCTGGGGCAGATGCGCCACGTGGAGTTCACCGCCGTCTCCGCCGACGGCGACCGGGTCACCGTCGAGGAGACCCTGCACTGGGTGACCTCGGCCGGGGAGCACTGGATCACCGAGCGGCGGCGGCTGGCCTTCCACGGGGTGGACCCCGGACGGGGGCTCTGGGCGCTGGACTTCGCCACCGAGCTGCGCAACGTCCGCGGCGGCGTCCTGGACTTCGGCAGCCCCACCACGCACGGCCGCCCCCTCGCCGGGTACGCGGGCTTCTGCTGGCGCGGCCCCCGCTCGTTCACCGGCGGCACGATCCTCGCGGCCGGCGGGCGCGGCGGCCCCGAGATGATGGGCGAGCAGGCCGACTGGCTGGCCATGGCCGGGCAGCACGACGAGATCGACGGCGGCGCCACCGTGCTCGTCCTCGCCGGGCGCTCCAGCGCGGCCGTGCCGATCAAGTGGTTCGTGCGGCGGGAGCCGTTCGCCGTGATCAGCCCCTCCCCCTCCTTCGACGAGGAGATCGCGCTGCCCCCCGGCGGCACGCTCGAACTCGCGCACCGGCACGTCTTCGTCGACCACGTGTGCGAGCAGGCCGAGCTGGACGAGCTGGGCGAGGAGTTCGCGCTGTGACCCCGCTCTTCCCCGGCGGCACGGCGATCAGCGACCTGTGCGTCTACGACTGGGCGTGCCCGGACGGCGGGCACGGCGGCACCCCGCACCTGCACACCGTCTCCACCGAGGCGTACGTCGTGACCGAGGGCCGCGGCGAGGTCCACACGCTGAGCGCCGCCGGCTTCGCCGAGGACCGGCTGGAGCCGGGCTCGGTGCTGTGGTTCTCCCCCGGCACCGTCCACCGGCTGGTCAACGAGGAGGGGCTGCGGCTGGTGGTGATCATGCAGAACGCGGGGCTGCCCGAGGCCGGGGACGCCGTGCTGACCTTTCCCGAAGAGGTGCTGCGCGACCGCGAGGCGTACCTGGCCGCCGCCACGCTCCCCGCCGGAGGGACGGAGGCCGAGCTGGCCGCGGCCGCCCGCGCCCGGCGCGACCTCGCGATCACCGGCTTCGGGCAGCTCGTCGACGACGTCGGGCGGCGGGGCGGCGCGGCGCTGGCGGACCTGCACCGGCTCGCCGCCGACCTCGTCCAGCCCCGGGTGGAGACGTGGACGGCGCTGTGGAACGAGACCGTCGCGGCCGAGACCGAGCGCACCCGCGCCCAGCTCGCGGCCCTCGCCGACGGCGACCCGGCCCACCTCGGCCAGGCCACCGTGGTCCGCACCACCCCCCGCCCGGGCCCGCGCGCCTTCGGCATGTGCGGCCGGCTCAAGACATGGGCCCCTGCCCCGGACTGACCTGGCGCGGTGGCGGGCCCGCGGACTCGCGGACGATGACCTGGTTGAGCGGGCGCGCGGCGGGCTCGGGGGCCGGCTCGCCGCGCACTTCGGCGACCAGTCTGGCCACCGCCTCGCGGCCCTGGACCTCGCGGTCCACGGCCACCGTCGAGAGCGACGGGGTGGCGAAGCGGCCCAGCTCCTCGTCGTCCCAGCCGAAGACGCTGACGTCGCCGGGGACCCGCCAGCCGCGGGCGAGCGCGGCCCGCACCGCCCCCATCGCGACGTGGTCGTTGGCGGCCACGATCGCGGTCACGCCGCAGCCGTCGGGCAGGGCCTGGACGGCGTCGTAGCCGGACCGCGCGCTCCAGTCGCCGGCGGCGACGCCGTACGAGATCAGCCCCCGGCTCTCGATGGTCTGCTCGTAGACGCGCTTGCGGTTGCGGGCGGAGGCGAAGCTCTGCGAGCCCGCGATGTGCAGGAAGACCCGGTGGCCGAGCCCCGCGAGGTAGTCGATGATCTCGGCGACCGGGGAGGCGTCGGCCAGCTCGTTGACGCCGCGCAGGTTGTCGTCGTAGTCGCCGGTGACGACCACGGGGACCGGGGCCAGCGCCGGGTCGAGGTCCAGCGGCGACAGCGACAGGATGCCCTCGACCTGCCCCGACGCCGCCAGCTCCAGCACCCGCTCGGCCCTCGCCGTGGCGTCGCCCTCGACGCTCACCACCTCCAGCTGGAAGCCCTCGGCGTGCGCGGCGGCCGAGGCGGCGCCGAGCAGGCGCACCGGCCACAGGTAGGCGGAGGCGGGCAGGGTGATCGCCAGCCGGTTGGTGCGGCGGGTGCGCATGGACCGGGCGACGAGGTTGGGCCGGTAGTTGAGCTCCTGGACGACCTCGTCGATCTTCCTGCGGGTCTCCGGCTTCAGCCCCTCGTTGTGCCGGAAGTAGCGGGAGACGGTCTGGTGGGAGACGCCGGCGCGCCGGGCCACCTCGTGGATCGTCACGCGCGGCGTGTCGGACCGGCCCACGGGACCCCCCTTCCGCGCCCTCGCGCTCCGTCCCGCCCAGCCTAGCGCCGCGTGTTCGGGTAGGCCGCCGAGCGCGCCCCCGCGAGGACGCGCAGGCGGCGCGCCAGGTGGCGGTGCCACCGGGCGAGCCGGAGGTCGGGCCCGTCGTCCAGGCCCGCGCAGCCGGCCAGCCGCTCCCGCAGGAGCGCGCAGCGCTCGTGCGCGGCGGCGAGCTTCAGCATGGCCTCCGACCTGCGCAGGGCCGCCGACCACACGCGCCGGGCGGCCTCGCCTGGATCGTGGCCGGGCAGCGGAAGCGGCTGCTCGCCCGGCTCGTACGCGCCCGCCCGGATGCGGACCAGCCGGTCCTGGATCAGCGCGCGGGCCTCCGCGGCCCGCCGGGCGTCGGCGGCGGCCGTCCTGGCCCGCTCGCCGTGACTCAGCGGCTCACGCCCCATCGCTCCTCCCGTACGCCAGGAAAAGCTCTCCGTCGTCATTCAGACACAGGCGGGAAGGGCTCGCAACCTCCTCGCCGGAATGCGCGCGGAAACGGGCCGCGGGCGGGGCGACGCCCGCGGCCCGGCCCTGTCACTGGACGTTGATCGTGTCCACCTCCACGGTGATGCCCTTGACCTGCGGCGTCGAGGTGGCCGTGGTCACCTTGCCGGCCCCCGCGCCGACGCCCTTGATCTTCATCGAGTAGGTCAGCGTCCCGCCGGGCGCGCCCGGCGTGCTCGTCACGACGAGGTCCTCGGTCGGCGGCCCGGAGATCTGGCTGCCGGCGGTGCCGTCGGCGTTCTCGGCGCCCACGGTCAGCCCCGCGCCGGCGGGCGGCGCGCCGGGCAGGTTGCCGGGGTCGTAGGCGTAGCTGATGTCCTCGGCGCCGTTCACGCCGATCCACTGCTGGAAGACCTTGAGGTCGCCGGTGCCGTACACGTTCACCCGCCACTCGACGACCACCCACCGGTTGACGCCGTCCGTGAGGATGGTGGCGTAGACGCCGGGCGCGCCGGTGCCGTCGAGGTCGGTCCAGTAGGGGGCGAGGACGCCGTTCGGCCGCGCCGGGTCGGGCAGCGTCTGCGGCGTGAAGGAGATGTCGTCCGAGCCGTTCGTGCCGCCCGCGACGGTGTAGCCGTTGGAGACCACGCCGATCCTGTTGTAGGTCCGGCCGGCGAACGCGAACGCGGGCACGTTCAGGTTCACCGCCTGCTCGTCACCGATCGGGATCGGGGCGACGCCGAAGATGTCGAGCGGGATGTACCCGGCGGGGCCCGCGCCCGGCGCGATCACCGGCCGGTCGGGCTGCCGGGCGGCCAGCGTCGCCTTGGCGGTGGCGATCTGGGTGCCGACCTTGGTGGCCCCGGTCACGCTGTTCAGCCGCAGCCGCGCGTCGAGCGTGCTCAGCGCGGTGACCTCGGCCGCCTCCAGGCTGTTGTTCTGGACGGTGACGGTGCAGGTGGACTCGCCGGTGTTCCTGGCGATGGTCGCCGGCGCGCAGGTCTGCTCGACCGGGACGATGCCCTCCTGGCGGTAGAACGCCACCGGCAGGTGCAGCGCGCGCGAGCCGCCGACCTGCTTGAGGTCCACCTGCCCGAAGTACTGCCCGTCGGGCAGGTCGGGCGCGGTGATCACGACGTTGATCTTGGCGCTCTTGCCGGGCGCGACGGTGACGAGCGGCGGCACGACGGCGACGGCCGCGCCGCTGACCGTCCGGCCGGTGGCGGTGAAGACGAGCGTCTTGTTCGTGACGTTCTTGACGGTGCGCTTGACGGTGATGACGCCCGGCATGACGGGGGCGTTCACCGACGGCAGGTTGAGGTCGATGCGGCCGGCGGGGTCGGTCGCGGAGGCGGCGAAGTTCGCGGCGCTCTCGTCCAGGGTCAGGCCGGGGTCGCCGGCCTTGGTCAGGTCGATGCGCCCGCCGCCCATGTCGAACGGGTCGGCCGGGGTGGTCCCGTCCGGCTTGGTGACCGACGTCTTGCCGGTGGTCTCCAGCGCCGACTTGACCTGGCCCGGCGTCCAGTCCGGGTGCAGGGCGAAGACGAGCGCCGCCGCGCCGGCCACGTGCGGGGCCGACATCGAGGTGCCCGAGATGACCTGGAAGGAGTTGCCGGGCGGCCCTTCGAGCGGTGACTCGGGGGTCGGGGTCATGCCGGCCATGATGTGCAGGCCCGGCGCGGTCACGTCCGGCTTGAGGAAGTCGCCGCCGGGGCCGCGCGAGGAGAAGTACGTCATCCGGTCGCCCTGCCAGGCCGTCTTCGTGCCCTGGGTGAAGGAGGCGGTGGTGCCCGGGTGGGAGGACAGGAACGCCAGCAGCGCGTCCGCCTCCGGCTTGTCGAGGTGCACCGTCGGGAGCCAGTGGGCGTCGGTGAAGACGTCGAACGGTACGGCGTTGTAGAGGATCATCCCGGCCGCGCCGCCCTGCTTGACGTTGTAGCCCTTCAGCACCCGGTTGGGCCCGCGCTCACAGGCGACGATCTTGCCGGTGAACAGCCCGGGGGGCGCGGGCGCGTCGCACAGCGGCCGCGAGTACGGCGGCGCCGAGGCGAGCACCACGGGCAGCGGCGAGGAGAGCCCCGCGGTGATGGAGGCGCCCTTGACCGTGGCCGTCGCGCCGCCGCCGCTCAGCGTGAGCGTCGACTGGAACGTACGGCCCTGCGTGGACGCGGCGACCGTGGTGACCCACGGGCTGCGGTGGTCGGTGGTGTTGGCGCCGGGCCCGGAGTTGCCGGCCGAGGCCGAGACGAGCACGCCGGCCGCGTACGCGTCGAGGAAGGCCAGCTCGACCGGGTCGCTGTAGGGGTCGCTGCCGCCGGAGATGGAGAAGTTGATCACCCGGACGCCGTCGAGGACGGCCCGCGCGACCGCCTGCGCCGAGTCGGACTGGTAGCAGCCCTCCGCGCCGCACACCTTGTAGACCGACACGGCCGCGCCGGGCGCGATGCCGTTGATCGGGCCGCGGCTGATGCCGAGCGGGTTGGCGTCGGCCACCGGACCCCCGGCCGACGTGGTGGCGGTGTGGGTGCCGTGGCCGTTGGAGTCGCGGGCGCTGTCGGGGTAGACGTCCCCGCCGACGACCTCGTTGTACGTCTCCAGGAACGCCCGCCCGCCGATCAGCTTGTTGTTGCAGGTGAACGGGTCGTTGGCGGGCGTCAGCGGGTTGTCGCCGAAGTCGCACTCACGCGGCGCGCCGTCCTTCGTGGGCGGCGGGGCGGGCAGGCCCGGCCGGGCGGCGAAGGACGGGTGCTCGGGCCAGGCGCCGCTGTCCAGGACGCCGACGATCACGCCCTTGCCGGCCGTGCCGCTGCCGCCGAGCTTCGGCCAGACGGTGTCGGCGCCGATGAAGGCCGGGCTGGAGTCGGTGAGCAGCTGCTCCAGCCTGTCCTCCTGGACGGCGGCGACGCCGGGCAGCTTCAGCACCTCGTCGGCCTTGTCGCCGGGGATGCGCAGCGCGATGCCGCCGTACACGGTCCTGATGCGCTGGCCGACGCTCGCGCCGGGCACCTTCGCGGCCAGCTCGGCGAGGAAGGCGTCCTCGACCTTCTGGATGTGGCCGGTGTACTTGCGGGCGTCGGCGCTGCCGGTGTCCAGGGCCTTGCCGGTGACGGCGGGGCTGGTGCCGGGCAGGCCGGGCAGGCCGCCGCGGTAGGCGGCGAGCGAGTCGTAGTCGAGCTTGACGACGACGTTGACGGGCTTCGTGGACGTGCCGCGGAGCAGGGCCGCGTCGCTCTTGGCGAGCTTGCCGGACGGGGACTTGGCGCCGTCCACCAGCTCGGCGCCGGTCAGCGGGATGGCCGTCCACTTCCCGGGCGGCGACGGCGACGGTTGCGGGGTGGCGAGCGCCGCCGGGCTCAGGGCCAGGACGGCGCTCAGGCCCGCGGCGACCGCCACGAGCCTGCGCACACGGGGTAACTGGGCGCTGGATGACACGAGAACCTCCTCGTCGAGGGGCTGCGTGGACCTCGTCCTGCCCGCTCGCGGAGGCGTCGCGTCACCCGGCGCGAAGGCATGCCGAAGAGAGCGACCCCTCCCCGGTGGGTGACGAGCGGAGCGTCCGCCCCGGTGGGGGCGGCTGGGCTCCGGACTGGAGTGTAACCAGGGAATCTCCGGCCGAGAACACGGTAGATCGTGCCAATCTGCGGCGTCGTACGATGGTGGCCGGCAGGACCGGGGATGACGTGCGGCTTCCCCAGGCAGACGGGACGGGCACGGTGACGGACACGCTATCCGCTTCGCGGGCTGGCTCGGACGCGGGCGGAGCGCGGTGGGCGGCCGGGGCGCTGGCCGCGCTCGCGGTGACGCTGACCGTCGCGGGAACGGCCGTGCAGTTGTCGGTGCCCCGGGAGTGGGCGCCGTGGCCGCCGTTCGTGCCGGACCACGCGGCAGGGCTGGCGTTCCCGCTGACCGGGGCGTTCCTGATCCGGCACCGGCCGCGGCTGCGTCTCGCCTGGTTGATGTGCGTGGGCGGGCTCGGCTCCTCCGTCGCCGTCATGGCCGTCGGGCTGCAGAACGCCTCGGCCGCCGGCGGCGACCTGGAGAGCGCCGGCTGGCTGCGCGTCGCGGCCGTGGCGGGCTGGACGGTGGCCGCGTGCACGCTGTCGGCCCTGCTGCCGCTGCTCTCCCCCGACGACCGGCTGCCGTCGCGGCGCTGGCTGCCGGTGGCGGTCCTGGCCGTAGCGGTGAACCTCGCCGAGGGCGTGCGCGGCGCCGTACGGCCCGCGCCGCCCACGAGCCGCTACCCCGAGGTCGTCCCCAACCCGCTCGCCGTCGAGGCCCTGGCCCCCTACAACGCGAGCCTGCAGGCCGGGCTGACGCTGGTGATGAACGCCTGCGTGGTGCTCGGGCTGCTGTCGCTGGTCGGGCGCATGCGGCGGGCGGCCCCTGCCGGGCGGCGGCAGATCGCCTGGCCGCTGTCGGCGTTCGTCGTCTACACCGCGTTCCTGCTGCTCGGGCAGGACTACTGGGCGCTCGTGACGATCTGGACGGCGGCGATCCCGGTGGCGATCGCGTTCGCGGTGCTGCGCCACCGCCTGTACGGCATCGACACCGTCATCAGCCGTACGGTCGTCGCGACCGGCCTCATCGTCACCGTCGGCGCGGTCTACTTCGGCGTCAGCGCGCTCGCCGGGCTGCTGCTGTCGGACTACGACCAGCTCGCCGGCCTCGCGGCCACGCTCGCGGCGGGCGCGCTGTTCCAGCCGCTGCGCGCCCGGCTGCGCCGGATGACCGACGCCATGCTGTACGGCCGGCACGGCCGCCCCGAGGAGCTGGCCAGGCGGCTCACGATCGAGGTGGGCGCCAGGGAGCCGGCGAACGCGCTGGCCGCCGTCACCTCCGTGGTGCGTGACGGGCTCGGCGTGACCGGCGTCGTCGTCGAGGTCGGCGCGGACGGGCCCGGCAGGCCCGAGATGCGGGTGGAGCTGGGCGTGGCCGGGGCGGAGCCGCGGGTGGTGCCGCTGGTGTGGCACGGCGAACCGGTCGGCCGCATGCTCATCGGCCCGCCGGGGCCGCGCCGCTTCTCGGCCGCCTACACCGAACGGCTGATCGGGACGGCGGTCCCCTACGTCGCCGACGTGGCGCACGCCGTGCTGATGGCCGCCGACCTGCAACGTTCCAGGGAGCGCATCCTGACCGCCCGCGAGGAGGAACGCCGCAGGCTCCGCCGCGACCTGCACGACGGGCTCGGCATGGCGCTGACCAACATGGCGATGTCGCTCTCCATCGCCAGGACCAACCTGCGCCAGGCGCCCAGCGCGGCCGACGCGCTGCTGCTGGACCTGCGCAGCGGCATGGACGCGGTCAGCCAGGAGGTCCGCGAGCTGGTGTACGGCCTGCGCCCGCCCACCCTCGACGACCTCGGCCTGGCCGGGGCGGTGCGCGCGCTCGCCGCCGAGCCGGGGCCGCCCGTGGAGGTCGTGGCCGAGGGCGAGACCGACGCCCTGCCCGCGGCGGTGGAAGTGGCCGCGTACCGGATCGCGCAGGAGGCACTCACGAACGCGCGCAAGCACGCCGCCGCCGGGCACGTCACCGTGACGCTGGCCCGCTCGGAGCGGGCGCTGGTCGTACGGGTGCGCGACGACGGCAGGGGGCTGCCCGCGGCGCGGCGCTCCGGCGTGGGCTTCGCCTCGATGCGCGAACGGGCCGCCGAACTCGGCGGCACCTGCCTCATCACCTCGCCGGGGACGGGCACGCAGGTGGAGGCGGTCCTCCCGCTCTGAACCCCGCTCCGGCGGCGGGCCGGTGCCGCGGCGCTCGTCGCGCACCGCGGCCCGGCCGGGCTGCCGTCAGGAGTTGCAGCCGCAGGAGCAGTCGGATGAGCATGAGCAGGACGAGCCGTGACCGCAGGAGCAGTTCCCCTTATTCGTGTCCATGCCTCGTATGTTCCTTGGGCGGTGCGTGCTCGACCTCACTTTGGGAGCACATGTTGCCGCCGCCGAGGGCACATGGACCGAACCTGGGCCGGTGGCCCCGTCACTTGTCGTGGCCCTTGGCGTGCCCCTTTCCCGGGAAGCCCGTCAGGCCCTTCTTGGCCTGGCCGGGCGGCACGAAGGGGGCGGCGTGCCTGCCGCGGGCGGACTGGCCCGGCGTGACGCCGGTGGTGGTCCTTCCGGTGCTCTCCCTGGTGCTCTTGCCGGTGTTCCGCCTGGTGTCGGTCCCCCCGGTCCGCCGGACGGCGACGGACCGTACCCGCAGGTCGGCTTCCCGCTTCGCGGCCGGTTGATCGGGAGTGCCCGGCTGGTCGGGGGTGCTGTGCTGGTCGGGGGTCGCGGGCTGCTCGGGGGTGTCGCGCTGTTCGGGGGTGCCGGTCTGCTGGGGGGTCGCGGGCTGCTCGGGCTTCTGGCGCTGGTCGGTGGTGGTCGCGGGCAGCGCCGCCTCGACCCGCTGCTCGACGCCGGCGGCGCCGGGCGGGCCGCCGTCGGCGGGCCAGCCGGTGACCGCGAGCACGGCCACGATCAGCGCCGCCACCCCCGCCACCTGCCGCAGTTGCCCGCTCCCGAGCCACCGCCCCAGCATCTCGGCCGCGCCGCTCCTGACGCCTCCCGCAGCGGCCACGACAGGCTCGGGCATGACGCTGCCCGTCCTCGGGCCGGACAGCGGGAGCGCGGCGTGCTCATCGGGATCGGGGGCGATGGTCCCCGTCTGCGGGGCAGGGAGGACGAGGCTCTGGGTCCGGGGGCCGGCGGGGGTGGCCGGCTGCGGCCGGGACGTGAGCGGGGCTGAGGGGTCGGCCGCGGCGACGCGGCGGAGGTGGCGGCGGGCGGCCTCGGCGGTCCAGCGCTGTTCCGGGTCCTTCTCCAGGAGCCCCATGAGCAGCGGCGCCAGCGGCCCGGCCAGCTCGAACGGCGCCGGCGCGGTGGTGAGCACCGCGCTGATCGTGGCCAGCGCGTTCCCCTGCTCGAACGGCGAACGCCCCTCCACCGCCGTGTAGAGCGTCACGCCCAGCGACCACAGGTCCGCCTCGGGCGTCGGCGGCCCGCCGCGCGCCCGTTCGGGGGCGATGTACGCGGGCGTCCCCACCACCATGCCCGCCTCGGTGAGTTCGGCCCGCCGCTCCACGCTGGTGGCCAGGCCGAAGTCGGTGAGCACGGCGTGGCTCCCGCCGGAGTCGAGCAGGATGTTGGCGGGCTTGACGTCCCGGTGCACGATGCCGGCGGCGTGCGCCGCCTCCAGGGCGTCCAGCACCTGCAGGCCGAGCGCGGCGACGGCGGCGGGCGGCAGCGACCCGCTCTCGCCGAGCACGTGGGCCAGGGTGGGCGCCGGGACGAGCTGGAGCACGATCCACGGCCGCTCGTCGGCCACGACCACGTCGTAGACGGTGGCGACGTTCGGGTGGCTCAGCCGCGCCGCGAGGCGGGCCTCGCTCATGGTGCGTCCGAGCAGCGCCTCGCGTTCGGACGGCGGCCGCTGGTCGAGGGTGACCTCCTTGACCGCGACCGCGCGGTCGAGGAGTTCGTCGTGGCCGCGCCAGACCCGGCCCATGCCGCCGTGGCCCAGCTCGGCCTGGAGCCGGTAGCGACCGGCCAGCAGCAGGCCTTCGTAACGCGAATCGGACATAGCGCCCGGCCTACCCGATCAATGCCCGCCCATGCGCGAACCGCCATAACGTCCCGGTCGCTTCTAAGGCGGGAGTCATGACGCGCCCGGCGCGATGAGCTGGATGCCGACCAGACAGGTGTCGTCGTCGGTGTCGGAGTTGCTGTGGGTCAGCATGTGGTCGAGGCGGTGCTCCAGCGAGGCCGCCGGATGGCCGGCCGTCCGCAGGAGCTGCTGCTGGGAGTGCTGCAGGGAGCGGTCACGGCGCTCGATCAGCCCGTCGGTGTACATGAGGAGCGTGTCGCCCGGCATGAGCTGGATCCGGCTCTCCTCGTACGTGACCTCCGACAGCGCCCCCAGCAGGACGCCGCCGATGAGGTCGAGCTCGGCCACCTCGTCGCCGCGAATCAGGATGGGCGGCAGGTGCCCGCCCCGCGCCCAGCGCAGCACGCCGGTCTCCGGGTCGTACAGGCCGCAGATGGCGGTGGCCGTGACGTTCTCGGTCAGGTGGTGGGCCACCATGTTGAGCCAGGTCAGGAGCTGGCCGGGGCCGGCGCCGGTGGCGGCCAGGCCGCGCAGCGCGTTGCGCAGGACGACCATGCCGGTGGCCGCCTCGATGCCGTGCCCGGCCACGTCGCCGACGGACAGCAGGATCTGCTTGGACGGGAGGACCACGGCGTCGTACCAGTCGCCGCCGACCAGGTGCTCCTTCTCGGCGGGGCGGTAGCGGACGGCGATGTTGAGGTCGAAGGCCTCCATCGGGCCGCGGCTGGGCGGCATGATGGCCTGCTGGAGCTGGAGCGCCAGCCGGTTGCGCTCGGCGGCCTGCTGCTCGGTGTGGGCGAGCTGGTCACGGGTGGCGGCCAGCGCCACCTCCGTCCAGTGCTGGGAGGACACGTCCTGGTAGGCCCCCCGCACCGCGAGCAGCCGCCCGTCGGGCGACAGCACGGGCTCGGCCACCACCCGGATGTGGCGGGCCATGCCGTCGGAGCGCTGCAGCCGGAACGCGGTCGAGGCGGGCCGCCGGTGGTGCAGCAGCGTCCGCAGGAACCTGCCGATGAGCACGGCGTCGTCGGGGTGGGCGTGGTCGGCCAGCCGTTCGAGCGGGATGGGCGGCTCGCCGGGCTTCATCCCGTACAGGTCGTAGAGCTGCCGGTTCCAGGTGATCTCGCCCGACAGCGTGTTCTCCTCGAACCCGCCGATGCGGCCGAGCCGCTGGGCGTGCTGGAGCAGGCTCGCCAGGCGGGTGATCTCGTCCTGGAGCCGCCAGATGAGCAGCACGCCGTCGCCGTGCCGGGTGATGCTGACGCTGGCGAGGCTCGGCAGCGGCACGTCGTCCACGAGCGCGGTGAGCGTCATGTTCTCCGCCTTGAACGGCTCGCCGGTGGCGTGCACGTTCTCCACCACGGAGAACAGGCCGCCCTCGTCGGCCGCCAGCGGGTACGCCTCCAGCAGCAGCGACCCGGTCACCGCGCCCTTGGGCCGGCCCGCCGGGTCCACGAAGTGCGGGTTGGCGTGCGTGATGCGGAAGTCGGTGAGCCGGCCGTCGGCGTCGAGGTGCGGCTGCAGCACGAGCGCGGCGTCGGGCAGCGCCTCGGCGAGGCCGATCAGCTCCGCCTGCCCGGCGCCGCCGCCCGGCTCGACGGGCCGTTCGAGCACGTGGGAGCAGAGCTCGGCCAGCGCCTCGACCTGCTTGTGCACCTGCGGCGGCTGCGGGCCGACCGGGCCCGGCCAGCCGATCTCCAGCACGCCCATGATGCGGCCGCCGGTGCCCGCGGGCACGGTCACCCGGCCGCCGTCGGGCGTGAGGGTCATCCCGATCGACGGCAGCCCGACGTCGTCGAGCGAGCGGATCCAGACGGCCTGGCGCTCGACGAGCGCGCTGCGGGCCGGGGTGTTGACGCCGGGCGGCACGTAGCGCCACCGGTCGGCCTCGACGGCGCTGAAGCCGGCGCTGGCGGCCAGGGTGAGCGAGCCGTCGGAGCCGACCGTCCAGACGGCGACGTTCGTCGCGCCGAGCGGCTTCAGCGCGTGCTCCAGCAGCGAGGCGGCCACGGCCTGCGCGTCCGGGGCCTCCACCATGCCGTTCTCGGCCGAGCGCAGCCGCACGGCCACGTCGGCCGCCTCGGCCGCCTCCGCCGCTTCCGCCTCGGCGGCGGCGCGGGCGGAGTCGAGGAACTCGCGCGTGGCCTCGCTGATGCGGTCCTGGGCGGCCTGGTTGATGATCTCGGCGGCCAGTTCGAGCTGGGTCACCCCGGCCTGCTCGGCGAGGAGTTCGAGCTGCTGCGCGGCTCCCGCCAGGCCGCACTGCAGCCGCTCGATGAGGATGCCCTTGGCCACCTCGATGAGCGCGCGGCCCTCGGCGGCGCGCTGGGCCTCCTGGATCTGCCTGCGCAACCGGTCGATGGTGACGGCCAGCCGCCCGAGGTTGCTCACCGCCGCGGCCTCGGACGGGGCGGGCGCCGGAAGGCCCGGCTCCTGCGGGCTGTGCACTGTGGGTCCCACTGTGGGGTCACTCCTCGCCGGTCGGGCCGGATCGTCGATGGTCGGGATCTCGTCGCGCGGTACGCCTATGAGCCGGGCTGCTCCCGCACGTCGAGCCAGTGCCTCATCCGGGTGAGCAGGTGGTCGGCGTCCACCGGCTTGGTGACGTAGTCGCTGGAGCCGGCGCTCAGGGCCTTCTCCTGGTCGCCCGGCATGGCCTTCGCGGTCACCGCGATGATCGGCAGTTCGGCGTACTGCGGCATCTCGCGGATCTTGGCGGTGGCGACGTAGCCGTCCATCTCCGGCATCATCACGTCCATCAGCACGATGTCGATGTCGGGGTGGCTGAGCAGCGTCTCGATGCCCAGCCGGCCGTTCTCGGCGTGCAGGACGGTCATGCCGTGGATCTCCAGGATGCTGGTGATCGCGTAGAGGTTGCGCGTGTCGTCGTCCACGACGAGCACGGTGCGGCCGGCGAGCTCGCCGTCCACCTCCTGGCGGGGAAGCGTGCCGACGGCCTCGGGCCGGATCAGCGGCAGCACGTCGCCGGGCTGCTCGGCCGTGAGGTGCAGGGCGATCCGCTCGCGCAGCTCGTCGAGGCTGGACAGCAGCTCCAGCGCCTGGTTCTCGGCGCGCTCGCGCAGGCGGGCCTTCTGCTGGGAGGTGGTGCGCCAGTTGCTGTAGGCGAGGACGGGCACGACCGCGAGCGCGGGGTCGCCGTCCATGGCCTCCAGGAGCTGGAACGCCGCCAGGTCGGGCATGTCGAGGTCGAGCACCATGCAGTGGCACGGCTGGGCGGCGAGCGTGGCCGCGGCCTCCTCGGCGCCCGCGGCCCTGATGATCTCGACGGTGTCGTCCCTGCTGTCGGTCAGCTCGCGTACGACGCTCTCGGCGACCAGCGACAGCAGGCCGCCCGCGCGCTGCTCGATCACCAGCAGCCGCCGGTGCTGCGTGCCGCCGCCCGCGTCGGGGCCGGCGCCGGACGCGGTGGCCGGGCCGCTCTCCTCCACGCCCTCCGGCAGGGCCGCCGCGGCGGCGGCGGCGCGGGCGGGGCCGTCGGTGAAGGAGGGGTGGGCGACCGGCAGGAAGAGCGTGAAGACGCTGCCCTGTCCCGGCGTGCTCTGGACGCTGATCGCGCCGCCGAGCAGGTAGGCGATCTCCCGCGAGATGGAAAGGCCGAGGCCGGTGCCGCCGTACTTGCGGCTGGTGGTGCCGTCGGCCTGCTGGAACGCCCCGAAGATGACTTCGAGCTGCTGCTCGGGGATGCCGATGCCGGTGTCGATGACCCGCAGCGCGAGCGCCGGGCCGTTGGCCCGCACGGTCGCGGGCAGCTCGGCCGGGGCGGCGGGCTCGATGCGCAGCTCGACCCGGCCGGTCTCGGTGAACTTGACCGCGTTCGACAGCAGGTTGCGCAGCACCTGGCGCAGCCGGGAGTCGTCGGTCAGCAGCTCGTTGGGGATGCCGGGGGCGGTGGCGATGGTGAAGTCGAGGCTCTTCTCGCTGGTCATCGGCTGGAAGGTGGCCTCGACGTAGTCGAGCAGGCGGCGCAGCTGCACCCACTCGGGGTTGACGTCCATCTTGCCCGCCTCGACCTTCGACAGGTCGAGGATGTCGTTGATGAGCTGCAGGAGGTCGGAGCCGGCCGAGTGGATGATCTCGGCGTACTCGACCTGCTTCGGGGTGAGGTTGCGCGTGTGGTTCTGGGCCAGGAGCTGGGCCAGGATGAGCAGCGAGTTGAGCGGGGTGCGCAGCTCGTGGCTCATGTTCGCGAGGAACTCGCTCTTGTACTTCGAGGCGAGGGCGAGCTGCTGGGCGCGGTCCTCCAGCTCCTGCCTGGCCTGCTCGATCTCGAGGTTCTTGGCCTCGATGTCCTGGTTCTGGCTGACCAGGAGGCGGGCCTTCTCCTCCAGCTCGGCGTTGGAGCGCTGGAGCTCCTCCTGCTGGCTCTGCAGCTCCTCGGAGCGGGCCTGGAGCTCGGCGGCGAGCCGCTGCGACTCCTTCAGCAGCTCGTCGGTGCGGGCGTTGGCGACGATCGTGTTGAGGTTGACCCCGATCGTCTCCATCAGCTGCTCCAGGAACGCCCGGTGCACGGGCGTGAACTCCTGGACCGAGGCCAGCTCGATCACGCCGAGCACCTGCTCCTCGACGACCACGGGCAGCACGACGAGCGAGGCGGGCTCGATCCGGCCGAGGCCGGAGTCGATGGTGATGACGCCGGAGGGGATGTTCTCGGTCAGCGCGATCGTGCGGCGGCTGCGCGCGGCCTGGCCGATGAGCCCGTCGCCGAGCCGGAACCGGGGGGCGCGCTCGGCCTCCACCGGGTAGCCGTAGGCGCTGATCAGCTTCAGCTCGCTCTCCTCGGCGAGGAAGAACGCGCCGTACTGGGCCGAGACGAGCGGCGCCAGCTCGTTCATCACCAGCTCGGCGACCGTCGCCAGGTCGCGGTGGCCCTGCATGAGGCCGGACATGCGGGCGAGGTTGGACTTCAGCCAGTCCTGCTGCTCGTTGGCCGTGGTGGTCTCGCGCAGCGACTTGACCATCGAGTTGATGTTGTCCTTGAGGTCGGCCAGCTCGCCCTCGGCGTCGACGGTGATCGAGCGGGTCAGGTCGCCGGAGGTCACCGCGCTGGTCACCTCGGCGATCGCGCGCACCTGCCTGGTGAGGTTGCCGGCCAGCTCGTTGACGTTCTCGGTCAGCCGCTTCCAGGTGCCGGAGACGCCCTCCACCTCGGCCTGGCCGCCGAGCCTGCCCTCCGAGCCCACCTCGCGGGCCACGCGGGTGACCTCGGCGGCGAACGAGGACAGCTGGTCGACCATCGTGTTGATGGTGGTCTTCAGCTCCAGGATCTCGCCGCGCGCGTCCACGTCGATCTTGCGGGTCAGGTCGCCGCGGGCGACGGCCGTGGTGACCTGGGCGATGCTGCGCACCTGGTTGGTCAGGTTGTCGGCCATGGAGTTGACGTTGTCGGTGAGGTTCTTCCAGGTGCCGGCCACGTTGGGCACCCGGGCCTGGCCGCCGAGCTGGCCCTCGGTGCCGACCTCGCGGGCCACGCGGGTCACCTCGTCGGCGAACGCGCCGAGCGTGTCGACCATCGTGTTGATGGTCTGGGCCAGCGCGGCGACCTCGCCCTTGGCCTCCACGGTGATCTTCTGCGACAGGTCGCCCCGGGCCACCGCCGTGGCGACCTGGGCGATGCTGCGCACCTGGCTCGTCAGGTTGGAGGCCATGACGTTGACGTTGTCGGTGAGGTCCTTCCACGTGCCGGACACGCCGCGCACGGTGGCCTGGCCGCCCAGGTTGCCCTCGGTGCCGACCTCGCGGGCCACGCGGGTCACCTCGTCGGCGAAGGCCGAGAGCTGGTCGACCATCGTGTTGATGGTCTCCTTGAGCTCCAGGATCTCGCCGCGCGCGTCCACGCGGATCTTCTGCGACAGGTCGCCCTTGGCGACCGCCGTGGTGACCTGGGCGATGCTGCGCACCTGGGCCGTGAGGTTGTCGGCCATGACGTTGACCGACTCGGTGAGCGCCTTCCAGGTGCCGGAGACGCCCTTGACGTCGGCCTGGCCGCCGAGACGGCCCTCGGTGCCGACCTCGCGGGCCACGCGGGTCACCTCGTCGGCGAACGACGAGAGCTGGTCGACCATCGTGTTGAGGGTGTTCTTCAGCTCCAGGATCTCGCCTCGGGCCGAGACCGTGATGCGCTGCGACAGGTCGCCGCGCGCGACGGCGGTCGCGACCTGGGAGATGTTGCGGACCTGGTCGGTGAGGTTGCCGGCCATGAAGTTGACCGAGTCGGTGAGGTCGCGCCAGGTGCCCGCCACGCCCTTGACGTCCGCCTGGCCGCCGAGCTGGCCCTCGGTGCCGACCTCGCGGGCCACCCGGGTCACCTCGTCGGCGAACGACGAGAGCTGGTCGACCATCGTGTTGACGGTGTTCTTCAGCTCCAGGATCTCGCCGCGCGCGTCCACGGTGATCTTCTGCGACAGGTCGCCCCGGGCGACCGCCGTGGTGACCTGGGCGATGCTGCGCACCTGGTCGGTGAGGTTGCCGGCCATCGCGTTGACGGACTCGGTGAGGTCCTTCCACGTGCCCGACACCGCGGGCACCTCGGCCTGGCCGCCCAGCCGCCCCTCGGTGCCGACCTCGCGGGACACGCGGGTGACCTCCGAGGTGAACAGCGAGAGCTGGTCCACCATGCCGTTGAAGACCGAGGCGATCTCGCCCAGCAGTCCGTCGGCGTCCTCGGGAAGCCTGGTGCGGAAGTCGCCGTCCCTGACCGCCGTCAGGCCCGCGAGGAGCAGCCGCAGCTCGGACTCGCCGACCTCGGCGCCCGCGCGGGTGGTCGTGCCCGGCCCGCCGGCTGTCGTGTCACTCATGTCCGCCCTCGTCGTCGAGATTCTCTGACCAAGCGCCTTCGATGACCCGACAGCGGGCTTCCACACAGACCCGGAACTCGCCCGGTGATCATCACAGCTGGAACAGGACACACAGGCAGATGTCTCCGTGGATCCGTATGTGAGGTTACTAGATCAGGGCGACTGATGCGTTCGCATCATTTGCTATCCGGCAATTTGCCTGGTTTCTGTGTCATGCAACCGCTCGCACCGGGCCCCCGAAAGACAAAGGTGTGAGTGAGACGCGAAGCGCCCGGGCGACGGCCCCGCCGGTGACCACGGCCAGGGCGGCACGGGCGGTGGGGCTGGCGGCGCTGGCGGCCATGGTGGCCCTCCAGGTCGCCTCCGGGGTCAGCGCGGAGCCGGTGCGCTTCACCGGGATCGTCGTGGCGGTGCTGGCGGTCAGCGCCATCGGGTTCGCCGCCGCCGGCTGGGGCACGCGGCGGACGCTCGCCGCGTTCGGGGCGGTGGTCGCGGCCGGGTACGCAGCCGAGGCCGTCGGCGTGCGCACCGGGTTCCCGTTCGGCGAGTACCACTACACCGGCCTGCTGTGGCCGCAGCTCGGCGGCGTGCCCGTCGTGGTGGCGCTGGCGTGGGGCGGGATGGGGCTGGCCGCGTACGGGGTGGCGGCGGCGGTCACGACCGGCGGGGCGCGGATCGCCGTGGGGGCGCTCGCGCTGACGGCGTGGGACCTCTTCCTCGACCCGCAGATGGTCGGGCTCGGCCTGTGGACGTGGGCCGTGCACGGCGGGTACCGGGGCATCCCGCTGACCAACTTCGCGGGCTGGCTGCTGGTGTCCGCGCTGGTCATGCTGCTGCTGGAGCGGATACTCGGCGGCGGGCAGTCCCACCAGGCCCGCCCGCCGCGCGGCCTGGCGGGCGTCTACACCACGATGGCGGTCATGGAGACAGCCGGGTTCGCCGCGGTGTTCCAGCCGCCGGACCCGCTGGTCGCCGCGGCCGGGGGCATGTCGATGGGCGCGTTCGCGGCGCTCGCGTGGAGGCGGCTGTGGCGGAAGTGATCGTGATCGGCGGCGGCGTCGGGGGCATGGCGTCGGCGCTGCTGCTCGCCCGCCGGGGGCACCGGGTGCGGCTGTACGAGCAGTTGCCCCGGCTCGGCGGCAAGCTGGCCGAGCACCGGCGGGACGGGTTCACCTTTTCCATGGGGCCGTCGCTGCTCACCATGCCCGCGCTCTTCCGCGAGCTCGGGGTGGAGCGCGAGCTGGTCGAGCCGGCCGAGCTGTGCCGCTACCGGTTCGCCGACGGCTCCGCGCTGACCGCCCGCCGCGACCCGGAGCTCATGGCGGCCGAGGTCGAACGGCTCGCGCCGGGCGAGGGCGCGGCCTGGCGGGCCTTCCACGCCTGGGCGGAGGGATGCCTGCGGGCCGCGGGCCGTACCTTCTTCGCCGGGCCGCTCGGCCGCCCGCCGCGCGAGGCCCGGCCGCGCGACCTGCTCGCCGTCGCGCCCGCCCGCACCCTCGACGGGCTGGCCCGCCGCTTCTTCCGCGACCCGCGCCTGCGCCAGTACGTCGGCCGCTACGCCACCTACGCCGGGTCCAGCCCGTACCGGGCGCCGGCCGCGCTCGCCTGCGTGCCCGCGCTGGAGCACGGCCAGGGCGGCTGGTACGTCCCCGGCGGCCTGCCGAGACTCGCCGAGGACCTGGCGGCGCTGCTGAAGGAGGCCGGGGTCGAGGTGCGCCTGTCCGCGCCCGTCGAGGCGGTCACCGTGGACGGCGGGCGGGTCACCGGGGTGCGGCTCGCGGGCGGCGGCCACGAGCGGGCCGACGTCGTGGTGGCGAACGTGGACGCCGCCGCGCTCTACGGCCGCCTGCTGCCGGACCGGCGGCGGTTCCGGCGGCTCGCCGGGCTCGGGTTGTCGTCGTCGGCGTTCCTGCTGATGGCCGGGGTCGAGGGGCGCACCCCCGGGCTGGCGCACCACACCGTGTTCTTCTCGGGCGAGTACGAGCGGGAGTTCGCCGACATCTTCGACCGGCGCGAACCGCCCGGCGACCCGACCGTGTACGTCGGCTGCTCCGCCGTCGACGACCCCGGCCAGGCGCCGGCCGGCACGGAGAACCTCACCATGCTGGTCAACGTCCCCGCCCGCGACCCCGGCCGGTGGCGCGTCGGCGTGGACGCCTACCGGGACCTGGTGCTGGAACGGCTCGCGGGGCGCGGGCTCGACCTGTCCGGGCGGCTGCGCTTCGTGGACGTCCTGACGCCCGCCGACCTGCGCGACCGGTACGGGGCCTGGGCGGGGGCGATCTACGGCAGTGCGTACCGGGGGCGGCTGGCGCCGTTCCTGCGACCGGGCAACCGGGGGCCGAAGCGCGGCCTGTACGTGGTCGGCGGCACGGCCCACCCCGGCGGCGGCCTGCCCATGGTGACGTTGGGCGCCCACATCGTCACCGACCTCATCGGCCACGACTTCACCCACCCCCGCACGGCCCCTCCGAGGGAGGCTGGCCAATGAGAGGCGGCCTGGTGAGGGGTCGGCTGCTGAAGGGCGGGCTGGTGAAGGGCGGGCCGGTGAAGGGCGGGCCGGTGACACGCCGGCTGGCGACGGGTGGGCTGCTGGCGGGCGGGCTGATCAAAGCCGAGCCGCTGAAGGCCGGGCTGGCGACGGCCTGGCCGACCAAAACCGGGCCGCTGAAGGGCGGGCTGGTGGCCGTGGCGCAGGTGGTGGCGGCGGGGGTTGTGGTCGCGCGGCTGGCACGGGGGCGGCGGCGGCTTCCGCCGCTTGCGGCCGACGCCGCGGCCCCCGCCACGGCCGACGCCGCGGCCCCCGCCGCGGCTGCCGGGCGCGGGACGGTGACGCCTGTCAGCGGCGATCAGGGCATCTCCGTCGTGGTGCCCGCGCGGAACGAGGCGGCCAGGATCGGGCCGTGTCTGCGGGCGGTGCTCGCAGACACGGACGTCAAGGAGGTCATCGTCGTGGACGACCGCTCCACCGACGGCACCGCCGCGCTGGCCGCCGGCCTGGGCGCGACCGTCGTACGCGGCGAGCCGCTCCCCCCGGGCTGGGTCGGCAAGCAGTGGGCGCTGCGGCAGGGCGTGGCCGCCGCGTGCGGCGACGTCGTCGTGACCCTCGACGCCGACACGCGCCCCGGGCCGGGCCTGTTCGGCGCGCTGGTCCGCGCCCTGGACGGGCACGACCTGGTCAGCGCCGCCCCCCGGTTCGCCTGCGACGGCCCGCTGGAACAGGCGCTGCACGCCTCGATGCTGGCCACGCTCGTCTACCGGTTCGGCCCCGTCGGCCCGGCGACGCCGCCCCCGCCGCACCGGACCCTGGCCAACGGCCAGTGCCTGGCCTTCCGCCGGACGGCGATGACGGAGATCGACGCCTTCACCGCCGTACGCGGGCACATGACCGACGACGTGGCGCTCGCCCGGTTCCTGGCGGGACGTGGCTGGCGGGTCGGCTTCCTGGACGGCGGCGCGCTGCTGGAGGTCGACATGCACGACTCGACCGCCGAGCTGTGGCGCGAATGGGGCCGGTCGCTGCCGCTCGCGGACGTGACCGGCGCGGGCTGGCGGGCCGCCGACCTCGCGGTGATCTGGCTGACGGCGGCGCTGCCGGTGCTGCGCCTCGCCGCCGGCCGGGCGACGAGGCTGGACGCGGCGCTGCTGGCCGTGCGCCTGCTGCTGACCGGCGCGCTGCGCCGCAGCTACCGCCGGCCGGGCCTCGGCCTGCTGCTGTCCCCGCTGCTGGACCCGGCCGCCGCCGTCCGCCTCACCCAGGCGACGCTCCGCCCGGTACGCGAGTGGCGCGGCCGTACCTATCCCAAGCTCACCCCCGGCGGCCCGACAGCGCGGCCTGACCGAAACGCAGGCCGATGAGGCACATCAGCGCCCCCGTCCCCGCGACCAGCTCGGCCGGGACGAACAACAACTGCAGGACGGGCAGCCCGAACACCGCCACCCGCGCCCCCGCCGCGAACGACCGCGCCGCCAGCGCCACGGCCACCAGCACCGCCACGGCCAGCGCGAACCCGGGCGGGCAGATCACCGCGGCCCCGCCCGCGAAGGTCAGGATCGACCGCCCGCCGCGGAACCCGGCGAACACCGGCCAGGCGTGCCCCGCCATCGCCGCCGCCACCGCCAGGTACACGGGCAGGACGCTGTCCCCCGTCACCGCGCCGGCGGCGGTCGTGTGCCCGCCGCTGAACAGCAGCGCGGCCAGCCCCGCCAGCACGCCCTTCAGCGTGTCACCGGCGAACACCGGCACGGCGGCCCGCCAGCCGAGCTGCTCCTTGACGTTCCAGAAGCCGGGATTGCGGTCGCCCACGGCGCGCGGGTCGAACCCGTGCCCGCGCGCCAGCAGCACCGCCACCGGGACCGACCCCAGCAGGTAGCTGACGATGACCGACATCACCAGTACGTCCATGGCCTCGTTCCACCTCATCCGGTATGACTCCGCGGACGCCATGCGTCACATGGCCTTCGACCGCCCGCTGCTGCGGCGCACCGGCGGGCTCACGTTCTGGCGGCTGCTCGGGACCGGGCGCGGCCGGTCGATGTCGCTGGGCGCGGACCTGCGCCGGTGGGCGCTGTTCGCGGTCTGGCGCGAGGAGGCCGACCTGGAGGCGTTCCTGCGCGATTCGCCCATAGCGGCGCGGTGGCGGGCGGAGGCGGTGGAGCGGTGGCAGGTCCGCCTCGCGCCGCTGGCCTCGCGCGGCACCTGGAGCGGCCGCGACCCCTTCCCCCGGCCCGCCGAACAGGGCACCCGGCAGGGACCGGTCGCCGTGCTCACGCGGGCCTCCATCAGGGCGCGGCGGCTGGCGGCCTTCTACCGGTCGGTGCCGCCCGTGGACCGGCTGCTGGCCCGGCAGGACGGCTGCCTGGCCTCGATCGGGGTGGGCGAGTGGCCGCTGGCCCGGCAGGCGACGTTCTCCCTGTGGCGGGACGCGGCGGCGGTGCGCCGCTTCGCCTACGGGGACGACGAGCACCTGCGGGTGGTGGCGCGGGTGCGCGCGCACGACTGGTACAGCGAGGAGCTGTTCGCCCGGTTCATCCCGTACGAGAGTGAAGGCACCTGGAACGGCGCCGACCCCCTGGCCTGACCCGGGGCGGGGCGTCACGCCGGTTCCAGAGCGGACAGGGAGTGGGCGACCACGCAGGCGCGGGCGATCGTGGCGGCGGTCGAGGAGCCGTGCGCGACGATCACGGTGCCGCGCAGCCCCAGCAACGCCGCCCCGCCGTGCGTCTGCGGGTCGTAGCGCCGGGCCACCCGCGCGAGCGCGTCCGGCTCGGCGAGACCGGCCCGCGCGACCATGGCGAGCGCGGTCCGTACGCACCCCTCGACGCTCTTGAGCACGACGTTGCCGGTGAAGCCGTCGGTGACGATGACGTCCACCGCGCCGGACAGCACGTCGTGGCCCTCGATGTTGCCGTGGAAGCGCATCGGCAGGCCGCGCAGCAGCTCCTCGGCCCGCCGGGCCAGCCGGTTGCCCTTGCCGGGCTCCGAGCCGATCGACAGCAGCCCCGCCACCGGGCCGGGCACGCCCAGCACGGCGCGGGCGTACCCGGCGCCGAGCAGCGCGAACTGGGCCATCATCTCCGGCGTCGGGTCGGCGGTGGCGCCGGCGTCCACGAGCACGCTCGCGCCGCCGGGCAGCGTCGGCAGCGCGACGGCGAGCGCGGGACGCAGGACGCCCTCGGCCCTGCCGACCCGGCGTACGGCCTGGGCGACCACCGCGCCGGTCGAGCCTGCCGACACGAACGCGGCGCCCCCGCCCCCGCCGAGCAGGCCGCAGCCCACGGCCAGGCTGGAGGCGGTCAGCGCGGCGCCGCCCGCGCCCCGCTCCGTCATGGGCACGACGTCGGGGGCGTGCACGACCGGGATCTCGCCGGCGGCGTCGTGGACGGCCAGCTCGCGGGCGAGGTCCGGCTCGCGGCCGACGAGGACGACCGGGACCCCGTGCTCCCGCCGGGCCGCCACCGCCCCCGCCACGGTCTCGGCGGGCCCGTGGTCGCCGCCCATCGCGTCCAGCACCACCGCGCCCGGCCCCACCGCGTCCAGCGCCACCGCATCCAGCGCCACCGCGTCCGGCCCCACAGCGCCCGGCCCCACCGCGTCCCGCCCGCCCGCGCCGATCCCCCCGCTCATGGCAGGTCTACGCGGACGCGGCGTTCGAGCCGGCCCGCCCCGGCGGAGGCCAGCAGGTGGCGGGCGAAGGCGACGGCCCTGCGGTGGCGCGGCACCCGTACCCGCCGTTCCAGCACCGCGAAGCCGCCGCGCTCGATCGCGACGAGGATCCCCCCGTACAGCTCGACGGCGGCCCGCACGCACGGCCGGGACGAGGGCACCAGCAGGTCGATGCCCCTCGCCGCGGCCCGGTAGTGCTCGCGGGCCCGACCCGCCTCGAAGGCGAGCAGCTCGCGCACCGCCCGCCCGGTCCGCGACCGGCCCAGGTCGGCGGGCTCGACCCCGTACGCGGCGAGGTCCTTGGCGGGCAGGTAGACCCGCCCGCGGGCGTGGTCCTCCCGCACGTCGCGAAGGAAGTTCGTGAGCTGGAAGGCCAGGCCGAGCTGGCGGGCCGGCTCCCTGGCCGCCGCCTCCTCGCCGGGCAGCGCCTCCAGCACCGGCAGCATCATGGTGCCGATGACCGCCGCCGACCCCTCCATGTAGCCGAGCAGGTCGTCGTAGGTGGCGTACGAGGTGACCGACAGGTCGGCGCGCATCGCGGCGAGGAAGGCGTCCACGTCGCCGCGCGCGATCCCGAACGAGCGCACGGTGTGCAGGAACGCGGGCAGCACCGGGTCCGCGACCGGCTCGCCGGCCAGCCCCCTGCCGGTGCGCTCGCAGAGCGCGTCGAGGGCCGCCCGCCGGTCGGCGGTCATGGTGAAGGAGTCGACGATCTCGTCGGCGTAGCGGGCGAAACCGTACAGCGCGTGGACGTGACGGCGTTTCCACGCGGGCAGCAGCAGCGTGGCCAGGTAGTAGGACCGGCCGTAGCGGGCGTGCAGCTGGCGGCAGCGTTCGTAGCTGGCGGTGAGAGTCAACGGATGCCCTTTACGAAGTAAGAATGCGTTCTGCGGCGAGCCGGCCGGAGATGAGCACCGGGGGGACCCCGACGCCCGGCGCGGTGTGCATGCCGGCGAAGTGCAGTCCGGGCACCCGCCGGGCGGCGCCGGACGGGCGCAGCCACGCCGTCTGGGTGAAGCGGTGGTCGAGCGCGAACGGGGTGCCGGCCGTGTGGCCGAGCGCGGCCCACGCGGGCGGGTCGAGGACGAGCCTGGGCGTCGCGGACAGGTCGCCGTAGCCGAGCGCGGCCAGCCGGGCGAGCAGGCGTTCCTCCAGGCGGGGACGGAGCCGGTCCCAGTCGGCGGCCTCCAGGTTGGGCGCGGGCTCCAGGACGCTGAGCGTGGCGTGCCCCGGCGGCGCGGCGTCCTCGTCCGTGGCGGGGCAGGTGACGAGCAGGCTCGGGTCCGGCTGCGGCCGGCCCGACTCCAGCGCCGCGAACGTCTCCCGCCACGCCCGCCCGAAGTGCAGCGTGTGGTGCGCCTGCCCGGCCGGCGGACGCTCCAGCCCGGCGTGGACGACCAGGCAGGACGGCGAGAAGCGGGGGCGGCGCATCCGCCAGTCGGCGGCCCGGCCGGGCAGCAGGCGGCGGGCCGCGTACCGGTCGCAGGCGACGACCACGTGCCCGGCGGGCAGGCGTTCGCCGTCCTCCAGCAGGACGCCGGTGACGCCGTCCCGGTCGGTCCGGACCTCGCGGGCGCGGGCGGCGTACCGGACGGGCGCGCCCAGCTTCTCCAGCAGGGCGGCCAGCGCGGACGGGATGGCGTGCATGCCGCCGCGTTCGGGGAAGTAGACGCCGCCGACGGTGTCCATGTGCGCGATGACGGCGTAGATGCCGAGGGCGCGCTGCGGGGACAGGCCGACGTACAGGGACTGGAAGGTGTGCGCCTTGATCAGCCGCTCGTCGGTGAGGTGGCGGGCGGCGAGCCGGTCCAGGCGGCGGAAGCCGCCGAGCGCGGCGAGCCTGGCCAGCGCGAGCGGGCGGGCCAGGGCGCCCAGCCTGGTCATGTCCGCGTCGATGAACGCGGGCCACTCCGCCGCGAACAGCTCGCCGAGCAGCCGCCGGTACCGCAGGTAGCGGGCCGCCTCGGCGGGCCCGCACAGCTCGCGCACCCGCTCGGCCATCACCGCGCCGTCCGGGGTGAGGTCCAGGTGCGAGCCGTCGTGGAAGGCCATGCGGTACGCCGGGTCGAGACGGCGCAGCGGCAGCCAGTCGCGCAGCTCCTCCCCCGCCGCGCCGAAGATGTCGGCGAGCACGCCGGGCATGGTCAGCACGGACGGGCCGGTGTCGAACCGGTACGGGCCGAGCCTGGCGCTCCCGCAGCAGCCGCCCGGCTCGTCCCTGGCCTCGACGACGGTGACCTCCCGCCCGGCCGCGGCCAGCCGTACGGCGGCGGCGAGACCGGCGAGGCCGGCGCCGATCACCACGGTGGGTCCGCGCCGGGGCATCAGCGGCTCCTGTCGGTGGCGAGCACGGTCAGCTCGGTGAGCGCCGCGCGGGCGTCGCCGGGCAGGCCGGGCAGCGCGTCGAGGGCCCCGACGGCCTGCGCGGCCAGGGCGGCGATGCGCCGCTCCGCCGCGTCCAGCGCGCCGCAGGAGACGATCAGCTCGCGGGCCGCAAGGACGTCCTCCTCGGTGGCGACCGCGTCGAGGAGGAGGGCGGCGCCGCGCGGCCCGGTGCGTTCCCTGGCGGCGGCGACGAGGTGGTTGGGCTTGCCCTGGCGCAGGTCGGCGGCGGGCTTGCCGGTGCGGCCCGGGTCGCCGAAGACGCCGAGGACGTCGTCGCGGAGCTGGAACGCCTCCCCCAGCGGCAGCGCGTACGCGCTGAGCGCCCGCCTGGCCGCCGGCCCGCCGCCCGCCACCGCGTGCCCGAGGTGGAGGGGGCGCTCGATGGTGTACTTGGCCGACTTGTAGAGCGCGATCGTACGGGTCCGGCCGGTGTCCGCTCCGGCGGCGGTGCCGGCGAGGTCGAGCTGCTGCCCGGCCGTGACCTCCACGCGCAGCCTGGTGAGGACGCCGAGCGCGTCGGCGAGGTGCGGCCCGGAGCCGAGCAGCGCGGCGTCGGCCCAGGCCAGGGCCAGCAGGGCGAGCAGCGTGGTCTGCGACTCGCCGTAGCGGGCCGGGTCGCCGCGCAGGCCCGCGCGGCGGTGCTCGGCGGCCAGCGCGACGTGCGCCGCCGGGCGGCCCCTGCGGCCGGGGGCCTCGTCCATGACGTCGTCCAGGAGCAGCGCCGCGACGTGCACCAGCTCGACGGCGCAGGCGGCGTTCAGCACCGCGCCGAGGTCCGCCGCCGTGCCGCCGGCCGCCCGGTGCCCCCAGTACACGAACGCCGGCCGCAGCCGCTTGCCGCCGTCCCGCGCGAACGCGGCGAGGTGGCGGCGGACCAGGCCGACGCCCTCCTCGCCGAGGAAGCCCAGCCGGGCGAGCTCCTGGTCGAGCAGTTCGCCGAGCCGCTGGTCGACCAGGTGGCGCACCCGGCCGTTCCCTGCGCCGCCGGCCGGGGTGACGGTGTGCGAGGTCACGATTGTCATGCGTCCTGTCTCCTTGTCGGTACATAGGTCTTCGCGAAGGCATCCCCCGCCGGTTGCATCCGGCGGTCGGCGGATCGCGAAAGGATGGTCACGGGTGTGCCGGAAAAGGGTCCGGACCAGCGGGGCGTCGGTGAGTGAGGAACGTTCGGTGAGTGAGGAAGAGGCCGGGTACGGCATCGGGGCCGTCTCGCGGCTGATCGGCGTGCCCGCGCCCACGCTGCGCACCTGGAACCTGCGGTACGGGCTCGGCCCGAGCCGCCGCAGCGCGGGCGGCCACCGCCGCTACGACGCCGCCGACCTGCACCGGCTGCGGGAGATGAAGCGGCTGATCGCCGAGGGCCTGCCGCCCGCCGAGGCCGCCCGCCACGCCCTCACCCTCACCGGCGAGCCGCCGACGCCCCCGGCTCCCCGGCACACCTCCGCCACTCGCCCGACGGAGGCCGGGCGCGCGGGAGCAGCGCCCGCAGGAGCCGGGGGGCCGAGTGCCGGAAGTGCGGGAGCAGAGGGCGCGGAGGCCGGACCCGCGGGAGCCGGGCCCGGCCGAGCCGGGGTGACCTCGCTCGTACGGGCCGCGTTCGTGCTGGACAGTCACGCCGTCACCCACCTGCTGGAGTCCTCGCTGGCGGCGCACGGGGTCCGGCCGACGTGGGAGCGGCTGGTGCTGCCCGCCTTCGACGCCGTCTGCCGCCGCCAGGACGACTCGGGCGCGGGCATCGACGTCGAGCACCTGCTCTCCGACCGCATCCTCGCCGCCCTGCACCGGCACGCGCTCCGGCAGGCCGCCCCGGCGGGCCCCCGCCCCGTGCTGCTCGCCTGCGCCGAGGACGAGCAGCACACCCTCCCCGTGCACGCCCTGGCCGCCGCCCTGGCCGAGGAGGGCGTGGAGACCCGCGTCCTCGGGGCTCGCACCCCCTACGCCGCGCTGGCGCACGCGATGCGCCGGCTGCATCCGGCGGCGGTGTTCGTGTGGTCGCAGCAGGAGCTCACGGGCGCGACCGCTCCCCTGGCCGCGCTGCCGCGGCTGCGCCCGGCGGCGCGGCTGATCGTCGGCGGCCGGGGCTGGCGTGAGGCTCTTCCCGAGGGCGTGATCAGGGTAGATACCTTCCGCGAGGCGCTGTCCCAACTCCGGCGGACCCTGCCTTGAGCGTGTCTTTCCCCCGATGACGTTGTGCCGTCCCGCTCCTCCCGTTATGAATAGGTTTTGAATAGGTTTTCCAGGGGAGCGGGACGGACCATGGGGATGACTCCGACCACCAGCCATCAGCAGCACTCAGGGCGCGACGACGAGGAGACCCTGAGCGACAGCTACCGCGCGCACGCGCCCGCCCTCCGCTCCTACCTGCGGCGCTTCATCTCGCCCCAGGACGTGGACGACCTGCTCCAGGTGGTGTTCGCCGACGCCTGGCGCTCCCGCGAGCGCTATGACCCGTCCAGGAGCCAGGCCGCCTGGCTCTACGTGATCGCCCACCGCCGCGCCGTGGACCACCTGCGCGCCCGCCGCCCGTCCACGGTCCCCCTGGACGCCGCGACCGAGGCGGCCGTGCCCGCGCAGCGCCCGGCGGACGACGGCCTCGCCGACCGCGACCGCGTCCGCCGCGCCCTGGCCGAGCTCTCCCACGCCCAGCGCCAGGTCATCGAGCTCGCCTACTACGGCGGGCTGACCCAGCAGGAGATCGCCGAACGCCTCCGCGTCCCCCTGGGTACCGTCAAGGCCCGCACCTCACGCGGCCTGCACAAGCTCTCGTCCCTGCTGGCCGCCGCCGAGGCCGCCTGACCCCGCCGGTCACTCCGGAACAATGTTCGGAAATTGGGCCAAGATTCGTCACATTAGGTGACATGCTAACCGTTACGTTCACGATCGGTGTGTTGACAAAGAGTCAACCCGCTATAAGCCGGTTTCTTCGCATCCGTACCTTGAAGTACATCTGCCCCATCGGCATAGTGGACGGACCTGTAAGGAGTAATCAGTCGTGACGGGCATCTTCGGGGGGCGATACCGGCTCGCGGCTGCCCGGCGGAATTGGACATGATCGTATGAGTTCGCCCCCTCCGATCCGTGCCAAGCTGCTCCGGATCCTCTTACTCCCGCTGGTGTCGATGGTGGCACTGTGGGGCTTCATCGCCTACTCCAGCGTCCAGGAGATCGTGGACGTCTCGCAGACGCAGGACCGCTGGGAGGCCATCGGCTCGCCGGTGCTGCAGCTCATCGTGGAGCTCCAGCGCGAACGGCAGCTCTCGGCCGAGGCCCCTCGCAGCACCGGCTCGTACGCGCCCCTCATCGACCAGCGCCGCAACACCGACGCCAAGGTCGAACGGCTGCGCGAGGTCATCGGCACCGTGGACGTCACCGAGGGCGGCGAGGAGACCCCCGCCCAGGTGCGCGCGCTCGTACAGGCCCTCGACGGGCTGCAGTCGCTGCGCGCCTCCGCCGACGGCGGCGTCCTGGCCCCGCCGCTGGCCATCATCGACGCGTACAACAACGTCATCGCCGTCGCCAACCGGCAGTTCAACGACCGCGACGCGCTGAGCGACGTCTCCTCCTTCCGCTCGGTGCGCGGCATGGCGGCGTACGCGGCCACCGCCGAATATCTGGGCCGCGAGCACGCGGTGCTCACCACCACCATCGTCCACCGCCGGATGTCGCCCACCGACCGGGCCGCGTTCGTGGCCGCGTTCACCGCCCGGCGGCTCGTCTTCGCCAACGCCGAGCGCGACGCCGGCCCCGAGCTGAAGGCCAACTACGACGCGCTCGTCGGCAGCCCGCAGTACCGGCGGCTGATCGAGACCGAGGACGAGCTGTTCACCTTCGACACCGGCGGGGCGCCGCCGGTCGAGGCCGCCCAGTGGAAGGGCGACGCCGAGGCGCTGCTCGGCCTCATCAACCGGGGCACCCAGAGCGAGCTGGCCCGCGCCGCCGAGGAGGCCGAGGCGCAGAAGAGCGGCGCCTACTGGCGGATCGGGCTGGTCCTCCTCGCGGGGCTCGCCGCGATGCTGCTGTCGCTCGCGCTGTCGTACCGGTTCGGCCGCTCGCTCATCTCCGAGCTGCGCAGGCTCCAGGGCTCGGCCGTGGAGCTGGCCGAGGAGCGGCTGCCCCGCCTGGTGGAACGGCTGCGCCGCGGCGACGACGTGGACCCCGCCACCGAGGCCCCTCCCCTCGACCCGGCCGACACCGCCGAGGTGGACCGCGTCGTGGACGCCTTCGCGGCGGTGCGCCGCACCGCGGTCGAGGCCGCGGTCGGGCAGGCGACGCTGCGCAAGGGCGTCGGCCAGGTGTTCCTCAACCTGGCGCGGCGCAACCAGGCGCTGCTGCACCGCCAGCTCGCGCTGCTCGACACGATGGAGCGCCGGGTGGACGAGCCGGAGGTGCTGGAGGACCTGTTCAAGCTCGACCACCTCACCACCCGCATGCGGCGGCACGCCGAGAACCTCATCATCCTGTCCGACTCCGCGCCCGCGCGCCGCTGGCGCGACCCGGTGCCGCTGTTCGACGTCGTACGGGCCGCGGTCCTGGAGGTCGAGGACTACACCCGGGTCACCGTCGCGCCGATGCCGCAGGCCCCGATGCTGGTCGGGGCGGCGGTCACCGACGTCATCCACCTCGTGGCCGAGCTGGTCGAGAACGCCACCGTCTTCTCCCCGCCGGACACCTCCGTGCAGGTGCGCGGCATGACCGCGGCCAACGGCTTCGCCCTGGAGGTGGAGGACCGCGGCCTCGGGCTGAACCAGGCCACGCTGGACGAGCTGAACGCGCGGCTCACCGAGCCGCCGGAGTTCGACCTGGCCGACAGCGACCGGCTCGGGCTGTTCGTGGTGTCCCGCCTCGCGGCCCGGCACGGCATCAAGATCTCCCTGCGGCGCTCGCCGTACGACGGGACGACCGCGATCGTGCTGCTGCCCATCGGCCTGCTGGCCGGCATGGAGAGCCCGGCGCGGCCCGCCGAGCGGGTGGTCGCGGGCCGGCCCATGCGGGCGCTCGACTCCGCTCCCGGCGAGCCGCGGCACCGCGCGCCCGAGCCCCGCTCGCCCCTCGACCCGCCCCTCGACGCCAAGGTGCTCAACGGCCACCCGGTCCGCCTCCCCGACGACCTCAGCGACCTGCCCGGCGACGAGCCGGAGGAGCAGGCGGCCGAGCGCGTGCCGGACCCGGTGGCGGAGGAGCCGGCGCGGCCCGAGCGCGGCACCTGGTTCGAGGCCGCTCCCCCGGCGCGCAACGGCAACGGCGCTCCCGCCGCGCCGCCGCCCGTGCCGCCGCCCGCGCGGCCCGCTCCCGCCGTCCCGCCGGGCCCGCCTCCGGGCTGGAGCGTGACCGTTCCGCCCCAGGAGGCCGACGAGGACCTGGACGGGCTGCCCATGCGGGTCCCGCAGGCCAGCCTCGCCCCTCAGCTCCGCACCGCGCGACGGACCCAGGCGCGTGGCGTCTCCGTACGCTCGCCGGAGGAGCTCGCACAGCTCATGTCGTCCATGCAGCAAGGCTGGCAGCAAGGACGCCGCCTGGCCGACGAGCCGCAAGGACAAGACGTGTGGAACCGAAAGGACGACCATCCCGATGCCCGACCCCAGAAGTGAACTGAGCTGGCTCCTCGACGACCTCACCCAGCGCGTCCCCGGCATCCGGCACGCCATCGTGCTGTCCGCCGACGGGCTCGCCATGGGCGGCTCCCGTGACCTGACCCGTGAGGACTCCGAGCACCTGTCCGCCATCTCCGCCGGCAGCCACAGCCTCGCCATGGGCGCGGGCCGGCATTTCGGCCTGGGCGGCGTACGGCAGACGATCATCGAGATGGAAGGGGGCTTCCTGTTCGTCACCGCCGCGGGCCAGGGAGCCCGGCTGGCGGTGCTCGCGGCGGCCGACGCCGAGCTCGGCATGGTCACGTACGAGATGGCGCTGATGGTCAAGAGGGTCGGCGAGCACCTCTCCGCGCAGCCGAGGGGAGCGGCACCGGCACCCGCCTGGAACGGCGCGAGACCGTGACAGGAGAGGATCCCGGCCCCCTGATCCGGCTGTACGGGCTGACCGGGGGCCGGGCGCGCCCGCAGGGGGAGACGTTCGACCTGGTGGCCATCGTCGCGACGGTCGCCGGCTCGCACGAGTTCGCGGACCTGATCCCCGAGCACCGCGCCGTGCTGTCGCTGTGCCGCCGGCCCACGCCGGTGGCCGACGTCGCGGCGCATCTCAGGCTGCCGCTCAACATCACCCGGGTGATCCTGGGCGACCTGCGGCGCGAGGGCCTGGTCACCATCGAACGGCCGCGCCCGGTGGCGCAGACGATCGACGAACGCATCTACAGGGAAGTGCTGCATGGGCTACGCAGCCTCTGAGCCGGGGTCGACGGCCGTCGCCTCGGCCTTGGCCATCAAGATCCTCATCGCGGGTGGCTTCGGCGTCGGCAAGACGACCATGGTCGGCACCATCAGCGAGATCCGTCCTCTGCACACCGAGGAGCTGCTGAGCGAGCGGGGCGTCGGGGTGGACGACCTGTCGGGCGTGGAGTCCAAGACGACCACCACCGTGGCGCTCGACTTCGGCCGCATCACGATCCGCGACGGGTTGTGGTTGTACCTGTTCGGGACGCCGGGGCAGGACCGGTTCTGGTTCATGTGGGACGAGCTGGCGCTCGGCGCGCTCGGCGCCGTGGTGCTGGCCGACACCCGCCGCCTCCAGGAGTGTTTCCCGGCCGTGGACTACTTCGAGCAGCGCGGCATCCCGTTCGTCGTGGGGGTGAACTGCTTCGACGGGGCCCGCAGGTACGATCCCGCCAAGGTCCGGCGGGCGCTCGGGCTGAACGAGACGACCCCGATCGTGCTGTGCGACGTGCGGCGGCGCGATTCGGTCAAGGAGGTGCTGACCACGCTCGTCACGTACGCGGTGGAGGGCGCCCGTTCCGCGCCGGGGCCGCGATGATCGGGTAGCCGCTCCGCTGGGTAGTGGCCGCGGATGTTCGACGACTTCGCGACCGACGTGATCGACGTGGGCGAGACGGAGCTGTACGTCCGGCACGGCGGCTCCGGCACCCCGCTGCTGCTCCTGCACGGCCACCCGCGCACGCACGCCACCTGGCACCGCGTCGCCCCTCTCCTCTCCCCCCACCACTACGTGGTCTGCCCGGACCTGCGCGGCTACGGCCGTTCCGGCAAGCCGCCCACCACTCCCGACCACGCCCCCTACGGCAAGCGCGCGATGGCGCGGGACATGGCCGCCCTCATGCGGGCGCTCGGCCACGACCGCTTCGCCGTGGCGGGGCATGACCGGGGCGCGTACGTCGCCCACCGCCTGGCCGCCGACCATCCCGGCGAGGTCACCCGCCTGGTCGTGATGGACGCGATCCCCATCGGCGAGGCGCTGGCCCGCGCCGACGCGCGCTTCGCCGCGGCCTGGTGGCACTGGTTCTTCCTCGGCCAGACCGACAAGCCGGCCGAGCATTTCATCAGCGCCGACCCCGACGCCTGGTACCGGACCACGGAGGAGCAGATGGGGCCGGAGGCGTACCTGGACTTCCGCCGCGCCATCCACGACCCGGCCACGGTCCACGCCATGTGCGAGGACTACCGGGCCGGGCTGACGGTGGACCGGGCCGCCGACGACGCCGACCGGGCGGCGGGCCGCCGCGTCGCCTGCCCGACGCTGTTCCTCTGGTCGTCGCGGGACGACATGGAGGACCTGTACGGGGACCCGCTGGCCATCTGGCGCACCTGGGCCGACGACGTGACCGGTCATCCGATCGACAGCGGCCACCACATGGCCGAGGACGCCCCCGAGGAGCTGGCGGCCGCCTTGCTGGCGTTCATGAAGCGCTGAGGCGGAAATTCCCCGCGGGGCGGTCGTGTTGCCCGGACATGGGCAATGCTTTCGCGGACGAGAACGTCATCCGCCGGCTCCTCACCGAGACGCGGACGTGGGCCTTCGTCGGGCTGTCGGACAACCCCGACCGCACGGCGTACGACCAGGCGGGCCTGCTCCAGGCGCGCGGCAAGCGGATCATCCCCGTCCACCCGGCCGCCGGGACGGTGCTCGGCGAGCCGGGGTACGCCACGCTCGCCGAGGTGCCGGAGAAAGTGGACGTCGTCGCGGTCTACCGGCGGGCCGGGCACGCCGGGCGGTTCGTGGACGAGGCCGTCGCGATCGGTGCGGGGGCGGTGTGGCTGCCGCTCGGCGTCGTCGACGAGGCCGCCGGGCGGCGGGCCCGCGAGGCCGGGCTCGACGTGGTGATGGACCGCTGCCCCGGCGTCGAGTGGGCCCTCCGCCGCATCCCCTGACCTCGCGGGGTCAGACCATCTGGCCGCTCGGCCCCCGGCGGATCACGCGGGTGGCCTGGCGGCGGTCGTCGGGCGGCTGCGGCGGGGCGGACACCAGCACGTCCGGCGGGTCCTGCCGGTAGAAGATGTCGATGTCCACCTCCTCGCCGCCCATGACCAGCGTGTCCCACGCCCCACTGGCGAGGAACGCGCGCAGCGCCTCGGGGCTGAGGCAGCGCAGGTGGGCCCGGAGCGTGGCGTCGTCGGGCAGGCCGGGGATGCGGGAGGCCAGCCGGTCGCGGATCTGCCTGAGCCGGTCCATGAAGGCGTCCAGATCGGCCTCCCTGGAACCCTCCGCGGCGGGTTCGGGGGGCGTGAGGCCGTCGGCGATCAGGTCCTTGATCGCCCGGGTGACGCCGTGGCCGTCCGTGGCCACCATCGCCTGCCACGCGCGGCTCTTGTGCCGGTACTGCAGCATCGACATGGCCGCCTCGTGCCGGATGAAGTCGGCGTCGCGGAACGGCCGGCCGCGCCAGCTCTGGCTGAGCGTACGCGCCAGCGAGATGGCCGAGGCCAGCCCGCTGTTGAGCCCGCGCCCCGGCCAGAAGTGGATGGCGTTGGCGGCGTCGCCGAGCAGGAACCCGTACGTGCCGGGCGTCCCGGCGGTCGGCGGGTGGAGCTGGGCGGTGAAGCGCGGCCGCTGGACCATGTCGAGCCGGAACGCGGTGACCGCGCTCAGGTTCTCCTCGGCGACGCCGAAGAAGCGCAGCCCCTCCAGCACCCGCGTCCACAGCCGCGAGCCTCTGACCAGCGCCGGCAGGAACAGCGTGCCGTGCGTTGAGCAGTGGAACTCGCCGTGCTCGGTCCGGTCCATCAGGCACGGGCTGGCGGCGACGCACTGCTCGAACACGTGCCGGACCGGGTCGATGCCGATGACCTCCTTGGCCTCCTCGTCGGTCAGCCGCATGTTGAGGAAGCCCTCGCCGCGCAGGGCGTTCAGCAGGAAGCGGTTCTGGGCGACGGTGAGCAGCACGGTCATCGGGTCCGGCAGCTCGGATCTGACGCGCAGCCCGAGGACGACGTCCTGCAGGTGGTGGCCGTCGAGCGAGTAGATCGAGGTGTCGGCGTTGCCGAACTTGGCGGCGAAGTGGGCGCGGGTGCGCGAGCGCCCGCCCTCGCAGATGGCGAGCACGTGGTCGCGGCCGGTGGCCTCGCGGTGCTCGTCGGGCGAGAACCGCGCGGGGACCAGCCGGATCCGGTCGGGGCGCTCGTTCGCCAGCTCCAGCAGCGTGTCCTCGATGTAGGCGATGCGCAGGTTGCGCGGGCCCTGGCCGCGGATCGAGTCGGGGCCGGTGGGCCACATCTCGGTGTACGCGCCGGGCGCGAACAGCCGGGCCTGCGCCCGTTCCGGCAGGTTGAGGTACTGGCGGCTCTGGACGGTGACGACCTGCTGCCGCCGGACGTTGCCCTCCGCCCTGCCCTTCCACACGACGCGGGCGCCGTCGCTCTTCCAGCGGCCGTCGTAGACGGTGATCGCGACCCGCTCGCCCATGAGCTGGTCGAGGAGCAGGGCGAGGCTGAGCCCGACGGGGCCGCCGCCGCTGATCGTGACGCGCAGGACCTGCCCGGGGTCCACCGCCCGTACGACGCTCCGCACCGTCCCGGGGTCCATGATGGTGTCGGCGTCCTCGCCCGCGAGCTCGAAGCAGAAGACCTCGTCGCCGATGCTGATCAGGTCGCCGGGGCGCAGCACGTGCGTGGCCACGCGGGCGCCGTTGACCAGGGTGCCGTTGCGGCTGCCCAGGTCGCGCAGGACGTAGCGGCCCTCCTCGTGGCGCACCTCGGCGTGCGAGCGCGAGGCCCGGCCGCCGGCGATCACCACGCCGCTGTCGCCCCTGCGGCCGAACGTCAGCGGCCGATCGCCGAGCGGGAACCGTCTTCCGGACTGAGGGCCGTCGTGCCCCACGATCACCGGCGGCATAGGTAACTCCCATTCCCTAGCCAAATGGACTGGAGTCCGTGCCGCTTCAGCATGGGACGGGATGAACCTCTTTACCAGTGAAAATTACTCACACAAGAGAATTCTCACGTTTGCGAGGGGTATGGGGCCAGTTCGGAAATCCGAAGGAGAGTTGTGCCATGATCGTATTGCGCCGTTTGACGGCGATCCGAGCATGCCTGGCACTGCCGAGCCTGCCCGGCCCGTCACCGGGCCCGGACGAGGCCTCCGACCAGAGCCGGCGGCGCCGGCGGCGCCGCCGCCGCTGACCCGCCAGGGTCACTTCCAGGGGAGCCTCCTCCCCTTGTACGAGGGGTGCTTGGACTCCCAGTACTTCCAGCCCTCGAAGCGGGCCGGCACGTTGGCGATGCCCGAGGCGATCTCCACATGCCGGCACGTGGAAAGGACCGACCACGCCGACCAGCCGATGCGGTAGCCGAACACCCGGTACCACATGTTGCCGTACATCCCGTCGCTGATCTCGCGCGTGTACTCGTGCCCCGTGAACACCATGTGCCGCTCCTCCAGGTGCGGGATGCCGTTCTTGCGCAGCGCGCGGATCACCTCGCCGGGCTCGATGGGGTTGCTGGTCCTGACCCACTCCTTCTCCGTCTCCAGGAACGCCAGCACCTCGTGCTCCCTCGTCACCGACACCGTCATCGAGCCGCCGGGGCCGTCGGTGTAGCGGGTGCGCGGCAGGAAGAAGTTGCGCGGTGAGATGTGCCCGCGCTTGAAGAAGATCCGCGGCGTGCACACGGGGTGGTCGGTGTCCTTGACGCGGTTGCGGTGGCGGCGGCGGTTGTTGACGTTGTCCTCGGCGGTCTCGTCGGCGGCCTCGGCGACGGTGTTGTCGACGTCGTCGTCGTCGCCCGTCCGGCTGTCCGCCGGGTTGTCCGTCCGGTTGTCCGCCCATGCCGGAGCCAGCGTGGCGGCGAGGACGATCGAGAGCGTGCCGCACGCGGCGGCCTTCCGCATTCCGCGGCGAAGGTGAATGGGCGCGAACATGTGCTGTTCCTTTCGGAAATGCCTGCTGCACGATGCTCGCAGGAGGCACGAATCCCACCCGACCGCCACACCGGACTTGAATATCCCGTACCGGGCAAGAATTGGTGAAGAACGTATGGCGCACCCGTACGGGTACCATGCCTCCATGCCGCCCACCCGCGAACACGCCGAGCTGAAGCTGCAGCCGCTGCCGCAGGCGGGCCGGTCACTGGCCGAGCAGGTGATCTCCGAGGTGCGCCGGGCGGTGCACACCGGCGCGATGGTCCCCGGCCGGCTCTACTCCGTCTACCAGATCGCCGAGCAGCTCAACGTCTCCCGCAGCCCGGTCCGCGAGGCCATGCTGCGCCTGGTGGAGGCCGGGCTGGTGCAGGTCGAGCGCAACCGCGGGTTCCGGGTCGTGCTGCCGCACCCGCGCGAGATCGTCGAGATCTTCGGGGTCCGGCTCGCGCTGGAGCTGCCCGCCGTGCGGCGCGCGGCCGGGGCAGGGCCCGCCGGGCTGGGCGCGGCGCTGCGGGAGACGATGGAGCGGATGGCGGAGGCGGTCGAGGCCGGCGACGAGGAGCTGTTCTTCCACCTCGACCAGGCGCTGCACGACCGCGTGCTGGTCGCCGCGGGCAACGGGCGGGCCCGCGCGATCGTCGGCGGCCTGCGCGACACCATGCGCATCCTCGGCACCTCCACCGACGACGCCTCGCGCACGCTGCGCCAGGTCCACGAGGAGCACGAGCCGATCGTGGCGGCGGTGGCCGCGGGCGACGCCGGGGGCGCGGTGCGGGCGATGCGCGCCCACCTGACCAACACCGGGCTCATCCTCGCCGCGCAGGCGGCCCGCGCCCAGGGCGAGCCGGTGGACGTGGCCGCGCTCTGGGCCGCCGTCGTCGACGACCTCTAGCCGACCTCGCCGGGCAGGCCCAGCTCCTCCCGCACGCGGGCCAGCGACTCGGCGCGGATCGCGGCGTACAGCTCGTACGGGTCGTGCAGGGTCCGCCCGAGCACCCCGGCCAGCTCGTCGGGGCCGAAGTCGGCGCCGGCCGCCGTGACGTCCTTGGCGCCGTCAGAGGTGAGGTTCGACTGGAAGATCCCGGCGGCCGAACGCGGCAGGAAGTCCTCGTACACGATGGGCCGGGCGCTCACCCAGCCGCCCGCCAGCAGCTCGGCGAGCCCGGCCGGGGGCGGCCCCGAGGGCCGGTCCGGCGCGGCGTGGAAGGTGAAGTACGCCAGGTCCCGCGCGGCCAGCTCCGCCTCCGTGCGCGGCACCCGCGCCTCCCACAGCCCGGCGGCCACCGCGTTGCGCTCCTCCGCGTCCACCCGCCGCCCGGCGAGGGCGTCGTCCAGCGCGGCGGCCAGCTCGTCGTAGAGCGCCCGCCCGGCCGGGGTCACCGCGATCCCCCGGGCCTCGACCTCGCCGAAGCGCACCCGCAGGTCGTCCTCGGCGATCCGGCCGTCGTCCTCGCGGAACAGCCGTGGCTCGGCGAGCGCGCGGAAGGAGGTCTGGCGCAGCAGCAGGTCGGGGCCGGACCAGCGGGGCGGGCCCTGGATGGCGTCGATCATGGTGATGCCGCGCGCGGACATGCGGGCGTAGAGGGCGTCGATGTCGAGCACGCGCGGGGTCAGGTGGTTGACGTGCGTGCTCGGGACGCCGCCGATGTCGGCGGCCACGGCCGAGACCCGCTCCAGCTCGGCGTACCAGCCGCGCGAGACCGGCTCGCGCGACAGCTCGAACGAGCGCGTGGCGAGCGTCAGGAACTCCTCGGCCGCCGCGTCGTCCAGGCCGCCCTCGGCCTCGGCGCGGTCCGCCAGCTCCAGCAGCCGGGGCGGGAACAGCCGCCTGGCCTCCAGGAACGCCTCCAGCCTCCGCCGCAGATCCTCGCCGAAGAACCGCCGGTCGCCGGTGACCAGCATGGAGGTGAAGACGCGGAACGGGTTCGCGGCCAGCTCGCCGGCGTCCACGGGCCGGAACGCCGTCGAGACGACCGGCACCGAGCTGCTGGCCGCCTCCCGCAGGTCGTAGAAGCCGACCGGGTACATCCCCATCGCGCCGAAGATCCGCGCGACCTGGGCCAGCTCGGCGGGGGTGCCGACGCGGATCGCGCCGTGCCGCTCGGCGGTGACCCTGCCGATCGAGCCGAGCCGTTCGGCGTCCGCGCCCATGCGGGCCAGGACCTCGCGGTTCACCTCCTGGGAGACCTCGACGAGCGTGGTGTAGGCGGGGACCTCGGTGCCGTACATGGCCGACAGGCGCCGGGCGAAGGCCGCCCGCAGTGCGGTCGCGTCCACCATCGTGCCGTCCCTTCTCTGGGTCGTGATGGCTGGCATCGTACCCAAGTCGCATGTAACATGCTACGCATGGATCAAGCGGCGGCTCTAGCGAGCGACCTGCGCCGGCGCGGCGTCGCCGACGTGCTGACCGACGGCACTACCCGCGCGATCCACTCCTCCGACGCCTCCCTCTACCGGGTGCCGCCACTGCTGGTCGCCCGGCCGAGGACCGCCGAGGACGTCCAGGCCGCCGTGGAGCTGTGCGCCCGGCACGAGATCCCGCTGACCGCGCGCGGCGCGGGCACCTCGATCGCCGGCAACGCCGTCGGCCCCGGCCTGGTGCTCGACTTCAGCCGGCACATGGACCGGGTGCTGAAACTCGACCCCGAGGCCCGCACGGCGGTGGTCCAGCCCGGCGTGGTCCAGGCCGCCCTCCAGCGGGCGGCGGCCCCGCACGGGCTGCGCTTCGGCCCCGACCCCTCCAGCCACACCCGCTGCACGATCGGCGGGATGATCGGCAACAACGCCTGCGGCTCGCGCGCGCTCGGCTACGGCCGCACCTCCGACAACGTGACGGGACTCCAGGCCGTGGCCGGCGACGGCACGCTTCTGGACCTGCCCGCGCAGGCCGGGCCGGCCGCGCTGCGCGACCTCGTGGCGGCGAACCTGGCGACGATCCGCACCGAGTTCGGCAGGTTCGGCCGCCAGGTGTCCGGCTACGCGCTGGAGCACCTGCTGCCCGAGAACGGCTTCGACGTGACCCGGCTGCTGGTCGGCAGCGAGGGCACGCTCGCCGTGCTCACCGAGGCGACGGTGCGGCTGGTCGCCGACCCCGCGCACCGCGTGCTGGTCGTGCTCGGCTACGCCGACATCGCCGAGGCCGGGGACGCCGCGCCCGGCCTGCTCGCCTTCCTGCCCACCGCGTGCGAGGGCCTCGACGCCCGCATCGTGGACGTGGTCCGCGCCCGCCGCGGCCCCGGCGCGGTGCCGCCGCTGCCGGGCGGCGCCGCCTGGCTGTTCACCGAGATCGCCGGCGACGACGAGGCCGAGGTGCGCGAGCGGGCCGCCCGCCTGGCCGCGGGGCACCCGGACGCGCTCGTCGTCACCGACCCGGCCAAGGCCGCGGCGCTCTGGCGGATCAGGGAGGACGGCGCGGGCCTGTCCGGCCGCAGCCCGGCCGGGCGGCCGGCGCACGCGGGCTGGGAGGACGCCGCGGTGCCGCCCGCGATGCTCGGCCGCTACCTGCGCGACTTCGAGGAGCTGATGGCCGGTCACGGGCTGACCGGCCTGCCGTACGGGCACTTCGGCGACGGCTGCCTGCACATCAGGATCGACCTGCCGCTGGAGCGGCCCGGCGGGACTCGGGTGCTGCGCGAGTTCCTGGTCGCCGCCGCCACGCTCGTCGCCGGCTACGGCGGCTCGCTGTCCGGCGAGCACGGCGACGGCCGCGCCAGAAGCGAGCTGCTGCCGCTCATGTACTCCCCCGCCGCGATCGGCCTGTTCGAGCGGGTGAAGGGCGTCTTCGACCCGGCCGGCACGCTCAATCCCGGCGTGCTGGTGCGGCCCCGCCCGTTCGACGCCGACCTGCGCGTCCCCGCCGCCCGCCCGGCCCCCGGCCGGCTCGCCCTGGCCTACCGGCACGACGGCGGCGACTTCTCCCAGGCCGTGCACCGCTGCACGGGCGTGGGCAAGTGCCGGGCCGACAACACCGGGACCGGCGGCGTCATGTGCCCCTCCTATCTGGCGACCAAGGAGGAGAAGGACTCCACCCGGGGCCGGGCGCGGGCCCTCCAGGAGATGCTCAACGGCGGGGACGTCTCGGGCGGCTGGCGTTCGCCCGAGGTGCACGAGGCCCTGGACCTGTGCCTGGCCTGCAAGGGCTGCGCCTCCGACTGCCCGACCGGCGTGGACATGGCGGCCTACAAGGCGGAGGTGCTGCACCAGAGCTACCGGGGGCGGCTGCGCCCGGCCTCGCACTACTCGCTGGGGCGGCTGCCGCTGTGGGCGCGGCTGGCGTCCCGGATGCCGCGCGTGGCCAACGCGGCCCTGCGCGTGCCCGCGCTGCGCCGGCCGGCGCTCGCGCTGGCCGGGGTGGACGCGCGGCGCACGCTGCCCGCGTTCGCGCCGCGCACGTTCCGCTCCTGGTTCGCGCGCCGGCCTCCGGCGGAGGGCGCGCCGGTGCTGCTGTTCGTGGACACCTTCACCGACCACTTCGCGCCCGAGGTCGGCCGGGCCGCCGTCACCGTGCTGGAGGCGGCCGGCTACGCGCCCCGCGTCACCGCGCGGCGCGGCTGCTGCGCGCTGACCTGGATCTCCACGGGCCAGCTCGACCAGGCCAGGCGCATTCTCGGCCGGACCGTACGCGACCTCGCGGCGAAGGCCGGTGACGGCGTGCCGATCGTGGGCCTGGAGCCGTCCTGCACGGCCGTCCTGCGCTCGGACGCCCTGGAGCTGCTGGACGAGGACACCGCCGCGCCCGTCGCCCGCGCCACCAGGACCCTCGCCGAGCTGCTGGCCGCCACCCCCGGCTGGCGCCCGCCGCCGCTCGACGACGTGCGCGTGGTGGCCCAGCCGCACTGCCACCACCACGCCGTCATGACCTGGGAGCCGGACCTGCGGCTGCTGCGCGCGGCCGGCGCCGAGGTGCGCAGGCTCGGCGGCTGCTGCGGACTGGCCGGCAACTTCGGCGTCGAGAAGGGCCACTACGACGTGTCGGTGGCGGTCGCCGGGCAGCAGCTCCTGCCCGCGCTGCGGGAGGCCGCGCCGGACGCGGCCGTGCTCGCCGACGGCTTCTCCTGCCGCACCCAGATCGCCGACCTGTCCCCCAGGCGCGGCGTCCACCTGGCTCAGCTCCTCGCCGACCGGCTCACGCCAGAAGGGAACTGACATCGATGGGACGAGAACTGCCCCGGCGGGCCGCGGTGGTCGTCATCGGCGGCGGCGTCATGGGGGTCAGCATCGCGTACGAGCTGGCCGCGGCCGGGGTGCGCGACGTGGTGCTGCTCGACAAGGGGCCGCTCGGCTCCGGCTCGACCTGCAAGGCGGCCGGGGGCGTGCGGGCGCAGTTCTCCGACCGGGTCAACATCGAGCTGGCCGTACGCAGCCTGGAGACGTTCGAGCACTTCGCCGAGCGCTTCGGGCAGGAGATCGACCTGCACCGCCCCGGCTACCTGTTCCTGCTGGACACGCCCGAGGCGGTCGCGGAGTTCGAGCGCAACGTCGCCGTGCAGAACGACCTCGGCGTGCCCAGCCGGATGATCCCGGTGCGGGAGGCCGCCGCGCTGTCGCCGCTCATCTCCACCGACGGGCTGCTCGCCGCCGCCTTCTCCCCCAGCGACGGCCACTGCACGCCCGAGTCCGTGGTGCTCGGCTACGCGGGCGCGGCCCGGCGGCTCGGCGCGCGGCTGCTGCCCGGCTGCGCGGCGACCGGCATCGAGCTCGCGGACGGGGCCGTCACCGCGGTGCTGACCGAGGGCGGCCGGATCGAGACCGAAACCGTGATCTGCGCGGCCGGGGCCTGGTCGCGCGAGGTCGGGGCGTGGGCGGGCGTGGACCTGCCGGTGACGCCGCTGCGCCGGCAGATCCTGGTGACCGAGCCGGTGCCCGGCCTGCCGCCGACGGCGTTCACCATCGACTTCGGCACCACCTTCTACTTCCACCGGGAGGGGCCGGGGCTGCTGCTCGGCATGTCCGACCCGGACGAGACGCCCGGCTTCAAGCTCGACCGCTCCGACGCCTGGCTGCCGCGGCTCGGCGAGGCCATGGCCCGCCGCGCGCCCGCGCTGATGGAGACCGGCGTCGCCACCGGCTGGGCCGGCCTGTACGAGGTGACGCCCGACCACAACGCGCTCATCGGCGCCGCCCCCGGCGTCGAGCGGTTCCTCTACGCCACCGGCTTCTCCGGCCACGGCTTCCTCATGGGCCCGGCGGTCGGCGAGGTCATGCGCGACCTCTACCTGGGGCGTGAGCCGTTCACGGACGTGTCCGGCTTCGACGCGCGCCGCTTCGCGCGGTCCGCGGCCCGTCCCGAGCTCAACATCGTCTGATCGTGAACAAGGAGCCTTTCATGATGCTGCCGAGCGCCGCCGAGCTGGCCGCGACCGCGCGGGAGACCGCGAAACGCTGCGGGGTGGACGTGGACGCGCTGGGCGACGGCGTCACCACGACCTCGCCGATCAACGGCGCGCCGCTGGCCCGCGTCGGCTGGGCCGGGCCCGAGGCCGTGGACGAGGCCGTCGCGCGGGCGCGGGCCGCGTTCCTGGCCTGGCGGGTGGTGCCCGCGCCGGTGCGCGGCGCGCTGGTGAAGCGGTTCGGCGAGCTGCTGACGGCGCATAAGGCCGACCTGGCGACGCTGGTCAGCCTGGAGGTCGGCAAGATCACCTCCGAGGCGCTGGGCGAGATCCAGGAGATGATCGACATCTGCGACTTCGCCGTGGGCCTGTCCCGCCAGCTCTACGGCCGCACGATCAGCTCGGAGCGGCCCGGCCACCGGCTCATGGAGACCTGGCATCCGCTGGGCGTGGTCGGCGTCATCAGCGCCTTCAACTTCCCCGCCGCGGTGTGGTCGTGGAACACCGCGATCGCCCTGGTCTGCGGCGACCCCGTCATCTGGAAGCCGTCCGAGCTGGCGCCGCTGACCGCGCTCGCCTGCGCGGCGCTGCTCGACCGGGCCGCCGCCGAGCAGGGCGCGCCCGCGCATCTCGGCCAGGTCCTGCTGGGCGGGCCCGACCTCGGCGAGGCGCTGGTCGACCATCCGGGGATCGCGCTGGTCAGCGCCACCGGCTCGACCCGGATGGGCCGCGAGGTGGGGCCGCGCGTGGCCGCCAGGTTCGGCCGCTCGCTGCTGGAGCTCGGCGGCAACAACGCCGCCGTGGTGTGCCCGTCGGCCGACCTCGACCTCGCCGTACGCGGCATCGTGTTCTCGGCGGCGGGCACGGCGGGCCAGCGGTGCACCACGATGCGGCGGGTCATCGCGCATTCCTCCGTCGTGGACGCCCTGACCGAGCGGCTGGCCGGCGCCTACGGCCGGCTGCCGATCGGCAACCCGCTCGCCGCCGGGACGCTCGTGGGGCCGCTCATCTCGGGGCGGGCGTACGAGGCCATGCGGGAGGCGCTGCGGGAGGCGGGCGAGCAGGGCGGCACGCTGGTCGCCGGGGGCGGGCGGCGCCTCGCCGACCAGGCGCCCGACGCCTACTACGCCGAGCCGGCGCTGGTCCGGGTCGGCGCGCAGGTACCGGTCGTGACGCGCGAGACGTTCGCCCCCATCCTGTACGTGCTGCCGTACGAGACGCTGGAGGAGGCGATCGCGCTCAACAACGCGGTGCCGCAGGGGCTGTCGTCCAGCATCTTCACCCGCGACCAGGGCGAGGCCGAGCTGTTCCTGTCGGCCGAGGGCTCCGACTGCGGGATCGTCAACGTCAACATCGGCACCTCGGGCGCCGAGATCGGCGGCGCCTTCGGCGGCGAGAAGGAGACCGGGGGCGGCCGGGAGTCGGGGTCGGATGCGTGGCGCGGCTACATGCGCCGCGCCACGAACACCGTCAACTACTCCGGTGAGCTGCCCCTGGCCCAGGGCGTCGAGTTCACCGTCTGACCCGGCCGCCCGCCGATCAGGGCTCGCAGCTGGCCACGATCTCGGCGGTGCAGGTGTCAGTGCCGGGCCCGCCGGTGGCGCGGTCGGAGGTGCCCGCGCCGCCGAGCAGCGTGTCGTCGCCGCCGTTGCCGTTCATGGTGTCGTTCCCGCCGCCGCCGCTGACCAGGTCACCCTGCGAGCCGCCCTGGAAGAAGTCCGCGCCGTCGCCGAGGAAGACCAGCGACGGCAGGGCGGTGTTGTTGGTGAACAGGTCGGTGCCCGAGCCGAGGACGGCGCTCAGGTCGGTGACGCTCGCCGACGGGCACCGTACGGTGTGGGAGTCGACCTGCGTGCACGTCCCTCCGGGAGAGAGCGTGGTGAGCGTGTTCACCACGGCGTAGTTCGTGCCGGACACGCTCACGGTGACGGCGTTGTTGGTGGTCGTCGAGCTGATGACCAGGCGGCCGCTCGAGTTGTCGACGGTGCCGGCGGCGCTCGCCGGCCCGGCGAGGACGAGCAGCGGCGCGGCCGCCGCCGCGCCGACGAGAAGCGCGCGCAGCCCCATGGCGCGGACGGCTCCGATGCGGTTTCGCATGGTGGTTCCCCTGTGACAGATCATCCCCTTTGGCGGGGAGGGGCGGTCTTCCGCCTGCGCCGATTAGAGCGCACCGGGTCCCATAAGTTCTGTGGCGCAATACTCAGTACGGGCGTGCGTTGCGGCACTGCGCTCGTCGGTCAGGGCCCGGCGCTCAGGGGAGGACCAGCCGCCGGGCCTCGCGGCGGTTGCCGGCCAGCTCCCGCAGCGCCTCCGTGGCGCTGCGCAGGATGGCCGGCCGCTCCCCCGCCCCGTGCGCGAGGGCGCGGACCGTGGCGCGGAGCAGGCCGGGCAGGGCGAGGGTCTCCCTCGGGTCGCGCAGCCGGGAGTAGACGTCGAGGACGCGCCGCACCCCGCCGGGACCGTCGGTGAGCACCCGCAGCAGCTCGAACTGCACGGGGGCCAAGGCGTCACCGCGGCCGAGCAGGTTCGTCCAGTGGTAGGTGTGCACGCATTCGGCGTTGCGGCGGCGCTCCCACGCCCGTACGGCGTCGTCGAGCGCGGCCGGGTCGCCGATGACGCCGCCGGCGCGCTCGCCGAGCAGCCGGGCGAACCGGATCGCGTCGCGGATGCCCTGGGCGGTGACCGGGTCCTTGAAGTGCCCGGCGTCGCCGACGAGCGCCCATCCCTGGCCGGACGAGCGGCGGAAGTAGGACGGGTGCGTGGTGGAGCTGACCACCTTCGTCGCCCTGGAGCAGCCGGACAGGCGCTCGGCGAGGCCCGGCACCAGGGTCACGGTCCGCTCGAACTCCGCCTCCAGGTTGCCGCGGAAGTCCGGCACCCGCTCGACCGGCGGCATCAGCAGCACCAGCGACAGACCGCCGTCGCAGGGGAAGGCGTTGCCCAGCTCGCGGCCGGTCAGCCACATGGCGGCGGTGTTCCGCCACTCCTCGCGCGGGTCCTCGTAGTAGGCGTAGTAGCAGGCCCGGCCGTTGGCATGGGTGACACGCGGCTGCTCGGCGCCGAGCAGCCGGGCCAGGGTGGAGCGCCGCCCGTCGGCGCCGATGACCAGCCGGGCGCGGATCTCGTACTCGCCGGAGGCGCGGGAGCCCTGGGAGCCGGCCGAGCCTCGGGCGCGGCCGGACGAGCCGGAGCCACCCCGACCGCCGGACGAGCCGAAGCCGCCTTGATCGCCGGAGCCGGCTGACCCGCTCTGCCCGCCGGGCTCCTCCGGGTCGCCGCCGGCGCGGGAGCGTACGCGGACGCCAACGGCCCGCCCGTTCTCCCAGAGCACTTCGGTGACGCGGTGGCCTTCCCTGACGTCCGCCCCGGCCTCGCGGGCGGCGTCGACGAGGGCCGCGTCGAGGGGCGCGCGGCGTACGCACATGCCGTAGTCCAGGCCGTCCACCGGCGTGTAGCCGCCGGCCGCGCCGTGCCCGGGGCCGCCGATGAAGGCGCGCGAGAGCCGGGGCGCGCCGATCTTCTCCACCCGTTCCAGCACCCCGGCCCGCGCCAGCTCGGCCACGCCGCCCGCGAAGAGCAGGTGCGTGGAGACGGTGGTGGACGGGAAGTGCGCCGGGTCCACGGCGATCACCCGCAGCCCCTGGCGGGCGAGGGTCGCGGCGGCCACCGCGCCCGCGCAGCGTGCTCCGGCGATGACGACGTCGGCCTGCTCGGCCATCGGACCCTCCCGGCGGACAGCCATAACCGACTGGAGTGTCGGTTACGAGGAACGTAAGCGCTCCCGAGACCGGAGTCAACGCCTCACGGACGGTAGGGTGCGGGACATGGCGACCAGCGAGCCGAAGAAGCGCATGCCGGGCACGGCCCGCCGGGCCCGGATCATCGAGGCCGCACTGGACGTCTTCGCCGCGCGCGGCTACCACGCCACCGCCATGGAGGAGATCGCGTCCGCCGCCGGGGTGACCCGGTCGGTGCTCTACGACCACTTCCCGTCCAAGCGGGTGCTGCTGATCACCGTCCTGCAGGAGCAGAACGCCGGGCTCGTGGCCCACGTCGGCGCCCGCATCACGGGCAGCGGCTCGCCGGGCAGGCGGCTGCGCGCCACGCTGGACGCCTACTTCAGCTTCGCCCAGGACCGCCCGGCCGCCCGCCGGCTGCTGTTCGACCACACCGACGAGGACGACCCCGAGATCAAGGCGGTGCGCTGGGGCATCAGGGAGGCCCGCACCCGGTCGGTGGCCGTCATGCTGGGCCGCGACCTGCGCAGGCTCGGCCTCGACCCGGACAGCGAGGCCGCCCAGGCGGTGGTCGAGCTGCTGATCTCCGGCACCGACGGCCTGGCCCAGTGGTGGGAGCGGCATCCGGCGGTGCCGCGCGACCGGCTCGTGGAGGCGGCCATGCTCGTGCTCTGGAACGGCCTGTCCACGCTGCCCGAGCCCGAGGCCCACTAGCGTCTTGATCCGCACACCGCACCCTTGACAGGTGTGATCCGGCCGTTCATCGTCACGGCTAGCTGAACCAACAGCAGTGTCGGTTAGCGGGTGCGAAAGGGAACGGCCATGGAGCAACAGCAGAGCCGGGACGGCATCGGGCGGCGGCGGTTCGTGACGGGGGCGATGGCCACCGCGGTCGGCGCGGCGACCGGCCCGCTATGGGGCATGCCGGGCGCGAGGGCCGCCGCCCCGGCCCTGGTGAGCGCCGCAGCGGGCAAGAACGTGGCGATCTTCGGCGCCGGCATGGGCGGCCTGAGCGCCGCCCACGAGCTGGCCGAGCGCGGCTTCCAGGTCACCGTGTACGAACGCAAGGCGCTCGGCGGCAAGTCGCGGAGCATCCCCGTCCCCGGCACCGGCACGGGCGGCCGCAAGGACCTGCCCGGCGAGCACGGCTTCCGGTTCTTCCCCGGCTTCTACCAGAACCTGCCCGAGACGATGAGCCGCATCCCGTACGGCTCCGGCACCGTCCGCGACAACCTGGTCCCCGCGAGCCTGGAGGTGATCGCGTACAAGGGGAAGGAGCTGCGCGTCCCCATCCCCGGCGACCTCGGCGCGATCACCCCCGAGGCCATCGGCGACTACTTACGCACCGCGCTGACGGCGCTCACCACGGTCCCGCTCACCGAGATCAACTTTTTCATCTCGAAGCTGGTCACGTTCATCACCAGCGGCCCGCGGCGGCGGCTCGGCCAGTGGGAGAACATGGGCTTCTCCGACTTCATCAAGGCGAGCCAGATGTCGCAGCAGTACCAGGACCTGCTGGTGCGCATGTTCACCGCCTCCCTGGTCGCCGCGCAGCCGGACCTCGCCAACACCCGCACCATGGGCCTGATGTTCGAGGCCCTCATCTACAGCGGGCTCGGCCTCGGCCCGTACGGGCCGCCGGACATGGTGCTGAACGGCCCCTCCAGCGACGTGTGGCTCACCCCCTGGATCGACCACCTCACCTCGATGGGCGTGCAGTTCAAGCTCGGCTGGACCGCGACCGGCTTCACCTACTCCGGCGGCCGGGTCACCGGCGCCCAGGTGACCGGCCCCACCGGCGCCGTCTCCACCGTCACGGCCGACCACTACGTGGCCGCCCTGCCGGTCGAGCGGATCCGGCCGCTGCTGTCGTCCGCCATGAAGACGGCGGACCCGGCGCTGGCCCGGCTCGACCACCTGCAGACCGACTGGATGAACGGGGTGATGATCTATCTCAGGCAGCCCCGGCCGATCGCCGAGGGCCACCTCATCTTCGCGGCCACGCCGTGGGCGCTCACCTCGATCAGCCAGGCGCAGTTCTGGACCACGAACTTCCCCGCGACCTACGGCGACGGCACCGCCGTCGACTGCCTGTCGCTGGACCTGTCGGACTGGAACACGCCCGGCATCCTGTTCGGCAAGACCGCCAAGCAGTGCACCCGGCCGCAGATCGTCCAGGAGGTGCTGGCCCAGGTGCGCTCGGCCCTGCCCAACGGCGCGGCGCTGCTGCCCGACTCGATCGTGCACTCGTGGTTCGTGGACCCGGCGATCACCGGCGAGGGCACCTCGGCCGTGGCCAACGACGAGCCGCTGCTCATCAACAGCACCTCGTCCTGGTCCAACCGTCCGAACGCCACGACCGCGATCCCGAACTTCTACCTGGCCGCCGACTACGTACGCAACAGCATCAACCTGGCCACCATGGAGGGCGGCAACGAGGCGGGCCGGATGGCGGCCAACGCCGTCCTCGACGCGACCGGGTCCTCGGCGAGCCGCGCCCGGCTGTACGAGCTCTACCTGCCGCGCGAGTTCAAGCCCATCCACGACTCCGACGACATCCGCTACCTGCTCGGCCTGCCCAACCGGTTCGACCTGCTCGCCCCGTACTGGCCGGGCCACTGACCCCGAGCTCCGGGGGATCCATATCCATTCCGGCATGTCTTGAGGAACTTGCTCTTTCTCGTACGTACCTCCAAACGGCAACTATTCGGTTTCAGGAGGTACGTCATGCACCGCAGAGTCGCCCTGCTCTCCGCCGCCGCGATCGCCGTGGCCGGCGCACTCGTCCCGGCGGCCTCGGCCCAGGCGTCCAGCACCACCAGCAGCACCACTGGCGGGTTCGACCGCAACCCCGTCGGCTGGGCGGGCGCGGACTCGGCCTCGGAACGCAGGACCGTCCTGTCGTACTGGACGCCCCAGCGCATGCTGGCGGCGCAGCCGCTGGACACGCCTGAGATCCGCCGCTCCGGCGGATCCGGGCCCACCCAGGGCACCCCGTGGGCGACCCGCGGCGCGTCGTCCACCCCGACGCAGGGCCGCTCGTACGCGGTCCGCCCGGTGTCGGCCGAGCGCACGGCCGAGGTGCTGCAGAACAGCCCCGGCCTGCGCTGGACCGACGGCGGCGCGGTGACCCGCACCGTCGGCCGGGTCTTCTTCACCACGGCCGACGGCCGCAACTCCGCCTGCTCCGGCACCGCGGTCACCAGCGCCAACGAGAGCGTCGTGATGACCGCGGGGCACTGTGTGAAGCTCAACGGGGCCGCGCACCGCAACTGGGTGTTCGTGCCCGGCTTCGACAACGGCCGCCGCCCGTTCGGGACCTGGGTGGCGACCACACTGCTGACCACCCAGCAGTGGAATGCCAACGAGAACATCAACTTCGACGTCGCCGCCGCCGTGGTCGCGCCGCTCCAGGGACGTTCGCTCACGGACGTGGTGGGCGGGCAGGGCGTGGCGTTCAACCAGCCGAGGAGACGGCAGATGTTCTCCTTCGGCTATCCGGCGGCGGCCCCGTTCGACGGCTCGCGGCTCATCTACTGCAGCGGGCGCGCCATCGACGACACCGTGCAGACCAGGGACCTCGGGCTGCGCTGCAACATGACCGGCGGCTCCAGCGGCGGCCCCTGGTTCGCCGGTTTCAACGCCTCCACGGGGCAGGGCTGGCTCAACTCGGTCAACAGCTTCAAGTACGACTTCGCGCCGAACTTCATGTTCGGCCCGTTCTTCGGCAACGAGGCGATGGCCGTCTACCGGGCGGCCCAGAACGTCGGCGCCCAGTAACCGTGCTCACCCGGCGCCCGCCTCCCGCGGCGTCTGGCTGCGGTAGGAGTGGCCCAGCTCCGCGCCGAGCCCGAAGTAGTGGCGGAAGTTGTAGATGAGCGGGCTCCACGCGGCCGGGTCCACGTGGTCGGTGCCGGGTACGACGAGGCGCGGATCGGCGTGCACCCTGCCGACCGCGGCCTCGACGATGACGAACCCGCCCGAGACGGCCTCCCCCACCCGCTCGGCCCTGGCCTCCAGCTGGATGGGGCACTCGGCCACGCGCGGGGGCCGTACCGTCTCCGACGGCTCGGCCCGCAGCCCCGCCGCGCCGAACTTGTCGGGCTCGAACCGGCAGTCGGCGGGCTTGCTCGCCGGCACCGGGTCACGGCCGGTGAGCGGGGCGAGCCGCTCCACCGCCTCCCACTGGTGCGGGGCGGGCAGGTTGATCACCAGGCCGGCGCGCTCGGCGAGGTTGCGCGCGCTCTGGCCCTCGGCGCCGAGCCCGAGCACCACCACCTGGCCGAGCGCCCACGCCGAGGAGATCGGCGCGAGGTTGGCCGAGCCGTCCGCGTTCTCGGTCGTCAGGAGCACGACCGGGGTTCCGAAGTACAGGATGCTGGGGTTGATGGCGATATGGGGTGCGGTCATGAAGGCAGCCTAGGAAGGCGACATTCAAGCCCCGGTCGAAGCGTCGCGCGCAGGCGCGCGATCGTACGCAGGACCTCGGCCCGGTTCTTGGCGGTCTTGAGCCACGTCGGCAGCCGCTCGACCAGGCTGGCCGGAGCCCCGGCCACGACGTCCCCACGTTCGCGCAGCTTCGCGGCGACGTAGGACTCCAGGAGGTCGAGATGCCGGACGTTGTACGCCCACAGCACGTGTCCGCGGCAGCTCGCCTGCAACCAGACCGGCCGCCGGAAGAAGGGATCGACCGGACCGCCGACGACGACGGACCCGTCCGGCTCGTCGTCGACGTAGCCGCACTCCCCGCAGCACAGGCGCCGCGAGAGGACGAGCGCGCAGCCGTCGCACCGGGGACAGCGCACCAGCACCTCGTCGATGAAGTCGTAGGCGTACTTCCGTTCGCGCCGATCCCGGAACCGGTCACCTGCCACAGGATCAGCCTGCCAGCCTCCGCTGCTCGCGATCGGCCTGGCGCACTACGTGCTCCTGTGGCAGGGCGAGATCCTGACCGTGTACGCCGTCCTCGGCCTGCTGGTCCTGCTGCCCTCGTCCTGGCTGCCGCGCTGGGCCGTGGCCGGGCTCTCCGCCGCGCTCCTGGTGACGTCACTGCTCATCGGCGGCTTCTACGCCATGGTGCCCGCGCTGTTCCTGCTGGGCTCGGCGCTGGTCCGGTACGGCGTGATCGGCAGGATCGACCGGTCCACCCGCGTGCCCGCCCTCCTGGCGGCGGCCTTGGCGGCGGAGCGGCGCCCGCTCTGTGGGTCCAGGCATCAGGGTCACCCGCCGGCCCGGTCGTCCGGCTAGCTTCCGTCGTGGCCGGACTACTCCTCGCGGGCGTGTACGTATGCCTCGTCCTGCTGCTGCTCAGGACACCGCTCCGGCCGGCGCTGCAGGCCGTGTTCGCACCGCTCGGCCGCATGGCGCTGACCAACTATCTGACCGCCACGCTCCTCGTCCTGGCGGGCGGTCACCTCATCGGCGGCCGGCCGGGCGACTGGCCCTCCACGACGGTCATCCTGATCGCCGCCCCCATCCTCACCGTCCAGTGGCTGTTCTCCGCCTTCTGGGTGCCGACGCCGAGGCGCCTGAGCCCTCCGCGGCCCCGGCCCCGTCGGAGGGGGCCGGAGACCGGGGGGTCAGTCCTGCAGGGCCTTGCGCAGCTTGGCCAGCACGGCGCGCAGGATGCGGGAGACGTGCATCTGGGAGATCCCGAACTCGGCCGCGATCTCGGACTGGGTCATGTTGCCGTAGAAGCGCATCAGCAGGATGTTGCGCTCCCGCTCCGGCAGGGCGTCGATGAGCGGCTTGACCGCGTGCGCGCCCAGCATGTTGTCCAGCGCGTCGTCCTGCGCGGGGATGAAGTCGCCCAGGTCGGCCGCGTCCTCCTCGCCGCCGACCGGCGCGTCCAGCGACAGCGTGTTGTAGGCCGACGACGCGTCGAGCGTGAGCAGCACGTCCTCCTCGGAGATGCCCATCTTCGCGGCCAGCTCGGCGACGGTCGGCGAGTGGCCGAGGGTCTGGGTCAGCTCGGCGGTGGCCTTGTTCAGCTCAAGCCGGCGCTCCTGGTAGACGCGCGGCACCCGGATGGCCCAGGTGCGGTCGCGGAAGTGGCGCTTGACCTCGCCGACCATGGTGATCATCGCGTAGCCGCGGAACTCGTGCCCGAGCTCCGGGTCGAAACCGTTGATGGCCTTCATCAGGCCGACGTACGCGGCCTGACGCAGGTCCTCCATGGGCTCACCGCGGTGGTAGTAGCGGCGGGTGACCTCGTTGACCAGGCCGCTGTACATGTCCACAAGACGCTCGCGGATCCGCACCTGGTGCAGGTCGGAGGTCTCGGGCCGGTTCATCTCGACCAGAAGCTGCTCGGCCGTCATCTCTTCGAGTGCGATGTCCAGGACTGCCATCTGATACTCCGAGAGTAGATCTGAGGCGCCCCTGCGGACGGCAAAAAAGCCCAGGCAGAGGCACACCACGTTTGTCGCGTGAGCTGAAGCCCTCTGCTGGACTTCGTGAAGGGAGATTCCCAATCAGTTCTTTTTTATCACGGTTCCAGGTAACGAAACCATCACAACCGATCTCGTCCTTCTTGGTACCGGGTCCACTCTACCCCCATCACACCAAGGACAGGCAAGCCCGCGGGCGCGGGCGTCCCCGTCAGGAGGTCTTCTCGCCCGGCAGGTCGTGCTGGGTGAACATGTCGATGAGCAGGCGGACCGGCAGGTTGGCCTCGGTCGGATAGCGGAAGGACTGGTCGAGGTTGAGGCTGTAGTGGTTGCGCCGGCCCACGCGCTCGCGCGACAGGTAGCCGGCGTCGTGCAGGTCGGACACGATGCCCTGCACCGCCCGCTCGGTGATGCCGATGGTGGCGGCGATGTCACGCAGCCGCGCCTCCGGGTCCCGCGCGATCTCCAGCAGGACCCGGGCGTGATGGGTGAGGAAGGTCCAAGTGGAAGGACGTTCCTGCGAGGCGCTCACCTGATCTCATGCTCCCGGCTCGGGCGGTGCCCCAGCCCTGTTCGAACGAGACTTGAGGCTCTTCTGCGGAAGATCCTATAACGAACTTCTCTTCCGGTATCAGCGAGCCGCCGAGCCTGGCGGGGCCGGAGATGTTTCCGTGGCCGCAGCGCGGTAACACCTTCTTCCGGAACCGAAAGGAGTGCCGCATGGAGCGACCGGCTACCGACACGGGCACCAGGCACGTTTCCTGCACCCCTGCTCCGGCCGACCAGCTCTTCGAGATCACCGTGCTCGACCTCGCCGACGGCGACGACCAGGGCGACTGGCACACGATCGGCTGGGGCGTGGACCGCCGGCACGCCGACAGCATCGCCGAGTCGTTCGTCACCCGTTCCCTCAGCCCCTACGCGGCCGCGCGCGTCCGCCACAACGGCCATCTGGTGGGCGAGCACCGCCGCCCCGGCTAGGTGCGGGGGTCCCGGGCGAGACCCCCGCGAGATCATCAGGTGCCGTCGATCAGGCGGACGGCGAGGGCCGGGCTGAACTGACCGGCCGGTGTGTCCGGGGCGATGCCGCAGTTGCCGTCGGAGTCGCCGGGGACCTTCACCCACAGCAGCATCTCGGTGCCGCCGTCGCCGCCGACCTGGGCGGGCGTGCCGAGCTGTCGGCCTGCGGGGTTGCACCACTCGCCGTTGGAGCCCTTGCCGTTGCGGCTGGTGTCGATCACCCACTTGGCCCCGCTGCCGAGCGCCCCGCTGACCGAGGACGCGTAGGCGGCCGACTGGGCGGTCGGGTAGTAGTTGGAGACGTTCACGGCGAAGCCGCGGATGTTGCCCACGCCCGCGTTGCTCAGCCGGGTCGCCATCGTCCCCGCCGCGACCCAGCCGGCGTTGCCCGCGTCGAGGTAGGCCCAGGTGTTGGGCGCCTTGTCGCGGAACTGCTCGGTCGCGTACGTCAGCATGCGGTTGCGCGCCTGCACGGCGGCGTCGTCCATGCAGGCGAAGTCGCCCAGGGAGTCGGGCTCGATGATCACGACGGCGGGCCGGGCGCCGATGCCGGACGCGAACGCGGAGATCCAGCTCTTGTACTCGGCCTCGCTGCCGGCCCCTCCCCCGGAGTGCCCGCCGCACGCGTCGCGGCCCGGGATGTTGTACGCGACCAGCACCGGGAGCTTGTCGGCCGCGTCCGCCGCGGACACGTACGCGGACACGGCGGCCCCGACGTCGCCGCTCCAGCCGCCGATCCAGCGGGCCATCGGCTTGGACGCGATGGCCGACTGGATTCGCGCGGCCCGGGAGTCTCCGGGGTTGCTCCGCACCCAGGTCGCCGGGTTGGAGCCGGGGTCGACGTAGAAGCCGTCGGTCATGGCGACCGGCCCCGACGGGGACTGCTCGGTCAGCGAGACGTTGTCCAGGAAGAAGCTGAAGCCGGCGTTCTTGCCGAGCTGGAACGACACCTGCCCGGCCGTGGTGCCGAGGCCGGAGGTGAAGGGGAAGCTGAAGCGCTTGCTCGTCGTGGAGAGCGAGAGCGACCTGGTCAGCGTGTTGGTGTAGGGGGCGTCGGCGAGCTGCACGGTGGTGACCGCGGTGACCGCGGCCGAGGCCGAGGCGTCGAACGAGAGGGTGTACGCCTTGCCCTGGGCCAGGGGGATGTCGTTCTGGGCCACCATCGCGTCCCACGGGTTGGCGGTGCCGCCGGTCACGGTGACCCGCAGCCGGCCCGCGTCCACGGTCATCGAGGTGTTCGCCGAGTTCCACCAGGGCGCGGTGCCGGCCGTGAACGTGCCGTTGACCACCAGCTGGGGCGCCGCGGCGGCGGGGACCGCGGACAACGCGGTCACGGTCGTGGCCACCGCGATCAGGCGGGTTAACAGTCGCACGAAGAGTTCCCTTCTGGGCGTCCTGAAAGTCGCGAAGCCCAGGATCACAGAGATCAGCAAATCTCGTGACAAGTCGGGAAAAGTCGTTACGCGCCAGCCGGAGCCCCCGTCAACCGGGGCACGCCGGCGGGCACCGGCTTGGCGAGGGTGGTCGTCGTGGCGTCGGACGACTCCGTGCGGTAGCCCTCGGCCTGGTAGAGGCGGATGTTGCGCTCGCTCCTGGCGCCGGTGGACAGCACGACGCGGCGGCAGCCGGCCTCGGCGGCGGCTTCGGCCTCGTGCAGCAGCCAGCGGCCGACGCCCTGGCCGCGCAGGTCGGGGACGACGCCGAGGCGTCCCACGTGCCAGTCGTCGTCCACGCGGCGGGTGCGCACCATGCCGAGGAGCCGGCCGTCCCGCCACAGGCCCGTCGTCCGCCAGGTGGCCAGCCAGGCGCGCACCTGCTCCAGCGACTCCTCCAGCGCGGTGATGGCCAGGGTGTCGTTGGCCAGCGCCTCCTCGACCCAGCAGCAGCGCTGGAGCACCAGGACGTCCGGGGCGTCGTCGGGGGTCAGCGTCCGCACGTACGAGCCCGGCAGGGGCGCCGGCCGCGAGGCCGGGCGGACCCGCTCGCGCATCGGCCGCAGGGCGTGGGCGAGGCGGACGAGCTCGTCGAGGACCCCGACGGCGGCCGCGCCGCGCCCCGCGTCCGGACGGAACCGCCCGTCGTGCATCTGGTCGGCGATGCGCAGGGCGACCGTGGCGCCCAGCGGCACCAGCCGCAGCGTGGTCACGACCTGCTTGGCGTGCTGGACCGACCGGGTGCCGGCCGAGGTGTTGCCGTAGCTGACGAACCCCATCGGCTTCCACGCCCATTCGCGGCCGAGGTAGTCGAGGGCGTTCTTGAAGGCGGCCGGCATGCCGTAGTTGTACTCGGGGGTGACGGCGATGAAGCCGTCCGCGGCGTCCACCGTCGCGCTCCACCGCCTGGTGTGCTCGTGCTGGTAGACGCCGGCCCCCGGCTCGCCCTCCTCGTCGAGGAACGGCAGGGCGAGGTCGCCGAGGCTGACTGGCAGGAGCTCCACGCCCAGCTCCGCGGCCCGCGGCGCGATCGCGTCGATGAGCCACCGGCCGACCGCCGGGCCGAGGGCGCCGGGACGGGTGCTGCACACGAGGACGAGGACCCGAAGAGGTTTCGTTGACATGGAAACGAACGTAGCTGGTATCTTGTTTACATGTCAACGAAGCGGTCCCATGAGACGGTGCGCTGGCTCGACGCGGACGAGGAACGCGCCTGGCGCGCCCTGCGCCGCATGATGATCGCGATCCAGACCCGCACCGCCCACGACCTGGCCGCGCTCGGCCTGTCCGAGCCCGACTACGAGGTGCTGAGCACGCTCTCCGAGCATCCCGGCCGCACCAGCACCCTGCACGAGCAGGCCGCCAAGATGGGCTGGTCGCGCAGCCGGCTGTCCCGGCACGCCACCCGCATGGAGGCCCGCGGCCTGCTGCGCCGCGAGCCCGACCCGGACGACGGCCGGGGCTGCTACCTCGTTCTCACCGAGCACGGCCTGGAGACGCTGGAGGACGCCGCCCCGGCCCACCTGGAATCGGTCCGCCGCCACGTCATCGACCGGCTCTCGCCCGCCGACCTGTCCGCCGTGGAAGAGATCGCCCGCAAACTGGAAGAACCCTTCGGCGGCTAGCTGAGCAAGCCTCGGCGATACCCCTCGCCGACGGCCGCGGCGCGGTCGCGGACGCCCAGTTTGTCGTAGATGTGCAGCAGGTGGGTCTTGATGCTGGCCTCGCTGATGAAGAGCTTGGCGGCGGCCTGGCGGTTGGATGCGCCGTCGGCGACGAGGGCGAGGACCTGGAGTTCGCGGTCGGTGAGTGCGGCCTTGACCGGTTTGCGTACCTGGCCCATGAGGCGGCCCGCGACGGAGGGCGACAGGACCGGCTCGCCGGCCGCCGCGGCGCGGACGGCGCGCAGGAGCTCGTCGGTGGGGGCGTCCTTGAGGAGATAGCCGGAGGCGCCGGCCTCGATGGCGGGCAGGACGTCGGAGTCGCCGTCGAAGGTGGTCAGGACGAGGGTCTTGATGTGGGGGTGGGAGTGGCGCAGGGCGGTGATGGCGGTGACGCCGTCCATCTCGGGCATGCGCAGGTCCATGAGGACGATGTCGACCTGGAGCGCGGCGGCCCGGTCGACGGCTTCGCGGCCGTTGCCGGCCTCGCCGGCGACGTGGATGTCGGGCTCGGCTTCGAAGGCGGCGCGCAGGCCGTGGCGGACGATGGGGTGGTCGTCGACGATGAGGAGGCGGATCACCGGGGGTTTCCTTGGAGGGCGGGGACGGTGGCGCTGACGGCGGTGCCCTCGCCGGGCGTGCTCTCGACCTCGAGGGTGCCGCCGACGCCGCGCAGGCGTTGTCTCATGCTGCTGAGTCCGAATCCGCCGCTGTCGGGATTGTCGATGCCGGTGCCGTCGTCGCGGATGTCGAGCAGCACGACGGCGCCGGTGTAGGAGAGGGTGAGGCCGGCGCGGGTGGCGTCCGCGTGCTTGGCGACGTTGGCGAGGGCCTCCTGGGCGACACGGAACAGGGTGACCTCGATGGCCGGGCTGAGGGGGACGCGGTCGCCGGTCACCTCGACGTGGAGGTCCACGCCGGTGGTCTGGGTCCAGTTGCGGGCCAGGGTGGTCATGGCTTCGGGCAGATGGGCGTCCTCCAGCTGGTGGGGCTGGAGGGCGGCGACGGAGCGGCGGGCCTCGGTGAGGCTGTCCTGGGCGAGGTCGAGGGCGAGTTCGAGGTGGGTGCCCGAGTCCTCGACGCGCTGGGCGGCGCGGAGCTGGGTGATGATGCCGGTGAGGCCCTGGGCGAGCGTGTCGTGGATCTCGCGTGCCATGCGCTGGCGTTCGTCGAGGATGCCGGCCTGGTGGGCCTGGGTGAGGAGCTGGGCGTGCAGGTCGGCGTTCTCCTCCAGGGCGATCTGCAGGTCGCTGACCGCTTTGCGGTATTTACGCTGCCGGTCCTCGATCCTGATGCCGGCGATGTGGCCGCCGCCGATGGCGACGGTCTGCACGGCGACGATCGCCAGGTGGAAGGCGACGAGCTGAGGGGTGGCCTGGGTCCAGTCGAGCGTGGATCCGTACAGGACGACGGAGGTGGCGGCGACGGCGGCGAAGGTCCACTTGGAGGGAGCGAAGTGGGCGGCGAGGAAGTAGCCGGAGATGCAGTAGATGACGAAGATCGGGTCGTGGAAGCTCAGCAGCGCGGCGGTGGCCAGGACGCCGGCGAAGTGAACGGTGACGGCGACCCGCCGCCTGCGCACGGCATGGAGCAGGGGGCGGGCGCCGAGCAGCCAGGCGAGGGCCAGCGCGGTGAGCGCGAGGGTGTGGGGGATCTCGTCCGCCGGCCGCTCGGGTGCGGCCAGGCTGATGACGAGGGAGGCGGCGAGGGTGATGTAGGGGACGATCTCGGCGATGCGCTCGAAGCGTCGCTCCCAGGTGGAGGGCGGGAAAGGGTCGTCCATGTGGATAGTGCCCCTTCTCTCGGATCGCTTCACCCGGTGGCGGTGTCCGACGAGGACGAGCTTAGGCGCATGGGGATCAAGATCGCGTAACCGTACATGAGCAGCCCCAGGGCGATCATGAAGATGATCGTGGGCCATTGCCAGACCGGCGGGAGATGGAGGGCGAGGAACCACACGGGGTCCTGGATGCCGACGATCTTCATGACCAGGGGCACGAGCCCCTGGGGGAACAGGGGAAGCCAGGCGATGGTGTAGCAGACCGTGACGCCGATGCGGTGCTGGATGGGCAGGTCCGCGGTGGAGGGCTTGTCGGCCTGGGGCGCCGGGCCGTGCTTCATGAGGTTGAGCAGCTCGATCCCGTGGCTCTCCAGCCTGCGGTGGGCGATCCGGCCGAATCCCCAGGCGCAGAGCACGCCGGTCAGCACCCCGGTGGCGATGCCTGCCCAAGGGTGCAGGAGGACGGCGGCGGCCGTGGGAAGGGCGGTCGTGGGAACCGCGACGAGCACGAGCCAGGCGAGGCTGGTCTCGGCGGTCTCGTCGGCGCCGGTGCTGAGCGGGTTGCCGCCGCGCTTGTGGGGGTCGGTGCCGGGGACGAGCGAGGTGACGGCGAGCAGGATGACGACTCCCGCGCCGCCGCCGAGGAGGGCGGGGAGCAGGCCGAGCACCCACGGCCAGGCCCAGGTCTCGCCGCTGACGAGGGTGCCGGCCACGGAGAGGACGACGGCCGCCGGGCCCACGATGAGGAACCAGGCCAGCTGACGGCCGCGTACGTCGGCCCGCTCCGCCCCCGGCGTCATAAGGGTGAGCCACAGGGCGGTCCCGTCGGCGCCGTAGAGGTTGGCCGAGGACGCGGCGGCCATCACGATCGCGATGAGCCCCATGAAGGGGACCATGGCCCAGACGCCGATGGTGACGAGCAGGAGGGGGGTGACGAGCGCGTAGGCGAAGGCGGTCGCGAGGAGCTGGATGCGGACGAGGTCGCGCCACCAGGCACGCAGTTCCTTGGCGGCCACGACGCGGGCGCCGCCGGCGGTGGGGAAAGGCCGGGGCGCGCCGCGGCGGGGCGGCACACCGCCGCGTACGGCCGACACGACGCGCCGTGACAGCAGGGCCGCCCAGGCGGCGAGGAGGAGGGCGATCACGCCGGCGTTGCCGGCGAGGATGGCGAGGGCGAGGGGCCAGGACGCTTCCACGGCCGCCACCCCCCACCCGGAGGGCAGGACGCGGACCAGGATCTCCGACCAGGCGGCGGTGTCGGCACCGCCGAGAGCCACGAGGAGCGCCCAGCCGTTGCTGCACAGGGCGATGGCGGTGCCGGTCAGGACGCCCACGGCGACCGCGGTGGCACGGGACCTGACGAACAGGCCGATGAGCGCCACGATGACGCGGGAGACCATCACCATGGTGACGAGCGTGGCGACCGCCGCGACCAGGCCGATGAGCACTCCGGCCGGGCCGAAGCGCCAGCCGTACACGGGCAGGGACAGCAGGGCGACGAGGTTGACCGCGGGCGCGGGGCCCGCGAAGGCCCCGGCGAGCAGTGCCGCCGCGATCCGGCCCGGCGTGGCCGGGAGCATCGAGAAGTACTCGGGCCGCAGGGCCTCGTTGCCGCCGCCGATGAAGATGGGGCCGAAGATCCAGCCGGAGAGCCACACCGCCAGGGTGACGGGCAGGTAGGCGGGCCACAGGACGGCGACCGCGATCGTCCCGAAGGCCAGGATCAGCCCGAGCGAGGCGCCGCCGTAGAGGTTGGTGGCGTTGTCGCCGCGCAGGGAGTTGCGGGTGAGGGCCAGCCGCATGCGGACCATGTGCCGGGCCAGGGCGGCCGGGCCCGGGGTCACGAGGTCAGCCATGCCAGCCCCTCCGTTCCGCCGGCGCGGGCGCCGACGAGGTCGATGAAGGCGTCCTCCAGGGTTCCGGCGCCGCGTACGTCGGCCAGCGGCCCGGCCGCCACGACCCGGCCGTCGGAGATGACGCCGACGTGGTCGCAGAGCTGCTCGACGAGGGCCATGACGTGGCTGGAGATGATCACCGAGCCGCCATTGGCCGCGAACCTGCGCAGGATCGTCCTGATCGTGGCCGCGGAGACGGGGTCGACGGCCTCGAACGGTTCGTCCAGGACGAGCAGGCGGGGCGCGTGCAGGAGGGCGACCGCCAGGCCGATCTTCTTGCGCATGCCCGTGGAGTACTCGATGACCAGGGTCCGCTCGGCGGCGTCGAGCTCCAGGATCTGGAGGAGCTCGTCGGTGCGGTCGGCGACCACGTCGGGCTGGAGGCCGCGCAGCAGGCCGAGGTAGGTGAGGACCTCGCGGCCGGTCAGCCGCTCCGGCATGGCGTTGCCGTCGGGCAGCACGCCGATCAGTCCCTTGGCCCGTACGGTGTCCCGCCAGACGTCCACGCCGAAGATCTCGGCGCTGCCGGCGTCGGGGCGGAGCAGGCCGACGGCCATGGCCAGGGTGGTGGTCTTGCCGGCTCCGTTGGGGCCGACCAGACCGTAGAAGGAACCGGCGGGGACGGTGAGGTCGATGTCGTCCACGGCCAGATGGTCGCCGAAGGCTTTGCGGAGGCCCGTCGTGCGGAGGGCGGGCTCCTGGTGTGTTGGCATGCCTTGAGCATCGCGCGGGGGCCGGGGGCGACAGATCGTCCGGGCGGGGAGCGAGACGGTGGATTCCGGCATCAACCGATCGGTTGATGCGGAACGCCGTGTCAGCCCGGCCGGCGGGCGTACGCGATCCGCCTCGCCGGCCGCCAGCCGGCCACCAGGACGGCCGCCAGCAGGAGTTCGGCGAGGTCGCCGCCGTAGTACATGATCTCGGCGGCGCCGGTCCGCTGCGCGGCGGGCACCGGCAGGTCCACCCCGAGCCCGGCGTACATGAGCTGGGAGAGGCCGGCGTGGGCCGCGACGGCCACGCCCAGCACGACCAGGCGCGCCGGCACCGAGGGGCGGCGCGGGGCGGGGTCAGGACCGGCGATCGCCCACGCGAACAGGCATCCCGACAGCAGGAAGTGCACGTGCACCAGCTCGTGCAGCCACGGCGTGACCAGGGCGGCGCGGTAGAGCGGCGTGCAGTAGAGCACGATCATCCCGCCGGTGCTCAGCACGAGCGCGGTGACCGGGTGCGCCAGCAGGTGCGGCACGCGGGCCCGCAGCAGGCCGCCGAGGCGGCGCGCGTACGGGCGGGGCAGCGCGCGCAGGAGCAGGGTCACCGGCGCGCCGAGCACCAGGCCCAGCGGCGCGAGCATGGCCACCAGCAGGTGCTGCGTCATGTGGCCGCGGAAGTCGGCCGCGGCGTACGCGGCGAGCGGCCCGGTGAGCGCGAACGCGGCGAGCGCCGCCCCGCCGGTGAACGCCGCCGTCCGCCACCGGCTCCAGCCCGGGGTCCGCGCCGCCGCCACGAGGTAGCCGACGAGCAGCAGGGCGAGCAGCACCGGCAGGGTGGCGGTGTGCTCGTGCTGGTGCGTCACCGCGGGGGGCCGGCCGCCGTACGCGGCTCGCACAGGTCGACGACCCGCGCCCCGCGCTGCAGACCCCAGCCGCCCGCCACGAGCAGCGCGCCGAACAGCAGGAACCCGAGGTCCCAGGCGAGCTGTCCCGGCCCGGTCCGTACGTGGTGGATGCCCAGCAGGTGGTGGTCCACGACGCCCTCGACCAGGTTGAACAGCCCCCACCCCACGAGGACCCAGCCCCACAGCGCCCGCGAGCGCCACACCCGCCCGCGCGAGGCGGTGACCCGGGAGTACAGCAGCCCGATGCCGGTCAGCACCGCGATCCAGGTGAAGGTGTGGAACAGGCCGTCCCAGAGGGTGTTCATCTGGAGGCCGGGCACGGTGGTCACCGGATAGTCGCGCACGCCGATGTTGTCGGTGTCCGTGCTGCTCAGCATGTGGTGCCACTGCAGGATCTGGTGCAGCAGGATCCCGTCGACGAACCCGCCGAGCCCGATGCCGAGCACCACGCCGGGCAGCGCGATGCGCCGCCGGTCGTCGCCGGCCCTACTCTCCTCTGCCATGGCGACCCGCCTACCCCGCGGGCGGCGGCTCACGCCACGGGGGGCTCGACCGGCTCGCCGAACGCGGGCATCCCGACGAGCTTCATCAACCGGCCCATCTGCTGCGGGACGTCACGGACGACCGCGCGGCCCGGGGCGGCGAAGGCCGCGAGCGCCCGCAGGCCGGTGACGTCGGTGAAGCTCACCCCGCCGACGTCGACGACGAGCTCGTCGTCGATCCGCCGGGCCTGCTCCAGCGTGCGCCGCAGCTCGGCGGCGTTGCTGCGGTCGATCTCGCCGACGACCCTGACCAGCGAGGGGCCGGGACGGACGGTGCAGGTGACGCGGAGGAGGGGATCGACGTGGAGCAGGTGCTCGGCGGCTCCGCTCTCGTCGTGGCCGGTCGCACCCCGCCGCGTGTGCGCCTGGAGCGGATGCAGCACCTGCCTCATCACTGCCTCCTCGCCCGTGTCGTGGGACCCGGGGGGACCCGGCTGTTCCACGGTAACCGCGACGAACAATACACGAATTACTTTTCCGTAGAAAATCTTCACTGATTCCGGCCGGTGGTCCGGGAAGGACGCCCCGGCGTAGGGTCTGGGGCGTGATCGATGATCGGACGGCGCCGCTGGCCGGGCTGCGGGTGGTCGAGCTGTCGAGCTTCGTCGCCGCGCCGCTCGGCGGGATGACGCTGGCGCAGCTCGGCGCGGACGTCGTACGGGTGGATCCGATCGGCGGCGGCCCCGACATCGGGCGCTGGCCGCTCGCGCCCTCCGGCCGGAGCCTCTACTGGGCGGGACTCAACAAGGGCAAGCGCTCGCTCACCGTGGACCTGCGCTCGGCGCGTGGCCGCGAGCTGGTCGCCGGGCTCGCCGCCGCGGCGGGCACGCTGGTGACCAACGCGCCGCCGCGGCCGGGGCTGACGTACGAGGAGCTGCGGGAGCGGCGGCCCGACCTGGTGTACGCGCGGCTGCTCGGCCACCGCGACGGGCGCAGCGCCGTGGACTACACGGTCAACGCCGAGCTGGGCTTCCCGTACGCGACCGGCCCGGAGGATCACGACGGGCCGGTCAACCACGTGCTGCCCGCCTGGGACGTGGCGTGCGGCCTCTACCTGGCGATCGGCCTGCTGGCGGCCGACCGGCGGCGGGCGGCGACCGGAGAGGGCCGGCACGTCGAGCTCGCCCTGCACGACGTGGCCCTCGCCACCGCCGGCAACCTCGGCTACCTCGCGCAGGCCCAGCTCGGCGAGGCCCGGCCGCGCATCGGCAACGACCTGTACGGCGACTTCGGCCGCGACTTCGGCACCTCCGACGGGCGGCGCGTCATGGTCGTCACGCTCACCGCGCGACACTGGCGCGACCTGGTGGCGGTCACCGGGCTGGAGCGGGTCATCGCGGCATTGGAGGAGGCGCTGCCGGCCGACTTCAGCCGCGACCGCGACCGCTACACGCACCGGGAGGCGCTGGCCGGGCTGCTCGCGCCGTGGTTCGCCGCGCGGACGGCGGCCGAGGCGGGCAAGGCGCTGGCGGGCACGTCGGTGCTGTGGTCGCACTACCGGACGTTCGCCGAGACGGCGACGGGCCTGGCGCGGCACCCGCTGATGGCCGAGCTGACGCAGCCGGGCGTCGGCCCGCACCTCGCGCCGGGGTCGCCGCTCGTGCTCGACGGCCGCCAGGCCCCGCCGGAGCCCGCCCCCGAGCTGGGGGCGGACGCGGAGACGGTGCTGGGCGAGCTGCTGGACCTGCCGCCGTCGGAGGTCGCGACCCTGCGCGCGGACGGCGTGATCGGCTGAGCCCCGCGAGGCGGCGTGATCGGCTGAGCGGCGCAGCACTCAACCGGGCGGGGGGCGCGGCACCCAGCCGGGCGGGGCGGCGCGGCACTCAGCCCGGCGGGGCGGCGCGGCCGTCAGCCGGGCGGGGCGGCGGTCTCCTCGGTGATCCGCTTGAGGTGGGTGTTGCGGAGCAGGATGAGCCGGGCCAGGTAGCGGCGCAGCACCAGGACCTCCGCCACGACCCCGAGCGGCCCGGCGGGCGCGGCGAAGTCGACCACGTCCCGCATGACCGTCCCCTCCCCGTCCGGCGCGAGGACGAAGTGGTGCGCGTGCCGCCACCGCCGGAACGGGCCCGCGACCTGCTCGTCCATGAAGTACGCGGGCCGCTCGTACCCGCTGATCAGCGACGTCATCCGCCAGGGGACGCCGAAGTGCCGGGCCCGCCAGGTGACCCGGTCGCCGGGCCCGAGCAGGCCGGAGGTGACGCCGGCGACCGCCCGTTCGCGGGAGGCGGCCATCGAGGCGGTGTGGAGCTCGACCGACAGCGAGGTGTCGAAGACGAGCTCGGGCGGGGCGTGGATGAGGGTCACGACCTCGAAGCACGATGACACGCCCCAGATGCTACGTTTCGCCCCCTTCGAGGGAGCGCCCCCGGCGGTGCTACGCTCCTCCTCGAACCGATCGGTACCATCTAAGGGAGCAACCGTGGCCGACCCGCTCATCACCGACCCCCTCGACGTGCCCGGCCCGCGCGCGGCCACGGTCCCGCTTACCGTCGGCAGCGCCGGCACGCCGCTGCCCGGCGTCCTGCACGTGCCCGCCGGCCCCGGCCCGCACCCCGTGCTGATCCTGCTGCACGGCTTCCCCGGCAACGAGCGCAACTTCGACCTGGCGCACGCCGCCCGCAGGGCCGGCTACGCGTCCCTGGTGTTCCACTACCGGGGCTCGTGGGGCGCGGCCGGATCGTGGTCCTGGGCGCACGTGCTGGAGGACGCGGCGGCGGCGGTCGCCGCGATGCGCGACCCCGCGACCGTCGCGGCCTGGCGCCTGGACCCCGACCGGCTGGCCGTGGTCGGGCACAGCGCGGGCGGGTTCGCCGCGCTCATGACCGCGGCCGCGCTGCCGTCGGTGGCCGCCGCCGGGTCGATCGCGGGCTTCGACTTCGGCGCGGCCGCCGCCGCCTGCCGCGCCGACCCCGCGCTCGCCGACGCCTACGTCGAGGCGTGGCGGGACGAGCTGCTGCCGCTCGCCGGCACCAGCGCCGAGGACCTGGTGGCCGAGATGCTGGCGGCCGGCGACGCCTACCGCCTGGCCGGCCTGGCCGACCGGCTGGCCGGGCGCCCGGTCCTGCTCGTCGGCGCGGGCCTGGACACCGTCGCGCCGCCCGAGGTCCACCACCGGCCGCTGGTCGAGGCGTACGCGGCCCAGCCCGGCAGCCTGCTCGACCACCACGTCCTCGACACCGACCACGCCCTCGCCGACCAGCGGGTGGCGCTGGCCCGCACGCTGATCGGCTTCCTCGACCGGCGGCTCGGATGACGCCCGCTTCGGGCTGATTCAACGCTGGGTGCGCGGGTAGTTGCGGAAAGTGAACATGCGAACCATCGCCGTTGCCGTGGCCCTGGCGGCCCTGACCGCCGGATGCACGAAGACGACCATCGACACCGCGCAGCACGCGCCGCAGAACGACGGTGCCAACGGCGACGCGAGCCAGACCCTCCACCTGCGCAACGTGTTCGTGCTCAGCGCCACCGACCCGGCCATGCCCTTCCAGCAGAACTACCTGTACGGGGTCGTCATCAACAACGGGCACCAACCGGCTCAGCTCGAACGGATCACCCCGGAAGGGGGCGGCTCGGTGCAGTTGCCCGGGCCACTCACGGTGCGGCCGCTCGAGCCCGTCGGCACCGGCGAGCGGCCCATCGCCACGGTGACCGGGGTGAGCGGCGGCACAGTGGCGATGACGTTCACCTTCACCGGGGCCTCGCCCTTGCGGCTTCAGGTGCCGGTCATGGAGCGGGCCGGGTCGTACACCCACCTGACGCCGCCGCCCGGCGGCCCCACCGCTCCGGCGGCCTCACCCACCTCCTGACTCCCATCGGACCGCCCGTCCATTGACTTCCCGGACGGAAGGTCGCAGACTCGGGCAACCAGCCACGGCCCGATCAGCACCACAGAGATCGGGACGGCGGGCACGAACGTCATCGGGGAGACGGCGGCCGGTCGCAGGGGCAGGTCACGCGGGGCGAGGTCCGCGCCGGCTGCGGGGCGCGCACACCCGCCCCGCCACACCCTGCCCCTGCGCCATCGCTCACGGGACCGCCCCCTTCTCACCATCGCCCATGTCCTGGTGTGCACGCATCTATACAGTTAACCAAGCGCTTGCTACGCTCCGCCCATGGTGCCCACCGTCATCTGGGGGACCGGCAACATCGGCCGCGCCGCCATCCGCGCCGTCGAGGCGCATCCCGGCCTTGAGCTGGCCGCCGTCCTCGTCCACGACCCCGACAAGGCCGGCCGCGACGCCGGCCCCCTGAGCGGCCTCGGCCACGACCTCGGCGTGGCGGCGACCACCGACGTGGACGCCGTCCTCGCCGCCGCACCCCGCGCGGTCGTCTACGCCGCCTCCGGCGACATCCGCCCCGACGACGCGCTCGCCGACGTCCTGCGCGCGGTCCGCGCCGGCGCCGTCGTCGTCACCCCCTCCCTCTACGCCCTGTACGACCAGCGCAACGCCCCGCCCGAGCTGCGCGCCCGGGTGCTGGCCGCGATCGAGGAGGGCGGCGGCTCGCTGTTCGTGTCGGGGGTGGACCCCGGCTGGGGCAACGACGTCCTGCCGCTGCTGATCAGCGGCCTCGGCGCCACCGTGGACGCCGTACGCTGCCAGGAGATCTTCGACTACACCGCCTACGACCAGCCCGACTCCGTCCGCTACCTGGTCGGCATGGGCCAGCCGATGGACTACGAGCCGCCGATGATCGCCCCCACCGTGCCGACCATGGTGTGGGGCGGCCAGGTACGCCTGATGGCCCGCGCCCTCGGCGTCGAGCTGGACGAGATCCGCGAGCGCGTCGAGCGCCGCCCCCTCGACGCGAGCGTCACCACGCCGGCCATGGGCGTGTTCGAGGCGGGCACGCAGGGCGCGCTCCGCTTCGAGGTGCAGGGCGTGGCGGAGGGCGAGGCGCGCATCGTCGTCGAGCACGTCACCCGCATCCATCCCTCCTGCGCCCCCGACTGGCCCGCTCCCCCGGCGGGCGGCGACGGCGCGCACCGGGTGATCATCGAGGGCAGCCCGCGCATCGAGGTGACGGTGGAGGCCACCGACGAGGGCGGCAACCGCGCCGCGGGCGGCAACGCGACCGCCGCCGGCCGCCTGGTGAACGCCATCGACTGGCTGGCGGCGGCCGAGCCCGGCCTGTACGACGCGCTCGACGTGCCGCTCCGCCCCGCGACGGGCCGACTCGGAAGGAAACACCCGTGATCGTCGACATTCCCGAGGACAAGGACCCGATCGCGTACGTGTGGGGCGAGATGGTCCCCGGCATCGGCCCCGCCGCCGCGGGCTTCTCCCTGGCCGTGTACGCGCACACCACGCTGGGCCTGCGCGAGTTCGAGGCGGCCAGGCTGCGGATCGCCCAGCTCAACGGGTGCATGTTCTGCCTGGACTGGCGGACCGAGCGGGACGGCGAGAAGGTCGAGGACGGCTTCCTCGACGCGCTGGCCGAGTGGCGCACCACGGACGCCTTCGACGAGCGCACCCGCCTGGCCGCCGAGTACGCCGAGCGCTACGCCCTCGACCACCACGGCCTGGACGAGGAGTTCTGGGCCCGGATGACGACCCGTTACAGCCAGGCCGAGATCGTCGAGCTGAGCATGTGCATCGGCTCCTGGTGGGCCTTCGGCCGGCTCAACCGGGTGCTCGGCCTGGACACCGCGTGCGTGCTTCCCGGCGCCGGACGGTCCCCCGCCGGCGAGCGTCGTCGAGAGAAGTGAGGAACCCCCCATGAACGACGCCTCCTCCTTACGCCCCTCCTCCGACCTTCGGCTGACCCGACGCGGGTTCATCGCCGGCACCGGCGCCGCGGTCGTCCTGGGCGGGGCCGCCCCCGCGCGGGCGGCCGCCCCCGCCGCACCCATCGCGGACGGGGCGCACGTCCCGGTCCTGGTCATCGGCACCGGCTACGGCGGCGCGGTCGCCGCGCTCCGGCTGGCCCAGGCCGGCGTGGACGTCCACATGGTGGAGATGGGCATGGCCTGGGACACGCCGGGCACCGACGGCAAGATCTTCTGCAACACGCGCGAGCCCGACTACCGGTCGTTCTGGCTGCGCACCCGTACGAAGGCGCCGCTCAACTACTTCCTCGGCTTCCCCATCGACCGCGACATCCCCCGCTACACCGGCGTCCTCGACGCCGAGGAGTTCGCCGGGATCACCGTCTACCAGGGCCGCGGCGTCGGCGGAGGCTCGCTGGTGAACGGCGGCATGGCGGTCACCCCCAAGCGGGAGAACTTCGCCTCCGTGCTCCCCACGGTGAACGCGGCCGAGATGTACGACGTCTACTACCCGCGCGCCAACGCCGGGCTCGGCGTCGGCACCATCGACCCGGCCTGGTTCGAGTCGACCGCCTACTACCAGTACGCCAGGGTCGGCAGGAAGCACGCCCAGCGGTCGGGGTTCCCGTTCGTCTTCGTCCCGGACGTCTACGACTGGAACTACATGAAGCAGGAGGAGGCAGGCACCGTGCCCAAGTCGGCGCTGGCCGCCGAGATCCTGTACGGCAACAACGCGGGCAAGAAGTCGCTGCAGAAGACGTACCTGGCGCAGGCGAAGGCGACCGGCCGGGTGGCGATCTCGCCGCTGCACCGCGTCACGTCGGTCGCCCCCGCCGGCTCCGGCCGGTACGCGGTCACGATCGAGCAGCTCGGCACCTCCGGCGCGGTCACCGCCACCAAGACGGTCACCGCCGACCGGGTCTTCTTCGCCGCGGGCAGCGTCGGCACCAGCAAGCTGCTGGTCAAGCTGAAGGCCACCGGCGTGCTGCCGAACCTGAACGGCGAGGTCGGCAAGGGCTGGGGCGACAACGGCAACGTCATGTGCGGCCGGGCGAACCACCTGTGGGACCCGACCGGCGACCGGCAGTCGGCGATCCCGTGCGCCGGCATCGACAACTGGACGGCCGGGGGCGCGTTCGCCGAGGTCGCGCCGCTGCCGACGGGGATCGAGACGTTCGCCTCCTTCTACCTGTCGATCACCCGCAACCCGAACCGCGCCGAGTTCACCTGGAACGCCGCGGCCGGCCGGGTGGACCTGAGCTGGCAGACGGCGTGGAAGCAGCCGTCCATCGACATGGCCAAGACGATCTTCGACAAGATCAACTCCAAGGAGGGAACGATCTACCGGACCGACCTGTTCGGCGTCTACAAGATCTGGGGGGATCACCTGACGTACCACCCGCTGGGCGGAGCGGTGCTCGGCCGGGCCACCGACAACTACGGCCGCCTGTCCGGCCATCCCGGCCTCTACGTCATCGACGGGGCGCTGATCCCCGGCAACACGACCGTCAACCCGTTCGTCACCATCACGGCGCTGGCCGAGCGCAACATCGAACGCGTCATCGCCACGGATCTCTGACCACGGACAGGCGTCCGTAGGCCGACCGTCCAGGCACGCCCCCTGCTCGCCTTACCCGGTGACCGCGGCTGGGACGGGCGGTTTCCCGCCCGTCTCGGCAGCCGCTGTGCGGACAACCCGCCCCGACGGTCTAGAGTCGGAGCGGCGGGATCCGAGCAGGGAGGCGTTCACATGGCACGTGCCGACACCGGCCCCGACTTCATCGAGGCGCTGGCCCGCGGCCTCGACGTGATCAGGGCGTTCCAGCCGGGCCGGCCGGTCATGTCCCTGACCGAGGTGGCCACCGCGACCGGCCTCGCCCGGCCCACCGCCCGCCGCATCCTGCTCACCCTCCAGGAGCTCGGCTACGCGCGCAGCGAGGCGGGCGGCTACGCGCTCACGCCGCGCGTGCTGGAGCTCGGCGTCTCCTACGTGCGCTCGATGGGCCTGTGGGAGGTGGCCAGGCCGCACATGGAGCGGCTGGTGGCGCAGACCCGCGAGTCCTGCTCGATCGCCCAGCTCGACGGCTCCGACATCGTGTACGTCGCCCGCGTCGCCGTCCCCAAGATCGTCACCCTGTCCGTGCAGATCGGCACCCGCTTCCCGGCCCTGCAGACGTCCCTGGGCAAGGTCCTGCTGGCCGCGCTGCCGCCCGACCAGGTGGACCGGGTGCTGGCCGAGCCGAGCCGGTCCGGCGTCGAGCCGCGCTGGCGGCCCGACGCGGCCGAGCGGGACGCCGCGCTGCGCGAGGTCCGCGCCAAGGGCTGGGCGATCACGGACGAGGAGTTGGCGCTCGGCATCCGCAGCGTGGCCGCGCCGCTGCGCGACGGGCTCGGCAACGTCATCGCGGCGCTCAACGTCAACGCCCACGCCGCCGAGACCTCGGTGGAGCGCCTGTCCGACGAGCACCTGCCGCTGCTGCTGCGGACGGCGAGCGCGATCAGCGCCGACTGGGCGACGTACGAGACGGTCCCGCACGTCACGGTCACCTCGTGACGCCGCCCGCGCAGCTGTCGCGGGCGGTCAGTCGACGTGAGGATGCCGCCGCGCCAGATAGTCGTTGAGCTGCCGCCATTGCGTGGGGTGGATGTCCAGCGTGCGTAGTTCGCCCGGCTCGACCCACCGCACGTCGCTCGCCTCGTCGTTCGCCTCCGGCCGCCCGCCGACCGGACGGGCGATCAGCATGACCTCGTACTCCTGGCGGATCTCCCCGTCGGAGTAGGCGACGACATGACCGGGGTCCGAGTAGATCCCGAGAATGCCCACCGGCTCGACCCGCACACCGGTCTCCTCCTCGGTCTCGCGCACGGCACACTGGGACGGCGTCTCACCGATCTCCATCTTCCCCATGGGCAGCGCCCACTGGCCGGTGTCGCGCCGGCGCTGCATGAGAATGCGGCCCGCGTCGTCCACGGTGACCGTCCCGCAGGCCGGCACCAGGCTGTTCGCCTTCGGGGCGCCGGGGTCGTTCCAGTACTCGACTCGTCCCATGTGGTCCCTCTCAAATTTCGGCGCCGGACCATGGAACCGCCTCGGCCCAGACGCGCTCGAAAGACGACATGTAATGCTCGGCGATCGTCCCTCCGTCGAGACGGCGGAAGTGGAAGGTCGGGTTGGCCGAGGCCGGCTCCCCGTACGCATGCGGATTGACCAGAAGGTCATCGTCGTAGCGGAACAGCGAGGCGTACAGCGTGGTGGAGTGCAACCGGATCTCACAGCCGTCCAGCTCGGGCAGCGTCCGGTAGTAGGTCAGGGAAGAGCGGATCTTCGCGGCCAGGGTGCCGCCCAGCCCCTCTTCGCGGTCGCGGGTCTCGACGGACCGGGCGCTGGAATCTCCGAAGCACAGCCTGATCGCCACACCTCGGCGTGCGGCCTCGGCCAGCGATCGAGCGATCTTCGGCTGCGTCTGGGCGTAGAACGTCCCCGAGAAGACCAGGACGTCCACCCGCTCCTGGGCATCGGTCAGGAGCCGTAGCCACAGCTCGCGGGGCACGCTGGCGCGGTCGGGAAAGACCTCCACGAGTTCCGACCTGCTCGCCCGGCCTCGCCGCGCCTGGCTGCTCTCCAGCACGTCAGGCCACAGGTACGTCTCGTCAGCGCTCAGCAGCTTCGCCGCCGCCCACCGGTGTCGCCGATGCGGAAGCCGGCCGGTATTGATCCAACGTTCGACCGTCTTGGGCTCGACACCACACCTCTCGGCGAGGTCTTCCAGTGCCACACCATGACGGAGCATCGCTGTGCGTAGGCGCTCGTTCACGCATTCCAGTGGACGCGAACGTCCGGGACGTTTCAAGACCGACTTGGGACGTTTCTGAGTAGCACAACACGTCCCGACAACGGGATGCGGCGAAGTTCAAAGGTCCCGTCCACCTGGCTTCACTTGGGCCTACCAGCACCGAAGCCACTGGAGGTGGGTGGATGAACACACAACACGCCCCTGAGATCCTGACGTCGCTTAACGCGGCTCAGCAGTTGCAGCGGGAGTTAGCCCACCAGGACATCTCCAGCGACGCCCACGACGGCTACGGCATCGCGCTCGTCTCCGTCCGGGTCGGGCTCGTCGTCTGGTGTCACCATGATGGCTTCTGGTGGCGTACGGGCTGGGAACCGGGCCGCAAGCGCGCCGTCTATGCCTGGCACCCGCTCACAGAGCCAGGACGAGCAGCACGACGTGTCGCCCTGCGGTACGCAGAACTGCGCAGATGGCCTCCAGCAGGAGTACGACCATGAACCGGGCCTTGCAGCAGCTGCTCACCAGGTTTCCCGGGTGGCAGATCACCGACATGGCCGGCGGCTGGATCGCGTTCCGCTCCATCCGCGTGCGCGGTGACAGCGGCCTCTCCAATGTCCGCTGCGGGGCCACCCTGCATGAACTCGCCAGGAACCTTCAAGCCGAGAGCAGGCTTCAGAGCCGCGTTCAACCGCGGCAGGGGAACCCGTCAGGGGGTGAGGACCAGGCGGCCGGAGGTGGTGCCGGTGGACTGGCGGTGCCAGGCGGCGGGGGCGTCGGTCAGGGGGATGCGTTCGTGGGCGACGTGGAGGCGGCCCTCCAGTGCCAGTGACGCCACGTGGCCCATCGCCGCCGCCCGCTGCTCGCCCGTCAGCTCGTTGTTGGTGTAGCCGAGGATTCGCAGGGACCGGCCGCGCAGAGTTGAGGAGTCGAGCGGGGACGTCTCCCCCGCCGAGCCGCCCAGGTTGACCAGCCGTCCGCCGGGCCGCAGCGTGCGGGCGCCGGCCGCGGCCGGCACGCCGTACAGCGGGTCGAGGACCAGGTCCACGGGGCCGTCGCAGGCGGCGGCGAGGCGGGCGGCCAGTGCGGCCACGTCGGCGCCTGGCTCCAGCGGGACGACGGCGTCCGCGCCCGCCTTGGCGGCGCGTTCGCGGGCGGCGGCCGAGCGGGCGGCGGCGACGACCCGGCGGGCGCCGTGCACGCGGGCCAGTTGCACGGCCGCCTGACCGACCGTGCCCCCGGCCCCCAGGACGAGCACCTGCTCCCCCTCCGCCAGCTCACCGCGCCAGGTCAGCGCCTGGTACGCGGCCACGGCCGACAGCCCGAGCGCGGCCACCGCGACCGGGTCGGCCCCGGCGGGCAGCTCGACCAGGTCCGCGGCCGGCACCCGGGCCAGCTCGGCCATGCTGCCGTCGCCCGGCGCCATCCCGGCCCGCGTCGGGAACCACACGAGCCGCCCGTCATCGGTGAGCGTGCCGACGCCCTGGACGCCGGGCACGTACGGCGTCGCCGGCGTCCCGAAGTACGACGTCCCGCTCGCGCACAGCAGGTCGAGCGGGGTGATGGGCGCGGCGAGCACCCGCACCAGCGGCTCGTCAGGACCCGGTTCGGGATCGGGGCACTCGGCGACGACGGGCGGCTCGCCGCACGTCACGATCCGCGCGGCTCGCATCGCGCATCCTTTCCTTTATGTGGATATGTCTGGGTACGGGAGGCTGTACCCGGACAACCGCTGCGCATACTCCAGCTGGAACCCCAGCGGTTCCGCGTAGTCCCGCTCGAACATCGCGATGAACAGCGTCAACGTCAGGAACGGATGCGCCCCCAGCTCGAACAGCTTCGGGTAGTCGTGCGTGGCCAGCGCCTCCCGTTCGGCGTCGTCGAAGCTCAGCCAGGTCGAGCGCTCGTCGAGGTGCGAGCCGAGGATGCGGCCCGCCTCCTCGGCCTCCCACCACTCGACGGTGGCCCGCGGCTGCTCGCGGTAGCGTTCGACCAGCTCGGGATCGCGATCGACGGTGAACAGGAACTTGTCGAGCAGATACTTGCTCATGCGCGGCCGCCTCCGTCCGGATACCAGGTGAAGTACGCCTCCATGGTGTGGAACAGGTCGTAGGTGTCGGTGTAGTCGGCCTTGCGGCCCTCACCCGCGACCCCCATCATCAGCATGAAGTCCATGAACCCGTGGGTGGCGTTGCCGGGGCTCCACAAACTGTCGAGGGTGACCTCCGACAGGCAGCCCTCCAGGTCGCCCGTGGAGATCCACTCGACGGCCCTGCGGTCGAACTCGGGGTCGGGGCCGTGCGGCCCGAACTGGCGCGGCCCGCCGAGCTCCAGCGACAGGTGGCCGGTGCCGATGACGGCGACCCTGCGGTCGTCCGGCCACGACTCGATCAGCTCGCGGATGGCCTGCCCGAGCTGCACGAAGCGCTTGGGCTGCGGCAGCGGCGGGGCGAAGATGTTGGTGTAGACGGGCACGATCGGCAGGTCGTTCTGCGGGCGCAGGGTGATGATCGGGCACGTGATCGAGTGGTCGATCCGCAGCTCGTTGGAGAAGGCCAGGTCGAAGCCGAGGTCGAGGCCGCCGCGCAGGAGGTGGGCCGACAGATCCTCCTCGCCCTGGCAGGTCATCCGGGGCAGGCCGAACTCGCGTTCCTCGTTGTACCAGTTGGCGTCGTAGAAGGGGGCCTTGCCGACCAGGAACTGCGGCATGTTGTCCAGCCACAGCTGGTGGAAGTGGTCGGAGCCCACCATGACGAGCACGTCCGGGTTCGCCCTGGTCAGGGTCTCGCGGAAGGCCATGACCTTGCGCACCCACTCGTCGGCGAACGGCGGCCGGTCGGCGCCGGTCGCCGTGGACGCCCGGTAGTAGAAGGGATGGTGGGTGGACGCGATGACCGCGACGAGCTCAGCCATGCAGACCTCCGTCGGCGTACGGCTCGGGGGGGATGGACCGGTTGTTGAGGTCCACGGACAGGAAGATGTCGTTGGCCACGGGGTGGCGCAGCTCCTCGGCGAGCTGCCCGATGAGCCCGGCGGTCCGCGCCAGCAGGGCGAAGGCGCGCAGCAGCTCCAGCGGCAGGCCGAGGTCGGCGAGCGCGGCCCCGCACACCCCGGCGCCGTTCAGCGGCAGCGTCCGGCCGAGCACCTGGGGGTGGACCCGGCCGACGGCGGCGAACAGCGACAGGTGCGGACCCACCAGGCCCTCCTCGGCGGCGATGGCGAACAGCCGGGGCGTGCGCGGGTCGCCGTCCTTGTGCACGTGGTGGCCGAGGCCGGGGATGAGCGCGCGGCGTTCCCTGCGGGCGCGTACGGTCTCCAGGGCGAGCGCGTCCCACCCGGCGTCGTCCGTCGGCAGCGGCCCTTCGCAGGCGCGCAGCACCTCGGCGAGGAAGCGGCCGCAGTCCTCGGTGACGCCGAGGAAGCGCGAGCCGCCGCCGAGCAGCCCGGCCGCCAGCGCCCCCTGCACGGAGTCCGGCGCCGACAGGTACGTCAGCCGCGTCACGATCGCGGTCGGCGTGAACCCGTGGTCGGCCAGCGCGGCGAGCACCGCCTCGAACACGCGGGCCTCACCCGCCGTGGGCCGGCGCTGGGCGGCCAGCCAGAACGCCAGCTCGCCGAAGCCCACGTGGCCCATGACGTCCTCGGCGAGGTCCTGCCCGAGCAGGGTGATCGTCGTCCGTGACGACGCCCCGAGCGCCGTCGGATAGTCGCGCTCACCCTTCTGAGGGTTGACGGATGGTCGCTCGCTCACGCGCCCTTCCCTCTGAGCGTCGTCGGACGGTCGCTCGCTCACGCGCCCTCCCCTCCGAGTGGCCGGTCCGGGCCGGCCAGCCAGGCGCGCAGCTCCGCGCCGTGCTCGTCGAGCTCGGGCGGCGGCAGCGGGTAGCGGGCCGGGGTGGCGGAGAAGCGGATGGGGTGGCGGGTGGTCGGCACCGCCCGCTCGCCCTCGCCCACCTCGACGACGGGGTCCAGCCCGAACCGCTCGGCCATGGCGAAGCCGCCGTCGATGGTCTGGATCGGCCCGCTCGGCACCCCGGCCTCGACCAGCAGCTCGAACCACTCGACCGCGCCCTTGGCGGCCAGCGCCGCCACCAGGATCGGCCGCAGCTCCTCGCGGCGGGCGGTGCGGTCGGCGTTGCGGGCGAAGCGCGGGTCGTCGGCGGTCTCCGGGATGCCGAGCACCTCGCACAGCCTCCTGAACTGGCCGTCGTTCGCCGCGGCGACGATGAGGTCGTCGTCGGCGGTCGGCAGCGGCTCGTACGGGAACACGCTCGGATGCGCGTTGCCCATCCGGTACGGCACGACGCCGCCCGCCACGTACGCGGAGCTGTGGTTGACCAGCCCCGTGAGCGCCGAGGACAGCAGGTTGACCTCGACGTGCTGCCCCTCCCCCGTGGCCTCGCGGTGCCGGAGCGCGGCGAGGATGCCGATCACCGCGTGGTTGCCCGCCATGACGTCGAAGACGGAGATCCCGGCCCGGTAGGGCGGCCCGTCGGGCTCGCCGGTCAGGCTCATCAGGCCGGACATGGCCTGCACCATGAGGTCGTAGCCGGGCACCCGGGCGCCGGGGCCTGAGCCGAAGCCGCTGATGGAGGCGTAGACGACGCGGGGGTTGGCGGCGCTCACGGCGGCGTGGTCGAGGCCGTACTTCGCCAGGCCGCCCGGCCGGAAGTTCTCGATGAGGACGTCGGCACGCCGGGCCAGCTCGCGGGCCGCCGCGGCGTCGTCCGGGTCGCGCAGGTCGAGCGCGATGGAGCGCTTGCCGCGGTTGACGCCCAGATAGTAGGTCGAGGTCTCGCCCCGCACCGGCGGCGTCCAGCTCCGGGTGTCGTCGCCCTGGGGTCCCTCGACCTTGACGACGTCGGCGCCCAGGTCGGCCAGCAGCATCGTGGCGTAGGGCCCGGCCAGGACGCGGGAGAAGTCGGCGACCAGCACGCCCTTGAGCGGTCCGCCCCCGTCGTCCACCATCAGTCTCCCTCCGTTGTGCGGACACTTGTCCGTAAGCCGGATTCTGGCACATGCGGGCCGACGCGGCATAGGCCTTGACAGCCGAACGGCCGCTCGTAGAGTTACGGCGAACAGCATGACCGTGTAGCGGACAACCGTTCGGAAGAGCTAGGAGCCCAGGATGAGCGAGCGGAACGAAGCCGGGGCCGGACGGCCCGTACTGCTGCGCGGCGGCACCGTGCTGCCCATGGAGGGCGCCCGCACGGTGCTGGAGGACACCGACGTCCTGGTGACCGGCGACCGGATCGCCGAGGTCGGCCCCGGCCTGAGGGCGCCGGACGACGCCCTGGTCATCGACGCCACCGGCGGCATCGTGCTGCCCGGCATGATCGACACCCACCGGCACATGTGGCAGACCGCGCTGCGCGGCTACGGCGCCGACTGGACGCTCACCCAGTACTTCGTCTGGTTCTACCTGGAGCACGGCAAGCTGTTCCGGCCGCAGGACGTGCACGCGGGCAACGTGCTGGCCGCGATCGAGGCGCTGGACGCCGGCGTCACCACCGTCGTCGACTGGTCGCACGGGCTGCGCACGGTGGAGCACGCCGACGCCGCCGTGGACGCGCTGCGGTCGGTGCCGGGCCGTTACGTGCTCGCCTACGGCAACATCCAGCAGCCGCCCGCCGAGTGGACCGCCGCGCCCGAGTTCCGCGACTTCGTCCGCCGCCGGATCACCGGCGACGACCTGCTGGGCTTCCAGCTCGCCTTCGACGTGCTGGGCGACCCGGCCTTCCCGGAAAAGGCCGCCTTCGAGGTGGCCCGCGAGCTCGGCGTCCCGGTCAGCACCCACGCCGGCGTGTGGGGCGCGACCAGCGACGACGGCATCAAGCTCATGCACGAGCACGGCTTCATGACCCCCGAGACGATCTACGTGCACGCCGCCTCGCTGTCGGCCGACTCCTACCACCGGATCGCGGCCACCGGCGGCTCGGTGTCGGTCTCGACGGAGAGCGAGCAGAGCGCGGGCCAGGGCTACCCGCCCACGTGGGCGCTGCGCGCGCACGGCATCCCGGTCTCGCTGTCCATGGACACCAGCGTGTGGTGGAGCGGCGACCTGTTCTCCGCCATGCGCGCCACGCTCGGCGCCGACCGCTCGCGCGAGCACCTGGAGGCGCACGCCAAGGGCGAGACGGTCACGCACGCGGGCCTGCGCGCCGACCAGGTCGTGGAGTGGGCCACCAGGGGCGGCGCCCGCGCGCTCGGCCGCGACGACCTCGGCGTGGTGGCCCCCGGCAAGAAGGCCGACCTCGTGCTCGTCAAGAACGACCGCTCGCCGGTGTCGTTCCCGGTGCTCAACCCGTTCGGGCACGTGGCGTTCCAGGCGCAGCGCGGCGACGTGCACACCGTCCTGGTGAACGGGCGGGTGGTCAAGCACGAGCACGAGCTGGTCGGCGTGGACCTCGCCGCCGCCCGCCGCCAGGTCGAGGACACCGTCGCCTACCTGCGGGCCGAGATGGGCGAGGAGGCGTGGCGGCAGGGCATGAACCCGGACATCCCGGAGACGAAGATCCTCGACAACCCGTACACGTACACGGACTACCGCAGCGACGCCACCCACCGCCTCTGACCGGAGCCTTCAGTCGTCGGGGTGGTGCAGCGGCAGCAGCACGCGGAACGTCGTCCCCCCGCCCGGCGCGCCGCCGGCCTCGATCCGGCCGTGGTGGGCGCTCACCAGCGCGGCGGCGATGGCGAGGCCGAGGCCGGTGCCGCCGTGGTGCCGCGCGCGGCTGGGGTCGGCGCGGTAGAACCGGTCGAAGACGTACGGCAGGTGCTCGGGGTCGATGCCCGGGCCCTCGTCGCGCACCTCCACCAGCGCGGCCTCGACGTCCGGCGCGGGGCCGTCGCCCGAGCGCGCCACGCCCGGCGGCGGCGGCCCGGCCGCGCTCCACTGCTCGACCCCCGCCACCCCCGGCGGCGGCCCGGCCGCGCTCCACCTCTCGACCCCCGCCACCCCCGGCGGCGGCCCGGTCGCGGCCCGGCGCTCGACCCGCACCAGGACCGGCGTGCCGGCGGCGGTGTGGGTCATGGCGTTGCCGACGAGGTTCGCGATGACCTGGTGCAGCCGGTGCTCGTCGCCGAGCACGAACACCGGCTCGTCGGAGACGGCCAGCCGGATCGGCCGGTCGCGCTCGCGCGCCTGCGCCGCGTGCACCACGTCACCGGCCAGCACGCGCAGGTCCACGGCGGCCGGCTCCAGCGCGGGCTCGCGGTCCAGGCGGGCCAGCAGCAGCATGTCCTCGACCAGCACGCCCATCCGCTCGGCCTCGCCCTCGATGCGGCGCAGCAGCCGCTCGACGGCCGGGTCGCGCGGGGCCTGGCCGTGCTGGTAGAGCTCGGCGAAGCCGCGGATCGAGGTGAGCGGCGTGCGCAGCTCGTGGGAGGCGTCGGCGACGAAGCGGCGCAGCCGCCCTTCCGAAGTCTCGCGCTCGCGCAGGGCGCTGGCCAGGCGTTCGAGCATGGTGTTGAGCGCGCGGCCGAGCCGGCCGGTCTCGGTGCGCGGGTCGGTGTCGCCGACCCGGCGGTCGATCTCCCCAGCGGCGATGGCCTCGGCGGTCCGCTCCATCCTGGTCAGCGGGCGCAGCCCGAGCCGTACGACGGCCAGCGCGACCGCGCCGAGCAGGGCCAGCACCAGCACGCCCGCGACCAGCTCGATGACGAGGAACTGCCGCACCGTGGCCAGGTTCGGCTCCAGCGACATGGCCACCGTCACCCGGCCGCCGTCCGGCAGGGCCCTGACCAGCACCCGCCAGTCGCCGGTCCCGTCCCGGCCCGCGACGGTGACCGCGCCCGCCGGCGGCCGTTCGACCAGCCCGGCGGGAACGTCCGGCCGGTCGGCGACCCCGCCGGGCAGCTCGCGGAGCAGCAGCCCCGAGGGGGCGTAGAAGGCGATCCTGAACTGGGTGGGCAGCTCCACGTCGCCGGGGCGGGCGGACGGCGGCACGGGCGGCGGCATCGGCGGCGGGCGGAAGGCGAAGGACCGTACGGTCTCGGCGAGCTGCGCGTCCACCCGCGACAGCAGCGACCGGTCGAGCAGCAGCACCCCGGCCGCCGCGAACACCGCCAGTCCGGCCGCGCACAACCCCAGCAGCGCGGCCAGCAGCCGGTGCCGCAGCGGCCAGGCGCCCCGCGTGTCCGCCGCTCTCACGAGGTCCCCTCCCTCGGCCCCTGGAGGCGGTAGCCGACGCCGCGCAGCGTGTGGATGAGCGGCGGGCCGTCCCGGTCGATCTTGCGGCGCAGGTAGCTGATGTAGGACTCGACGATGCGGCTGTCGCCGTCGAAGGAGTACTCCCACACCCGGTCGAGGATCTGCGCCTTGCTCACCACCCGCTCGGCGTTGATCATCAGGTAGCGGAGCAGGCTGAACTCGGTGGGCGAGAGATGGATCTGCCGCCCGGCCCGCCGCACGAGATGGGCCTCCTCGTCGAGCTCCAGGTCGGCGTAGCGGAGCACGCCGTCGCCTGCCTGCTCCTCCGGCGGGCGGGCGCGGCGCAGGATGGCCCGGATGCGCAGCACCACCTCCTCCAGGCTGAACGGCTTGGTGACGTAGTCGTCGCCGCCTGCGGTCAGCCCGGCGATGCGGTCGGGCACGGCGTCCTTGGCGGTCAGGAACAGCACGAGCGGCCCGTCCGCCGCCGCGCGCAGCCGCCTGGCCACGGCGAAACCGTCCAGGTCGGGCAGCATCACGTCGAGCACGAGCAGGTCGGGCCGCTCGCGCGCCACCGCCTCCAGCGCCTGCCGGCCGCAGGCGGCGGTCCTGACGGCGAAGCCGTTCAGCTCCAGCGCCTCGGACAGCAGGTCACGGATGTTCGGCTCGTCGTCGACGACCAGCACCTTCGCGGCGGGGGCGGCTCGGCTCATGCCCCAGTTGTACTCAGCTCACCTGAGACGATTCTGAGGGCGGCGCCGTCGTACGGCGGACGATCAGGGTCGGCGTGACGGAGAAGCGCACCGACGACGTACGGCCCTCGATGCGTTCGAGCAGCAGCCGCCCCGCGGTGCGGCCCATCACGACGCCGTCCTGGTCGACGGTGGTGAGCGCGATGTGCGCGAGCCCGGACGAGCGGGTGTTGTCGTAGCCGGCGAGCGAGACGTCGGCGGGGACGGCCAGGCCCGCCTCGTGCAGCGCGGCGAGCGCGCCGAAGGCCGCGAGGTCGGCGCCGGCGAAGACGGCGGTGGGCCGCGGGTCGCGGGCCAGCAGCTCCCGCATGCCCCGGTAGCCGCCGTCCTCGGTGTAGGAGGTCGTGGCGACGGCGATCTCGGCGGCCAGGCCGTGCTCGGTCATGACCCGCCGGTAGGTGCGCTCCCTGATGACGTGCAGCGTCGTGGCCGGCCGGCCGCGGCCGGCGTCCTGCTGGGCGATGTGCGCGACCCGGCGGTGGCCGAGCCTGATCAGGTGCTCGACGACGAGCTCGGTGCCCGCCTCGTCGTCGTCGTTCACCGAGTCGTAGACGGTCGAGCGCTCGTGCGGGCCGAGCACGACGGTGGGCGTGCCCGCGGCCACCTCCTCCAGGCGTGACTTGGAGCTGAGCGGCGCGACCATGAGCATGCCGTCCACCTGCCGGTCGACCAGGGCGTCCACGGCGCGGCGCTCGGAGGCGTCGTCCCGGCCGCCCTGGATGATGATCGCCTGGTAGTCGGTGCCGCCGAGCTGCTCCGTGAGCCCGTCGAGGATCTCGGCGAAGAACGGGTTGCTGATGTGCGGCAGCAGCACGCCGATGGTGAACGTGCGCCCGCGCATCGCCCGCGCCGCGTTGTGCGGCCGGTAGCCGAGCTCGTCGATGGCGGCCTGGACGCGAAGGCGGGTGGCGGGGCTGACGCCGTAGGCGTTGCGCAGCACCTTCGACACCGAGGTGGTGGAGACCTGGGCGTGGTCGGCGACGTCGGCGATCGTCACCCGGCGTCCGCGGCCACCGGTTTCTGCCATGCGAGCTCCTCCGCTCCGGTCATGGGGAACGTTACCCATTTCCTGGTCCTGATGTGCAGATCCACCGGCTTCTCGCAGGATCACGATTGGGGATCGTTCCCCAAATTCGCCCTTGACGGTGTCGGCGGATGACGCCTACGTTAACTCGCATCGGGGGTTGTTAAAACGATTCAACGGACCCGGAGGGGCATTGTGAAGACCTCTCACCGCACCATGGGAGCGGCGCTGACCGTTCTCACGATCGCGGCCCTGACCTCCTGCGGCTCGGGCTCGGGCTCGGACGCCGGCTCGTCCGGCGGCGGCACGGTGACACTGAAGTTCCTCGTCGACAACAGCCAGGCCACCGTGAGCACCGCCAAGGCGCTCACGGACGCCTTCATGCAGGCCAACCCCACGATCAAGATAGAGACGGAGATCCGCCCCGGAGGCAGCGAGGGCGACAACATCGTCAAGACCCGGCTCTCCACGGGCGACATGTCGGATGTGTTCTGGTACAACTCCGGTTCGCTCCTCCAGGCGCTCAACCCCGGCCAGACCCTGGTCGACCTGACCGGCGACCCGGCGCTCGCCAACGTGCAGAAGGACTTCCTGCCCGTCGTGAGCCAGGACGGCAAGGCGTACGGCGTGCCCGCCGGCACCGCCATGGGCGGCGGCATCCTCTACAACCGCAAGGTCTACGAGAAGCTCGGCCTGGAGGTGCCCAAGACCTGGGCCGACTTCATGGCCAACAACGACAAGATCAAGGCCGCCGGGATCGCGCCGGTGATCTCCACGTTCAAGGACACCTGGACCTCGCAGCTCTTCGTGCTCGGCGACTACTACAACGTGCAGGCCGCCGCGCCGGGCTTCGCGCAGGACTACACGGCCAACAAGGCCAAGTTCGCCACCACGCCGGCCGCCCGAGCGGGCTTCGACCACCTGGCCGAGGTGCACGCCAAGGGCCTCCTCCAGGAGGGCTTCGGCTCGGCCACCGCCGACCAGGGCATGAAGCTGCTGGTGGAGGGCAAGGGCGCGCACTACCCCATGCTGAGCGCGCAGGTCCCGCCGCTGGTGGCCACGACCCCGGCCGCCGCCACCGACATCGGCTTCTTCGGCATCCCCGGCGCCGACGCCGCCAAGAACGGCGCCACGCTCTGGGAGCCGGCCGGCGTCTACATCCCGAAGACCACCGAGAAGCTGGACGCGGCCAAGAAGTTCCTGGCCTACGTGGCCTCGCCGGCCGCCGCCGAGGCCATGAACAAGGCCGTCCAGCCGGCCGGGCCGTACCGGGTCGAGGGCGCCAAGCTGCCCGACGACGCCATCCAGGTGGCCAAGGACCTCCAGACGTACGTGGACGAGGGCCGCACCGCGCCCGCGCTGGAGTTCGTGTCCCCGGTGAAGGGCCCGTCGCTGGAGCAGATCACCGTCGCCGTCGGCTCCGGGCTGACCCCGCCGGAGGAGGGCGCCGCCCAGTACGACAAGGACGTCGAGAAGCAGGCCAAGCAGTTGGGGCTCGCGGGGTGGTGACGGGACAGGCCGCCAGGCGCAGGTCGGCGTATCCGTACGCGCTGTACCTGCCGGCCGCCGTCGTGTTCCTGGTGATCTTCCTGGTGCCGACGGTGATGGCGTTCTACTTCGCGCTGACCCGCTGGACCCTGTTCGACAGCGAGTTCGTCGGCCTGGACAACTTCCGCGACTTCCTCGCCGAGCAGAACCTGCGCGTCGGCTTCCAGAACACCCTCGTCTACGCGGTGCTCACCAGCGGGCTGAAGGTGGTGCTCGGGCTGCTGCTCGGCGTGCTGCTCACCTCGAAGCTGCGGCTGCGCGGCTTCCTGCGCTCGGTGGTGTTCTTCCCGACGCTGGTGTCCACGGTCGCGGTCGGCATCACCTTCAGCATGCTGCTCAAGCCGCAGACCGGCCTGGTGAACCAGGCGCTGGCGCTGGTCGGGATCGACGGCCGCGACTGGCTCGGCGACGCGGGCACGGCGCTGCTGTCGGTGGCGCTGGTGGACGTGTGGAAGGGCGTGGGCCTGGCGACCGTCATCTACATCGCCGGCATCATGTCGATCCCGACCGAGTTCTACCAGGCCGTCGCCGTGGACGGCGGCAGCGCCTGGCACCGCTTCCGGCACATCACGCTGCCGCTGAGTTGGCCGGCGACCTACTCGGTGATCATCCTGTCGTTCATCGGGGGGCTGCGCTCGTTCGACCTGATCTGGACGATGACCCGCGGCGGGCCCGGCTTCACCAGCGACACCATCGCCTCGATCATCTACAAGCAGTACCAGGCCGGCTTCTTCGGCCTGTCCACGGCAGGGAACGTGCTGCTGTTCCTCATCGTCACGGCCATCGCCGTGCCGCTGAACTACTACCTCGGCAAGAGGCAGGTGGCGATGTGAGAAAGGGCATCCGCTCGCTCGGCGTGGAGGCGGTCGTGCTGGTCGCGGCCACCGTGATCTTCCTGGTCCCCTTCGCGCTCATGCTGCTGACCGCGGTCAAGGACCAGACGCAGGCCGTCGACCTCGACTTCGCCTGGCCGACGAGCTGGCCGGTCGTGGAGAATTTCATGGCGGTCGTCGAGGCCCGCGACTACGTGCTGCTGCGCGCCTACGTCAACAGCACCATCATCACCGTCGCCTCGGTCACCCTGCTGGTGATCTTCGCGGCGATGGCCGCGTTCGTGCTGCAACGCCGGCCGGGCAAGGTCGCGAAGGCGGCCGACTTCCTGGTGCTGTCCGGGCTGATCATCCCGCCCGCGGTGGTGCCGACCATCTGGCTGCTGCAGGCGCTCGGGCTGTTCAAGACGCTGCCCGGGATGATCCTGGCCGAGGTGGCCTTCCACCTGTCGTTCGCCATGCTGCTGTTCCGGGCGTTCGTCGCGGCGATCCCGCGCGAGCTGGACGAGGCCGCCCAGATCGACGGCTGCACCGGCTTCCGGCTGTTCTTCCGGGTGATCTTCCCGCTGCTGCGGCCGGTGACGATCACCGTGATCCTGGTCAGCTCGGTCAACATCTTCAACGACTTCGTCAACCCGCTCTACCTGCTGCCCGGCGACGACAACGCCACCGTGCAGGTCACCCTCTACAACTTCCAGAGCCAGTACAACACGCAATGGAACCTGCTGTTCATGGACATCGTGCTGATCACGATTCCGCCGCTGCTGCTGTTCGTCTTCTTCAACCGCAAGATCGTCGCCGGCATGACGGCCGGCGCCATCAAGGGATGACATGACCTCTCTGCACGTTTCCGCACCATCCTTCGAACACCACCGTGACCCGCTCGGCGTCGGCGAGCCCGAGCCCCGCCTGTCCTGGACCGTCACCACGGACCTCCGGGACTGGGTCCAGGGAGCGTACGAGATCGAGCTCGGCGACGGCTTCACCACCGGCCGCGTCGAGTCCGCGGAGTCGGTGCTGGTGCCCTGGCCGGGCCCGGCGCTCGGCTCGCGGGAGCGGCGTGGCGCGCGGGTGCGCGTGCACGGCGCGGACGGCTCGGCCAGCGAGTGGAGCGACTGGTCGTACGTGGAGACCGGGCTGCTGGAGCCGGCCGACTGGCGGGCCTCGGCCGCCGCGCCGCCCCTGGAGCTCCTGGGCCCGCCCGACGGCCCCGCGCTGCTGCTGCGCCGCGAGTTCACCCTGCGCGGCCCGGTCGAGCGGGCCCGTCTGTACGTCACCGCGCACGGCCTGTACGAGGCCGAGCTGAACGGCCAGGTGATCGGCGACGACGTGCTCGCCCCCGGCTGGAGCAGCTACGGCCACCGCCTGCGCTACCGCACCCACGACGTCACCGCCCTGCTCCAGGAGGGCCCCAACGCCATCGGCGCCACCCTCGCCGACGGCTGGTACCGGGGCCGCGTCGGCTTCCGCGAGGGCAGGACCGGCCTCTACGGCGACCGCACCGCCCTCATCGCCCAACTGGAGATCACCTACGCGGACGGCGGCACCGAGACCGTGGTCACCGACGGCTCCTGGCGCTGCGCGCCCGGTCCGGTCACCGCCGCGAGCCTGTACGACGGCGAGCACCACGACGCCCGCCTGGAGCCGGTCGGCTGGTCGCGGCCCGGCTTCGACGACGCGGCCTGGCTGCCCGCCGACGCGCTCCCCCACGACGCCGCGCTGCTGGTGGCCCCCACGGGCCCGCCCGTGCGCCGCACCGAGACGCTGGCCCCGGCCGAGGTCCTGACCGGCCCGTCCGGCGAGACCATCCTCGACTTCGGGCAGAACATCGCCGGCCGGCTGCGCATCCGCGTCCAGGGCCCGGCCGGGCACACCGTGACCCTGCGCCACGCCGAGGTGCTGGAGGACGGCGCGCTCGCGCTGCGCCCGCTGCGCAACGCCGCCGCCCTCGACCGCTACACGCTGCGCGGCGACGCGGACGGCGAGGAGTGGGAGCCGCGCTTCACCACCCACGGCTTCCGCTACGCGCAGCTCGACGGGTGGCCGGGCGACCTGGACCCGGGTGACGTGGTGGCCGTCGTCTGCCACACCGACCTGCGGCCCATCGGCGACTTCGACAGCTCGGACCCGCTGCTCGACCGGCTGCACGCCAACGTGCGCTGGAGCATGCGCGGCAACTACGTCGACCTGCCCACCGACTGCCCGCAGCGGGACGAGCGGCTCGGCTGGACCGGTGACCTCCAGGTCTTCGCCCCGGCCGCCGCCTTCCTCTACGACTGCGCGGGGGCGTTGTCCTCCTGGCTCGCCGACCTCGCCGCCGAGCAGGCCGAGTACGGCACCGTGCCGCCGTACGTGCCGTGGGTGCCGCTGATGTTCCCGCCCGAGCCCACCGCCGCCTGGGGCGACGCGGCCGTGCTCGTGCCGTGGACGCTGTACGAGCGCACCGGCGACCTCGGCGTGCTGCGCACCCAGTACGCGAGCATGACGGCCTGGGTGGACCAGGTGACCGGGCTGGCCGGCGAGGACCACCTGTGGGACGAGGGCTTCCAGTTCGGCGACTGGCTCGACCCGGCCGCGCCGCCGGACGACCCCGGACGGGCGCGCACGGACCACGCGCTGGTGGCCACGGCGTACCACGCCTGGTCGGCGCGGGTGGTCGCGGACACGGCCGCGCTGCTCGGCCACGACGGCGACGCCGCCCGCTACGGGAAGCTGGCCGAGGAGGTGCGGGCGGCCTTCCGCCGCGAGTTCGTCACCCCGTCGGGCCGGCTCGCCTGCGACACCCAGACCGCCTACGCCCTCGCCCTTCACCTGGACCTGCTCGACGGGGCCGGGCAGCGGGAGCGGGCCGGGCGGCGGCTGGCCGAGCTGGTCGCCGCCGACGGGCACCGGATCGGCACCGGGTTCGTCGGGACGCCGCTGATCTGCGACGCGCTGGCCTCGGCGGGCGCGTACGCCGGCCTGTACGGGCTGCTCCTCCAGCGCGAGTGCCCGTCGTGGCTGTACCCGGTGACGATGGGGGCGACCACGATCTGGGAGCGGTGGGACAGCCTGCTGCCCGACGGCTCGGTCAACCCGGGCGAGATGACCTCCTTCAACCACTACGCGCTGGGGGCGGTCGCCGACTTCCTGCACCGCACCGTGGCCGGTCTCGCCCCGGGCGCGCCCGGTTACCGGGAGCTGCTGGTGCGGCCCCAGCCGGGCGGCGGGCTGTCGCGGGCGCGGGCCACGCTCGACACGCCGTACGGGCGGGCCGAGGCCGGCTGGTCCCGCGCGGACGGGCGCCTGGAACTGCGCGTGGTCGTCCCCCCGAACACGACCGCCACCGTCCACCTCCCGGAGGACCCGGAGGACGCCGGGGAGAGCGGCGGGGAGGGCGGGCCGATCGTCGTCGGCTCCGGCGAGCACGTCTTCTCCTGCGCCTTCCGCGACCCCGCCGACGACCCGGCCCCGCCCGCGCCTCCCGCCCGCCTGCCGTAAAAACCCCGTCACTCTCCGCCCCGCCCATCATGGAAATCTCATGAAGGCCGCCTAGAGTGCGTGGCTGTGTTAACGCAAGAGGTGGCGGGCGGGGCCACCACGCGGTCCCGGCCCCGCCGGCGGTGGGTGGGGCGGATCGCCGTGGCGGTGTCCGTGCTGTTCGCGGCGGGGACGGCCGTGCGGCTCGGCGGCCTGGAGACCGGGGCGCTGCTGGTGCCGCTGGTCTCGTTCACGCCGTACTTCGCGCTCGCCGCGCTGCTGACGCTGGGGCTCGCGGTGGCCCTGCGGAGCAGGGCGGCGATCGCCGTCATGCTGGCCGTGTGCGTCTGCCTGGCCTGGTGCGTCGTGCCGCGCGCCGTCGCGTCCGCCGCGCCGGCGGAGGGGCGGCCGCTCCGGCTGCTGACGGCCAACCTCAACGGCGGCCGCGGCGACGCGGAGACGATCGTCGGCCTGGTCCGCGACCATGACGTGGACGTCCTGAGCCTCCAGGAGCTCACCTTCGCCGAGCAGGAGCGGCTGCGGGCGGCCGGGCTGGAGAGCCTGCTGCCCTACCAGGTGGCCAAGCCGGCGACCTGGGGGCCGGTGGGCAGCGGCCTTTACGCCCGCTACCCGCTGCGCGAGCGCACCGGGCTGTTCCGGCCGGTCGGGCACCACATGCCGGTGGCCGAGGTGGCGCTGCCCGGCGGCCAGGCGGTCGAGGTGGTCGTCGTGCACCCGGTCGCGCCGGTGCCCTCGACCGTGCCCGAGTGGCACGCCGGGGTGGCCACGCTGCCGCCCGCGCCGGCCACCGGGCCGCCGCGCATCCTGGCCGGCGACTTCAACGCGACGCTGGACCACGCCGTGTTCCGGAGCCTGCTGGACACCGGCTACACCGACGCCGCGGCGGCGACCGGCCAGGGGCTCGTGCCGACCTGGCCGATGCGCCGGTTCCCACCGCTCGTGGCCATCGACCACGTGCTCACCGACGGCCGCGCGGGGGCGGTCGCCGTACGGATCCACGATCTTCCCGGCTCCGACCACCGTGCGCTCTTCGCGGACCTGCGGGTGCGCGGATGAGCCGCCCGCCGGCGCCCGAGCAGATCCGGGATCCCCGCACGGGCTCTGCCGTGCGATGCTCACAACGACGAATCATCAGAAACGGGTGGATCCAGGTGGCTTCGGACAGCGGGAAGACGATGTGGAGGCGGCCGGCAGGAGCGATCGCCGCGGTGGCGCTGGCGATGATCGTGGCCGGATGCGGCCCCGGCGACGGCGGCCCGGACCCGGACGCCGGGCAGCCCAAGCCGCAGGCGACCGCGCCCGCGCAGCCGTCCGTGGAGGCGAAGCCTCCCGCCGTGGACCCGGGCTGGCCGCGCTGGGGCTTCACCCACACCGGCACCAGCGCCAACAACATCAACCCGCGCTTCGAGCAGACCGTCGCCGGCTCGCTCTCACAGACCCCCATGCTGCAGAACCAGCACATCATGGGCTTCGGCGCGCTCAACCCGCAGCCGCGCCGCCAGGAGTTCTTCTGGGAGGACCTGGACAGCCGCACGGGCTTCATGAAGGCGTCCGGCGGCACCCAGGTCATCACCCTCTGTTGCGCCCCCGACTGGATGAAGGGCGGCCCCGAGGGCCCGACCTCCGGGGAGGGCTGGGCCGAGCACCTGGAGGACGCCCCCTACCCCGAGCACTTCGACGACTTCGCCAGGCTGGCCGCCACGGTCGCCGAGCGCTACCGCGACGTCGAGTACTTCATGGTCTGGAACGAGTTCAAGGGCTTCTGGAAGGACCACCGCAGGCCCGCCGACTACAAGGGCTACACGCAGCTGTACAACAAGGTGTACGACGCGGTGAAGGCGGTCCGTCCCGACGCCAAGGTCGGCGGCCCGTACCTCGGCTTCGACAGCAACAGGAGCGGCCGCTCGGAGCTGCGCGGCGACTGGGGCGTGGTCAACCAGAACGTGCTCGACGCGTTCAACTACTGGAACGAGCACAAGAAGGGCGCCGACTTCATCGTCGTGGACGGCGCCTCCCCGACCGACGCCCACGAGCTGCTGCCCGACGAGTTCGGCGCGCTGAGCAAGTTCAGCGCGATCACCACCTGGTTGCGCGAGAAGACCGGCGACATGCCGATCTGGTGGTCGGAGTGGTACTTCCAGCCCGAGAACGGCACCAAATGGCCGGAGGGCAAGCGCCTGGCCGTGCAGGCCGCCTCGATGATGGAGTTCGCGCGCAGCGGCGCCGCCACCGCGCTCTACTGGAACCCGCAGACCAAGGACACCGCCTGCAACGGCTGCCTGTGGGACCCGCGCACCGGCGCGCCGTCCGCCACGCAGCGGCTCATCGAGAACTTCGTGAAGTGGTTCCCCGCCGGGGCGAAGCTGGACGACGTCTCCTCCTCCGACCCGAAGGTCAGGGTGCTGGCCCAGCCGGAGCAGCTGGTGCTGGTCAACACCACGGACGGGGCCGCCACTGCGGAGGTGGACGGCAAGGAGTACGAGCTGAAGCCGTACGAGGTCAGGTGGAGCTCCCGCTGACCCTCGGCGTTCCCGGCGGCGGCGCGACCGAGGCGCGGCGGATCAGGCGCGAGCGCAGCGTGTGCATCTCGCGGGCCGGCTCGGCCCCGCCGAGGATGTCGAGCAGCACCTCGGCCGCCTTGGCGCCGAGCTGGTGGACGGGCTGCGCGATCATGGTGAGCGGCGGCTCCATGACCGCGGCCCACGCGTTGTCGTCGAAGCCGACGAGCGAGACGTCGTCGGGGTAGGAGAGCCCGGCGGCGCGCAGGGCGCGCAGCGAGCCGGTCATGCCGTCGGTCTCGGTGCAGAAGACGGCGGTGACCCGGTCGGGCAGCGCGAGCATGCGCCCGACCTCGCGCACCACCCGCTCCTCCGTCTTCGGCCCGACCATGACCAGCTCGGGGTCGAAGGGGATGTGCGCGTCGTCGAGCGCGTCGAGGTAGCCGCGCAGCCGCTCGCCGTCGGTCCACAGGTTGCGGGAGGCCGCCGCCAGCAGCTCGCGCCGGGTCGCGGGCGGCTCGCTCACCCGCGGCCCCCACACGAACCCGATCCGCCGGTGCCCCGCCGCGATCAGCATCTCGACGGCCTCGCGGGCGGCGTCGCGGTTGTCGATGACGACGGCGTCGAGGTCGAGCGCCGTCACCGCGCGGTCGACCAGGACGACCGGGATGCCGCGGTCGAGCGCGGCCTTGAGGTGGGCGACCTGGCCGCGCTGGAGGGCGGCCGAGGCCACGATGAAGCCGTCCACGCGCTTGTCGATGAGCACGTTGGCGGCCGCGACCTCCTCCTGGAGGTTCTCGTACGTGCTGAGCACGATCACGTCGAACCCGCGGGCCCGCGAGGTGTCGGAGACACCCCGCAGCAGCCCGGCGAAGAACGGGTTGCCGATGTCGGCGACGATCACCCCGAGCGTGTGGCTCACGCCGGTGGACATGCTGCGGGCCAGGGCGTTGGCGCGGTAGCCGAGCTTCTCGGCCGCGGCCAGCACCCGGGCCCGCAGCTCGGGGCTGACGTAGCCGTAGCCGCCGAGCGTGCGGGCCGCCGTGGCGCGGCCCACCCCGGCCTCGGCCGCCACCTCGGAGATCGTCGGCCCCGCCTGGCCCCGCTCAGTCGCCATGGTTGTCGTCCCTCGTTCCTGATCAGCCCGTCACATGCTAGCCACGGGGCTCGGCCGGCCGTGGCCGAAGGCGCCCTCGACGAAGCACTGGTCGTAGGCGGCCAGCGCGCCGTCCTCCAGCGCCCGCTCGATCAGGCCGGGCGCGGGCCGCGCGCCCCTGGTCCAGCCGCCGCGCAGCAGCGACACCGCGAACCCGGCGAGGAAGGCGTCGCCGCACCCCATCGTGTCCACGAGGGCGCCGTCGTCCACCAGCCGGGCCGGGCCGGAGACGGTCACCCGCCCGTCGGCGGCCATCGCGCCGTCCACCCCGCGGGTGCCGAGCGCGAGCCCGGCCCCCCTGCGCACCGCCTCGGCCAGCAGTTCCTCCGTGGCCGCCGGGCTGAGGTGGGAGCAGGACAGCAGCACGAGGTCGGCGTGCGGGCAGACCCGGTCGAGGTAGGCGGGGTCGCGGTATTCCTCCTCGCTGGACAGGTCGAAGCTGACCAGCGGGCCGCCGAGCGCGGCCAGCTTGGGCAGCTCGGGCTCGCTGCGGCTGTAGACGCTCGAATGCACGAGGTCGAAGCCGGCGACGTAGCCGAGCAGGGCGTCGTCGAGCGCGAGAGGCTCGCGCACGGTGACGCCGCCGCCGTTCCAGCCGAGGAAGATCCGCTCCCCGTCGTCCACCCGCAGGTGGGACACGCCGCTCTCGCCCCGCCGGACGACGCAGCGGCCGGCGTCCACCCCCTCGGCGGCGATGGCGCCGCCGAGGAAGGTCCCGAGGTCGTCGTCGCCGAAGACGCCCAGGTAGGCGGAGTCGGCGCCGAGACGCCGGGCGTACACGGCGACGTTGACGCTGTTGCCGCCCGGGTAGTCGACCCCCCGGTCGACGAATCGGTCGACGATGTTGTCGCCGAAGCCCAGCACTCTCATGGTCGCCTCAGTAGTCCATGACGCGGTAGTAGCGGCGCAGGTCGAGGGAGTGGTCGCGGACGCGCTCCAGGTGCTTGCTGACCCGGCTCATGACGGTGTCGAGCACGAGCGGCGCGAGCAGGCCGCGGAACTCGGGGCTGATGCCGGTCAGCGGGTAGTCGCGGGTGTCGAAGACCGTGACGTCCTTGGAGACGCGGCGGGCGAACGCCTCGGCGCGGTCGGTGAGCGGCCTGGTCTCGTCCTCGCCCTGGAAGATGATCACGCTGGTGTCCTCTTCCAGCAGCTCCAGCGAGCCGTGGAAGAACTCGGCGCTGTGCACGCGGGTGGTGCGCAGCCACTGCATCTCCTCGAGGATGCACATCGAGTAGAGGTACGTGAAGCCCCACAGGTTCCCGCCGCCGATGAGGAAGTGGTAGTCGGCGTCCTTGTGGTCCTCGGCGAAGGCGGAGGCCACGGGCTCGGCCTGCCGGGCGACCTCGACGAGGATCTCGGGGATGCCGGCCAGCTCCGTGGCGAAGCGCTCGTAGCCGTCGAACTCGCCCCGGCGGGCCAGCAGGCGGGTCATGAAGAGCAGTAGCTGGAAGTCGAACGGCCAGGTCTTCGGCTGCGAGACCAGGGCGATGTCCGCCTTCGTCGCCACCGGCGAGTCGGGGTGGCCGGTGAAGGAGATCGTGTACGCCCCCTTGGACCGGCAGTAGTCGATGGCCCGGACGCTGTCGTCGGTCGTGCCGGAGACCGAGGTGAACACGGCGACCGTGCGCTCGCCGAGCCGCGCGTCGCCGGAGACGATCAGCTCGGCGGCGATGACGGCCCGCACGTCGAGCGTGGAGGAGCGGCGGGCCAGGTGCTCGTAGGGCCACATCTGCGCGTACGTGCCGCCCGCGCCGACGAGGAGCAGGGTGTCGAAGCCCTGGTCCACGAGCCGGTCCACCAGCTCCTCGATCTGGGGCCGGAGGGCCACGGCGCTCGCCGACTGGGCGAGGAATTCCGGCTCGTTGAATCCGAGCATGAGGGTGTCCTTTCGCGACTCTGATACCGGTATCAGGCGGGGCCACGTTGGCACAGCGTTCCGCGCCGCGTCAACCCGTGAGTCGGGTCAGGCCGCTTTTACCTGGAGCTTTGCTGGGAGGAAAAGGTCACGGCGGAGCAACGAAGAAAAGATCTTCGCCACTGGGTCTGGTACCGGTATCAGAGCGCCTGTAAGGTCGGCCAACACCAAGGCGGGAGAAAGGAAGCCCATGCGCCCTCGCGCACTCTCGACGTTCGCGGCACTCCTCGGGACCACACTCGCGCTGGCCGCCTGCTCCGGCGGGCAGCCGGAGGCGGCACCCGCGGCAGACGCCGCCGCCACGCCGGAGTTCTCCGGCACCCTGAGCGTTCTCACGAAGTTCGCCGGCGACCCGACCGGCCCCTATTTCGAGAACCTCGCGGCCGAGTACAACAAGCGGCACCCGCAGGTGAAGATCGAGCTCATCCAGGAGACCGACCAGAGCGTCAAGGACAAGCTCAAGACGCTCACCGCCTCCGACGCGCTGCCGGACATCTACTTCACCTGGACCGGCAACTGGGCCGACAACTACATCCGAGGCGGCCGCGCGGCCGACCTCACCGGCGTGATCGGCCCGAGCACCGAGTGGGGCAAGACCTTCAGCCCCGGCTCGCTGGACGCCTTCGCCCGCGACGGCAAGTACTACGGCATCCCGCTGTACGGCAACGGCAAGTTCATGGGCTACAGCAAGGCCGCCTTCGCCAAGGCCGGCGTCGAGGTGCCCAAGACGTTCGAGGAGCTCATCGCCGCCTGCGGGCCGCTGCGCAAGGCCGGCTACGAGCCCGTCGCCTTCGGCAACAAGGACGGCTGGCCCGCGCTCCACTACCTCCAGCAGCTCTTCGCCTACAACGTGCCCCAGGCCACGCTGGAGGCCGACTTCGCGCCCGAGACCGCCAAGCTCGCCGACCCCGGCTACGTCACCGCGCTCAACCAGTTCAAGACGCTGGTCGAGGAGTGCACCGACACCAAGAGCGGCACCAACGGCGTGCTCTACACCTCCGCGCAGGAGGCGTTCGCGGGCGGCAAGGCCGCCATGTACTACCAGGAGATCCTGGAGTTCGACAACGCCACCTCGGGCAAGGTCAAGCCGGACGACTTCGGCATCTTCCAGCTCCCCGTCCCGGCGAACGCGGCCGGCGACCCCGGCGTGCTCGAAGGCTCGCCGGAGGGCTACCTCATCAACGCCAAGTCGCCCCGGGTGGCGCTCGCGGTCGACTTCATGAAGTTCGTGACCGAACTGGAGAACGCCAAGACGCTGTCGGCACCGCCGTACGGGCAGCCGAGCACGGTCGTCGGCGCGGTCACGCCCGAGACCTCCAGCAAGGCCGTCTACGAGGGCATCCAGCTCGTCAACAAGGCGCCCAAGCTGGCCATCTGGCTCGACACCGTCACCGTGCCCGAGGTCGCCGACGCCTGGCTGGCCGGCGGCGAGGCCATGGTCAGCGGCGGCATGACGGCCGACAAGGTGCTCGAAAGCGTGCGCCAGGCCTCCGAGTCCGCCAAGTAGGAGCCTCAGTTGCGCGCCAACCTGTTGCAAAGGACGCTCGGGCTCGCGTGGGTCGTCCCCGCCCTCGTGCTGGTCGGCGTTTTCGTCTACCTGCCGCTCGTGCAGAACCTCCAGTTCAGCACCCTCAAGTGGGACATCTACAGCGGAAGCCAGGAGTACGTCGGCCTGGACAACTACGTCCGGCTCGTCGACGACCCGGTCTTCTGGTCCTCGCTCGGCAACAACGTCCTGTACGCGGTGATCTCCATCGTGTTCCAGGTGTTCGGCGCGCTGCTGCTGGCGGCGCTCGTCGAGAGTGTGCGCAGCCAGCGCTGGCAGCGGGCGCTGCGGGCGATCTACTTCGTGCCGTCCGCGATCTCGATGACCGTCGCGGGCCTGCTGTTCTACTTCATCTACGAGCCGAACCTGGGCCCGCTCAACCACGCGCTCAAGGCCGTCGGCCTGCCCGAGCTGGCCCAGGCGTGGCTGGGCCAGGAGAGCACCGCGATGGCGGCGATCATCGCGATGAGCCAGTGGCAGGGCTTCGGCTACTCGACGCTGCTGTTCGCGGTCGCGATCCAGCGCATCCCGTCGCAGATCTACGGCGCCGCCGCCATCGACGGCGTCGGCCCCATCGGCCGCTTCGTGCACGTCACGCTGCCGCTGGTGCGCGAGATGACCGGGATCATGACCATCCTCACCGTCTCGGGCGCGTTCCAGGTGTTCAACGAGGTGATGGTGATGACGGCCGGCGGGCCCAACAACTCCACGCAGGTGCTGGGCACGTGGCTGTACCGCAGCGGCTTCGTCCGCAACAACTTCGGCTACGCCGCCGCGATCGCGACCGTGCTGTTCGTGATCACGCTCGGCATCGCGATCGCCCAGCTCAGGGCCTCGCGCAGGGGAAGGGTGGAGTGGTGACGCGGCTGAGCTTCCTCGGCGCGGTCGCCCGCGTGTTCGTGTGGGCGTTCCTGCTGGCCCTCGCGGTGGTGGTGCTCTACCCGCTGCTGTGGATGACGCTCAACGGGTTCAAGACGAACGCCGAGCTGTTCGGCGACCCGTTCGCACTGCCGCTGGACTGGAGCTTCGACAACTACGCCAAGGCGTGGAACCGGGGCGTCAGCGGCTATCTCAGCACCAGCGTGCTGGTCACGGTCACCTCGACCGTCGTGACCGTGCTCGTCAGCGCGTGGGCGGCGTACGGGCTGACCCGGGTCGACCTGCCGTTCGGGAAGGGGCTGACCGGGATCATCCTGGGCGGGCTCATGCTCGCGCCGACCGTGGCGCTGGTGCCGCTGGTCAAGATGTTCCAGGCGATGGGGCTGTACAACACCTTCTGGGCGCTGCTCATCCTCTACACCGCCTTCCGGGTGCCGTTCACGACGTTCCTCATCAGGGCGTACATGATCGACCTGCCGCGCGAGGTGGACGAGGCGGCGTCGATGGACGGCGCGGGCCGCTGGACCTGCTTCTGGCGGATCACGCTGCCCATGTGCAAGCCGATCCTCGTCTCCACGGTGCTGCTGCACATCCTGTTCACCTGGAACGAGTACCTGTTCGCGATGGTCTTCACCAGCGGGACCGGCGTGCAGACGCTGCCGGTCGGGCTGACCAGCCTGATGAGCAAGCACGGCACCGAGTACCCGGTGGTGTTCGCCGGGATGGTGATCGCGGCGCTGCCGGTCGTGCTGCTGTTCCTGTTCGGGCAGCGCTACATCGTCAAGGGTCTCGCCGACGGAGTCGGCAAATAAGCTCGCCGACGGAGTCGGCAAGTAGGGTCGGCAAGTAAGGGAGTCTGTCCTCATGGCACTGTCGCTCGCCCGGTTCACCGGCTCGAACTTCTCCTACCAGCATCTGCCCTTCGAGCGCTTCCTCGACGACGCCGCCGCGCTCGGCCGCGAGAGCCTGGAGCTGTGGGGCATCGCGCCGCAGCTCCACGTGCCGCGGATGAGCGACGCCGAGGCGCGGGCGGTGCGCCGCGCGGCCGAATCCCGCGGGATGGCCGTCCGCTGCCTGACGCCCGAGCAGGTGATGTACCCGGTCAACGTGGCCTCGCCGGAGGCGTGGCTGCGGCAGGAGAGCATCGCGATGTTCCGCCGCGCCGCCGAGCTGGCCGCCGAGCTCGGCGCGGAGCTGCTGCTGCTCACGCCGGGGCGCGGCTTCGAGGACGAGCCGGTGGCGGACGCCTGGCGGCGCTCGGCCGACGCGATCGGCGAGATCGCCGCCCACGCCGCGACGCTCGGCGTCACGTGCGTGCTGGAGGCGCTGCAACGGGTGGAGTCCAACCTGGTGAACGACGCCGCCGGGCTGGCCAGGATGATCGGCGAGGTCGGCGCGCCCAACCTGGGCGCGGTGCTCGACACCGTCGCCATGGCCGCCGCCGGCGACACCGTGGACGGCTACTTCGACGCGCTCGGCGACCGGGTCAGGCACGTGCACCTCATCGACGGGCGGCCCACCGGCCACCTGGCGTGGGGCGAGGGGGAGCTGCCGCTGGCGGACTACCTGGAGGCGCTGGACCGGCGCGGGTACGCGGGGCATCTGACGTTCGAGCTGTTCGGGCCGGGCACGTACGCCTTCGACCCCCGCCCGGCCGTGGAGCGGTGCCTCGCGGCCGTCCGCGCGCACCTGCCTGGCGAGGCCGCGTAACGGCGGTCAGGACGGGGGGCGCCACTCGACCAGCAGGACCGTCGCGTCGTCCTGGAGCCAGCCGCGCTGGTGGTCGAGGATCGCGTTGATCAGGCGGCGCAGGGTCTCGGGCGCGGACACGCCGTCGGCCTCGCGCTTGATGACGAAGTCGATGAACCGTTCCAGCCCGAACAGCTCCCCCTGCGGGTCCTGGGCCTCGATGACGCCGTCGGTGTAGAGGAGCAGCCGGTCGCCCGGTTCGAGGTGGTAGCGGCCGGGCTCGGTGGGCAGGCCCAGGTCGAGCCCCATCGGGGCGCCGAACGCGGCGTCGAGGGTGGCGACGAGCTGGCCCCTGCGCAGCACCACCGGCGGGGGATGCCCCCGGTTGGCCCACACCAGCCGGCCCGTCCGCGTGTCCAGGTCGGCGAGGATTCCGGTCGCGAAGCGGGTGGTGCCGAACTGCCGGGCGATGGCGTCGTCCACGGCCTCCCCCGCGGCCACCACGTCGGCGCCCTCGCGGCGGTGCTTGCGCCAGCAGCCGACCGCGATGGTGGCGGTCAGCCCGGCCGAGGTGTCGTGGCCCATCGCGTCGAAGATCGACAGCCGGAGCACGTCGCCGTTGAGCGCGAAGTCGAAGGCGTCGCCGCCCACCTCGTACGCGGGCTCCAGCGCCGCGGTGACCACCACCCGGTCGTTGGCGAAGGTCGCGCCGGGCATCAGGTTCCACAGCACCTCGGCGGACAGGGCCATCGGCCGGGTGCGGACGAGCTGGGCGTAGCCGTCGCTGAACGCGCGCTTGCTCTGCACCAGCAGGGTGACCAGGCCGGCCAGCCGGGTGAGGCGCGTCAGGACGTCCCCGTCGGCGTGCGGCACGATCACCCCGATCACGCCGAGGCGTTCGGTGCCGCTGTGCAGCGGCGCCCACAGCCGGCGCGGCCCCTCCCCGGTGAAGAGCTCGGCGGGCTCGCCCGCGGCGACGGCGGTGCGGGCCTGCATCGGCTCCATCGTGCGGAAGGCCAGGCCGGGGATGGTCGTGTCGATGGGGATGCGGTGGAGCGGGGCGCCGGTCTCGTCGCGCTGGCCCGGCAGCGGGAGCAGGAACTGCTGCTGGAGGTCGGCGACGTACAGCATGGGGTGGGCGAGCCCGGCGCGGCCGGCGTGCTCGGTGACGAGCTCGGGCAGGTCCTCCAGCGAGGCGGGCGGGCCGACGCGCAGCAGCGCGCCGAGCATCCCCTCACAGACCTCGTCGCCGGCCCGCATGACGCCCCACCCCCCGATCACCGGGTCCTACCCGGGCGGGGCGTCTCTCAGCCCTGACGTGCGCAGGTCACCTCCGCCGTCGAGCCGCGCACGATCAGCTCGGTGGCGAGCTCGACGTGATGGGAGTCGATGGGCTCGCCGGCCGCCAGGCGCAGCGCGGTGCGCAGCGCGACGCTGCCCATCTCGCGCAGCGGCTGGCGGACGGTGGTGAGCGGCGGCGAGGCCATCCGGGCGATCTGGGTGTCGTCGAAGCCCACGATGCTGAGGTCCTCGGGGACGCGCAGCCCGCGCGCGCGGGCCGCCTCCATGACGCCGAGCGCGGTCTCGTCGCAGCCGACGAAGATCGCCGTGGGGGGCTCGGGCAGGTCGAGCACGGTGGCGCCATACGTCAGCCCGTCCTGGTAGCGGAAGTGGCCGAAGTGCGTGTAGCAGGGCGGCAGCACGACGCCCTCGGCCTCCAGCGCCGCCCGGTAGCCGTGCAGCCGCGCCTGGTTGCAGGCCGCGGTGGCCGGGCCGCCGATGTAGGCGATGCGCCGGTGGCCGAGCCCGAGCAGGTGCTGGGTGGCGGCCAGCCCGCCGGCGAAGTTGGTCGAGCCGACGCTGGTCACGCGGGTGCGCGGCAGGTTGAGCGGGTCGATGACGACCAGCGGCACCCGCGCCCGCGCCAGCGCGGTGAGCTGCCCGCTGGTCAGCTCGCTGGTGACCGCGATGAGCGCCCGCCGCCCGGCGGCGGCCAGCTCGCGCGCCCAGGGGCCGGGGCGGGCCGCGTCCCGCCTGAGGCTGACCACGACCCCGACGCCCAGCTCGGCCCCCGCGTTGATCAGGCCCTGGATGAGCTCGGTCGAGTACGCGTTGATGTAGGAGTCGAACTGCACCTCGACCGTGTCCGTCCCGGCGCTCTCGCCCCGGCGCGGCGACGGCGACACGTAGTCGTGCTGGCGCAGCAGCGACTCGACCAGCGAGCGGGTCGCCGGGGCGACGTCGCTGCGCCCGTTGAGCACCTTGGACACGGTCGCCACCGACACCCCGGCCGAGGCCGCGACCGTGGCGAGGGTGGCGCGCCTAGGAGTGGCCGGCATCGATTCCCTCCTGAACGTCCACGGAGAAGGGCGTGTCGAGGCGGCGGTCGTGGCCGACGGCCCGTACGGGGCCGGTCAGCCGGACCACGCCGCGGCACGGCAGGTCGGCGGCGGACGTGCCGACGAGCACCTCGATGTCCCCTGGCTCCACGATGCGCCTCAGATCGCGCCCGGTGAAGGCGGTGCGGTCGGCGTGCACGCGGAAGGTGACGCGGGCCGCCGCCCCGGGCTCCAGCCGGACCCTGGCGAACCCGGCGAGCTGGCGTACCGGCCGGGTGACCTGGGCGAGGACGTCGTGCAGGTAGAGCTGGACGAGCTCGTCACCGGCCCGCCCGCCGGTGTTGCGCACCCGCACGCCCACCGTGAACTCGCCGTCCGTCGGCACCTCTGCGTCGCTGATCCGCAGGTCGTCGAGGGCGAAGGAGGTGTATGAGGCGCCGTGGCCGAAGGGGAACAGCGGGGTCGGGTCGAGGTTGCTGATGCCGTGGCTGTCGGCGCCGAGCGGCGGCTGCAAATAGGTGCCCGGCTGGCCGCCGTGCCCGCGCGGGATCTGCACCGGCAGCCGGCCCGACGGCTGGACCCGTCCGGACAGCACGCCGGCGATGGCCGCGCCGCCCTCCTCGCCGGGCATGAACGCCTGCACGAGCCCGGCGGCGGCGGCGTGCACCTCGCCCAGCGCGTACGGCCGCCCGGACACGACCACCACGACGACCGGCGTCCCCGTGGCGGCCAGCTCGGTGACCAGGTCCTCCTGCACGCCGGGCAGCCGCAGGTCGTCGGCGTCGCAGCCCTCCCCCGACGTGCCGTGCCCGAACAGCCCGGCGAGGTCGCCGACGGCCACCACGCACAGGTCGGCCTCGCGGGCGGCGGCGGCCGCGGCGGCGAAGCCGGAGCGGTCGCCGCCCTGCACGTCGCAGCCCCGCTCGTGGACGATCTCGGCGCCGGGCAGCTCGGCGCGCAGCGCGTCGAGCAGGCTCGGGGCCTCGACGCCGAGCCCGAGGCCGGGGTGGCGGGGCAGCACGTGGTTGGGGAAGGCGTAGCAGCCCATGAACGTGCGCGGCTCGTCGGCGCACGGCCCGACGACCGCCACCCGGCGCGGCGCGGCCCGGCCCTCGGCCGGCAGGGGCAGCGCGCTGCCCGCGTCGAGCAGCACGATCGAGCGCTCGGCCAGCTCGCGGGCCAGCTCCCGGTTGCCCGGCCCGTCCAGATCCACGGTGCCGGCCCCGGCCACGGACAGCTCCGGCGTCCAGCCGGCGTCGAGCAGCCCGAGCTGCGCCTTCTGGGTGAGCAGCCGGCGCGCGGCGCGGTCGATCAGCTCCTCGGGCAGCTCGCCGCCGCGCACCCGCTCGGCCAGCCGCTGGCTGAAACCGAGGGTGTCGGGCAGCTCGACGTCGATGCCGGCGGCCAGGGCGAGCGCGCCGGCCTCCTCGGCGTCCGCGGCCACCTGATGCATGGTGGCGAGGAACGGGACCGCCCAGTAGTCGGAGACGACGGTGCCGGTGAAGCCCCACTCGTCGCGCAGCAGCTCGGTGAGCAGCCAGGGGTCGGCCCCGGCGGGCACGCCGTCCACGTCGGAGTAGGAGTTCATGACCGAGCGGGCCCCGCCGAGCGCGATCGCGGTCTCGAACGGCGGCAGGATCATGTCCATCAGCTCGCGCCGGCCCATCGGCACCGGGCCGTGGTTGCGGGCCGCGCGGGAGGCCGAGTAGCCGGCGAAGTGCTTGAGCGTGGCGATGACGCCGGCGCTCTCCAGGCCGCGCACGTAGGCGGCGCCGAGCATGGAGACGAGGTAGGGGTCCTCGCCCATCGTCTCCTCGACCCGCCCCCACCGGTAGTCGCGCACCACGTCGAGAACCGGCGACAGGCCCTGGTGGACGCCGACCGCGGCCATGTCGCGGCCGATCGCCGCCGCCATCCGCTCGACGAGCTCCGGGTCGAACGTCGCGCCCCACGCGATGGCGGCCGGGTAGACGGTCGCGCCGTACGCGGTGAACCCGGTCAGGCATTCCTCGTGCACGATGGCCGGGATGCCGAGCCTCGAGGCCGCGATCACCTGGCGCTGCAACCTGATCACCTCGGCGGCGCCCTCCTGGGGCGTGACGGGCGCGCTGCCGTGCACCCGGGTCAGGTGGCCGAGGCCGTGCCGGATCGCCTCGGCGAACGGGACGGTGCCGGAGGCGGCGAACACGTCCTGCATGGGGGCCACGTTGAGTGCGGCGTCATCGCCGGTGTCGTCAACGCCGTCAACCTGGTCAACGCCGTCAACCTGGTCGACACCGGCCGCCTGCTCGGCCTGCATGTCGTTGCCGATCCACCGGCTGCCGAGCTGGCCGATCTTCTCCTCAAGGGTCAGCTCCGCGAGGAGCGCCTCCACCCGGTCCGCAAGGGGAAGGGCGGGGTCCTGCCACGGGCGGCCCGCGCCCACCTCGGGAGTTCGCTCCACGGCCGTCATCGGTGCTCCTTAAAGCCGAATATCAGCGTTAGTTTTTCGAAATGTTTCGACGCCGTCAGCGACCTCTGAGCGAGACCTCCTCGTCACCAGATGAGCAGCTAAGCGCCGCGTCAGCGTACTTTACTCGACCCCTGTTCGAATAGGGAGGCATCGCACAGCGGCGGTCTTGACAGGCACATTCCCGAAACCTAGATTGGCGTGCCACGCGGCATGTCGCAAATGTTTCGACAAGCTCACCTCGCATCCCTGGTTCAAAGGGACGCGCGCCCAACCCCCCCGGCGTTCGAGTACGGAGATCAGCGTGGAGACCAGGACAACTTCCCGCCGCACGTTCCTCAGCCTCTCCATGGGCGTTCCCCTGGGAGCCGCCCTGGCCGCCTGCGGCAGTTCCGGGCCCACCAAGCCCGGCACCGCCGCCAGCACCGGCGGCGGAGGGGGCGGCAAGAGCGCGACCTACTGGTACCTGTCCACGCAGCCGCAGGAGGGCGTGCGTACCAGGACCATGGAGCGCTTCAACAAGGCGAACCCCAACGGCACCATCGAGGGCACGACCTTCCAGAACGACGCTTTCAAGACGAAGATCAAGACCGCCATCGGCGCCGGCCAGGCCCCCACGCTGATCTGGGGCTGGGGCGGCGGCACGCTGCGCAGCTACGTGCAGGCCGGCCAGGTCGACGATCTCACGCCGTTCTTCGAGCAGAACCAGCAGCTGAAGGACCGGCTCTTCCCCTCCTCGTTCGGCGCGGCCACGATCGACGGCAAGATCTACGCGATGCCGTGCGAGACCATGCAGCCCATCGTCCTCTACTACGACAAGCGGGCCTTCGAGAAGATCGGCGCGCAGCCGCCCCAGACGTGGGGCGACATCATGGACCTGGTGCCGAAGTTCAACGCCAAGGGCATCGCGCCGTTCTCGCTGGGCGGCCAGTCGCGCTGGACGAACATGATGTGGCTGGAGTTCCTCTTCGACCGCATCGCCGGCCCCGAGGTCTTCCAGGCCGTCTTCGACGGCGAGAAGGACGCCTGGTCGCACCCCGCCGCCCTCGACGCCCTGACCAAGATGCAGGAGCTGATCAAGGCCAACGGCTTCATCAAGGGCTTCTCCTCGATCACCGCCGACTCCAACGCCGACCAGGCCCTCCTCTACACCGGCAAGGCCGCGATGATGCTGCACGGCGGCTGGACGTACGGCAGCATGAAGACCGACGGCGGCGACTTCGTCTCCGGCGGCAACCTCGGCTACATGAACTTCCCGCCGGTCGACGGCGGCAAGGGCGACCCCGGCAACACGGTCGGCAACCCCGGCCAGTACATGTCGATCTCCTCCAAGGCCACGCCGGAGCAGAAGGAGATCGCCAAGAAGTTCTTCGCCACCGAGCTGATGAGCGACGCCTCGGCCAAGGAGTGGGTGGGCACCGGCGCGGTGCCGATCGTCAAGGGCGCCGACTCGATGTTCACCTCCTCGCCGGACGCGGAGTTCCTCAAGTTCGTCTACGGCATCGCGGTCAACGCCAAGTCCTTCGCGCAGTCCTGGGACCAGGCGCTCAGCCCGACGGCGGCCGAGGTGCTGCTGGACAACATCGCCAAGCTGTTCCAGCTGTCGATCTCGCCGCAGCAGTTCACCTCGAACATGAACGCGGTCATCGGCAAGTGAGCGTCATCCCCCTCCCGTCCGGGCGGAACGTTCCCCCGGCCGCCTCGTCCGGCGGCCGGGGGGCCTCGGCGCTCCCCTGGCTCGCGGTCCCGGCCCTGGTGTTCTTCGTCGGCTTCGGCGTGATCCCGCTCATCGGGGTGCTCCTGCTCAGCTTCACCTCGTGGGACGGGCTCGGCGACATCAACGTCACGGGCTTCGACAGCTGGCGGGCGGTGCTGGCCGACCCCGGGCTGCCGCACGCGCTCTGGGTGACGTTCCTGGTGATGGCCCTGTCGTGGCTGGTGCAGACGCCCGCGAGCATCCTCATCGGCGTGTTCCTCGCCGGGCAGCAGCGCTACCGCGCGGTGCTCGCGGTGCTGTACTTCATCCCGCTGCTGCTCAGCTCGGCGGCCATCGCGATCACCTACAAGGCGCTGCTCGACCCCAACTTCGGGCTCGGCGCCGGGCTGCAGATCGACCTGCTGGTGCAGGACTGGCTCGGCGAGCCCGCCCTGGCGATGGGCGTGATCATCTTCGTGGTGTCGTGGCAGTTCATCCCGTTCCACTCGCTGATCTACCAGGGCGGCGTGCGCCAGATCCCCCGGTCGATGTACGAGGCGGCCGAGCTGGACGGCGCCGGCCGGGTGCGCAAGTTCTTCAGCATCACGCTGCCGCAGCTCAAGTACACGATCATCACGTCCTCGACGCTCATGGTCGTCGGCTCGCTGACGTTCTTCGACCTGATCTTCGTGCTGACCGCGGGCGGTCCCGGCGACGCCACCCGGGTCCTCGCCATCGACATGTACAAGCGCGGCTTCCAGGCCAACCTCATGGGCCCGGCCAGTGCGATCGCCTGCATCCTGGTTCTGGTGGGCCTGGTCCTGGCGCTCCTGCTGCGCCGGCTCGGCGGCCGGGACGCGAACGCCAGCCAGCTGGAAGGGGCCTGACATGGCGACGACGCTGACCAAGGAGCCGTCGCGGACCGCGGCCCAGCACGCCCGCCCGCCCCGGCGCCGCCTCGGGGAGCGGCCCAACTGGCTGGGCGGCGCGATCAGCTGGATCTGGCTGCTCGTCGTGATCGTGCCGATCTACTGGATCGTCGTCACGAGCTTCAAGTCGCAGAGCAACTACTACGCCGAGAACCCGTTCGCGCCGCCGTCCGAGCCCACCCTCGCCAACTACCAGATGGTCGTCGAGTCGGGCTTCATCCGCTACTTCGTCAACAGCCTGGTGGTGGCGATCGGGGCGGTGGCGCCGGCGGTCGCGGTTTCGTTCATGGCGGCGTACGCGATCGTGCGCGGCGGCGGCAGCCGTTTCCTGCGCTCCACGAACTCGCTGTTCCTCATGGGGCTGGCCATCCCGCTCCAGGCCACGGTCATCCCGATCTACCTGATCATCATCAGGCTGCACCTGTACGACACGCTGCTGGCGCTGATCCTGCCGTCGATCGCGTTCGCGATCCCGCTGTCGGTGCTGGTCCTGTCGAACTTCATCAGGGACGTGCCCAAGGAGCTGTTCGAGTCGATGCGGCTGGACGGCGCCAGCGAGTGGGGCACGCTGTGGCACCTGGCGCTCCCGCTGACCCGCCCTGCCGTGGTGACGGTGACCATCTACAACGCGCTCGCCATCTGGAACGGCTTCCTGCTGCCGCTGATCCTGACGCAGAGCCCGGAGCAGCGCACGCTGCCGCTGGCCTTGGCGAGCTTCCAGGGCCAGTACAGCATCAACGTGCCGGCGGTGCTCGCCGCGGTCGTGCTGACCACGCTGCCCATCCTCGTCCTGTACGTGCTGGGCCGCCGCCAGCTCCTCGCGGGCCTGACCGCGGGGTTCAGCAAGTAACTTGGGCGCGTGACCCACGACGAGATCACCCGATGGCTCGCCGGGCGGGCGGTCCCGCTCGACGAGCCGGCCCCGTTCCGGGCCGCGCTGGAGGGGGTGCGGCTGGTCGGGCTGGGCGAGGCCACGCACGGCAGCGCCGAGTTCTTCTCCCTGCGCCGGCGGCTGACCGAGCTGCTGGTGCGGGAGCTCGGCTTCACCACCCTCGCGGTCGAGGCCAGCGCGGCGGCGGCCCGGGCCGTGGACGACCACGTGCGCACCGGCCGCGGTGACGCCGGACAGGTGGTCGCCGGGCTGGGCTTCTGGACGCTCGACACCGCCGAGATGCTGGCCGTGGTCGAGTGGCTGCGTGAGCACAACCGCACCGCCGAGCGGCCCGTACGGTTCGTCGGCGTCGATCCGCAGCACCCGGACGCGGCGCTGCGGCTCCTGCGCGAGCACCTGGGAGAGGCGGCGGACGAGCTGCTCGGCCCCCTGGAGGTGCTGGCCCGGTCACGGTGGGGGCGGGACGAGCCACTGGGCCCCGAGGTCGAGACCGCGGCACGGCGGCTGGCTGATCATGTGATCGCGGAGGGCCCCGACGAGGTCCGCGAGGCAGCCCGCGTCGTCCGTCAGGCCGCCGAGCTGTCGTGCCGTCCCTTCACGCACACCGACCCCGAGCTGACCCTGGGCGCGGCCCGCGACCGCCACATGGCCGGGAACGCGAGCCTGCTGCTCGCCGAGCCCGGCGCGAAGGTCGTGCTGTGGGCGCACAACGGCCACATCGGCAAGGGCCGCATCGGCGGGGCCGCCACCATGGGACGCCACCTCGCCGACGCGCACGGCGCGGCCTACTACGCCCTGGGCGCCCTCTTCGGCTCCGGCGAGTTCCGCGCCGTCCCCAAGTCCCGGCTGCGCCGCCGGCCCCGCTTCCTCCGGTTCGGCGCTCCCCCGCCGGAGGACCGGCTGCCGACGCGGACGTTCCGGGTGCCGCCCGCGACGACGCCGCTCGCCGTGGAGACGCGGCTGGCCGCCGCCTGCCCCGCCGACCACGTCGTGGACCTGCGCGGCGGGGAGCGGCCGGCGGCCGTGGCGGAGTGGCTGGCGACCACCGCGCACTTCCGGTCGTTCGGCGCGGTCGCCGGCCGGCTGACCGCCTCGCTGGCGTTCAAGCCCGTGGTCCTTGGCGAGGAGTTCGACGGCCTGGCCTTCGTCCACACCGCCACCGCTTCCACCCCGCTGCCGTAGCTCACCGGTAGGCGGCGGCCTGGAGGCCGTAGAGGTCGGCGTAGAGGCCGCCCCTGGCCATGAGCGCGTCGTGGTCGCCCTGCTCGACGACCTTGCCGTGCTCCAGCACGTAAATGCGGTCGGCGAGGCGGACGCTGGCCAGGCGGTGGGTGATGAGCAGCACCGTGCGGCCGTCGGCGTGGCCGCGGATGCGCTCGAACAGCGCGTGCTCGGCGCGGGCGTCGAGCGCGGCGGTGGGCTCGTCACAGATGAGCAGGTCGGCGTCGCGGTGGAAGCCGCGGGCCACGGCGATGCGCTGCCACTGCCCGCCGGACAGCTCGTGGCCGTCCTTGAACCGGCGGTCGAGCAGGGTGCGGTAGCCGTGCGGCAGCCCGGCGATCACCTCGTCGGCCCCGGCCACCCTCGCCGCCGAGTGCAGGGCCCGCTCGCCCTTGTCGGTGCCCATCGTGATGTTGTAGCGGGCGGTGAGCGGCCAGCGGGTGTGGTCCTGCGCGATGACGGCGGTGCGGGCGCGCAGGGCCTCCGGATCGACCTCGCGCAGGTCGATGTCGTCCCAGTGGACGGACCCAGTGTCGGGCTCGTACAGGCCGGCGAGGATCTTGGACAGGGTGGTCTTGCCCGAGCCGTTCTCGCCGACGAACGCGACGATCTCGCCCCGCTTGATCTCGACGGACACCCCGCGCAACGCCGGCTCCTCCGCGCCGGGGTAGGTGAAGGTCAGGTCGTCGGCGGTGATGCGGTCGAAGCCCTCAGGGGCCGGTTGCGGGCGGGGCGGGACCAGGCGGCCCTCCGCGTCGGCGCAGAAGCGCAGGAAGTCGGTGAAGTAGAGGCCCTGCTCGTACAGCGTGTTGGTGGTGAACAGCAGGCTGGACAGCGAGCCCTGGGCCGACCGGATGGCGAGGACCGCGGTGCCCGCCACGGCCAGCGGGATCGCCCCGACCGCGAGCAGCACGCCGAGCGCGACGTAGACCAGGGCGCTGCCGAGGCCGCCGAGCGCCTGCCCGGCCAGCCGGGTGAAGGTCTGCCGCCTGACCAGCTTGAGCATCTCCTCCTGCTCGGCCCGCGCCACCCGGTCGTAGACGCGCAGCAGGAACGCGCGCATGGTGAAGGCGCGGACCTCGGCCGCGCAGTCGCGGTCGGCCAGCAGACGGCTGATGATGTACTTGCGCCGGCGGGCCGGGACGAGCCCGTTGACCGTGGTGTAGCGCTGGCGGGCGGCGCGGATCGCGGCCCAGGCGTCGGGCAGCACGGCCAGCGGGAGCAGCGGCAGCAGCACCGGGTGCAGCACGCCGAGCACGCCGGCCGCCGCCGCGATGCCGACGAGCGAGGTGACGACGTCGACGGCGGAGGAGACGACGACGCCGACGGTGTTCACGCCGTAGCCCTCGGCGCGTTCGAGCGCGTCGTGGAACTCGGGATCGTCGTAGGCGATCAGCTCGACCTTGCTGGTCAGCCCGTACAGCCGCGTCTCGGCGGCCCGTTCGAGCTGCGGGCCGAGCCGCGCCTCGGCCCATCCGGCGCCCGCCTGCAGCAGCGCGCGGGCCACGGCCGCCGCCCCGACCAGGACCAGGCTGGGCAGGGCGGCCAGCACCCGGTCCGGGGTCGGGCCCTCGCTGAGCAGCGCGGTGAGCGCGCCCGTGGTGGCCAGCAGCCCGAACGCGGTGACGATCCCGCCGAGCAGGCTGAGCGAGACGGTGGACACGGTGTCGCGGGGGCTGGCGGACCAGGCCAGGCGCAGCGCCTCGGCGATGAGCGAGGGCAGCCGCCTGGCCATGGTCAGGAAGCCGACCGCGGCCATGGTGTCGTGGTGGGCGTAGTAGGTGGAGGGCGTGATCTCGCCGAGTTCGAGATCCGGCTCGGGCGCAGGCCGGGGGCTGGGTTCGGGGGGAGCTTCGGGCATGACGTGAGTGTGCCCGTCCGAACCGACAGGCTCGCCGCCGGCGAAGGTCATAACACCGTGATAGGGGCAATCTGACAGGTGCCGAGGCGCGGGAGCGCGCATACCGTGACAGCCACCCCCACCCCTCGGAGGACCCCCATGCCCCGACGCTTACGTCACGTGCTCTCCCTCGTCCTCGGTCTCGCCCTGCTCGCGGTCGCCACCCCGGCCCGCGCGGCCGCCCTGGTCACGGTGCTCCGGTACGACTCCAGCCGGGCGGCCGAATTCGTCTCGGCCGTGGACCAGGCCGCCGCGATCTGGAACTCCAGCGTGTCGAACGTGCGCCTGGTCAAGGGCACGCCCGCGCACTTCACCGTGATCGCCGACAACGGCTGGCCCCGCGCCCTGCCGACCAGCCTCGGCCGCGGCACGGTCTGGATGGGCCGCGAGGCCACCTCCCAGGGCTACAACCCGGTCCGCATCGCCGCCCACGAGATCGGCCACATCCTCGGCCTGCCCGACCGGCGCACCGGCCTGTGCACCGATCTGATGTCGGGCTCCAGCGCGCCCACGAGCTGCACCAACGCGAACCCGAGCGCCGCCGAACGAGCGGCGGTGGACCGGGCCTTCGCCGGCACCGCCGCGCCGCTCGTCGAGTTCGACCGGCTGCACGAGTTCGACCGGTAGCACGCCGACCGCTGAGCCCTCACCCGCAGCGGTAGCCGTCCGGCAGGCGCGTGTCGCCGGCCGGGCGGCTGCCCTGGAAGCCGAAGGACGTGCTCGCGCCCGGCCCCAGCGACCCGTTGTGCGCGGCGTTCCTGGCGGTGACGCTCTGCCCGCTCGCCGTCAGGGTGGCGTTCCACGAGCCGGTCAGCTGGTGGCCGGCGGGCAGCGTGAACGTCACGGCCCAGCCGGTGAGCGCGCTCGTGCCGGTGTTGGTGACGGTGACCTGGACGACGTATCCGTTGCCCCACTGGCTCTGCGTGCTCGCCGTGACCGAGCAGCCGCCCGTCCCTCCGTCGGGGCGGGTGGTCACGGCGACCGTGGCCGAGCGGGGCGAACGGTTGCCCGCCGCGTCCTTCGCGTAGACGGCGAACGTGTACGCGGTGTTCGCGGCGAGCCCGCTCACCGTCGCGGCGGGCGTGGCGGAGGAGGCCACGACCGTCTCGCCCGAGCCCGTCACCCGGACCACGTCGTAGCCGGTCACGCCGACGTCGTCGGTGGCGGCGGCCCAGGTCAGCCGGACCGACGACGAGGTGACGTCGCCGGCCGACGGCGTGCCGGGGGCGGTGGGCGGGGTGGTGTCGCCGGGCGAGCCGTCGTAGGTCAGGCCGAACCCGTACGGGAACAGCGGCGTCTTGCCGTCGCCGTCGTTGATCGGCTGCTGGGAGGCGCTGCTCATCCAGGTCACGGGCAGCTTGCCGGTGGGCTTGACCGCGCCGAACAGCACGTCGGCCACCCCCTGGCCCTCGGTGCCCGGCAGCCAGGCGGCGACCAGCGCGTTCCAGCCGGGGAGCTGGGCGGCGACGTCCAGCGGCCGGCCGCTGACCAGCACGACCACGACCGGGACGCCGGAGGCGCGCAGGGTGGCGAGCGTGGCGAGGTCGGTGCTGTCGAGGCCGAGGGAGCCGGGCCGGTCGCCCTCGCCCTCCGCGTACGGCGTCTCGCCCACGACCGCGACCGCCACCCGGTAGGAGCCGTCGATGCCGCCGCCGTCGCGGCTGTAGGTGACGGTCGTGCCGGAGCCGGCGGCGTTCCTGATGCCCTGGAGGATGGTGGTGCCGGGGGTGATCGCGCCGGCCGAGCCCTGCCAGGAGATCGTCCAGCCGCCGCTCTGCAGCCCGATGTCGTCGGCGCTCCTGCCGGCCACGAAGATCTTGCCGCCGGGCGCGAGCGGCAGCACGTTCCCGCTGTTCTTCAGCACGACCTGCGACTTCGCGACCGCCTCGCGGGCGATGGCGCGGTGCGCGGAGGAGCCGACGGTCGCGGTGTAGGAGCGGTCGGTGAGCGGCTTCTCGAACAGGCCGAGCTCGAACTTCTTGGTGAGGATGCGGCGGACCGCGTCGTCGATCCGCGCGGTGCTCACCCGGCCGGCCTGGACCTCGGCCCGCAGCAGGTCGATGAACTGCCGCCACGAGGTCGGCGCCATCACCATGTCGATGCCGGCGTTGACGGCGGCGCGCACGTCGGAGGCGGAGGCGCCGGGCGCGCCGTCGATCTGGTCGATGCCGTTCCAGTCGGAGACGACGAAGCCGGTGAAGCCCAGCTCGCCCTTGAGCACGGTCGAGACGAGGTACTGGTGGCCGTGCAGCTTGGCGCCGTTCCAGCTGCTGAAGGAGATCATCACCGAGCCGACGCCCTTCTCGACGGCGGCCCGGAACGGCGGCAGGTGGATGGCCCGCAGCTCGGCCTCGGAGAGCTGGGTGTCGCCCTGGTCGACGCCGCCGGTGGTGCCGCCGTCGCCGACGTAGTGCTTGGCGGTGGCGAGGACGGAGGCGGGGCCGTTCAGCGCGGTGCCCTGGAGGCCGGTGATGAACGTCGTCATCTCGGACGGCAGGGCGGGGGTCTCGCCGAACGACTCGTACGTGCGGCCCCACCGGTCGTTGCGCGCCACGCAGAGGCAGGGCGCGAAGTTCCAGTCCACGCCGGTGCCGGAGACCTCCTCGGCCACCGCCCGGCCGATGCGCTGCACCAGCGCGGGGTCGCGGGCGGCGCCGAGGCCGATATTGTGCGGGAAGATCGTGGCGCCTGCGACGTTGTTGTGGCCGTGCACGGCGTCGACGCCGTACAGGATGGGGACGCCGAGCGGGGTGGCGAGGGCGGCGTTCTGGAATCTGTCGTACATGTCGGCCCAGGACGTGGCCGTGTTCGGCGAGGGCGCGGACCCGCCGCCGGACAGCACCGAGCCGAGCCGGTAGGAGGTGACGTCGGCGGCGCTCACAGAGCCGCGCTCGGCCTGCGTCATCTGCCCGATCTTGTCATCCAGCGACATCCGGGACATCAGGTCGCTCACCCGGGTCGGCACCGGCAGCGTCGGATCCTGGTACGGCAGCGCCGCCACCGCGTACGCCCGCGGCCCGCTGTCCGGCGTGCCCGGCACGTTCAGCGTCGCGAGCGCGAGCAGCGTCACCGCCACCCCCGCCGCCCACTTCCCGATCCTGCTTCTCATGACCCTCCACCCCTGGCTGTCGGCACGGTTGGGAGCGCTCCCAAGCGCACTGTAGGTCACCGGCACCAGCGCGCCCATCCACGCCGCCCGCCCCTCCCCCGGCACCAGCGCGAACGCCCCGGAGAAGGTGAAACTTTCACCTGCGCCACCAAGGGGAAACCCCCGCCCGGCGCACGGCCGGACGGGGGTTTCGCAGGGGTTGACCGAGATCAGCCGGTGAAGCCGACCATCGAGTAGTCGTAGGACTTGTAGCCCTTCGCGCCCCAGTTGGCGAGGGTCTTCTTCGCCGCCTGGATGTCGGGACGCTGGTACAGCGGAATCGTGTGCACCATGTCCCAGATGAGCTTGTCCGCGGCGTTGGCCTTGACGATGGCCTGCTCCGGGTCGAGCTCGCTCACGGCCGCCTCGATGGCCTCGTCCAGGGCCGGGTCGCTGCCCTTGGGGAAGTTGCTCTCGGAGCCGGTCTTGTAGATCTGGGACAGGCCGCCGATGGGCAGCGGCGTGCCGATCCAGGAGAACGGCACCAGGTCGAAGTCGCCCTTGATGACGTAGTCCACGAAGAACTTGTCGACCGGGACCGGGCGGATGTTGACCTTGACCCCGGCCTCCTTGAGCATGGCCTGGGTCAGCTCACCCTCGGTCTGCGCGACCGGGGTGCCCGTCGGGATGACGAAGCTCAGTTCGAGCTCCTTGCCGTCCTTCTTGCGGTACTCGCCCTCCTGCTTCCAGCCGGCCTGGTCGAGGAGCTGCTTGGCCTTCTCCAGGTTGTACTTGCCGAGGTCGCCGGAGTTGTCGACGTAGCCCTTGTGGTTGTTCATGAAGACGTGGTTGCCGAGCGTCTGCAGCGGCCAGTCCATGTCCTTGAGGTCGGACTGCGTGATCACGTCACGGTTGATGCCGTACGCGATGGCCTGGCGGACGGTCTTGTCCTTCAGGTTCGCGCTGACGTTGTTGACCGTGATGTGCCGCCAGTTCGGGCTGAGCGCCTTACGGATGTCCACGTTCGGGACCTCCTTGGCGCGCTTCAGCTCGGCCGGGGCGCCGGACGGGATCTCGACGCCGTCGAGCTCGCCGTTGGCGAAGGCGTTGACCTGCGCCTCCGGCGACTCGATGCCACGGAAGATGATCTTGTCGAGCTTGGCCTTCTTGCCCCACCAGTTGTCGTCACGCACCAGCGTGAGCGTCTTGGTGCCCTCGTCGATCTTCTCGACCTTGAACGGGCCCGCCGTGACGGGGATCTTGCCCTTGTAGTCGTTCTCGTACTTGTCCGCGTCCAGGATGTGCTTGGCCGGGTACAGGTGCGGCGAGCGCGAGTACAGGCCCATCCACTCGGGGTAGGGCTTGGAGAAGGTCACGACGGCGACCTTGTCCGTGTCGCCCTTGGTGACCGACTCGATCCGGTCCCAGCCGTCGGTGGAGGCCGGCTTGTACTTCTTGTCCTTGCCGCTGTTGACCTTCCAGGCGGCCTCGAAGTCCTCCCAGGTGATCGGCGTGCCGTCCGACCACTTGGCCTTGTCGTTGATCGTGTACGTGACGACGTGCTTGTCGGCGCTCAGCTCGTTCTTGACGTCGGAGAGGTAGTCCGGGTTGGCCGACCACTGCGCCTGCTCGTCGAACACGATCGGCTGCGGCATGATCACGTCGAGCATGTCCGCCGTGTCGGACTGGTTGCCGTCCACGTGGTTGCCGTTCCACTGCTGCGGCCACTGGCCGACGGCCAGCGTCAGCGTGCCGCCGTCCTTGACCTGCTCGTACGGCACCGCGTTGATGCTGATGGCCGGAGTCTGCGACATCTGCTGCTGAGCCTGCTGCGACTGCTCGGTGCTCGGCTTCTTGGCTTCGCCGCCACCCCCGCCACAAGCCGCGACGGCCAGGGCCAGAACCGCGAGCCCCGCGGTCGCCCGGTAACGAACCTTCACTTTTCCTCCTGATCGTCCGAGGCCGTGATGACCTCGATCTCCTCCGCGTAGTGGCAGGCGGCGCCGTGATCCACGACGTTCGCCAGCCGAGCAACCGAGGGCTCTTCGTCCACACACCGCTGCCGCTCCGCCTCGTTGAGCTGGGTGGCGAACTTGGGACAACGGGTGCGGAACCGGCAACCCGTGGGCGGGTTCGCCGGGCTGGGCAGGTCGCCTTCGAGCAGGATCCGCTTCCGGGTGCGTTCCATCTCGGGGTCCGGAAGCGGGATCGCCGACAGCAGCGCCTGCGTGTAGGGATGCGCGGGGCGGTCGTAGACCTCCTCGACCGTGCCGATCTCGGCGATCTTGCCGAGGTACATCACGGCCACCCGGTCGGCCAGGTGCCTGACCACGGCCAGGTCGTGGGCGACGAAGAGGTACGACAGCCCCAGGGTGTTCTTCAGCTCCTCCAGCAGGTTGATCACACCCGCCTGGATGGAGACGTCGAGTGCCGAGACCGGCTCGTCCAGGACGAGCAGCTTCGGCTCCAGCGCGAGCGCGCGGGCGATGCCGATGCGCTGGCGCTGGCCTCCGGAGAACTGGCTCGGGTAGCGCTCGGCGTGCTCGGGCGACAGCCCGACCAGCTCCAGCAGCTCCGCGACCCGGGCGCGCACGTCCTTGCGGCCGTGGGCGCGCAGCGGCTCGGCGATGATGTCCTGGACCGGCATGCGCGGGTCGAGCGCGGCCATCGGGTCCTGGAAGACGATCTGCACGTCCCGGCGGAGCTCCCGGCGCAGCGCCTTGTCGATCTTGGCGCTGTCCTTGCCGAGCACCACCACCCGGCCGCGCTCCGGCGGCGCGAGCTGCATGATCTGCTGCAGCGTGGTGGTCTTGCCGCAGCCCGACTCGCCGACCAGGGCCAGCGTCTCGCCCTCGGCGATGTCGAGGGTGATGCCGTCCACGGCGTAGACCGTTCCGACCCGGCGCTTGAACACCGCGCCCTTCATGAGCGGGTAGTGCCGGATCATGTCGTCCAGCTCCAGGACCGTCGCGCGCTCGGCGCGCGGCACCCGGACCACCTCGCTCGGCGGGATCACCGGCACGGGGAACACGTCGGCGCCGGTCAGGCCCTTGTGCTCGATCTCGTGCGAGCGGATGCAGGCCACGCTGCGCCCGCCGCCGGGCCCGAACGGGATGAGCGGCGGCTCCTCGTCGTCGCACATGTCCACCCGCATGGGACAACGCGGCGCGAACGGGCAGCCGGGCGGCAGCGACGACGGCGAGGGCGGGTTGCCCTCGATCGGCACCAGCGGCCCCTCCTCGCCGTCGATCCGCGGGATCGAGGCGAGCAGGCCCATCGTGTACGGCATCCGCGGCCGGTAGTAGAGGTCGTCCACCGGCCCCTGCTCGACCGGCCGGCCCGCGTACATGACGAGCACCCGGTCGGCCATGCCGGCGATGACGCCGAGGTCGTGGGTGATCATTACGATGCCCGCGCCGGTCTCCTGCTGCGCGGTCTTCAGCACCTCCAGCACCTGGGCCTGGATGGTGACGTCGAGCGCGGTGGTCGGCTCGTCGCAGATGAGCAGGTCGGGGTCGTTGGCGATGGCCATGGCGATCATCGCGCGCTGCCGCATGCCGCCCGAGAACTCGTGCGGGAACGACTTGGCCCGCACGTCCGGGTGCGGGATGCCGACCAGGTCGAGCAGCTCGACGGCCCGCTTGGCGGCCTTGTCCTTCGGCATCCGCTGGTGGATGCGCACGGCCTCGGCGATCTGGTCGCCGATCGTGTAGACGGGCGTGAACGCCGACAGCGGGTCCTGGAAGATCATGCTGATGGACTTGCCGCGGATCTTGACCAGCTCGTCGTCGTCCATGCCGAGCAGCTCGCGGCCGTGCAGCTTGGCCGAGCCGCTGACGACGGCGTTCGGCGGGAGCAGGCCCATCACCGCGAGCGAGGTCACGGACTTGCCCGAGCCGGACTCGCCGACGATGCCGAGCACCTCGCCGCGCTCGACCTCGTACGACACCCCGCGCACGGCCTGGACGCCGCCGGGGAAGGTGACGGTGAGGTCCTTGACCTCCAAGATGCTCACGAGTTGCTCCCGGGGTCGAGGGCGTCGCGCAGGCCGTCGCCGATGAGGTTCACGCTGAGCACGAGGAGCACCAGCGCGCCCGCCGGGAAGGCGAACAGCCAGGGGTAGCCGGTGGCGTTGCCGGAGCCGGCGGCGATCAGCGTGCCGAGCGAGACGTCCGGTGGCTGGATGCCGAAGCCGAAGAAGGACAGCGCCGCCTCACCGATGATCGCCGAGGAGACGTTGAGCGTCGCGTCGATGATCAGCAGCGAGGACAGGTTGGGCACGATGTGCCGGAAGATGATCTTCCAGCGCGGGATGCCCATGTAGACGGCGGCCAGGACGTACTCGCGCTCGCGCAGCGAGATCGTCATGCTCCGCACCACCCGGGAGGTGATCATCCAGGAGAACGCCGCGAGCAGCACGACGAACCACAGCCACGAGGAGCCCGACTTGAGGCGCGGCGAGATGATGGCGATGATCAGGAAGCTGGGCAGGACGAGGAGCAGGTCCACGCCCCACATGAGGATCCGATCCGCCCATCCGCCGAAATATCCGGCGAACGCGCCGACGATCGCGGCCAGCCCGGTCGAGATCAGCGCCACCAGGAGGCCGATCACGATCGACTTCTGCATGCCGCGCAGCGTGATCGCGTACATGTCCTGGCCGATCGAGGTGGTGCCCCACCAGTGGTCGCCGTCGGGCGGCGACAGGAAGGCCAGGAAGTCCTTCTCCGTCCAGGCGTACGCGCCGAAGTACGGGCCGATGTAGGCGACCAGCACCAGCAGCAGCAGGGCGATGGAGCCGTAGCGGGCCTGCCGGTTGGCCACCAGCCGCCGCAGGACGACCTTGGTACGCATCTCAGCTCACCCGCACCCTCGGGTCGAGCGCCGCCACCAGCAGGTCCGACAGGAAGGCGGCGAACAGGACACAGATCGCGGTGAAGAAGGTCACCGCGGCGACGGAGTTGACGTCCTGGGCGTTGATCGAGTCGACCAGCCAGGCGCCCATGCCGTGCCAGGCGAAGATCTTCTCGGTGAAGGTCGCTCCCGTGAACATCGTCCCGAACGCGAACGCGAAGTACGTCGCGGACGGGATCAGCGCGGTGCGCAGCGCGTGCTTGGTGAGCGCCGTCCTGCGGCGCAGGCCCTTGGCCCGCGCGGTGCGGACGAAGTCCTGGCCGAGCACGTCGAGCATCATGTTGCGCTGGATGCGGCTGTAGAAGGCGATCGAGCCGAGGCTCAGCGAGATCGTCGGCAGGATCAGGTGGTTCAGCCGGTTGAGGAACTGGTCCCAGCCCGACAGCTGCGGGTTGTACTCACCGGTGTACTCGATGAGCGTGAACCCGAGCCCGCGGTTCAGGTTGTACGTCGCGATCGCGAGCAGCGTCGCCAGCACGAAGACGGGGATCGCCAGCACCACGAACGAGGAGACGCCTATTAACCGGTCGGTGGCCTTGTACTGCTTGACCGCCGAGATGGCTCCCAGCCCGATGCCGATCGCGAAGCCGAGCAGCGTGCCGATCAGCAGCAGCCGGAGGCTGACGAAGATCCGCCGGCCCATCTCGTCGTTGACCGAGCCGCCGTTCCAGGTCTTGCCGAAGTCCCCCTGCACGACGCCCGTGGCCCAGGTCGCGTAGCGCTGGAGCACGGGAACCTTGTCGTTGAGGTTGTACATGTCGAGCGTGGCGTCGATCGTCGCTTCGGGGATCGGAGGCTGGCGGCCCTGGTACGCGGCCCGAGGGCTCATCGTGCTGGCGGCGAGCATGTACGCGAGACTGGCCGCCACGGCGACCAGGATCACGTTTATCGCCAACCTGCGTAGCAGGTACTTGCCCATTACTCTCCGTTCGCGCTGACGGGGGGCGCACCTCGGGGTGGAGAGGCGCCTCCGCAACGTAAAGCCGTCCGCGATCGGGAAATGACACTGACCGTGCAGACGGCGATCAAGGCGCAGAATATGGCCAAAAATATAACAGTCAGAAACTAGGTCACATAACGGTCAGATCACCAACAATAGATCGTGACAGTCCTTGGACACTCGCTCCACACCCCGTGCGACCTGCGGAAACGTCGGCCTTTTAGGCGCGCCAAAGGGCGTCCGGCATGAGTTGTGTCACAGAATCCGGACATGAATTGGCGGGCCGCCTAAGTGATCCACGCGAGGGCCCACGGCCGGCGATTGTGATCCCGCCCGTGCCGCCCTTCACGGGGCCCGGCTCCTCCCGTGGGCGGCGGGCCGTCCAGATAGGGTCTTTGGTCCCTACCTGGCATCCCAGGCGGGGCGGCACGATGGAGGGGTGATGTGTAACGCGATGGGCGGTTCCGGATGACGGCGGCACGCGATCTCAAGGAACTGTCCGAGGCCGAGGCCCTGCGACGGCTGGCGTCCGTGCCGTTCGGCCGGGTCGTCTTCACCCTGCACGCGCTCCCCGCGGTCCGCCCGGTGAACCACGTCGTGGCCGACGGCCGGGTGGTCATCCGCACCAACCCCGGCACGGTGCTGAGCAAGGAGGTCGCGCCCGCCGCGGCCGTGGTCGCGTTCGAGGCCGACGACCTGGACCCGTACGAGCGGGTGGGCTGGAGCGTGATCGTCACCGGCATCGCCAGGCCGGTGACCGACCCCGAGGAGGCGGAGCGGTTCAAGGAGCTGCTCCAGCCGTGGGTGCGGGGCGGCATGGACCAGGTGATCAGCATCCAGCCGGAGATCGTCAACGGCTTCGAGCTGGTCCCGCTCGACGACGCCTCCTGAGACGACGCCTCCTGAAAGGCGCCCGCCCCGCCGTCGCGGCGGGGCCAAGGTCCCGTCCCTGGCGGGACGAAAGTCCCTGGCCGCGTGATCATCCCCGGTCAGAGGGTGGTAGCACCAACCGAACGCGATCAACGCGAAGAAGGTGCTCGCCCATGAGGCACAGGCCCATCGCCCTCGACCCCGCCGACGTGCAGATCAAGATCCGCGGCGGGGTCCGGCCCGGTGACGTCAGGCGCGCCAGGCAGACCGTCGCCGAGCTGTCCCGGCTCGCGCACGAGCCGGTGCTCGGCGCGAAGGTCACGCTCGCCGCCGCGCCCGGCCCCGAGGAGCGCCGCACGGCGGAGGCCGTGCTGGACGTCCAGGGACGGCTCATCAGGGCCAGGGCCGGCGCGGCCTCCACCCGCGCCGCCATCCACCTGCTCGGCGACCGGCTGCGTACGCGGCTGCTGGCGAGCACCCGCGACTGGGAGAACCGCCGGGGACGCCACCACCACGACAAGCCCCGGGCCGGCCGGAGCGCCGGGGAGCCGCGGATCGTCCGGGTCCTGTCGCCGGTGCGCGCCGACCCGGACGAGGCGGTCGTGGAGATGGACCAGCTCGACCACGACTTCCTGCTCTTCGTCGACCCGGTGACCGGCGGGGACTGCCTCGTCCACCGGACCGGCGGCGGCTACCGGCTGGTGCGCCTCGATCCGCGGCCCGAGCTGCCGCCGCCGACCTGCGCGGCCGTCTCGGTCGCCACGGAGGCCGCGCCCCGCCTGAGCATCGCGGCCGCCGTCGAGCGGCTGGAGCTGGGCGGCTTCCCGTACGTGTTCTTCGCGGACGCCGGCAGCGGCGCCGGCCAGGTGGTCCACCGCCGGGCGGACGGCGCGTACGGCCTGGTCACCACCCTGCGCTGACCCCGGACAGCAGTGATGCCCGGCCCCTTCGAGGGGCCGGGCACCGGTGGGGCGGGGCGTCACTTGAGCCATTCGTGCTCGCGGACGATCCGCAGGTTGCCGAGGCCGAGGGTGGTTCCGGCGTCGGCGAGGGCCAGGCCGGCCAGGACGATCGCGTAGATGATGTGCTCGTCCATGAACGGGTTGGTGGTGAGGGGCAGTTCGGCGGCCCACATCAGGGCCATCATCAGGGCGCCGGCGACGGCGGCGATCCGCATGCCGACCCCGAGGACGAGCGCGGCGCCGACGCCGAGCAGGCCGAGCATGAACAGCCAGTCCACCCAGACCTGTCCGGCCAGCGCGGTGAACAGGCCGCCGAGGGCGTTCTCACCGGTGCCCTTGAGGAAGCCGGTGGTGGGGCTGCCGCCGTTGATCCAGGCCTTGGCCGCCGGGGTGGCGAAGCCCCAGCCGAAGGTCTTGTCCAGGAAGGCCCACAGGAAGACCCAGCCGAGGGCGACGCGGGCGGCGGCCCAGACGTACTGGACGGGGTTCTTGGCGGGGGTGTCGGTGGTGGCGACGATTTCGGGGTGGACGGTGCGGGGGTGGAAGATGGTCGCCATCGTGGGCTCCTCTGGGGATCCGGCTTGCGGTCCGGTGTCGCTCTGACACCTCTATGACACCGTTTCCGCCGCCGGGATCGCAGAGCACTAGGGCCCGAAGCCCGCGGGACCTTGGGCAGGGACCTTGGTCACGCCGGCATCCACGTGCCGCCCGCGACGTCGATGGTGAGCCCGGTCAGCCAGGACGAGGCGTCGGAGGCCAGGAAGGCCGTCACGTGGGCCACGTCGAGCGGCGTGCCGAGCCGCCCGAGGGGGTGCCCGGCCAGCAGGCGCCGTACGTGCTCCTCCGGCAGGCGTCCGGCCAGCCGCTCGGTCATGATCGTCGACGGCGACACGCAGTTGACCCGGACCCCGGCCGGGCCGAGCTCGTGGGCGAGCTGCCGGGTGAGCGCGATCACGCCGGCCTTCGCGGCCGTGTACGCGACCGAGGCCCCCGTCGGCAGGCGGGCGGCCAGCGACGCCATGGTGACGATCGAGCCGGCCCGGCGCTCGCGCATGCCCGGCAGGACGCTCTTGAGCACGAGGAACGTCGAGGTCAGGTTGGCGTCCACGGTGGCGTGCCAGTCGTCCTCGCTCAGCCGGTCGAGCGGCACGGGCCGCCCGGTGCCGCCCCCGGCGAAGGCCGCCAGCACGTCCACCGGTCCGAGCCGCCGCTCGACCTCGGCGCGCATGGCCTCGACGGCGGCGAAGTCGGTGCCGTCGGCGGGCACCCCGATGGCGGCGTCCCCGAGGTCCTCGACGACGGCGGCGATGGCGGCGGGGTCGCGGCCGTTGACGGCGACGCGCATGCCCTGATCGGCCAGGAGCCTGGCGGTGCCTCCGCCGATGCCGCCGGACCCGCCGGTGACCAGGGCCACCTTGCCCCTTAAATCCGGATAAATCACGATTTCTCCCCTTCCGACGGCGACGGCCAGGACTCCACCATGTCCCGGAAGCGTGCGGCGGTCATCGGACGGGGGGAGACGACCGGCCTACTCCCGCCGTCGTACCAAGGGGCGTACCAGGGGGCGTACCAGGGGGCGTCTCAACGCGAGCCGGCCGCCGCCTCAGGCAGCTTGTACGCCCGCCGTGCCGTACCGCCGAACACCTCGGCCCGCTCGCCCTCCGTCAGCCCCGCACACAGCTCCTCGGCGGCCTCGGCCACCTGCGCGTACTCGGCGGCCAGCAGGCACACCGGCCAGTCGGAGCCGAACATCACCCGCTCCGGCCCGAACGCCTCCAGCACCACCTCCGCGTACGGCCGCAGGTCACCCACCCGCCAGCCCGCCCAGTCGGCCTCGGTCACCATCCCGGACAGCTTGCAGTACACGTTGGGCAGCGCGGCCAGCTCCCGTACCCGGCTCCGCCACGGCTCCAGCTCGCCCGAGGCGATCGGCGGCTTCGACAGATGGTCCAGCACGAACGTCAGCCCCGGGAGCGCCCGTACGGTGTCGATGGCGGCCGGAAGCTGGTGCGGCAGCGTGAGCAGGTCGTAGGCGAGCCCGGCGTCCTCGACGGCGGCGAGGCCCCGCCGCACGTCCGGCCGGCTGAGCCAGGCGGGGTCCGGCTCCGACTGCACCCCGTGCCGCACCCCCACCAGCCCCGGCGGCAGCGCGGCCAGCGTCCCGGCCACGTCGTCCGCGGTCAGGTCCACCCATCCGACCACCCCCGCCACCAGCTTCGACGCGGCGGCCAAGCCGAGGAACTCACGCGTCTCGTCCAGGTCGGCCAGCACCTGCACGAGCACCGTCCGGCTCACTCCCGCGGCGGCGGCGGGCCCGGCCAGGTCGTCGAGGGTGAACGTCCGCCGCACGGGGGCCATGGGCTCCGGGTCGAGCCAGTCGTGCGGACGGGCGGCCAGGTCCCATACGTGGTGATGTGCGTCGATGCGGTCCATGAGCGGCAACGTAACAGACATCCCATGTTCGGCGCCTTGGGCCGAGAAAAACAGAGGGCGTGATCATCATGATCACGCCCTCTGGGGGGCCGAAGCCCCTGAGTAGTCTTCGCCGCCCTCGACGGCAATTTCATGCTACCTCAATCACGCTGTGTGCGACACCCTTATGCTTTCAGTAATCGACTGGCGCTCAGTCCAGCCAGTTCCCCCCATTCGTACCTTCGAGGTCGCAGCATGCCAATCACGCCTTATGGGCGCGACTCCGCCTCCCCCTACTCCCGCCATATCGCCGCTCGTCTCCAGGACTTCTGCAACCAGAGGGCACCCTGGACACTCCGCTTGTGGGACGTCAGCGTGTTCCTCTCTCTGGAGGAGCTGCACGAGGCGGGCGGCTGGGTGGAGCGGCGGGTGCTGTCGCAGTCGGCGCTCGACTGGCAGCGGCACGAGCTGGAGCGGACGCTCGGCGACGACCCGGCGCTCGGCACGAAGGTCTTCCGCCGCCAGCTCCAGGAATGCCTGCGTACGACGTTGACGGTGGCGAGCGACGGCCGCAGGAAGCTGCGTCACCTGATCGACGTCGGCCGCCCCGGCTATCTCGACCGCTGGGCGGCGTGCGTCGCGGGGACGGACCCGCCCCCGCCGGAGAAGGTCGCCCGCGCGGTCGCCTCCCATCTGCTCGACAGCGGCCACAGCATGGACGGCCTCGGCCGCTGGCTCCACGAAGGCAGGCTCAGGCTGTCGGCCGTGGACCTGATCGCCGAGGCCGCGGCCCTGCTGGCCCGTCCACCGACGTCCTGGAAGGTCGTCGTGCCCTTCGCCGACCTGCACGGCCGGGAGCTGACCGCCGGTCTCCCCCACTGGATCGGTCGGCGCGAGGCGGCCGACCTCCTGGCCGAGACGGGGACGAAGCCCGCCGCTCCGATCACCGGCGCCCTCTCCTACGAGGTCGAGGCGCGGGACGCAGAACGCGCCCTGGAGATCGTTTCAGACATCGTCGAACGGCTCCAGGCCCGCGCCCGCTTCGCCTCCACCGGTTCGGTGTCACCTTTCAACACCGCCGTCGTGCTCGACCAGCGCCGGGCGATGCCCCTGCGGATGCCCGCGCGCGGCGCGCGGGTCCTGTCCCTGGCGGCCGAACGTCAGCTCTACGTGGTCGGCGCGGAGCCGCAGCGCTTCGACGACCGGCGACGCAGTGCGGTGGACGACGCGCTGGAGCTCGCCTCGGCGCTCAACCACGGCCCGCTAGCTCCGGCCGTCGCCGGAGGGTGGAGCGCTCTGGAGTCGTTGCTGACCGAGGCCCGGGATCCTGACGAGCGCGAACGGGTCGTCGCCGCCGGCCGCGCCGCCGCGCTGGTGGCGTGCTCCTGGCCGCGAGCCGAGCTGACCGCGCTCTCCCACCGCGTCCGGCCCGTGAGCGACGGCGACCTGGCCGAGCGCCTGGACCTCTGCGGCTCCAACCGCGAACGCGCCATCCTGATCGCCGCCGAGCTGGTTCAGGGCCGTTCCCTGCCGTTGGAACGTTCCTGGCGCCGGCGGAGCGACATCGCGGCGGTCACCAGGATGCACGCGCTCCTGGCCGACCCCGCACAGGTGCTCGGCAGGGTACGCCGCTACGTCGAGGTCACGCTGCGCCGCCTCTATCGCAGCCGCAACATCGTCCTGCACGGCGGCTCGACGGGCGGGGTCGCGTTGCAGCCGGCCCTCCGCGTCGCTGCACCACTCGTGGGCGCAGCGCTCGACCGGCTGGCACACGCCGACCTCGTCGCGGGGGTGCCGCCCCTGGTCCTCGCCTCGCGGGCCGAGACGGCCCTGCACATGGTGGGCGACCAGATGGGCCCGGCCCTTTGCGACCTCATCGAATGATTCCCCACGAGCAACCGTGAAGCGACGACTGTCTCGCCGATCTCTGAGACAGGGCGATCAGCGTTCGGACAGGACGCGGGCGAGGGCGGTCAAGGTCTCCGGGGGCGTGCCTGGGGGCGGGGAGACGCGTAGGACGGGCTCGGTGAGGTCGAGTGGGGCTCTCGCCGTCGGGACCACGGATACGAGGAGGCCCGCGCGGGCGGCGCGGGCTCTGGCGGCCGCCGCCGAGTCCCCGGGCGGCGGGCGGAGGGTGACGAGGGCGGAGGGCTCGTCGAGTGGTTCGCGTACGCGCCAGCCGCCCGCGCCGTCGAGCGTCCGGCGGGTGGTCCGGCCCAGGTGGGCCAGGTGGGCGTGGACGGCGGCGGGGCCGAGTGCCAGGTGCTCGCGTACGGCTTCCCCGAGACCGACGCGTGCCGCCATCGCCGCCTCCGCGCCCTCGTAGCGGACGGCCCCCGGCAGCGGGACGCCGTCGGCGTGGCCGTGGAGGGCGGGGAAAGGGGCGTCCATGGCGGGCGTGAGGCCGGGGACGATCAGGAAGCCGACGCCGCGCGGGCCCGCGAGCCACTTGCGGGACGTGCCGACGTACGCGGTGGCGCCGGCGCCGGTGACGTCCACGTGGCCGAACGACTGGCAGGCGTCGAGCACCAGCGGGACCCCGGCGGCCCGGCACAGCGCGCCGATCGCGGCGGCGGGCTGTACGACGCCGTGGTGGGAGGCGATGTGGGGCACGGTGACCAGGCTCAGGCCCGCCGACAGGCGCTCGCGCAGGCCGTCCAGGTCCGCCCGGCCGTCGGCGTCGGCGGGCAGCTCGACGAGGGTCCATGCGCGGTCGGCGGCGAGGCGGCGCAGGAGCATGAGGGTGCTGCCGTACTCGGTGCGGAGGTGGCCGACGCGGCTGCCCGGAGGCAGCCGCCAGCCGCCGAGCAGCGCGGCCATGGCGACGGTCCCGCTCTCGGCGAAGGCGACGTCATCAGGGCCCGCACCCGGCACCGCGCCCACCACCGCGCCCGGCACCGCATCCGGCACCGCATCCGGCACCGCATCCGGCGCCACGCCAGCCACCGCACCCGGCACTACCCCCGGTACCGCGCCCGGCACCGCGCCCGCCACCGTGCCGAGGGCCGCGCCGGTCAAGGCTGCCAGGGCCGTGCGGGTGTCCGTGAGGTCTGGTTCCGCTGGGTAGCCGCCGCGTTCCCGTTCCAGGTGGAGGTGGCCGATGACGGCGTCGAGCGTACGGTCGCCGGGCACGTTGCAGCCGGCCGCGTCGAGGTGCCCGGGCGGCAGGACGGCGCGGGCCGCCCGCCACGCCGCGCCCGGGCAGGCCGTACCGGTGGTGGGCGGCGAGGTCATGCCTGGGCGAGGAGCAGGGCGAAGTCGCCGGCCGGGTCGGTGTGGAAGCGGCGCACCGTGAAACCGGCGGCGGCCAGCTCGGCCCGCAGCCCGGCCGGCCGGAACTTGGCGCTGATCTCGGTACGCAGCTCCTCGCCCTCCGCGAAGTCCACGGTCAGGTCGAGCGCGGCGATGGGGACGCGCATCGCGCGGGTGGCGCGCAGGCGCATCTCGATCCACTGGTGGCGCTCGTCGTACAGGGCGACGTGGGCGAAGGCGTCGGGGTCGAAGGCGGCGTCCAGCTCGCGGTTGAGCACCCGCAGGACGTTGCGGTTGAAGGCGGCGGTCACCCCGGCCGCGTCGTCGTAGGCCGCGACCAGCCGGTCCCGGTCCTTCACCAGGTCCGCGCCCAGCAGGAACGTGTCGCCCGGCCGCAGGTTGCCGCGCAGCTCCTTGAGGAAGGCGCGGCGGGCGTCCGGGCCGAGGTTGCCGATGGTGCCGCCGAGGAAGGCGACCATCCGGCGGCCGGTACGCGGCAGCAGCGAGAGGTGACGTTCGAAGTCGGCGCACACCGCCCGTACGACGAGCCCGGGACAGCGGGCGGCCAGCCGCCGGGCGGCGGCGAGGAGGGTGACGGCGTCCACGTCCACCGGTGTGTACGTACGCAACGTGCCCGCCTCGCGGAGCGCGTCGAGGAGCAGCACGGTCTTCTCGCTGGTGCCCGAGCCGAGCTCGACCAGGGTGTCCGCGCCGCTCGCCGCCGCCAGCCCGGCCGCCTCGGCGCCGAGTATGGCCAGCTCGCGGCGGGTCGGGTAGTACTCGGGCAGCCGGGTGATCCGGGTGAACAGCTCGCTGCCCGCCTCGTCGTAGAACCATTTCGGCGGCAACCACTTGGGCGTGGCGGCCAGGCCGGCGCGGACGTCCTGTTCGAGTGCCAGGCGCAGGTAGTCGCGGTCGAGGTGGTTGATCAGCTGGACGGTGGACTGGTGGCTGACGGGCACGAGGTCTCCCCAGGCGTGAGCGGAAGTCAGAGCGGCTGGACGCGCAGTCCGTCGGCGGTGGCGAGCAGCAGGCTCCGGTCGGGCACGGCCTGCCAGCCGGGGCCGTCGCAGAGCGGCTCGCTGGCCACCAGGACGCCGTCCGGGTGCGGCCGGTGGAAGAGCGTGTCACCCCAGGCGGTCGCGGCGAGGGTGACGCCGTCGCAGGCGAGCAGGTTGAGGCGGGCCACGGGGTCCTTGGCGGCGGCGCTGGTCACGACCTCGGCCAGCGCCTCCCCCAGCGCGTTGGCTGTGGCGGGGGCCGGTGTGGGGCTGCAGTCGGCGCGGAGGCGGCGGAAGACGGCCGCTGCCAGCCAGGCGCTGTCGCAGGCGCTCTCCGCCCCCTCGGCGAGGTCGCGGAGAGCGTCCCGCTCGACCCGCCCGTTGTGGCTGAGCAACCAGCGCCCCTCCGTGAACGGCGCGGTGGCGCTCTCCTCGACCGGCATGCCGACCGTGGCACACCGTACGGCCGCCAGCAGGCACCCGGACCGGGCGACCCGGGCGAGCCCCGGCAGGTTGGCGTCGGCCCACATGGGGATCGAGCGGCGGTAGCGGATCGGCTCGGGAGTGGCGAGGCCGGGGTCGTACCAGCCCATGCCGAAGCCGTCGGCGTTGACCGTCCCGTGGCGCTGCCGCCGCGGCGCGTACGACTGCCTGAGCAGTCCGTGCTCGGGCTCGTGGATCAGCTCGGCGAGCGTGCGGGGAGCGCCGAGCCAGGCGGCGTGCCGGCACATCAGCGCTCCTCCGGCGACGCGGTACGCGCGCAGCGGAAGCCGGTGAAGATCTGCCGCCGGATCGGATAGTCCCAGTTCCTGAACGTGGTGCGGACGGCGGCCGGGTCGGCCGCCCACGACCCGCCGCGCAGCACCCGGTACTCGCGGCCGAAGAACACCTCGCTGTACTCCCGGTAGGGGAAGGCGCGGAAGCCGGGATAGCCGTCGAACCAGGTGGCGGTCCACTCCCACACGTCGCCGACCATCTGCTCGGCCCCGTACGGGCTGGCGCCGCCCGGATAGGCGCCGAGCGGCGCGGGCCGGGCCGCCCGGTGGCCGAGGTTGGCCAGCTCGGGCGTCGGGTCCTGCTCGCCCCACGGGTACGGGCGGGCCCGCCCGGCGGCGGCGTCCCAGCCGCAGGCCTTCTCCCATTCGGCCTCGGTGGGCAGCCGTTTGCCCGCCCATCGGGCGTAGGCGTCGGCCTCGTACCAGCAGACGTGCTGCACGGGCTCGTCCATCGGCACCGGCTCGGTCCGCCCGAAGCGGGTACGCCACCACGTGCCGCCCTCCCTGGTCCAGAACAGCGGCCCGAACACGCCGTTCTCCTGCCGCCACCTCCAGCCCTCCGGCGTCCACCAGCGGGCGTCGTGGTAACCGCCGTCCTCGATGAACGCGGCGTAGGCGGCGTTGCCGACGGGCAGCCGGTCGATCCAGTACGCGGGCAGGTCCACCCGGTGGGCGGGCCGCTCGTTGTCGTACGCCCAGGGCAGGCTGTCGGTGCCCATGAGGAACTCCCCCGCCGGCACGTACACCTCCTCGGGCCCCGCAGAGAGGCCGGGCGGCAGGTCCCCGTCGCGGACCACGCCCGGCCGGCCGGCGAGCTGGAGCGTGGCCAGCATCGTCTCGTCGTGCTGGTGCTCGTGCTGGATGACCAGCCCGAACACGAACCCGTCGCGGCGCAGCGGGCTCGGGTCGGCGAGGTCCACCGCGTCGAGGACGTCGAGCACCCGGCCGCGTACGCCGCCGATGTAGTCGCGGGCCTCCGCCGGACCCAGGAACGGCAGGGACGGGCGGTCCCTGCGCGGGGTCTTGAACGCGTCGTAGATGTCGTCGATCTCGGGACGCAAGGGGGTGATCCCGGCGGCCGCCCGCAGCACCCACAGCTCCTCGTAGTTGCCGACGTGCGCGAGGTCCCACACCAGGGGGGACATGAGGGGCGAGTGCTGGCGGACGAGCAGGTCGTCCTCGGCGGCGGTGTAGGCGAGCGACCGGTCGCGCACCGCGGTGAGCTGGGCGGCGATGCGTTCCTTGAGGTCGGTCATGCGTCCTTCCCTTCGGTCAGCCAGGCCGGCGGGTGGCCCGGTCCTCGTGTCACCGTCTCGATCAGGTCGGCGGCGGGCGAGCGGCCCCGGCTCACGTGCCGGTCGGCGAACGCCGCCACCTCGCCGGTCAGTACGGGGCCCGCGCCGAGGCGGGGCAGCGCCTCCAGCGCGGCGCGGAAGCACGCCTCGGCGGCGCGGGCCAGCCGGGGCACAGCGAGGCCGTGGCGGGCGGCCTCGCTCCAGAGGTCGCGGCACGGCTCGGCGGCCTGGAGCGCGGCGTCGGCGGCCCGGTCGTCCGTGATCAGCGCGTACGTGACCGCCACGCACACCGGCCAGACGTCCGGCCGCTGGGCGTCGAGGTAGCGCAGCTCCAGCCAGCCGCGAGGCCGGACCGGCGGGAACACGGTGGTGGCGTGGTAGGCCAGGTCGCCGAGGGTGGGCGGCCGGCCTGGCGCACCGGGGCGGCCGGCGAGCCAGTCGCGGAAGGTGACGCCGCCGCGGGCCGGGCGGCAGCGGTCCGGGCCGTCCCGTACCAGCATGAGGCGGGCGTCGAGCAGGTAGCCCGCCCAGTCCTCGGCGGGGTCGGCGGTGGCGGGGACGGGGGCCGTACGGGTGGGGTCGAGGCGTTCCCAGACGGCCTGCCGGCCGGACATCCAGCCGCAGGGGCGGCCTCCGGCGAGCGGGGAGTTGGCGAAGGCGGCGACGAGCACGGGGCCGAGCAGGTGCGCCCGCTCCCACCGCACGCCGGGCCGCTCCCCCAGGTCCAGGTTGACCTGCACGGAGGCGGTCGAGCACATCATCAGCGGGCCGTACGGGCCGCCGAGGAACTCGGCCATCGCGTCGTAGCGCGGCAGGCGGAGCTGGCGGCGGGGCTGGCGTACCGGATCGAGGCCCACTCCGGCCGGGGCGAGGCCGGCGCCGGCGAGCGCCCGGCGGGCCAGGCCGAGGTCGCCGGCCATCGCGGTGACGGCCTCCGCCAGCGGGGCCGCGGGCCCGGAGAGTTCGAGCTGGCCGCCGGGCTCGAACGTCACCCGGCTTCCGCCGGGCAGCGGAGGCAGGGCCCGCGCGATCTCGTCGATGGGGACGTGCCGCTCAGGCGCGGCCCGGTCGTGGACGAGGAACTCCAGCTCGACCCCCACGCGCCCGCCCCCGCCGCCGTCCCGGGCGGGCTCACGGAAGCAGTCGCGGGCGAACTCGGCCACTGCTTCGAAAGACGCCGGGTCCCCGGGCAGGTCCGCCGGCAGGGGCGCGGGCATGGGTGCGGGCAGGGGCGGGATCGCGGGCGGACGTGAGCGTGCGGCGGGCCTGGCGGTCATCGGGCTCCCCTCGCATGGCGCATGGAGCTACAGACCCGCGAGCCGCGCGAACGTTACAGACGACCTTCCGGAAATCTCAGGACGAACGGTTCCGGGAGTCTCAGGACGACGGGCGCCGGGCCTTGAAGGCCGCCATTAACCGGTCGCGGACGGGCCGCGAGAGCTGCTCCCGCGGCTGGTCGGCGACGGCGCGCACGGTGGCGCGGTGCTGGTCGAGGTAGCGGCCACAGTCGGCGCAGCAGGCGAGATGGCCCTCTACGGCGGCGCGGTCCTGCTCGTCGAGCGCGTCGTCGAGGTAGGCGGTGACGACTTCCACCAGTTCGCCGCACGTGAACCGCTTCACGACGCTGCCCGCCTTACCCTCTGTGCCCATGAACCGTTTCACCTATTCTGCCGCCATCACCGACCGGAAGTAGCCCTCCAGCCGGTCCCGGACCACTGACCGGGCACGGTGCAGCAGCACCCGCTGGTTGGCCGGTGAGATGTCCAGGATGTCGCAAACCTCCTCGGACGTGCACCCCTCCACGTCGCGCAGAGTGATCACGATGCGCTGCCGGGGCGGCAGTTCGGCCAGCGCCTCGGCGATGAGGCCGCGTACCTCGGCGGCGAGCGCCTGGTTCTCCGGCGTCGGCCAGGCCGCCGGAGGCACCTTCCAGCTCCCCGGCAGGCCGGTGTCCAAGGCGTGGAAGCGCGACGGGTCCACGCCCGGCCCGCCGTCGGATTCGAGCGCGCTCCACGGCAGCGTACGGCTCTCCCGCAGGCCGCGCTTCTTCGCGGCGTTGACCAGGATCCGGTAGACCCACGTACGCACCGACGAGCGGCCCTCGAAGTCGTCGATCGCGCCGATCACCGCCAGCCAGGTGTCCTGCACGACCTCCTCGGCCGAGTCGTCGGTCGAGACGTAGGATCTGGCGACCCGCAGCATGCCCCGCGACCAGGTGTCGAGCAACGCGGCGAACATCGCCTCGTCGCCCGCCCGCAGGGCCGTGACGATGACGTGGTCCGGGGGCAGCGCGCCGCCCGCGAAAGACGCCACGATCGTTTCCTCCCCGCTCCGACGCTCTTCGTCATCATCACATCCGGCGGCCGAAGATCGCACCGAGGGGTCGCTCAGCCGGTGGTGGCCAGCAGGGACGTGACGTCGAGAGGGCTCTTGAGATAGCCGTGCTTCTCCAGGACGTCGGCCACCTGCTGCAGCCGGCCGGGGTCGGCGGCCGTGGGGAAGGTCCCGACCGACACCCGCGCGACGGCCTGCGGCGAGAGCTTGGTGTACGTCGGCAGCACCGCCTCGACCTCCTTGCGGTCGGCGGCCACCCGCTGCGCCCTGGCCAACGCCCGCTGGAAGGCGGCGAGGGTGCGCGGGTTCTCCGTCCGCCACTTCTCTGTGACCATCCACCCGCTGGTCGGCCAGCCCCGGAGGCGGCCGGGCACGGGGTCGGTCAGCCGGCGCAGGCCCTCCGGGCCGCTGAGGAACGGCTCCCCCGCCCAGGCCGCGTCCACGTCCCCGGACTTCAGCCGCCCGCTCATCTCGGGGAAGGGCACCTCGGCGAACCGGACGTCATGCGCGTCCAGCCCCGCGTCCTTCAGCATGCGCTGGACGGTCAGCGTGGCGAGCCCGTTGAGGTTGTTGACCGCGACGGTCCTGCCCTTGAGCTTCCGTACGGACGTGATCGGGGAGTCCGAGGGGACCACGAGCCCGTAGCTGTCCTCGGCCGCCTCCGCCATGACCCCGGCGAGCTGGAGCGACTTGCCCGCGGCGTCGGCCATGAACGTGGTGACGTAGTCGGTCTGCGCGACGTCGAGGCCGCCCGTCTCCAGCGTCGGCACCGCCATGCCGCTGCCGGTGGCCCCCACGGCGCGTACGGACAGCCCCTCCTCCGCGAAATAGCCCTTGCGCAGGGCGATGAAGAACGGCGCGGCGTCGGCCAGCGGCACGAAGCCCACCCGGATCTCCGCCTTCTCCGGCGCCGGCCTCGGCTCGGGGGACGGCGGCGGGGCGTCGGCGCCCCCGCAGGCGACGGCCGACAGGCCGGACAACACCAGGACGGCCAGGACGCGAGCGAACCGCTTCGGCATGTGCCTCTCCTCACTGTGCGGCGACGGACAGGAGAGCGTATCGAAAAATGATCATGTACGACCTGTCGGCGAGCGGCGCCGGGCCGGGCTGGCCGGGCCCGGCGCGCCGGGTTACGTTGGGCGGGAGGCGTCCTGGCTGTCATCTGCGAAGGAAGTGGTTCCCCATGCTCTACCTGTTCGGCTTCGAGCAGATCGGCGTGGCCGTGAGTGACATCTACTTCGTCGATCCCAACCCGGAGCGGGGCCAGGAGGGCGCCGAGCGCGGCGTACGCCTGGAGCTGCGCCGGCTCGAACAGAGCGAACTCAAGGGCTCCATCTACTCGGCCCGGCCGATCACCGTCGAGCGCCCGCTGTGGCGCGTGGACCTGCTGGAGTCGGTGTCCGGCACGCCGGGCAGCTTCGACCGCACCCACCACCACCCGGGCATGAACGGCTGGGAGCCGGGCCGGCGCGTCTTCGACCACGCACTGTCGGGCGAGCCGCTGCAGTGGCTCGCCGAGCGGCTGACCGACCTGGAGGGCGTGCTGAAGGAGGTCGGCGCCGACCCGGGCGAGGCGACCCCGGCCGACGTGACCGGCCTGCGCGAACGCGCCCCGGAGATCGTCGAGGTCGTCGGCCGCCTCCTGGACCGCGTCCGCGCCACCGCCACCCCCGACGAGGCCACCACCGCCACCAGCCTCCGCGCCAGCTGGCTCTGACCGTCCGCACGCGGGCGAAGCGGTCAGCGACCACTGGAGTGCTGCAGGCGGACAGGCTCCGCCAATACGGACTTGGCGCCGTCGAAGTCCAGGCGTGTCGGAGCGAACGGCAGGCCACATGCCGCACGTCACATGCCGCGCCCACGATTCAGTCTCCGCTGGTCTGCATGCCATCTATGCGAGAACAGCACTATGCTTGCAGTATGGATGCCACGTTGCAGGTCAGAGGACTGGACGCGGAAGTGGTCGCCGAGCTGAAAGCGCGGGCGGCGCGTCAGCGCATGTCACTGTCGGCTTACGTGGCCGGCATCCTCACCGAGGTCGCCGCCACTCCCGCTCCGGACACGATCAGAGAGCGGCTGGAGGCCCTCCGCTCACTTGGTGGCGGAGCGAGTCATGACGAGGTCGTCACCGAGATAAGGAAGATCCGCGAGTCGTGATCGTCATCGACAGCTCGGCGCTCGTCGAGGCCTTGGCCGGAGACGCCCCCACAGACGGGCTGCTCGCCCGCGTCGCCGAGAACCGGCTCCACATCCCCCACCTACTCGACTACGAGTTCCGCAACGCCGTGCGCGGCCTGCTCCTCGGCGGCAAGATCAGCGCGGCCCGCGCCGAGGGAGCCCGGATCGTCAAGTCGGGCCTGCCGTTCACCCGCCACGCCGACGACGAGACCGCTGATCGCGCCTGGGACCTACGAGCCAATTTCAACGGGTACGACGCCACATATGTCGCCTTGGCCGAAGCGCTGAACTGCACCCTGGTCACCACGGACGAGAAGATCCACAAAGTGGCCTGCAACTACATCGACGTCGACCTCTGCTGATCGCTCGATCCGTCCTGGGGCGCCGCGCCACCGCTCGACGCTCGGCTTCGTCACTTCCTGGCCCGGCCCTCGGGCCGGTTTGGCCTGGCCTCATCCACGCAGGTCATCGTCGGTCAGGCCGCAGCATCTGCTGATGGCGGCCCGCCGGTCCTGGTCAGACGGGCGGGGGCGGGGACGGGTGGCGGTGGAGGAGGCCGAAGCGGGTCCACATGGACTCGGCGGCCTCGATCGCCGCGCCCGTACGTGCCGGGTCCACCGCCGCGAGCTGGGTGACCAGCGCCTGCGCCACGGCGATGCCGGCGGTCAGCGACGGGAAGAACGCCTCCCCCTCGGCCGGCACCAGCACCACCTCCTCGGCCGCGGCCGCCAGTGCGGGGCTGGCCGCGTCCGTCACGGCGAAGACGCGCGCCCCGCGCCCCCGCGCCTCGTTGGCGGCGAGGACCGTGTTCTCGTACAGGCGCCAGAAGCTGACGGCGATGAGGACGTCGCCCTCGCCGACGTCGGCCATGGCGTTGGCCAGCTCGGAGCCGGCGGTGACGGCCCGCACGGGGTAGCCGGCGAGCCGGGCGTTGTGCGCGAGGGCCAGGCCGACGGCGGCGTAGCTGCCGTCGGCGACGATCGTGGTGCGGCGGGCGGCGGCGACGGCCTCGGCGATCGTGGTCAGCACGCGCTCGTCGAGCCGCCGGTTGAGCACGGCGAGGCCGTCGAGGTCGCGGCGGAGCGAGCGCGCGCCCGGTGAGCCGGTGCCGCGGCGGTCGGCGGCGGCCCGACCGGCCCGGCCCTCGGCGCGGCCCTCGGCGGCGATCTGACCGGCCCGGCCCTCGACCCGGCCCTCGACCCGGTGCTCGGCCCGGTCCTCGGCGCGGCCCTCGGCGCGGTGCTCGGCGGCGACCTGGCCGGCGCTGAGCGAGGACAGGTAGCGGGCGCGCAGCTCCTGCTGCAGGGCGGGCCAGCCGGCGAAGCCGAGCGCCTGCGCGGTGCGGGTGACGGTGGCGACGTTGACGCCGGCGAGCTGGGCGAGCTCCCCCGCCGACCCGTACGAGGCCCGCCGCGGCTGCGACAGCAGCAGCTCCAGCACCGCGGCCGACTTGCCGCGCAGCCCGCGCTCGGGGGTGCGGCTCCGCAGCCAGCCTTCGAGATCGTCGGTGGCGCGCTCGCTCACGAGTTCCCTCTTCCCCGGCCTCCAGATCCGCCGATCATGCTACGCCCTCCGCACGCGAGCAATCTGCAAAGACCATTGCAATTGCACTGTTCTGCACTATAAATTGCTGCGCGATCGACAAGGAGGGGACGACGAGATGACGTTCGAGGAGCTGCAGGAGCGCGTGCGCGACGAGGTCGGCGTGCGGCTGTTCACGGTGCTGGCCTGGATACCGGAGCGGCGGGCGCTGCGCCGGGTGCACACCAGCCACCCCGAGCAGTACCCGGTGGGCGGGGAGAAGAGCGTGGAGATCGCGCAGGGCTGGCTGGCCACGTGCATCGAGGGGCGCAGGCCGTACCTCGGGCCGGACCGGGCCGCGGTGCGCGGGATCTTCGCCGACCACGCGCTCATCGAGAGCCTGGGCTGCGGCGCGGTCATCAACGTGCCGGTGGTCGAGGACGGCGAGGTCGTCGGCGTGCTCAACCTGCTCGACGCCGAGGGCGCCTACGACGACGCCTCCGTCGCCGCGGCCGAGAAGCTGGCCCCGCTGGCCGTCCCCGCCCTCCGGGACGCCGTCCGTTGAGCCTGCTGCTGAGAAACGTACGCGTCCTCGACGTCGAGACCGGCGAGTACGCCGAGGGCGACCTGCGCTGCGCCGACGGCCGCGTCGCCGAGACGGGCACCGGCCTGCGCGCCCCCGACGGGACGCGGGTGATCGACGGCGCGGGCGCGTACGTGGTGCCGGGCCTCATCGACGCCCACGTGCACGTCACGGCGTTGACCGCGGACCTCGGCGCGCTGCCCGCGATGTCCCCGTCGTACGTGACCGCGCACGCCGCCCGCATCATGGGCGAGACGCTGGCCCGGGGCTTCACCACCGTACGCGACAACTCCGGCGCCGACTTCGGGCTGGCCGACGCGCAGGCGGAGGGGCTGATCCGGGGCCCGCGGCTGCTGTTCTGCGGCAAGGCGCTGAGCCAGACCGGCGGCCACGCCGACTTCCGCGGCCGGGGCGAGCGCCTGACGGACGACCACCCGTGCTGCGCGGGCGTCGGCCGGATCGCCGACGGCGTGGCCGCGGTCCGCGCGGCCGCCCGCGACGAACTGCGCAAGGGCGCGAGCCATGTCAAGGTCATGGCCTCCGGCGGCGTGGCCTCGCCGACCGACCGCATCGACTCGACGCAGTACTCGACGGAGGAGCTGCGCGCGATCGTCGAGGAGGCCGAGGCCGCCAACCGGTACGTGGCCGCCCACGCCTACACCGCCCGCGCCGTGAACCGGGCGCTGGAGGCGGGGGTGCGCTCGATCGAGCACGGCAACCTCATCGACGACCGCAGCGTGGAGCTGTTCCTGGAGCGCGAGGCGTTCCTGGTGCCGACGCTGGTGACGTACTGGGCGCTGAAGGAGGAGGGCCGCGCGTTCGGGCTGTCGGCGGCGAGCTGGCACAAGGTGGACGCGGTGCTGGAGGCCGGGCTGACCGCGCTGGAGCGGGCCGCGCGCGGCGGCGTCAAGCTGGCCTACGGCACGGACCTGCTCGGCGGCATGCAGCGGCACCAGAACCACGAGTTCCGGCTGCGCCGGGAGGTGCAGAGCCCGCTCGACGTGCTGCGGGCGGCCACCACGGGCGCGGCCGAGCTGGTGGGGATGGCGGGCGAGATCGGCACCCTGGCCGTGGGCGCGCACGCCGACCTGCTGGTGCTCGACGCCGACCCGCTGGAGGACGTCGGCGTGCTGGCCGAGCCCGCCCGCCACCTGCGCCACGTGGTGCAGGCGGGCGACGTGGTGGCCTGATCGGCGGCGCGTACGGTGTGAGGATGACGTCGCTGACGCGCCGCGCTCGTCGTCCTCGCGGTCGTGCTCCTGCTGCTGGGCCTGCTGTGGCCGGCCCAGCGGCGGCTGATCTACCTGCCCGACCCCGGGCCGGTGCCGCCGGCGGGGCCACATCTTCCTGATCTCGGCGGGCATCGCCGTGGTCGGCGTGATCGCCATCCTGTTCCTCAAGCCGGCCAAGCTCCGCGACAGCGTGGACCTGGCCGAGACGCCGGAGCCGACCGGCGACAAGGCGCCCGTCGCCCCCTGACCGACGGGGCGGCCTCCGGCGGGGGTTGACCACCCCTGACCCGTGGTGGATAACAGTATTCCGACAGGGGGAGTCAACCTGCGCTCTTACGGAGACCCCGATGACACGCCTCGCTTCTCCTGGCCTGATCGGACGTGACGCCCAGTTACATGTGCTCCTCGACGCCATCAGCGGTCCGCCGGCCGTCATCCTCGTGCAGGGCGAGGCGGGAATCGGGAAGACCCGGCTGGTCAGGGTCGCGCTCGACCTCCTGCCTGAAGGAGAGCACACGGTCCTGATCGGCCACTGTCACCAGATCCGCGAGCCGTTCCCGTACGGGCCGGTGTTCGACGCGCTGCGTCACGTCGCGGGGGCGCTGCCGGAGACGGCAACGCTCAACCCGGTCACCGGCGCGCTCCGCGGCTACCTGCCCGAGCTCGCCGGCCACCTGCCGCCCGCGCCCTCGCCGCCGCCGCTCGACGACCCGCGCGCCGAGCGGCACCGCCTGTTCCGCGCCGTGCACGCGCTGCTGGCCGCGGCCGGGCCCGTGGTGCTCGTGGTCGAGGACCTCCACTGGGCCGACGACGGCACCCGCGACCTGCTGCGCTTCCTCACCGACCAGCCGCCCCCAGGGCTGGCGCTCGTGGTGACGTTCCGCAGGGAGGGGCTGCCGGTGCCGGGGCTGCCGTTCGGGCACGCCTACCGGCGGCCGGCGGGGGTGCGCAGCGAGGTGATCACGCTCACGCCGCTCGACGTCGAAGGGGTGCGCAACCTGACCCGCGCGCTGCTCGGCCGGTCGACGCTGACGTCCGACTTCGTCACGAAGCTGCGCGACCACACGGCGGGGGTGCCGTTCGTGATCGAGGAGGTGGTGCGCTCGTTGCTCGACGACGAGGGCCAGTTGGTCGGCGGCGAGGAGGAGCCCGAGGTCCTGGAGCGCATGGCGGTGCCGCCGCTGCTGCGCGAGGCGATGGCCGAGCAGCTCACCGGGCTCTCGCCCGCCGCACTGCACGCGGTGCACGCCGCCGCGGTGCTGGGCCTCGCCGCCGACGAGCAGCTCATCGCCGCCGTCTCGGGCCACCCGGCCGGTGACGGGCTGAGCCAGGCGCTCAAGGCGGGCGTCCTGCTCGAACACGAGGACGGCCAGTACGGCTTCCGCCACTCCCTCGCCCAGCAGGCCGTCTACGAGGCGATCCCCGGCCCCGACCGGCGGCTCACGCACCAGCGGGCCGTGACCGCGCTGTCGGCGCTCGACCCGCCGCCGCTCGTCCAGCTCGCCTACCACGCCAGGCGGGCGGGCGACTTCGCCGCCTGGCAGCGGCACGGCCCGGCCGCCGCCGACCGCGCCGCCGCGATCGGCGACATCCCCCTCGCGGTCGAGGTGCTGGCCGGGATGCTCGCCGACCCCAAGTTGCCGCACGACGCGCGCGGCCCGCTCGCGCTGCGGCTCAGCCGCGTCGCCGCGATCGGGCTGTCCTACCGGCGCGTGGTGCGCTCCCTGCGCCACCTGCTGGCCGAGGACTTCCTGTCCCGGCACGTACGCGGCGAGGCCCGGCTCAACCTGGGCGTGCTGCTGTCCAACCAGGCAGGAGCGGTCGCCGCGGGACGCCAGGAGATCCTGCTCGCGCTCCCCGACCTGCACGACCGGCCGAGCCTCGCCGCCCGCGGCCTCGCCCTGCTGGCGATGCCGCCCTGGGGCGACGAACCGCTCGCCACGCACGAGGAGTGGATGAACCAGGCCGAGAAGCTGCTCGCCACCGTCGAGGACCAGGACCCCGAGCTGACCGCCGCCGTGCACGCCAACAAGGTGAGCCTCGCCATGATGCTCGGCTCGCCGGACGCGCTCGAGCTGGCCGCGGCCCTGCCCGCCAACGACCCGTCGGCGGCCGTGCGCAGGCAGGTGGCGCGCGGCTACGCCAACCTGTTCGACGCGGCCATCGGGCTCGGCCACTACGCGGCGGCCGAGCGCTTCGCCGACCAGAGCAGGCGGATCGCCGAGGAGACGGGCGCGCTGTACCCGGAGTTCCTGGTGGAGCTGTCGTCGATCAGGCTCGACCTGCTGACCGGGCACTGGGAGGGGCTGCGGGAACGGGCCGTCACGGCGGTCGAGATGACGCCGGATGCGCCGCTGCTCGCCTCCGACGCCCGGCTCGCGCTCGGCATGCTGGCCCTCGCGCGGGGCGAGTGGGAGGAGGCCATCGAGCACCTGGTCTCGGCCGGGGTGAACGACGTCGAGTCCGGGTTCCTGCCGGTCGCGGCCTTCGCCTCCGGCGGCCTGATCGAGCTGCACCTGACCCGCGACTGCCTGGACGAGGCCCTCGCCGAGGCCGACCGCGCGGTGGCCAGGCTGCGGCGCAAGGGCATGTGGGTGTGGGGCGACCAGCTCGTCCCGCCCGCCGTCGAGGCGCTGCTCAAGGCCGGGCGGACGGGCGAGGCGGCCGACCTGGTGGCCGAGTTCGGGGCGGGCATCGAGGGCAGGGACGCGCCGTCGGCGCACGCCGGCCTCGCCACCGCGCGGGGCGCCCTCGCCCGGGCCGGGGGCGGGCACGAGGAGGCGGCCCGGTGTCACGCCGAGGCGCGGGCGGCCTACGAGGCGATGCCGCGGCCGTACAGCATGGCACGGGCGTCCGAGGCGGAGGCGGGCGCGCGGCTGGCCATGGGCGACCGGGCACGGGCGGCGGACCTGATCTCCGACGCCTGCGAGCGGTACGCGGGACTCGGCGCGACCCACGACGCCGCCCGCTGCCGCCACCTGCTGCGCGAGATCGGGCCGGGCAGCGCGCCGCGCCGGGGCAGGAAGGGCAGGAGCGGCGTGCTGTCGCCGAGGGAGGCCGAAGTGGCCAGGCTCGTCGCGCTCGGCCGGACCAACAGGGAGATCGCCGAGGTGCTGTTCCTGTCGCGGCGGACGGTGGACACGCATGTCGCGCGGGTGCTGCAGAAGCTCGGCGTACGCACCCGCAACGACGTGAAGGAGCCCCGGCCGGACGACCGGCCGGGGCCCACGTCCCCCGAGTCCGGCGGTTAGACGGTGATGCTCCAGGAGTCCAGGTAGCCGGTGTCACCGGCGTAGACGTCCTCGATGTCGAGCACCCAGGTGCCGGCCGCCTGCTGGCTCACCGGGACCGAGAAGGTCCTGGTGCCGTACTCGGTGCAGGTGGTGCCGCCGTAGGCGTCGACCACGTACCACGTGCCGTTCGGGCCGCGGAGCCAGATGTCCAGGTCCTCGGCGCAGGTGTGGTTGATCGTGATGGACACCTGGACCGGTGAGGTCGCCGCGCCCGTCGCGGTGGACGTGATCGAGCTCTGGGTGTTGGCGTAGTCGTTGATGCGGTAGTCGGTGTCGTTGGTGAACGTCCGGCCGCCCGAGGTGCTCTGGACGGTCAGGTTGTACGTCGTGGTGTGCGACGTCGTCTCGCCCGTGCCGGTCACGGTGATCGCGTAGACGCCCGCGGGGGTGGTGGGCGAGGTCGCGATCGTCAGCGTGGACGAGCCGCCCGACGTGATGCCGGCCGGGTCGAAGCCGGCCGTGGCGCCGGTCGGCAGGCCGCTCGCGGACAGGTTCACCGTCTGGGCGGTCCCGTTCGTGGTGGTCGAGCCGATCGTCGTCGTGGCCGTGGCGCCGGCCTGCACGGTGCCCGAGCCGGGGTTCGCCGAGAGCGAGAAGTCACGCGGCTGCGTGGTGCCGCCGACCGCCTGCTTCCAGATCGCGTAGATGGCCGCGTCGGCCGCCCGGTCGAGGATCGTGTCGTTGATGTTGGACGTGGTGTCGCACGAGGAGTGGTAGCAGGAGTCGTAGGCCCGGTTGGCCGTGCCGCCCCACTTGGACGCCTGCGCCGACGTCTTGGTCGCGCTCGCGCCCGCCGCGACACCCGAGCTCGGGATGCCGGCGTTGCGGAAGGAGGCGTCGTCGGAGCGGTTGGCGCCCTCGGTGTTCTCCTCGGGCTGCAGGTTCAGCTTGTCGTAGAACTCCTTCAGGTAGGCCGCGCCCGTGGTGGTGATGTTGTTGATGAAGTAACCGCCATTGGGCGAGCCGGTCATGTCGTAGTTGTAGTAGACCTTGATCTTCGACCGCTCGGTGGAGCTGAGCGAGGCGACGTACGCCTCGGAGCCGTTGAGCCCCTGCTCCTCGTCGGTCCACCAGCCGAACCTCACGTGCTTGGTGAGCGTGGGGTTCTTCTGGGCCAGCGTCAGCGCGACCTCCAGCAGGTTGGCCGAGCCGGAGCCGTTGTCGTTGATGCCGGGTCCCGCGGACACGCTGTCCAGGTGGGCGCCGGACATGATGACCTGGTCGGCGTCGCCGCCCGGCCAGTCGGCGATCAGGTTCGGGCCCGCGCCGCTGGTGCAGTAGGAGACGCCGCAGCTCTGCCTGACCACGGTGTACCCGGCCGCCTGCAGCTTCTGCTCGATGTACGAGACCGACTGGAGGTAGCCCTGGCCCGTGGACCTGCGGGTGCCGCCGTTGCTGGTGGCGATGCTCTGGAGCTGCGACAGGTGCGCCTTGACGTTGGTGACGCTGACGTCAGGAACCTGGTCGGTGGGGCCGCCGGTGCCGACCGTCAGCGAGTAGGTCGCGCTGTGCGTGGTCGAGCCGGTGCCCGTGACCGTGATCTGGTACGTGCCCTGCGCCGTCGAGGAGCCGACGTTCAGCGTCAGCGTCGAGGAGTTGCCGGAAGTCACCGACGAGGGGTTGAAGCTCGCGGTGGTCCCGCTCGGCAGCCCGGAGGCGGTCAGGTTGACCGTCTGGGCGCTGCCCGAGGTGGTCTGGGTGCCGACCGTGACCGTCGCGGTGCCGCCGGGCCGCGCGTTGCCCGAGGTCGGGTTGAGCGACAGCGAGAAGTCGGACTGGGCGGTGCCGCAGGCGGGCTCGCCGGAGGCCGCCGCCACGCTGACCGCGCTCCAGGCCGCCTTGGTGCTGTTGCACTCGGCGCTGTTGGCGCCGTACAGCTCGATGGCCGCGGCCACGGAGGCCGCCCTGATGTTGGTGTAACGCCAGGACGACGTCTTCCGGTTGAGGGCGCCCATGTAGATCTTGCCGGCCTTCTGGATGCTGATGCCGGTCACCGACGACGGGCCGCCGGAGCAGATCGGGCTGGACGGCTTGCCGCCGCCGGGGTTGTTGCCCTCGGCCAGCAGGTAGAACCAGTGGTTCAGCGGGCCGGCCGCCGAGTGCACCTCGGTGTTGGGGATGGAGGAGGAGTAGCAGTTCGGGTCACCGAGCGCGCCCGGGTTGTACATGTTGCGGATCGGGCCCTGCCCGACGAGGTTGACCTCCTCGCCCACCAGGTAGTCCGGCGGGTCGTTCGGGTTGTTGGCGTAGGCCTCGGTGAGCGCGCCGAAGATGTCGCCGGTGCCCTCGTTGATGCCGCCGTTCTCGTTGCCCGACCCGGCCCCGCCAGGGGTGGTCTGGAAGATCGCGTGGCCGAACTCGTGGGCCACGACGTCGATCGGGGTGGCCTGCTGGGTGTTGGCCTGGTTGTGGCCGAAGTTCGTGTAGCTGCCGTTCCAGTACGCGTTGACGTCGCTCAGGCCGACGCGGGCGGGGAAGCCCCTGCCGCTGCCGTTGATGCCGTTGCGGCCGAGCCAGTCCCTGAGCATGTCCCACTCGCGCTGGACGCTGTAGAGCGCGTCCACGCAGGCGGTCTCCAGGTTGGTGCCCTGGCCGTTGCCCCACGCGTCATCGGTACCGGTGTACGCGGTGCCGCCCTGTCCGCCGCACTGGATACCCGGCCTGGTGGTGTCGGTCATCGAGTACGAGCTGCCCGAGCCGCTCGTGTTGATCGTGACCTGTCCGTTGTAGAAGCCGTTGCCGCTGCCCTCGCGTACGAGCTCGACCGCGTCGGCGACCTTGCCGGTGCGGGCGTCGACGTACACGTTCTGGATGCTCGGCTTGCCGTTCGCGAGGCCGCTGACCTTGGCCTCCCACGCGAGCGCGGGCTGCTCGCCCCGGGCGAGCACGACCAGGCGCGGGGCCGCGCTGTCGTCCACGCGCGAGAGCCTGGACTTGGCCACGGCCGTGGCCTTGGCCGCGCTGATCGTGGCCTTGGTCGCCACGTCGCGGGAGATCGGGCCGGTGGCGGCTACGGTGTCCCTGACGTGGCCCGCCGCGTCGGTGACGACGACGGCGTCGCCGCCGACCATGGGCAGCCCCTTGTAGGTGCGCTCATAGGCGACGTAGAACATCTCGTTCGAACCGGGGGTGACGGCGACGCGGCTGTAGGCCTCGTCGGGCCCTCTGCGCAGCTCGTCGAGCCCGCTCGACACCGCCTTGTCTGCGACTGCTGCCGCGAGCGACGCGGGGTCTGCCGCCGCACGCGCGGACGCGCCGCTGTCCTGGCCCCGGGTGGCCCCGGGAGGCGCGGCGCTCGCGGGTGACGCTTGCAGCGTCAGGGCCGCGGCCGTGGCTAAGCCGGCGACCGCCGCGAGTAAGGCTTGGCGTTTCACGCTGTGGTGCTCCTTTCGGCGTTCTCCCTCCGGCCGTTGCCGCCTTGTGGGCGCACGCGGGCCACCGCGCGGTCAGGGGTCTCCTGGGTCGCGGGACATGAGGGAAAGTGGGGGGTGATAAAGGGAGACGGATGAGCATGCGGACCGTTTCGCCTTGTTGTCGCCAGACGCTAAGCGCTCGTTCATCGCGGGAAAATACGTATGTTCATCGGTAGGCATACCGACATTTGTGTTACCGCTGGTCACACCCATCCGTACTCGGGTAGTGCGTACGATGCTGGACAATCGACGTCATACAGTTCGGCAGTCTGGGGCCGCTGGAGGTGCGTCCGGCCGGAGGCGACCCGGCCCCCGGCGGGCGCGGCGAACGCCGTCCAGGCCAGATCTCCCGGCTCAGGCGCAACCTGCCGGCCGACCTGATCGAGTTCCACGGCGCCGGCTACCGGCTCGCCGTCTCCCCCTAGGACGTCGACGTCCACCGGTTCGAGCGGCCGGCCCGCGACGGGCGGCGGCTGCTCGTGGCCGGGCAGCACGCGAGCGCGGCCGCACCCTGGCCGTCATCCCCGGCGAGTTCACCGGCGGCGACATCGAGATCAGGCGCGGCGACCTGTCCCGCCTGCTGTACGAGCGCACCGCCTCCTCCTGCGAGTACGTCTTCGGCGACTCGATCACCTCGCTCACTGGCCGGTGACGAGGTCGTGCGCGCGGTGCTGGACCTGGCCCGCTAGTCGCGGGTGAGGGTGCCCGTGGCGGGCGGCGCGGGCTGGTTGACGAACCCCTGGGGGAACTGGGCGGCGATCAGCTCGTAGCGCAGGTCGCCGTCGTCGTCCAGGGTCAGCTTCACGTCGGCGAGGCTGGAGCAGCCGCCCCCGTCGTACGTCGTCTTCAGCCGCAGCACGATCGGCCCGCCGCCGGCCTCCAGCCAGAGCGCGCCACGGCACGTGTCGCCCTGGGCGCTGAACTGGCCGACCATCGCGCCCAGGGAGCCGGCGGAGATGGTCAGGGTCGTGCTGTAGGAGCCCTGGAGTGGCGGACGCCAGTCGACCTGGCCGCTCCAGGAGCCCCGGTAGTCCTCCGGCACGGCGAGCGCGGGGTCGGGACCGGGCGGCGTGGTCTCCGGCGTCTCGTCCCCGGCCGGCGTCTCGTCCCCGGCCAGCGTGACGTCCCCGATCGGCGTGACGTCCCCGATCGGCGTGACGTCCCTGGTCGGCGTGGCCGTGGTGGGCGACGGGGTCGGCTCGGGGTCGTCGAACCGGCTGATCGCCACCGGGATGAGGGCCGCGAGGATCGCCGCGCAGGCGCCGATGATCGCGACGACGATCTGGACGCGATGGTCCTTCTTGGGCGGCGGGGGCGCCGAGGGCACTGGGGGCACTGTCACGTTCCACACCGTCCGTCCCGGAGACCGCGCCGACCACTGGGCCGATTATGGAGAACATCCGCCGACGCGCGCCCAGCGTTACTCCCGGCCCGGATCGCCCTCCAGGAGCGCGCGCACCCACGCCTCGTCCGCGCCGAGGGCGGGCGGTCGGCGGCGGTAGGACGGCGGGGTCGCGGCGAGGCGGATGGGGTTCGCGACCTGGCCGACGCCGTCGAGGTCCACGGCGGGCTCCAGGCCGAGCTCCGCGGCGAGCCCGAACGCGGCCGACAGGTCGTTGATCGGCCCGCACGGCACCCCGGCGGCCGTGAGCAGCTCGAACCAGGCGTCCGCCGGACGGCCGCGCAGCGCGGCGTTGAGCTCGTCCACCAGCTCGGCGCGGGCGGTGACGCGGCCGGCGTTGCCGGCGTAGCGGGGGTCGGCGGCCAGGTCGGGGCGGTCGAGCACGCGGCAGAGCGCCTGGAACTGGCGGTCGTTCCCCGCGGCGATCACGAGCGGCCGGTCGGCGGTCTCGAACACCTCGTACGGAACGATGCTCGGATGCCGGTTGCCCATCGCCCGCGGCACCACGCCGGCGGCGGCGTACGCGGAGGCGTGGTTGGTGAGCGCCGACAGCAGCGACGACAGCAGCGAGACCTCGACGCGCTGCCCCTCCCCCGTACGCTCGCGGTGGCGCAGGGCGGCCATGACGCCGAGCGCGGCGTGCAGGCCGGTGATCACGTCCACCAGCGCCACGCCCGTCTTCGTGCCGGGGCCGTCCGGGTCGCCGGTGACGCTCATCAGACCGCCGACGGCCTGCGCGACGAGGTCGTACCCGGGCAGCCCGGCGCCGGCGCCGGAGCCGAAGCCGGTGATGGAGCAGTAGACGAGCCCGGGGTTGAGCTCGCGCAGCGCGTCGTAGCCGAGGCCGAGCCGGTCCATCGTGCCGGGGCGGAAGTTCTCCACCAGGACGTCCGCGCGGGCCGCGAGCGCCCGCGCCACCTCGGCGTCCGCCCGCAGGTCGAGCGCGATGGAGCGCTTGTTGCGGTTGACCCCCAGGAAGTACGTGGCCTCACCGTCCGGCCCGTAGGGCGGCCCCCACTCGCGGGTGTCGTCCCCGGTGCCCGGCCGCTCCACCTTGACGACCTCGGCCCCGAGGTCGGCCAGCAGCATCGTGGCGTACGGGCCGGCCAGCACCCGGCTGAAGTCGGCCACCAGCAGCCCGTCGAGGGCGCCCTCCGGAACGTCCATGGTCAACGCACCCTAACCGGAGCGCACCGCCCGGTTCGTACCGGGGCGCCCGCTAGAAGACCTGCCAGGTCTCCTCCGCCACCCGGCACGGCCCGCCCCGGTGCACCCGCAGCCGCGCGGCCGGCAGGTCGAGCGCGATCGTGGCGAGCGTCTCCCACCGCTGGTGGATCGGCTGGGTCAGGTCGGGGTGCGCGCAGACGGGGGCGTGGCCGGGGGCGTGGCTGAGCATGGCCCGGGCGCGGGCGGTCGGGTCCGCCGCGCTCAGCCCCGCGACGTGCGCGCTGAGGTGCCGCAGCCGCTCGTACGTGGTGGGCCGGTCGCTCGAGTGCCGCTCCTCCTCGGCGAGGGCCGCGTCGAGGAAGTGGTTGCAGTGCTGCAGGACGCCGTCCGGGCCGCTCGGCACGACGGCGACCCCGGCCGGGGACATCTCGATCGAGGCCGCGGCCCGCGCCGTGACGACGGTGATGACGGTCGAGGCCGAGACCGTGGCCGAACGGGCGAGGGCCGCGGCCTCCTCGACGGTGGCGGCCTCGTCCAGGATGCGGCGGGCGATCAGGTGCACCGGCACGCCGATGCCGGCGTGGTCGGAGCGGTGACGCAGGAGGTTGAAGTGGATGCCGAGCCCGGCCGTGTTCACCCCGATCTTGGCCAGCGCGCCGGCTTCGGTGAACGTACGCACCACGTGCCCGGCGAACGGCTCCAGCTCCCACAGCATGGGCGCGTCGCGCAGATGGTCGTGCCAGTCCCAGGTCTGGACGGTCCGCGGCGCGCTCCCGTCACCGGGCAGCACGACGGACGTCGAGCACTCCCCCTCGCCGCCCGCGTCCACGGCCGCCAGGATCTCCGTACGCGCGTTGACCACGGCCACCTGCCACGGCTCCAGCCCGGCGCCGGACGCGATCCCGGCGATCTCCTCAGCCAGCCGCGGTGCCCAGGCCGCACTGCTGTCCAGCGCCCGCTCCCCCCACGCCCGCACCCGCGACGCACCCGCCCCGGCGGCGGCGAACAACTCGGCGTAGCCGGCGAAGTTGGCGGCCACGGCCGCGCGCCGGGCCGCCCCGAGCTCCTTGCCGCGGGCGCGGGGGTCTTGCTCGGTGGAGACGAACGTGGGAAAGGTCATGAACGGTCCATCAGGTCGGGCGAGCCGGGGGGCGGTTCGGCAGTGAACGCCAATGCCAGTACCCCGCGCGGCGACCCGGCAACCTCTCACGCCACGGTGGCCCCTGGCGGTTGCCGAACCCGGCTCGATACAGGCTCCCTCCCACTGGAGTGACAGACGGGGCGCGTTGGCTCGGCTACCGTCCGGGTATGGGCAAGAGCGAGGATGACGAACCTCCGATCTGCCGCACCTGCCTCGGCGCGGGCGGCGAGTGGATGGAGCTCAACGGCAACAAGGACCAGGAACGCAGATGGGTACAGTGCACGACGTGCAGCGGGACCGGCCGTAGGTGACGGATCCCATCGTCTGCCCCGAGTGCGGCGGCCAACGCGGCCAGTTGCTCGGCCCGCTGTTCCTCGCGTGCCGGTTCTGCGGTGGCCGCGGCCAGGTGGGCGGAGCGAATGAGCCGGCCGAACGTGGCGCCATGCCGCCCCCGGCGCCGCCGCCGGCCTGGAAGCACAAGGTGTGGACGGACCCGTACGTCGCGGCTGCGCTGGGCTGCCGGGCCTGCCTGGGCGCGCGGACGGTGGCGCACGTGGACGAGGAGGCCGGGACGCTGGTCACGGCCCCGTGCGGGTGCGTCCAAGAGTGAGAAGCACGGACGCCGGGCGCGGCGGAGCGCGCCCGGCGGGCAGTCGTGCCGAGGGGCGGGGAGGCTCAGCTGAACGTGACGTCGCTGCAGAAGTAGTACGTCTGGTCCATGTGTGAGGCCTTCCAGATCGTGTAGACGACGTGGCGGCCGGTGCGCGAGCCCTTGCTGATCCCGTTGATCATGTACGTGTCGCTGGGGGCGTACTTGCCGGTCTCCTTGATCAGCTCCAGGTGGTTCCAGCCGAGCGGCGTGTTCAGGGCGTTGTAGCCCTGGCGGGTGATGTAGACCCGGATGTAGTCGGCGCCGTGCCTGGCCTGGTCGGTGAGGCGGATGTTGAAGGTGCTGCTCATGGCCGCCGCCGTCCAGGCGCCGGGGGTGTCCATGGAACGGTAGCGGCCGTCCTGGGTCCGGCCGGCGCTGCAGAGCTGACCGTTGGGGATGGCGGCCTGGTGGTTGCCTGCGACGTTGTCGCGGTAGAGGCCGTTCCAGTTCCACATGGCGTTGGTGTTGTCCTGCCACGCCTGCCAGCACATCGGGTCGAGCTGGGCCATGGCCGGGTTCTGGAAGTCGCTGCCCCAGCGCAGCCAGCAGCCGTAGTTGCGCGAGGCCGGGTCCACGACCGAGCCGTGCGCGGAGGCGGTCTCGGCCATCGGGACGACGACGATCATCGCCAGGGACATCAGCAGGGCCAGGGCGCGCAGCGCCCAGCGGTTCGGTGCGACTCGGGGCATAGTGCGGTCTCCGTTTTCCGGTCGGGAGGTTCCGGTGGCGAGGAGCGCTCCTGGCCGGACGTTATCTGACCGCGCCACCCGCTACCAAGTGAGCACTGTTGTCAGGTGCGGGGCGGACCGGGGATGAGCAGCGGAAAGGGCTTTCCGGCTAGGTGAAACTTTCACCGCCGCCCGGTCACCCAGCGTGATCAACTCGGCGAAAACGCATGTGAGCGCGGGCGGGGTCGCGGATACTGCGTCGCGTGACCACGATGGAACCGATCGAGCCCGACTGTCCCCGCGCTTCCTCCTACACGGTCCGGGATCTGCTCACCTCTCCCGACGACGGGAAGGCCCTCGGCTACGCGCAGGCGCGCGTCCCGGTCTACTGGCGGGTCGAGCCGGACGAGGGGCCCGCGCTCTACGTGTACGAGCTCGACGGCGACGCCTACGACCGCCCGCCGTGTACAAGGCCGGGTCCGTCGCCGAGCTGAGCCGCCCCTTCCACTTGGCTCTCGACCCCGCCGCGTTCGCCGCGTGACCTGGACCTCGGCCCTGCCGGCCCCCTCCTGCCGGAAGGACCGAGGTCAGGCGTTTCAGTGGGGTTCGGGAGACGTGCGGACGGCCAGCGACGTGTAGATGGTCACCTCGTCGGGCTGGATGAGGCCGTCCTGGATGGCGCAGACGAGCAGCTTCTCCTTGGTGGGGGCGGGCCGGCCGGCGGCGGCGTACTTCACGCGGGCCCGGTCGATGTACTGACGCACGGTCCGTTCCTTGATGCCCATCCGGGCCGCCACCGACGCCTTCGACATCGACTGGAACCAGAACAGCAGCGCCTCCCGCTCCTTGTCGGAGAGCTGCGGCCGGTGGGGGCGCTCGTCGGTGGCGATGGCCTGGGCCATCGGGGGCGTGACGGTGGGCCGGTCTGCGGCGACCTTCATGATGGTCTCCAGGCACGACTCGCGGGTGGCGCGGCCCTTGCCGATGAAGGCCGAGGCCCCCGCGTCGAGCACGGCGCGCACCGTCTCGGGCTCCTCGTGCTCGGAGAAGACGATGACCCGCTGCCCGCCCTGGCACAGCTCGGAGACCCGGTCGATGACCATCGTGCCGTTGAGGTTGAGGTCGAGCAGCAGCACGTCGGCCGTCACTCCCTGGACGGCCTCGATGGTGGGCCCCTGGGCGACCAGCGCCACCGGGCCGGGCGACGGCCCGAACCAGGAGCGCACCCCGTCCACCACCACCTGGTGGTCCTCCACCAGGGCCACCGTCACCGGCTCGGCACCGGGCTCCGTTGCCAGATGCTGTTGACCCATACCTCCCCTCCCTGCCGCTGATAGGTGACGACCACGCCGCTCGGCTCGCGCACGGGGGTGTGGCTGATCGGCAGGTCGTCGTTGTCGGCCACGACCGCCACGCTCACCATCGTGGACATGGCCGACACCGTTACGCGGGCCCGCGTCCGCGCGCCGTCGAGCGCCCGGACCGGGGCCCGCAGCAGGTCCTCGCGTACGCCGTCCGGCAGGAGGGGCAGGAATTCGCCGAACGGCGGCACCGTCACCATCACCTTGCGCCGCTCGGCCGCCTCGATGCGCTCGCGCAGCGCCGAGACCAGCTCGTCCGGCACGTCCTCGCGCTCGGTGATGAGCCGGCGCAGCCGCATCGCGCCGGCCGTGCAGTCGTCGCGCACCCGGGGGTCGCCGGGGTCGGCGCCGTCGGCGAGCTGCTGCAGCAGCTCCTCGGCGACGTCGCGGATGGCCGCGTACCTGCGCAGCCGGTCGGTGTGGATGCGCTGGGCCGACTCGCGCAGGGCGTCGTCGGCGGCGAGCCGGCGGGCCAGCACGACCGCGTCCTCGGCGCGGGCGCGCAGCAGGTGGCAGCCCCACGCGTAGCCGAGCTGCATGGTGATGCCGCCGACGATGACGACGAGGTACTTGGAGACGGCGACGCGGTCGAGGGCGCCGGTGACGGCCATGGCGGCCAGCATGATGGCGGCGTTGCCGGCGAGGAAGGCGATCAGCTCGCGGCGCCAGCCCGGCCGGCCCCACACCAGCATGACGCCGATCCAGCCGACCGAGCCCCACGCCCAGTCGTTGATGCCGAGCAGTTCGTGGGGCGGCAGCGCGGCGATCACCGCGACGTCCAGGGCGAGGGCGGCGACGGCCAGCTCGCGGATCCTGGACGGGCCGTGCGAGTCGCGGGCCAGCGAGCGCAGGGCGACGGCGAAGACGGCGGCGTAGGCGAGCCAGGCGGCGAGGTTCAGCCAGGGCAGGCGGAAGGACTGCCAGCCGGTGAGCGTGACGGTCAGGTTGTAGCCGAGGTGCCAGACGGCCGTGATGACGGCCGCGCCGAGCGCGGTGTAGCGGGCGTAGCGCTGGGCCACCTGCTCGATCTCCTCGGTCATGGCCGCCACCACAGGCTGACGCGGGTGCCCTGGGCGCTGGAGGAGATGCGGGCGCCGCCGTTGGGCAGCGAGCGCATCATGCCGAGGATGGAGCCGCGCACGCCGAACCGGTCGGGCGGCAGCCGGTCCTGGTCGAAGCCGCGCCCGCTGTCGGCGACCTCCACGACGATCTCGCCGCCGCGCCGGGTGGAGACGACCTCGGCCTCGTGGACGCCGGCGTGCAGGGCGACGTTGGCCAGGGCCTCGGTGACGGCGCGGGCGAAGCGCTCGGCGACGTCGCCGGGCACGGTCTCGGCGACGAGGCTGGTGCGTACGTCCAGCCCGTCGACGCGCCCGGCGACCTCGTCCAGGAGGGCGTCGAGCGCGATCGGCGCGGAGTCGCCGCCGGGGGTGTCGCGCAGCTTCTCCAGCGCCGCGAGGTCGGTACGGACCTGCGCGGCCAGCGTGGGCGTGGGCCGGTCGTAGGTGCCGAGCCCGACCATGCCCAGCGTGTGCAACGCGGTCTCGTGGATGCTGCCGACCTGCTTGAGCTGGTCCTCGCGGCGCAGCCGTTCGACCATGAGCGTGATCTCGGCGCGTACGCTGCGCTCCAGGAAGGCGTCGATGTCGGCGAACGAGCGGCGCAGCAGCGTCATCAGCACCACGATGGCGAGCAGTTGCACGAGGTGGACGCCGGTGGGCGCGACGACGTCCTGGGTGGCGGAGGCGAGGCGCACGCCGGCCGCGAACGCCCCGGCGACGGCGAGGCCGACCGGCACGGCGAGCGCGGGCCGCCAGGAGACGGCGGCGAGGATGATCGTCATCGTGACCAGCCCCGACACCCAGCTCGCCCCGCTGTCCAGGGCCTCCTCGGCGACCACGAAACGCTGGGCGAGGCAGAGCGCGAGCGTGACGGCCACATCAGCGGCCACCAGCCGGCGCGGCACCAGCTCCGTACGCCACCACACCCGCGTGAAGCCCGCCGTCAGGGCGAGGTGGACCGCCAGCAGCGGCACCAGCCAGGAGAGTGAGACCGGCGGGACGGCGCCGAAGGAGGCCGCGAGCACCGCCACCGCGCCCACCGCGCTGCGCGCGCCCGCGGCCGTTCTGGCGGTGGCCTTCTCCAACTGCCGGGTCGCGGAGTCGTACCTCGTGGAGCGGGGGTGAGACATGGGCCGTCCGCACACGATGGGAGCACAAGACGGGTCTCACGATAACGCAGTTCAAGATGGGCAAAAAGGATACGTAACGGGTTCTTCCGGAGAACCGGTAAGGCAGATCCCCGGCCGTCGCGGTGTTCGGGGTCATGGGTCGCATAACTGTTCGTCCTCGGGCCGGCGCGATGCGGGGTGCACCGCCCCTCCACACCCTGCTCCGGGCCGCTTTTCCCGGCATGACGGTCGAACAGCCGTCATGCCGACATGTGCCGTTATAGGCCCTCATATCGCTACGACGGCTGATCGGCCGTCAGTCGTCCGGTGTGGCAGGAGCGTCTACTTGCGGGTGCCGCGACGGGCGCGGCGGGAGGGGACCTCATGACGTTCTTCGTGATCTCGATACTGATCGGATGCCTGTCGGTGATGAACGTGCAGGGCAGGCGCGGGAAGTGGCCGCCGGGCATGCCGGTGACCAGGCCGCGGCTGGTGGCGGTGGGGGGCACGTTCGAGGGTTCGCGCGGGCGGCCGTCGGACGCGTACGTCATCCAGGAGCGGCTGGTCGCGACGGCCGACGGCGGGACCGGGCCGGAGGCGGGCCACGTGGCCGCCGCCCTGGCGCTGGCGGCCGTGATCGCGGGGCGTCCGCAGCACGGGGGCCCGCGCGAGCAGGACCTGGACGACTACGTCCAGGCCGCGCATCGCGCGGTGCGCGACGCCGCGTCACGCGACCCGGCCATGGCGGATCTGGCCAGCAGCCTGGACCTGATCGTGCTGGACGGCGGGGAGAGCCCGCGCCTGCGCTTCGCCCACGTCGGCAACGGCGCGATCTGGCACTGTCCGCGCGGCGGGACGCCCGCGCCGCTCACCACGTCGCACTCCTTCGACGACGGGCCGCCGCTGCGCGCCCTCGGCCGGCCCGCTGGAATCAACGCCGGGATCGACGCCGAGGTCGGCGCCGTCGCGGTGCGGCCGGGCGACCGGGTGGTGATGATGTCGGACGGCGTCGTGCAGGCGCTCGGCGTCAAGCGGGTGACCGAGCTGCTGACCGGCAGCGCCTCGCCCGTCGCGTGCCTGGACCGGCTCTACGACGAGCTCGCCGCGGTCGAGCCGAAGGAGGACGCGACGGTGGTCATCGCCGACTTCGTGACGGTATGAGGGCGTCCGCCGGGAGTAGCCGCGCCGGACGAGCCGTTTGATCTAGGATTTTCCGGCATGAGCGCACCACCGGGCATCAATCCCAACATCCCGCACTCGGCCCGCGTCTACGACTACTGGCTGGGCGGCAAGGACAACTTCGAGGCCGACCGCCGGGTCGCGGAGGCCACGATGGCGGCGGTGCCGGGCATCCGTGAGAGCGCCAGGAACAACCGGGCCTTCCTCGGCCGCGCGGTGCGCCACCTGACGCGGCTGGGCGTGCGGCAGTTCCTCGACCTGGGGACGGGCATCCCGAGCCAGGGCAACACCCACGAGGTCGCCCAGGCGGAGGCGCCGGAGTCGCGGGTGGTCTACGTCGACAACGACCCGATCGTGATGACCCACGCCAGAGCACTGCTGACCAGCACCGAGGAGGGGCGGACCGCCTATCTGGAGGCGGACGTGCGCGATCCCGCCGCCATCCTGGAGCATCCCGAGGTGCGCGAGATCATCGACTTCTCGCAGCCGGTCGCGCTCATGATGGTCGCCATCCTCATGCACATCTCCGACGCCGACGACCCGGCCGGGCTGGTCAAGGCGTACGCCGACGCCCTCCCCACGGGCGGCTACCTCGTGCTCAGCCACCTCACGCTCGATCTCGTGCCGCCGCGGACGGCCGAGGACTACCTGGCCGCCACCGCGCACCAGGCCATGCACCGCACCCCGCGCACCGGCGAGCAGATCGCCCGCTACTTCGACGGGTTCGACCTGGTGGAGCCGGGCCTCGTCGCGGTCTCCGAGTGGCACGACACCCCGCTCTTCCCCGACGAGCCCGCCTGGATGTACGGCGGCGTCGGCCGTAAGCGGTGATCCTTCCCCGATTGGGCTAAAGGGACCCGATACGAGGGACTTTGGTCCCTGCCGCCGGCCCGGCCGGGCGCGGGATGGTGATCCCATGTCCGCTGTTACCGCTGTGCCGGGGGTGCCCCGGTGACCGATCCCGGCGCGGGCGGCCGCCGCGCGCGGGCCGCCACTCTGGAGCCGCCGTTCGCGTCCGCCGCCGACGTGTGCGCGGTCGTGGGCGCCGCCGCCGCCGCGCCGTCCGTGCACAACACCCAGCCGTGGCGCTTCCACCGCGCCGACGACGCCACCATGGAGCTGTACGCCGACCTCGACCGGCTGCTGACCGTCACCGACCCGATGGGGCGCGGGCTCGGCCTGAGCTGCGGGGCCGCGCTGTACAACCTCCGGCTCGCGGTGCGGGTGACCGGGCACGACGCCCGTGTCAGGATCCTGCCCGACCCGGCCCACCGGCCCGACCTGCTGGCCACCGTGCACGCCGTGCCCGGCGAGCCGCCCACGGCGGACGAGCAGCTGCTGCACGACATGATCCCGCACCGGCGCACCAACCGTTTCCCCTTCGACGACCGGCCGGTGCCGCGGGAGGTCGTCGTCGCCCTGGTGCACGCCGCGCACGCCGAGTCCGCGACGCTGGTGCCGGTCTCGGGGCGCACCGCGCGGCGGGTGCTGGAGCTGATCGCCATGGCGGACGACACGCTGGCGGACGATCCGGCGTACCGGGACGAGCTGGCCCGCTGGACCGGGCCGGACGCGCGGGCCGACGGGGTGCCCGAGCACGCCGCGGGCCCCCGGCCGCGCGACGGCCGGCTGCCGATGCGCGACTTCGGCCGGCACGCCGGGACCGCGGAGTTCGAGCCGGAGCCGCAGCTCGCGGCCCTGTTCACACGCGGCGACGGGCCACGCGACTGGCTGCGCGCCGGGCAGGCGCTCCAGCGGGTGCTGCTCACGGCGACCGCGCGCGGGGTGGCGGCGTCGCTGTTCAGCCAGCCGCTCGACCTGCGCCCGCCGCAGCACCGCGGCGACCGGACCGGCGGCCCGTTCGGGCACGTGCAGATGCTGATCAGGCTGGGCTACGGCCCGCCGGTCCCACGCGTGCCCCGGCGTCCCGTGGCGGAGGTCCTGGACTGCCGGGAGGCACGCGGTGCCTGACCCGCGGCTGTTTCCCGGGCTGCCTGCGCTGATCCAGGGCGGAATGGGGGTCGGTGTGTCCGGATGGCGGCTGGCCCGCGCCGTGGCCGCGACCGGGCAGCTCGGCGTGGTGTCCGGCACCGCGCTGGACGTCACCCTCGCCCGCCGGCTGCAACGCGGCGACCCCGGCGGCCACCTGCGCCGCGCCCTCGCCTGCTTCCCGGTGCCCGAGGTCGCCGAGCGGGTGCTCGCCCGCTACTTCGTGCCGGGCGGCACGGGCGAAGGGGTGCCGTACCGGCCGGTGCCGCGGCTCGGCCTGCGTGGCAACAGGGCGCGGGACGAGCTCGCCGTGGTGGCCAACTTCGCCGAGGTGTTCCTGGCCAAGGAGGGCCACGACGGGCCCGTGGGCGTGAACTACCTGGAGAAGATCCAGCTCGCCACCCCCGCCGCCGCCTACGGCGCGCTGCTGGCCGGGGTGGACTACGTGCTGGTGGGCGCGGGCATCCCGGCCGAGATCCCGCGCCTGCTCGACGACCTGGCCGAGCACCGCCCGGCGCGGATCTCCGTCGCCGTGGCCGGCGAGGGCGGCGGGCACACCGTCGGGCTCGACCCGGTCGCGCTGCTCGGCCGCCGCCTGACGCCGCTCGCCCGGCCCCGGCTGCTGGCGATCGTGTCGTCGCACGTGCTGGCCGCGTACCTGGCCCGCTCCCCCGCGACCCGGCCGGACGGGTTCGTCATCGAGACGCCGGTGGCCGGCGGCCACAGCGCGCCGCCGCGCGGCCGGATGACGCTCGACGAGGCCGGCGAGCCCGTGTACGGCCCGCGCGACGCGCCCGACCTGGCCAAGGTGGCCGCACTGGGCCTGCCGTTCTGGCTGGCCGGCGGGTACGGCACGCCCGGCGGCCTGGAGCGGGCCTGGGCAGCGGGCGCGGCCGGCGTCCAGGTGGGCTCGGCGTTCGCGCTGTGCCGGGAGTCGGGCCTCGACCCGCGGCTGCGGCGCAGGCTGCGCGAGCGGGCCGCGGCCGGCACGCTCCAGGTGCGCAACGACCCGCTGGCCTCGCCCACCGGCTTCCCATTCAAGGTGGCCGAGGTGCCGGGCACGCTGTCGGACCCCGAGGTGTACGACTCCCGTCCCCGGCTGTGCGACCTCGGATATCTGCGCACGCCGTACGAGCGGGCGGACGGCTCGCTCGGCTACCGCTGCCCCGCCGAGCCGGTGGACGTCTACGTCCGCAAGGGCCGGCCCGCCGAGGAGGCGGAGGGGCGGCGCTGCCTGTGCAACGGCCTGCTGGCCGCCATCGGGCTCGGCCAGCACCGCGCGGACGGCTACGCCGAGCCCGCGCTGCTCACCCTCGGCCAGGACGCGGGGTTCCTCGACGGCCTGCCCGAGGAGCACTCGGCCGCCGACGTGGTGGCCCACATCCTGCTCCAGGCCCACGTGCAGGCGCGCCCGGCGGGGCCGCTCACGTCCCGGATCCGGCCGCGTGCTCCGTGGCGATCGGCGTGATGCGGTCCCACGTGGACAGCGGCAGCATGATCACGGAGGCGGGGAACAGCCCGTGCTCCTCGTGGTCGATGTGCTGCACCAGCAGGTCCAGCGCGGCCGACACGGCGGCCCAGTCGGGCGCGGTCCGGTCCACGGCGGCGAGCACGCCGTGGATGGCCCCGTGCTCGGCGCACAGGCGCTCCACCTCGGCGGCCAGCGTGCCCTCGGCGCGCAGCTCGGCGAACAGGCCGTCCTCCTCGGTGGCGGTGTGCGGGAGCAGCCGGGCGAGCAGTTCGTCCAGGAGGGCGACGGCCTCGGCCTGCCGTCCGGCGCGGACGGCCCTCCGCAGCTCGCCGGCGCATTCCTGGATGTCCCAGTGCTCCTGGGACAGACGGCCGATGAGCGGGAACTCCCGGCAGCCGCAGTAGTTGCACATGTCCTGTCCTTCCTGCGACGACGACGTCACCTCTCCGTGCTTCGAGCCTGCCGGACCGGCGACCGGCCCGGACAGGGCCGAAGGTCCCCTGCCCGAGGCCGTACGTCCTAAGTCCCGACCGCCTGCAAGCCCGCTCAGCAGGGCGAACGCCCTGGACCAAAGCTCCGCGCCGGGGGACTTCCGGCCCTGGGGACGGGGCGGCCCGGCGCGGTCCCATGGCATGGGAGGAAGGAGCGGATCATGATGCGGATCAGCGTGCGGGACGTGATGACCACCCGGGTGGCCGCGGCCGAGGCGGGGACGCCGTTCAAGGACCTCGCCGCGCTGCTGGTGGGCCGCGGGGTGAGCGCCCTGCCGGTGCTGGACGGGCAGCGGCGGGTGATCGGCGTCGTCTCCGAGGCGGACCTGCTGCGCAAGGAGGAGTTCCGGGAGCTGTACCGGGGAGAGGGCTACCGGCCGCGGCTGCGGGCCCGGCTGCGCCGGCTGCTGGCCGGGCGCAGCGAGGACGGGCGGCGCAAGGCGGCGGGCGCGACGGCGGCCGAGCTGATGTCGTCGCCGCCGGTCACGGTCGCGCCGGAGACCTCCACGGTGACGGCCGCGCAGCTCATGGACGCGCGCGGGGTCAGGCGGCTGGTGGTGGTGGACGAGGAGGGGCGGCTGCTGGGCGTCGTGGGCCGGCGGGACCTGCTGAAGGCGTACACGCGGGACGACGCCGAGCTCAAGCGCTGGGTCGAGGACGCCATCCCCGAGCGGTGGACCGACCGGCGCGGCATCACGGTCGAGGTGCGGGACGGCATCGTGACGCTGTCCGGCCGCACCGCGACCCGCACCGAGGCGACGGCCGCCGTGCACCTCGCCAAGGGGCTCGGCGGGGTCGTGGACGTCCGTCCGGCCCTCGCCTGGCGGCGGGAGGGACGCGGGAGCCCGTCCGCCCCTTCATCCGTTTAAGGTTCAAGCTGTGATCGCATGCGGGAACGGGACGGCGGAGTGAGCACGACGGTCGGAGCCGGGCGTAAGACGCGGACGGAGCGGGCGGAACGGCCGAAGCGGCGGCGGCGCAGACGGTGGATGTCCTGGACTTTCGTCACGCTGCTCGCCTTCTGGGCCCTGATCAGGGCCGGCGGACTGGAGATGGGGTCGTTCCTGACCCAGTTGATGACGGTGACGCCCTACGGCGCGGCGCTCGCGGCGCTGACCGCGCTGCTGCTGGCCCGCCGCAACCGCCCCGCGGCGCTGGTCGCGGCCACGGCCTGCGTGGTGCTGGCCGCCTGCGTCGCGCCGCGGCTGACCGCCGAGGAGCAGCCGGCCGCGTCAGGGCCGGTGCTGCGGGTGCTGACGGTCAACCTGTTCGGCAGGGCCGACGCCGCGGCCGTGGTCGACCTGGTGCGCCGCGAGGCCGTGGACGTCTTCACGGCGCTGGAGCTGACCCCGGAGCAGGCCGAGCGGCTGGACGCGGCCGGGCTGTCGCAGCTGCTGCCGTACCGGGTGCTGCAGGAGGCGCCGGGCCCGATCGGCAGCGGCATCTACGCGCGGCGGCCGCTGAAGGAGCTGCCCGACCTGTTCAGGCCGATCGGCCACAACATGCCGGCCGCCGCGCTGACCCTGCCGGGCGGGGCCGCGGTCGAGATCGTCGCCGTGCACCCCGACCCGCCGCTCGGGCGCAAGGAGCCGGGGTGGAACGCCGCCCTGGACGCGCTGCCGCCGCCCGCCACGACGGGCGCCATGCGGGTGCTGGCGGGCGACTTCAACGCGAGCATCGACCATCAGGCCTTCCGTGAGCTGCTGGAACGCGGCTACGTCGACGCCGCCGCGCAGGTGGGCAAGGGCCTGGTGCCGACCTGGCCGAACAACCGGCCGGTGCCGCCGATCATCGCCATCGACCACGTGCTCGCCGACGAGCGGATAGCGGTGCGCCGGGTCGAGGTCGTGGACGTGCCCGGCACCGACCACCGCGGCGTGCTCGCCGAGCTCCGGCTGCCGTGATGTCACCTTCCGGCTAGTTCGAAAATCCGTTCGAGGATGGCATCGTCCCTCGGGGGCTCAACCGACCGAGGGGACACATCCATGCACTTACGAACCATCCGCCCTGCCGCCGCGCTGCTGGTCACGCTGCTCACGCTCGCCCTCACCGCCGTCCCGGCGCGGGCGGGCGGGCCGACCCTGGTGGTGCGGTGGAACCAGGCGCTGCTGTCGGCCGTGCGCGGCGGCACGCTCGGGCCGCCCATGGTGTCGCGGGCGCTGGCCATCGCCCACACCTGCGCGTACGACGCGTGGGCGGCCTACGACGCGGTGGCCGTCGGCACCCGGCTCGGCGGCACGCTGCGCCGGCCGCCCGCCGAACGCACCGAGGCGAACAAGGCCGAGGCCATCAGCTACGCCGTCCACCTGGCGGCCACCGACCTCTATCCGGGGCAGCGCGCGACGTTCGACGCCCTGATGGCCGAGCTCGGCCACGACCCGGCCGCCCCGGACAGCCAGGCGGCGCAGACGGGCCTGGCCGCCTGCCAGGCAGTGCTCGACCACCGCCACGCCGACGGCTCCAACCAGCTCGGCGGGTACGCCGACACCACCGGCTACGCGCCGGTCAACGCCCCCGTGGTCGTCGCCGAGCCGCTCACCACGCTCGCGCAGCCGGGCCGGTGGGCGCCGCTCACCTACCGCAACGCGGCGGGCGCGCTGGTCACGCCGCCGTTCCTGGTGCCGCACTGGGGGCAGGTGGCCTCCTTCAGCGGGTCGGCGCGGGCGCTGGCCGACGCCGTTCCCGCGCCGGCGCCGTACGGGTCGGCCGGCTGGCGGGCGCAGGCCGCCGAGATCGTGGCGACGACGGCCGCCCTCGACGACCGGAGCAAGTCGATCGCCGACTACTGGTCCGACGGGCCCGCCAGCGAGACGCCGCCCGGTCACTGGTGCCTGTTCGCGCAGCAGGTCTCGGCGCGCGACCGGCACGGGCTCGACCAGGACGTGAAGCTGTTCTTCGCGCTGGCCAACGCCGGCATGGACGCCGGGATCGCCGCGTGGGAGGTCAAGCGCGACCACGACAGCGGGCGGCCGATCACCGCGATCCGCGACCAGTACCGCGGGCAGCGGATCCCGACCTGGGGCGGGCGGACCGTGGACGGGGCGCTGTGGGTGCCCTACCAGCCGGCGACGTTCCCGACGCCGCCGTTCGGCGAGTACGTCTCGGGCCACAGCACGTTCAGCGCGGCGGCGGCCGAGGTGCTGCGGCGCTTCACCGGCAGCGACGTCTTCGGCGGTCAGGCCGTCGTCGCGGCCGGATCGTCGAAGGTGGAGCCCGGGGTGACGCCGGCGCAGGACGTGACGCTGCGGTGGCGCACCTACAGCGAGGCCGCCGAGCAGGCGGGGCTCTCGCGCCGCTACGGCGGCATCCACTTCAGGGCGGGCGACCAGGAGGGCCGGGCGCTCGGCCGCGCGGTCGGCGACGCGGCGTGGAAGCGCGCGGCCGCGTACTGGACGGGCCGAGGCTGACCGGCCACATGGACGGCGCCCGCCCCCCGCGGTGGGGGCGGGCGCCTTGGGAAGACCGGGAGAGTGGCTCGTCAGGCCACGTTCTCCGCGGCCAGGCGCTCCAGCGTCCCGAGATCGAACGCGCCCGACTTGACCGCCGTGGTGAACGCCTCCCAGTCCCGCCTGGGCACCTCGAACACCAGCTCGGGGTGGTCGGCGTGGACGAGCTCCACGTGGTCGTTGATCCGCTTGGCCGCGACGCGGCCGGCGTCCTGAGTCATGCCGCATTCCTTCCTTCGTGAGCACTGCGGAGGAATCCGCCCCGGCCGCCCGTTCGCAGGCCGGCCGGGGCGGTGGCAGCAGCGTCGCATCCCCGTCCGGGATTCGGCCACCGCCGCCTCGCGCACTCAGGGTGACAAATTCACCACTTGGAGTTCGTTGTCTTCTTCTCCGGAGCAAGAAAGATGTCATCGCCGGGGCATGATCCCTGTCATCCCCAATCGGTGACATCGCCGACTTATCCGCACGACCCTCCCCCGCGCATGCTGAGGCCATGACTTCTCGCCGATTCCCCACGAGCGCCCCGCGCGCGGCCCTGGCCGCCGCGATGGGCGCGCTGCTCGCGGCAGGCACCCTGGCCGGACCGGCGCACGCGGCCGGCGGGCCGGACCGGCAGGCGCTCGACCGGACGCTGGACGCGGTCCACGCCGCCGGCATGTACGGCATCTACTCGGAGGTCCGCGACGGCGGCCGGACGTGGAAGGGCGCGTCCGGCGTGGCCGACGTCGCCACCGGCCGCCCCGTCCGGCCCGACATGGTGCACCGGATCGGCAGCATCACCAAGACGTTCGTGTCGGTCGCGATCCTGCAGCAGGTCGCGCGGGGCACGATCGAGCTGGACGCGCCGGTGGGCCGCTACCTGCCCGACCTCGTCCCCGGCGAGCGCGGCCGGCGGATCACGGTGCGGATGCTGCTGAACCACACCAGCCACATCGCCGACTACATCCTCCCGGCGTTCCCCTCGCTGCAGGAGGGCTCGGTCAAGAGCCTGGACGACAACCGCTTCCGCCGCGTCGCGCCCAGGGAACTGGTCAGGATGGGCCTGGCCGCCACGCCGACCGGTGAGCCGGGGGCGCTTCCCGGGTCGTACTCGAACACCAACTACGTGCTCGCCGGCCTGCTGCTGGAGAAGGTGACCGGCGGCGACGCCGCCGACCACATCACCCGGCACGTGATCAGGAAGGCGGGCCTGCGGCACACGTCGTTCCCGCGCTCGCCGCACATCCCGGGGCCGCACTCCGGCGCGTACGAGTCGTGGTACGGCTTCTTCGACCCGCCCCGCGACTTCAGCGTCTACGACATGTCGTGGGCGGGCACGGCCGGGGCGATCACCTCCACCATGGACGACCTCAACACGTTCTACCGGGCGCTGCTGCGCGGCGAACTGTTGCCTCCCGCGCAGCTCGCCGAGATGCGCACGACGGTGCCGGTGCTGGCGGCCGGCTACACCATGGACTACGGCCTCGGCATCTACGCGGCCGACCTGCCCTGCGGCCGGTTCTGGGGGCACGACGGCGGCGTGTTCGGCATGGCCACGCAGTCGCTGGCCAGCGAGGACGGCGAACGGCTGATCTCGTACGGCGTCAACCGCACGAAGTACCAGCAGATCGACGAAGGCGGCATCGTGCTGCACGAGATCGACATCGCCCAGGCCAGGCACCTGCTGGTGGCGCTCTGCGGGTCGGACTTCGCCGGCGACGCCCCCACCGCGAGGACGGCCTCCGAGGCGTCGTTCCTGCCGTTCCGCGCCGACCGGGGGATGCCGGTCCGGCCGTGACGCCGGGCCGCGGGTGTGTCGTGGGTCACCTCCGTCGTGTGGATTCCTGCACAGAAGATCTCCCGCTATCTCCGTAATGTCCGTGCTGCCGGACAGCACCCGGCAGCACCGACACGGGGAGGAACCCACAATGCGCAAGACCCTCGCCATGGCGACCATCGCCGGCTCGATGGCCCTGACCGGCCTCGCCGTCGCCCCCGCCGCCCAGGCGACCACCTCGACGACCGCGAGCGCCCACGTCACCACCTGGGGCAAGTTCTTCTCGAGCGACCACAAGGCCTACACCATCGGCAAGACCTGGAAGCAGCACGGCAAGGTCTACACGAAGTGGTACGGGGTGGACAAGCGCGGCGGCAAGAAGGGCTGGGTCTGGTTCGAGTACTACAAGAACGGCTCCTGGCACCGCTTCAACCACGCCTTCGACGGCAAGGTGGCCGGCGCCTGGAACGGCCGGGGGATCAAGAAGATCTACACGTTCACCTGCTGGGCCGGCAAGTTCGACAACTGCGGCAAGAAGTACCGCATCTACTGATGGATCGATCAGAGGCCCGGCGAACGCCGGGCCTCTGGCCGTTCGGCGTCAGTGCGTGAACGCCTGGAACTCGGCGGCCCGCACCTGCTCCCGCTGCGGGCTCGCCGTGGCGCAGTCCGTCGCGGAGGTCGGGTCGGCGTCCTGCTCCCCCGCGTACAGCGGGTTGCCGGTGCACTGGGTGCTGACCACGCGCAGCATCAGGTGCGTGGCCTTGGCCGGGCGCACGTCGAACGACTTGATCAGCAGGTCCGAGCCGCGCGGGCGCGGCAGCGCGGTGTCGAACACGTCCTTCTTGCTGGTGTGGATCCTGGTGAAGCCGGCCGGGTCGGCGCAGTTCGCGCTGCAGGCCAGCACCTCGAAGGCGCGCAGGGCGGAGAAGCGGTTCTGCCCGCCGGGGTCGGCCGGGTCGGTCACCGCGGGCCGGAGCATGGCGCTCACCTGGACCCTGCGGACCGTGACGGGCTCGTCGCCCGCGAGGTCCACGACCACCGACTTGCCGGCCGGCGCGCCGGAGAGCGAGGCCCAGTTCGTGGCCTCGGTCTCGTCGATGAGCTTGGCCTGGTTGACGCCGTCGCCGCTCGCCGTCGCGCCGCTCGCCGCCGCGGCGAGGTTGCGGGTCAGCGGCAGGGCCAGCGGCAGCGTCACGCCCGGCAGCACCGCGAACGTCAGCCGCCGGTGCCCGAACCCGGCGCCGGCCACCACGAAGTCGTAGACGCCCGGCGTCATCTCCACGGTGTCGCCGAGCGGGGTGGCCGGGTCGGTGTCGGCGACCGGGACGGCGCGGGCCTCGTAGTCGCCGACGTAGAGGCGCAGCGCCGCGTCCTTCGCCTCGCCGAGCGGCTTCAGCCGCAGCGAGCCGTTCCTGCCCGCCGGGTTGACGAAGCTCGGCGTCGCCTCGCCGTCGTTCGGGCCGGTGCTGGCGGCGTCACGGCCCAGGCCGTGCTCGGCGAACGCGCGCCACATGATGTCCTGGTTCGCGCCGCCGAAGCGGATCGCGTCGGCGGCGAGCAGGGCGTCGCGGTGGTCGACGTACGTGACCGCGCCCGAGGCCATGAGCAGCAGCGCGTCGAAGGAGAGCTGCGCCCAGCGGCGGTTGCCGGGGCAGCGCTCGACCGGCGTGCGGCCGTCGGCGCAGGAGCGCTGGAGCTTGTCCGTGCCGGAGCCGTAGCGCTTGACGAAGGCCGCGCGCACGTCGAACTGGGTGGCCGTCCAGATCTCGCCGTCGGCGTGGACCTGCTGGCCCACCAGGTCGTAGTTGAGGTCGCTGTAGTTGAGCGGCGACTTCGACATGTCGTAGTTGCGGATGCCGCGCTGCTTGTCGCCGGTGACGTAGCCGCCGATCACGTACGGGGTCGCGCCCGCCGGGCGGAAGCCGTACTCGTAGAGGTACTCCATGGCGAACAGGTCGGAGGTGCTCTCGTTCATGGCGCCCGCCTGGGCCCCGCTCCAGCCGGCGTTCGGGCCGCCGATCATGCGGCCGGAGATGGCGTGCGAGTACTCGTGGGCGATGACCGACATGTCGTAGTCGCCGTCCACACAGGGCCCGTAGAAGGAGCCGGCGATCGGCTGCCACAGGTACATGTTCGTGATCGGCGCGGTGCCGTCAGGACCGGTGATCTGGTTGGCGTTGTCGCGTACGGACGCCACCCGCGCCCCCGCCTGGGCGTTGCCCTGCTCGGGGTCGCCGCCGAGGCCGCCGCGCCCGCCGTTGTCGGTCTGCATGTTCCACGCCGACTCGGTGAAGCCGAGCCGGTAGGACCAGTCGTGCATGCGGTTGTGCATGGCGTTGAGGTTGGCGATGGCCGCCTCCAGATCGGCCTCGCCGGGCTGGTCGAGCGCGGCCGGGTCGCACTTGGCGGTGTACCAGGCGTTGCGCCACGGGTAGACGTAGTTCCGGCTCGGGGTGAGCACGTTGGAGCGGGTGCCGACGGTGAACGCGTCGCCGCTGGCGCGGTTCTCGTAGGTGCGGGCCGCGTTGCCGAGGCTCGTGTTGGTCGGCTCGCCGGTGGCGTGGTCCACGTCCCATGCCTTGCCGGTCGCCGCGTCGCCGCCGGTGGCGAGGTCGCAGCCGGGGCCGGCGGTGTGGCACCAGGTCTGGCGGGTGTCGGCGGAGGAGTAGTCGCCGCGCGGAGTGGCGGGGAACACCCCCCACTTCGGGTTCTCGGGGTCGAAGTGGTCGACCAGGTTCTCGCGGGTGAGGATCTCGCCGCTGACCGCGTCCACGTGCGTCGTGTACGCCGCGGGCTCGCCGTCCGCGCCGCCGATCAGCACGACCTGGTAGGCCCGGTGCACGCCGTCCGGCGCGGGCACCGCCACCGCCGTGACCTTCTGGGTGACGGCCGTGGCGAGGTCGATGCCGCCGTCCCTGGCCGCGATCTCCAGCGCCTGCCGCTCGCTGATCGCGGCGGCCGGGGGCTCCTGCGTGGCACGTGACAGCGAGGAGGTGACGGACCGGACGGCGCCGTTCACCACGCCGACGGCGACCAGGCCGTCCACCCCCGCCGGCAGGCCGCCGAAGCGCTGCCGCAGCAGGACGGCGGCCCCGTCGCCGATGGGGTTGACCGCGACCTTCTCCAGCGCGTCGACGGCCTCGGCGGGCAGGCCGAAGACGCTCTCGTTCGCCTTCAGGTAGGCGCGGGCGGCCTGCTCGGGATCGGCGCCGAGACCCTGGGCGAGGGGTTCGGCGCTGACGACGGCGGCCGGGGTGCCGAGCTTGTTCCAGCGGATCTCGGCGGCGGGGCCGGCCCTGCGGGCGGTCGCGCCGGGCGGCGGCTCGACCCGGCCCTGACGGTTGTCCACGTCGGGCTTGGCGTGCTGCTCGGCCTGGAAGTCGTGGACGGGGACCTGCCCGCCGGGTTCGCCCCGGGCCGGTCCCACGGGAGACAGTGCGGCCGCGACGAGCGCGGCGGCGAGGAGGGTGCTGCTGCGTAACCAGGACTTTGACGACACGTTGGTCCTCTCTGGCCGGCGGAGGGCGCGCGGATCACGCGCGCCCTCCGCCAGAGGTAACACCGTGTTGACTGCCTGACAAGATCCCGGTCCGGAGGGACGGGCGCGGGCCTACGTCGCCGCGGGCAGGCGGACCTGCGGCGCGACGCGGTCGGCCCAGGCGGACACCACGGCCTCCAGGTCCGGGAGCTGTGACTCCAGGAAGGCCAGGCCGGGCGTCGGCACGGTGGCGCCCAGCTCGACCAGCAGCGGACGCAGGTGCACCTCGACCGCCAGCGCGTGCTTGGGGTCGCCCATGACCAGCAGCGGCAGCGCGGTCTTCCCGGCCAGCGCGGCCGGGGGCAGCCGGTCGAGGAACGCCTTCAGCAGCCCCGTGTAGGTGCCCTTGTAGGTGGGGCTCGCGACGACGAGCACGTCCGCCTCCGCCACCAGCCCCAGCGCCGCCTCCACCCCCGGGGAGGCGGCGGGGGCCAGCAGGTGGGGGCCGAGCGCCGACAGGTCGGCCAGCTCGTGCGGCAGGGACGCGCCGAGCCGGGCGGCGACCGCCTCGGCCGCCGCGACGGCCACGGCCTCGGTGCGCGAACCCGCCCTCGGGTTGCCGACGACGGTGAGAACGGTCATGGGTTCGCCTCCTGGCGTGAGGTGGTGGTCATCCGGCGGCCACCAGGTCCTTGGCGTAGCGCGAGGCCGGGCGGGGCAGGCCGTAGTTCTCGCGGAGGGTGCGGCCCTCGTACGCGTGCCGGAACAGCCCCCGCGCCCGCAGCTCGGGCACCACGTGGTCGACGAAGTCGGACAGGCCGTGCGGCAGGATCGGCGGCATCACGTTGAAGCCGTCGGCCGCGCCGCCCTCGAACCACTCCTGGATCTGGTCGGCGATCTGCTCGGGCGTCCCTGCGACGACCCGGTGGCCGCGGCCCCCGGCCAGGCGGGCGAGGAGCCGCCGGACCGTGAGGCGCTCGCGCCTGGCCAGCTCGACGACGAGCTTGCGCCGGCTCTGCGCGCCCTCCGTCTCGACCGGCACGTCGGGCAGCTCCCGGTCCAGGTCGTCCTCGGTGAGCTCGATGCCGGTCATCTGGCCGAGCTGTGCCAGCCCGTACGCGGGGACGATCAGGTCCTCCAGCTCCTTCTCCAGCCGCAGCGCCTCCCGCTCGGTCGAGCCGATGATCGGCGAGATGCCGGGCAGCACCAGCACCTCCTCGGGGCGCCGGCCACGGGCGGCGACCCGGCGCTTCAGGTCGGCGTAGAACTCCCGCCCCTCCTCAAGGGTCTGCTGGGCGGTGAAGACGGCCTCGGCGTAGCGGGCCGCGAAGTCCTTGCCGTCCTCCGACGACCCGGCCTGCACCAGCAGCGGATGGCCCTGGGGCGGGCGGGAGGCGTTGAGCGGGCCGCGGACGGCGAAGTGCGCGCCCTCGTGCTCGATGGCGTGGATCTTGCTGGTGTCTGCGTAGCGGCCGGCGACGCGGTCACGGACGACGGCGTCGTCCTCCCAGCTGTCCCAGAGCTTGAGCACGACGTCCAGGAACTCCTCCGCGCGGGCGTAGCGGGCGGCGTGTGGGGGGCGTTCGACGCCGAAGTTGCGGGCCTCGGCCTCGCCCGCGGAGGTGACGATGTTCCAGCCGGCCCGGCCGCCGCTGATGTGGTCGAGCGAGGCGAACTTGCGCGCCACGTGGAAGGGCTCGTTGTACGTCGTGGACACGGTCGCGATGAGCCCGACGTGGTCGGTGACGGCGGCCAGGGCGGCCAGCAGGGTGAGGGGTTCGAGGCCGCCGAGCGCGTTGTGCCCGACGTGCCCCTGCAGGGCGAGCCCGTCGGCGAGGAACACCGAGTCGAGCGTGCCGCGCTCGGCGATCCTGGCCAGCTCCTGGTAGTGCCGGACGTCGGTGAGGCGGGCCGGCTCGGTGCTCGGGTGCCGCCAGGCGGCCTCGTGGTGGCCGACGCCCATGAGGAAGGCGTTGAGGTGGAGCTTTCTCGTCACGTGGTCCTCCAGGTGGAGAAGCGGCGCTCGGCGGCGACCAGGAGCAGGTTCAGCAGCAGGCCGAGGACGGAGATGGTGATGATCCCCGCGTACATGTCGGGGATGCGGAAGCTGGACTGGGTGTCGAGGATGAGGTAGCCGAGGCCGGCCTTCGCGCCGACCATCTCGGCGAACAGCAGCACGAGGATGGAGGTCGCGCCGGCCAGCCGCACGCCGGTGAAGATCGCGGGCACGGCGGCGGGCAGGATCACCTTCTGGAACAGCCGGAACGGGCCGAGGCCCATGGACCTGGCGGACTTCACGAGCAGGGGCTCGACGGTCTTCACGCCGCTGATCGTGTTGAGCAGGATGGGCCACGAGCAGGCGTACAGCACGAAGGAGACCTTGGCGGGCTCGCCGATGCCGAGGATCAGCGTGAACACCGGCAGCAGCGCCACCGCCGAGGTGTTGCGGAACAGCTCCAGCAGGGGCGTCAGCAGGTCGGCGACCGGGCGGTACCACCCGATGAGCAGCCCGAGCGGGATGGCGAGCACGACGGCCAGGCCGAAGCCGGCCAGGGAGCGGCCCAGCGACGCCCCCAGGTGCTCGGGGAGGCTGCCGGTGACGAGGAGGTCGTACCAGGCGGCGAGGTCGTCCGAGAGCGGGGGGACGAACACCGGGTCCACGACGCCGGTCCTCGGCAGGATCTCCCAGGCGGCGAGGAGGAGCAGCACGGCGACCGTGTTGACCCCGGCCCTGCGCAGCCACGCGGGCAGCCGACCGCGCCGCCGGGTGGGCGGCGCAACGTCGTCCTTGGAGTCGTCGTCGGCCTCGTCGTCAGGAAGGTCGTACCAGTGAAGGTCGCCGGGCAGTGCGGCGCGGGTGTCAGCCATGGGTGATCGCCACCTCTCGCTCCTGCACCTGCGCTGCGGCGACCTCGTCGCGCAGCAGCGTCCAGATGTGGTGACGGTACTCGCCGAAGGCCGGGTCGGCGCGCAGGTCGCCCTCGCGCGAGTCGAACGCGACCTCGACGATCTCCTTGATCCGGCCGGGCCGCGAGGTCATGACGGCGACCCGCTGCCCCAGGTAGACGGCCTCGTCGATGCCGTGCGTGATGAAGATGACCGTCTTGCCGGTGTGCTGCCAGACGCGGACCAGCTCCTCCTGCAGCGACTCGCGGGTCTGCGCGTCGAGCGCGGCGAACGGCTCGTCCATGAGCAGCACGTCGGGGTCGAAGGCGAGGCTGCGGGCGATGGCGACGCGCTGGCGCATGCCGCCGGACAGCTCGTGCGGGTAGCGGTCCTCGAAACCGGCGAGGCCCACCAGCGCCAGGTGCTCGCGCGCCCGCGCCGCCCGCTCCCGCCTCGGCACGGCCTTGGCCTCCAGGCCGAACTCGACGTTCGCCTGCGCGGTGCGCCACGGGAACAGCGCGTACTGCTGGAAGACCACGCCCCGGTCGAGGCCGGGTCCGGTGACGGGGTCGCCGTCGATCAGGATCTGCCCGGACGTCGGCGGGGTGAGCCCGGCGACCAGGTCGAGCAGGGTGGACTTGCCGCAGCCGCTCGGCCCGACGAGCGCGAGGAACTCGCCCGCGCGCACGTCGAGGTCCACCCCGGACAGCGCGGTGAACGGCTCTGCGGCGTCCCTGACGTGGAAGGTCTTGGTGACGTTGCGGATGCCGATCTCGGTCATGAGGCGCTCCCGGCGGCGTAGGGGTTGAACGCGTTGGTGTAGAGGTCGTCGGGCTCGACCTGGCCGGGGCGCAGCTCGCCCTCGCGGGTGAGCCAGTCGATCCAGGTGCCGAACTCCTTCGGGGCGATGACGCCGCCCTTGCCGGCGATGCCGGTGCTCTTCCAGAAGCGGACGGTCTCGGCGCTCTCGTTCCGGCCGCGCTTGGCGATGATCCGCTCGAACGTGCCGACGACCTCGGCCCGCGAGTGCGTCTGCGCCCAGGCGACGGCCTTGGCGAAGCCGGTCACGAACGTCCTGGTGGTGGTCGGGTTGTCGGCGATGAAGTCCTCGCGCAGCACGATCGAGCCGGCGGTGAACGGGCCGAACAGGTCCACGTCGGTGAACAGCGGCCGCAGGCCGCCGCGTTCGAGCGCCTTGTCCCTGAGCACGCCGCCGAGGGTGCCCGCGTCGAGCTGTCCCTGCCGGACGGCCTGCTCGGTGTTGACCGGCGGGATCACCACGAGCTGGACCTGCTTGATCTCGTCGGGGGTCAGGCCCTGGCGCTTGAGGTATTCCTTGATGACGGCCTCGTGGTGCGCGCCGAGCGTGTTGACGCCGATCTTCTTGCCGATGAGGTCGCGGGCGGTCCTGATCGGGCTGTCGTCCTTGACGTAGTAGCCGTTGAAGGTGTCCTGGTCGGAGCCGTAGTAGCCGACCACGGCCTTGATGGGGGCCCTGGCGGCCTTGAGCTTGACGATCGCGCCGTTGAACGCGCCGCCGAAGTCGGTCTGGCCGGTGGCGGCCGACTGGATGTCCTGGGGGCCGGAGGTGGTGTTGCCCACCCACTTGAGCTTGAGGTCGCCGAGGTAGCCGAGCTCCTCGGCGAGCTCGGCGTAGGTGACGGCGCCGGGGCTGCCCTGGTAGCGCAGCACCTTCACCTCCGACGTTCCGGTGGTCGCCTCGGCGCCGCCGCAGCCCGCCAGGACGGCGGGCAGCAACGCGGCCATGAGGGCATGTCTGGTCTTGATCACGGTGGGGTTCCTCGTCGGGGGGAGGGAGTGAGGGGTCCTGGGTGCGTGATCAGCGACACTGCGCGCTGGCGACGTGGCCGTGGTCCACGTGCGGGCGCCGGGTCAGGTAGAGGCCCTGGCTCATGCGTACGAAGCTACGGCCCTCCTTTCCGAAAGTCAACTTTTCCTACTGGACATGCATGAAATTAGGCTCGATCTCGTACGACACACTCGATCAGGGAGGCTCGATGATCTTCATTACCGCGAAGTTCCGCGTCAAGCCGGAGCACGCCGACCGCTGGCCGGAGATCACCGGGGAGTTCACCGAGGCGACCCGCGCCGAGCCCGGCTGCCTGTGGTTCGACTGGTCGCGCAGCCTCGACGACCCGGCCGAGTACGTCCTGGTGGAGGCGTTCCGCGACGACGCGGCCGGGGCGGCGCACGTGCAGTCGCCGCACTTCGAGCAGGCCCGGCGGGATCTGCCGCAGTACCTCGTGGAGACGCCGCGCATCGTCAACACCACGGTGCCGCAGGACGACTGGTCCGAACTCGGCGAGATGGCCGTGAAGGACTGACCCGGCCCTACCTCCTGCACGTCGCCGTAGGCGAACAGCTCGAACGGCTCCCGCCCGGCCCGCGGCGTGAACTCGCGCGGGTCGGGCGGGCTCGCCTGGCCGCCGGAGTCGGTATAAGTCAGGACAAGTTTTTTTCCGGGTTATTGACGAAAAAGAGGTGACCTCGGCACACTCTCCGTCATGTCACTCCCCCGTGGCCCCCTGTCCCAGCTCCGGCGCGGGCACGAAGAGCTCGTGCTCGGCCTGCTGCGCAAGCACGGCCCGCTGAGCCGGGGCGAGCTCGGCAAGCTGTGCCGGCTGTCGCGCACCACGCTGTACGACATCCTCGCCGAGCTCGTCGCCACCGGCGCCGTCGTGCCCGCCGGGCAGCAGGACGACGGCCCGCGCGGCCGGGGCCGGCCGGCCGAGACGCTGACGCTCAACCCCGGCGCCGGGCAGGCGATCGGCATCGACTTCGCCCGGCGGGCGCTGCACGTGGCGGCGGTCAACCTGGCGCACGAGATCGTCGGCGCGGCCAGCGAGCCGCACGACGCCGACCTGCCGTGGGAGCGGCGGGTGGACCTGGCCGAGCGGCTGATCGGCCGGCTCGGCGGCGGCGACCTGCGGCTCGGCGCGCTGAGCGCGATCGGCGCGGGCGTCGTCGGCCCCATCAGCGACCCCGGCAGCGAGGGCGGGCCGGACGACGCCGGGGAGCCGCTCCCCCACCGGGCGCAGGTGCTGCTGCGGGAGCGGTTCGGCGTGCCCGTGCTGCTCGACAACAACACCCGCCTGGCCGCGCTCGGCGAGGCCATCTGGGGTGCGGCCGCCGGCGGCAGGGACGTGCTCTACCTGCGCCTGTCCCACGGCGTCGGCGGCGGCCTGGTGATCGACGGGTCGCTGCACCGCGGCGCGTACGGCCTGTCCGGCGAGTTCGGCCACATCGTGGTCGATCCGGGCGGCCGGCCGTGCTCCTGCGGCGGCACCGGCTGCCTGGAGACCGTCGCCTCGGTCAGGGCCGTCCTCGACGCCTACCGTGAGCGCGGCGGCCAGGCCGACGACGTACGCGGCCTGGTCGAGGCCGTGGGGCGGGCGGAGCCGGGCGCGCTCGCCCTGCTGGCGGAGGTCGGCACGGACATCGGCGCGGTGCTCGCGGCCCTGTGCAACGCGGTCGGCCCCGGCGTCATCGTGATCGGCGGCGAGCTGGCCGAGACCGGCGCCGCGCTGCTGGAGCCGATCGGGCGCACGCTCGACGCCCGGATCATGCCGATCTCCCGGCACCGGGTCAGCCTGCGCCGGGCCACGCTCGGCGAGGCCGCGGGCGCGCTCGGCGGCATCGCGCTGGTGCTGCACGAGTCGCCCCTGCTCTCCCGCTACCCGGCCGGCCCCGACCTCGCCGCCGGAGCTCCCCCGCCGTCCCCGCGGCACCACAACCTCGTGAAGGAGGGTTCATGACCCAGCTCACCACGCTGGGCAGGCCGGCGGCCCCGACGGCGCGGCGCGCCGCCGGGCGTCCCCGGCGCACGCTCGTGCTCAACCTGGTCGCGGTCGTCCTCGGCCTGCTCGTCTGGACGCTGCTGGCCACGATCGGCGTCCAGGGCCTGCCGACCCCGCTGGAGGTCGCGGTCAAGGCCGGCGAGCTGGTCGCGGACGGCACCCTGCTCCAGGACGCGCTCGCCAGCCTCCGCCGGGTGCTGCTCGGCTTCCTCATGGGCACGCTGCTCGCGATCCCGGTCGGCTTCCTCATGGGCTGGTACGCCACCGCGCGCGGCCTGCTGGAGCCGTACGTGCAGTTCTTCCGCACCATCCCGCCCCTGGCGATCATCCCGCTGGCCATCGTGCTGCTCGGCATCGGCGAGGTGCCGAAGGTCTTCGTGATCTTCCTGGCCGCGTTCCTGTCCAGCGTCGTCTCGACCTTCCAGGGCGTGGTGGACGTGGACAAGACGCTCATCAACGCCGCCCGCGTGCTGGGCGCGTCCGACCGGACGATCTTCCTGAAGGTCGTGGTCCCGGCGTCCACGCCGTTCATCCTGGTCGGGATGCGGGTCGGGCTCGGCTCGGCCTGGGGGACGCTGGTCGCCGCGGAGCTGATCGCCGCCCAGGAGGGGCTGGGCTACCGGATGCAGCAGGCCCAGCTCTACTACGACCTGTCCACGATCTTCGTGGGTCTCATCGCCATCGGCGTGCTCGGCCTGCTGATGGACCGCCTGCTGCTGCTCGCCGAGCGCCGCCTCACCGACTGGCAGGAGCGCCGATGAACGCCAAGATCTCCTTCAGGGACATCGTCAAGACCTATCCGATGAAGGACGGCGTCTTCACCGCGCTCGACCACGTCTCCCTGGACATCGCCGACCGCGAGTTCGTCACGGTCGTCGGCCCGTCGGGGTGCGGCAAGAGCACGCTGATGAGCATGGCCGCCGGCCTGACCGAGCCCACCTCGGGCGAGGTGCTGGTGGACGGCGCGCCCGTCCCCGGCCCTGGACCGGACCGCGGGGTGATCTTCCAGCAGTACGCGCTGTTCCCGTGGCTGACCGTGCGCAAGAACGTCGAGTTCGGCCTCAAGCTCATGAACCTGCCGCCCGACGAGCGCAGGAGGCGCGCCGAGCACGCGATCGAGCTGGTCGGGCTGTCGGACTTCGCCGACGCGCTGCCCAAGACCCTGTCCGGCGGCATGAAGCAGCGCTGCGCCATCGCCCGCGCGTACGCGGTCGACCCGCAGGTGCTGCTCATGGACGAGCCGTTCGGCGCCCTCGACGCGCTCACCCGGGTCCAGCTCCAGGACCAGCTCCTCGCGACCTGGAGCCGCGAGCAGCGCACCGTCATGTTCATCACCCACGACGTGGACGAGGCCGTCTACCTGGCCCGGCGGGTGATCGTCATGGCCGCCCGGCCCGGCCGCGTCCAGCAGATCGTCGAGGTGGACCTGCCGTATCCGAGGACCGAGGAGATGCGGCTGTCGCCGGAGTTCGCGCGCATCCGCAACGAGGTCTGGCACGGCGTCTACCACCAGCCCAAAGCAGCTTAGAACCCCCCTGGAAAGGATCAACACGACATGCGCTCTCTTCGCCGCGCCCTCACCACCGCCGCCGCGGTGAGCGTCCTCGCGCTCTCCGTCACCTCCTGCTCAGACGACGGCACCACCGTCCGCTTCGGCTACATCGGCGACTACAACGGCGCCAGCCTGCTCGCCGTCGCCCAGAAGCAGGGGCTCTGGGAGAAGCAGGGGCTCACCCCCGAGATCAAGGTCTTCACGAATGGACCGCTCCAGATTCAGGCGCTCGGCGCCGGCGACCTGGACTTCGGCTACATCGGCCCCGGCGCCATGTGGCTGCCCGCCTCCGGCAAGGCCAAGGTCGTCTCCATCAACACGCTCGGCTTCGCCGACCGGGTGATCGGCCGGCCCGGCGTCAAGAGCATGCAGGACCTCAAGGGCAAGAAGGTCGGCGTGCCCGAGGGCACCTCGGGCGACATGGTGCTCAACCTGGCCCTGCAGAAGGCCGGGATGACGGCCGCCGACATCCAGAAGGTGCCGATGGACGCGGCCACCGTGGTGTCGGCGTTCTCCGCCGGGCAGATCGACGGCGCCGGCCTCTGGTATCCGCTGATCGACACGATCAAGGAGAAGGTGCCGGACATGACGGAGATCGCCAGCACCCGCGAGTACCCCGACAACTCCTTCCCGAACGCCTTCGTCAGCGGCACCGACACCGACCAGGAACTGACCACCAAGGTGATCAAGGTGCTGCAGGAGGCCAACGACTGGCGGGCCGCGCACCCCGAGGAGACCATCAACGAGACGGCCGCCCTGCTCAAGCTCGACCCGGCCAAGGTCAAGTCGGACGCGGCGAACGTCGAGGTCATGTCCACCGCCGACCTGGTCGCCAAGACCAAGGACGGCACGGTCGCCAAGTGGCTGAACAGCCTCGGCGACTTCTTCGTCGGCACCGGCCAGCTCAAGTCGCTGCCCGAACCGTCGTCGTACTACACCGGCGACCTCTACGAGAAGGCGTACGGCAAGTGAACCTGCTGTTCCTCATGACCGACCAGCACCGGGTGGACACGCTCGGCTGCTACGGCAACCCGCACGTGGCCACGCCCAACCTCGACCGGCTGGCCGCGAGCGGCACCCGGTTCGACCGGTTCTACACGCCCACGGCCATCTGCACGCCGGCGCGGGCCAGCCTGCTCACCGGGCAGGCCCCGTTCCGGCACCGGCTGCTGGCCAACTACGAGCGCAACGTCGGCTACCTGGAGGACCTGCGCGACGACGCGTTCACCTTCCCGTCCGCGCTCAAGGAGCGCGGCTACCAGCTCGGGCTGATCGGCAAGTGGCACGGCGGCACCCACCGCAACGCCGCCTCCTACGGCTTCGACGGCCCCGACCTGCCCGGCTGGCACAACCCGGTGGACCATCCCGACTACCTCGCCTACCTGGAGGAGCGGGGGCTGCCGCCGTACAAGATCTCGGACCTGATCCGGGGGACGACGCCGAACGGCAACCCGGGCAACCTGCTGGCCGGGCGGCTGCACCAGCCGGTCGAGGCCACCTTCGAGCACTACCTGGCGACGCGGACGATCGAGCACCTCGACCGGTACGCCGCCGACGGCCGCCCCTTCTACCTGGCCGCGCACTTCTTCGGGCCGCACCTGCCGTACCTGCTGCCTGACGAGTACTTCGACATGTACGACCCGGAGCTGGTGGAGCTGCCGCCGTCGATCGCCGAGACGTTCGAGGGCAAACCGCCGGTGCAGCGCAACTACAGCGCCCACTGGGCGTTCGACACCCTGCCCATCGAGATCACCCGCAAGCTCATCGCGGTCTACTGGGGCTACGTGACGCTCATCGACCAGCAGCTCGGCCGCATCCTCGACCGCCTCGACGAGCTGGGGCTGAGCGACGACACCTCGGTCTTCTTCACCGCCGACCACGGCGAGTTCACCGGCGCCCACCGCCTGCACGACAAGGGCCCGGCCATGTACGAGGACATCTACCGCATCCCCGGCATCGTCCGCGTGCCCGGCGCGCCGCCACAGGTCAGGAACGAGTTCGTCACCCTCACCGACTGCACCGCGACGATCCTGGAACTGGCCGGCTGCGACCCGGAGCCCGCCGTGGACAGCCGCAGCCTCCTGCCCCTGGTGCGCGGCGAGCATCCGGAGTGGCCGGGCGAGCTGCTGGCCGAGTACCACGGCCACCACTTCCCCTACCCGCAGCGGATGATCCGCGACGACCGCTACAAGCTCGTCGTCAACCCCGAGTCCGTCAACGAGCTCTACGACCTGCACGCGGACCCGTACGAGCTGAGCAACCGCTACACCCACCCCGAGCTGGCGGGGGTCCGCCGCCGCCTCATGCGCAGGCTGTACGACCTGCTGCGCGAGCGCGGCGACAACTTCTACCACTGGATGACCCCGATGTACGACATCGGCGCCTCCGACTACGACCCCACGCTCAGCTCCTTCGAGAAGGAGGACGCCACCGGGTGATTCCCGTTGCGCATGGGACGGCGAAAGCCCTGCGACCCGCCGCCGAGTGTGTTTGACTCACGCGGTAATCACACCCTCTGGGAGGGTTTCACCATGGGGGAGTTCGTGGGGATCGACCCCAGCCGAGCACACGACCTCATCCGCCGCCTCGAAGCCGGCAGCCTGCTGCTGGGCGGCGTGCGTCCGCTGGTGGACGCGGCCGTGGCGGGGGCCGGCGACGACTGGGCCGGCCCCCGCCACGGCGCGACCGCGCTGCGGCGGGCGCAGGAGTTCCTGCACGACGCGCGGCGGGAGCTCAGGTGGCGCATCGACGCCGCCGAGCAGCTGGTGCCGGTGCGCGAGCGCGGCCTGCTCACGGCCGTGTTCCCGTTCGCCTGTGAGGCGGAGGCCACGCGGGCGGCCGCCGAGACGGCCACGGCCGTCCTCGCGGCCCTCGCCACCCGCCGCCCCGACGAGGTCGAGCGCGCCTTCGCCGCCACCACCGGACTCACCGGCGAGGCGACGAACGGAGCACCCGGCGAAGCGGCCTCCGCGACGCCGCGCGAAGCGGTGGGTGATCCGGCCTATGCGGCGGCGTTGCTGGGCGTGCTCGGGCCCGGCGGCCTGGTTCTCGTTCTGCGTGGCTGGTCGGAGGCAGAGGTGCCCGGCGAACGCGACGGTCTGCCGCCCGCCGCGCTCGTCCGGGCGGCCTCCGCCTCCCCCGGTCTGCTGGCGCGGGCCTTCGCCGCCGCCGAGCGCACCGGCAGGCTCGGAGAGGAGTGGCGCGAGCTGCCCGCGACCGCTCCGGCCGACGTGCTGACCACGCTGATCGCGCTGGCCCGCCCGTCGGGCGCGTTCCTCAACGTGGTCGCGGTCGAGCTGCTGAACCGCCGCCCGGACGCCGGTCCCGACTGGAACCTGCACCACCTCGCGCACGCCTACCGCTCCTTCCCGGAGGCGCTGCAGGAGCTGCTGGCCGAGCACCAGAAGGAGACCGGCGTCCTGCTGGACGCCTACGCCCTCGGCACCCACCCCGCCTACGAACGGGCGCTCGCCGCGGCGCTGCGGCACGCGCTGGAGCCGGGCGCGGGCGCGGACGGCCTGCGCGAGCGGGCCTGGTCCGGCCTGACCGGCGCCCTCGACGCCGGCCACCGCCTGTGGCAGGACCTGGAGACCTTTCGCGAAGCCGGAGAGCGCGTATGACCAGCAAGCACCAGCTCCTCCGGCAGGCCGCCGAGAAGGAGTCCCTGGCCTCCACCTTCACCCGCTACGCCCGCCGCCTGACCGGCGCGCTCGACGGCGTGCCGGCGCACCCGCAGGAGTGCGAGGCGTTCTGGACCGGGCCTGCCGCCGAACGGTTCGCCGAGCGGGCCGCGGGGCTGCGCCGCGAGCTGGCCGAGCTGGAGGACACCTGCCTGGCCACCGCCGAGAACCTGCGCCGCCGGGCCCGCCGGCTGCGCGAGGACGCCGCCGCGGCCGCAGACCGGCAGGGCGACTGGCAGGGCGCGCAATAATCCGCAACCACTTGCGCTCCCACGCAAAAAGCTGACGAAAAACCGAAAGTTGCGCACAGCTCCTTGTGGACCGGTGTGCGGGGGACCTACTGTCGCGTCACCCCCCGACCCTCGGACGCCCCGAGAGAAGTGAGCACCGGATGCGCCGTATCCCCCTTCTGGCCGTGTCGGCCTTACTCGCCGTCGCCGGGCTCGCCCCGGCCGCCCCCGCGGCCGCCGCAGGACGGGCTCCCGTGGTGACGCGAGCGGGCCTGGACCCCGCCCTGGTCGCCGGGCGTGGCGCGGCCGTGGACTTCGCCGAGCAGGAGGCGGAGAACGCCGCCACGAACGGCGCCGTCATCGGCCCCGACCGGACCGCGTACACGCTGCCGTCCGAGGCGTCGGGCCGCCGGGCCGTGCGGCTCGCGCCCGGCCAGCACGTCGAGTTCACGCTGCCGGCCGCGGCCAACGCCCTGACCGTGCGCTACAGCATCCCGGACGCGCCGGGCGGCGGCGGGATCACCGCGCCGCTGGAGGTCACGGTCAACGGCGGTGACCGGCGGACCATGACGCTGACCTCGCAGTACTCGTGGCTCTACAACCAGTACCCGTTCTCGAACGACCCCCAGGCGGACCTGCTGCACCCCGACTGGTGGATCACCGAGTGCGCGTGCGTGCCGGACGCCACCACGCCGCCGCCGGTCGTCGCCAAGCCGTTCCGTCCCCACCACTTCTACGACGAGCAGCGGCTGCTGCTCGGCCGCGCCTACCGCGCGGGCGACCGGGTCCGGCTGACCGCCCCCGCGCGCGGCGGCGCGGCCTGGACCGTCATCGACCTGATGGACTCCCAGCTCGTCGGCCCGCCGCGGCTGGTGCCGGGGGCGAACGTGGTGGCCTTCGGCGCCGACCCCACGGGGCGGCGCGAGTCGGCGGAGGCGTTCGACCGGGCCATCGCCTTCGCCAAGCGGGCCCGGCTGAAGGTGTACGTGCCGCCGGGGACGTACCAGGTGAACCGGCACATCGTCGTGGACGACGTCACCATCGCCGGCGCGGGGAGCTGGCACACGATCATCAAGGGCCGCGAGGTCGCGCTGCCCGCCCCCGCGCCCGGCGGCTCCGTCCACACGGGCGTCGGCTTCTACGGCAGGCCCGCGGCCGAGGGCGGCAGCAGGAACGTGCACCTGTCCGGCTTCGCCATCGAGGGCGACGTGCGCGAACGCGTGGACACCGACCAGGTCAACGGCGTCGGCGGCGCGCTCAGCGACTCCACCATCGAGGGCCTGCACATCCGCCACACCAAGGTCGGCATGTGGTTCGACGGGCCGATGACGAACCTGCGGATCACCGGCAACATGATCGTCGACCAGGTCGCCGACGCGATCAACTTCCACACCGGCGTCACGGACTCGGTCATCGCGGGCAACGTCATCCGTAACACCGGTGACGACGCCATCGCCCTGTGGTCGGAGAAGAGCGCCGACGCGGGCAACCGCGTCGAGCGCAACACCGTGCAGTCGCCCGCGCTGGCCAACGGCGTCGCCGTCTACGGCGGCCGGGACAACACGGTCTCCGGCAACCTGGTGGCCGACCCGGTCCGCGAGGGCAGCGCCCTGCACGCCGGCTCCCGCTTCGGGGCCGAGCCGTTCGAGGGGCGGCTGACGATCTCCGGCAACACCACGGTGCGGGCGGGGACGTACGAGCTGAACTGGAACATCGGGCTCGGCGCGATCTGGCTCTACGCCCTGGAGCGGGACATCGCCGCCGACGTGCGGGCCACCGGCAACCACTTCCTCGACAGCACCTACAACGCGATCATGCTGGTCAGCGAGTGGTCGGTTAAGGACCTGTACGCGATCACGAACGTGCACTTCAAGGACACCCGCGTGGACGGCACGGGGACGTCGGTGGTGAGCGCCCGGGTCAAGGGGTCGGCGACGTTCGAGAACGTGGACGCGCGCAACGTCGGCGCGGTCGGCGTGAACAACTGCGGCTCCTTCGGCTTCCCGTCCACCGGCTCGGAGTTCACGCTGACCGACCTCGGCGGCAACGACGGCGGCTGGCTCGCGCCGTGGATGCTGCCGAACACGATCACCTGCGACGACCGCCCGCCGGTGGTGCCGCCCCCGCCGCCGTCCCGCTGGTGACCCGGAGCGCTATCCGCGCATGCCTTCCAGGCCCCTGACCACGGTGGTGGTCAGGGTGCCGACCTCGCCGATGCCGATCGTCACCGTGTCGCCGTCCTGGAGGGTGAACGGCAGGTCGGGCACCAGGCTCGTGCCCGTGGCCAGGACCGCGCCGTCGGGGAAGACGTCCGCGCGGAACAGGTAGCCGGCCAGCTCGTCGAGGCGGCGGTGCAGGTCGGAGGTGGACGACTTGCCGTCCCACACGGTCGCGCCGCCGCGGGCGATGGTGAGCGTGATGTCCAGCGCGTACGGGTCCGCGACCTCCCACGCGGGCCGGATGGCCGGGCCGACCGCGCACGCGCCCAGGTAGATCTTGGCCTGCGGCAGGTAGAGCGGGTTGACGCCCTCGATGGTGCGGGAGCTGACGTCGTCCACGACCGTGTAGCCGACGATCTCGCCGGCCGCGTTGAGTACCAGGCCGAGCTCCGGTTCCGGCACGTCGATCTCCGAGTCCGCCCGCACCGCGATGCGGCCGCCGTCGCCGGTCACCTTCCAGGCGACGGACTTGAAGAACAGCTCGGGCCGCTCGGCGTCGTAGACCAGCTCGTACACGTCGGCGGCCCGCTCGCTCTCCAGCACCCGCGCCTCGCGCGAGCGCCGGTAGGTGACGCCCGCCGCCCACACCTCCATCAGCCCGTCCACCGGGGCCAGCCTGCGCACCGCCGCCGAGGGGTGCCGGGCGCCGCCGGGGGCGGTGACGCGCTCGCGCAGCTCCGCGGCCGGCAGCCGCAGCAGCTCGCCGACGGTGGTGACGCCGGACAGCTCGGTCACGTGCTCGCCGTCGTCGACGCCGACCGCGTCGGCGCCGGACAGGGGGCTGACGAAGCGTACGATGTGCATGCCTGCTCCTACCGCGAAAGTCCCGTTCGACAGCAAGTCTCCCCCATCACGCCTTTCGCCGTCGCGTCAGACCACGTCGAAGTCGGCCATCATCGCCATGTCCTCGTGCTCCAGGTTGTGGCAGTGCAGCATGTACCTGCCGCGGTGACCGGCGAAGCGGGCCAGCACGTCCACGACCTCGTACGGCCGCACGTCGACGGTGTCCTTCCAGCCGCCGTCCGTCGCCGACGGCGGCCGCCCGTTGCGTGCCAGCACCAGGAAGTGGGCCAGGTGCAGGTGCACGGGATGGTGGAAGTCGCTGGTGAAGCGCCAGATTTCGGCGGTGCCGAGCCGGGGCCTGGCCAGCGGGACGCCGGGCCGGTAGGGCTCGCCGTTGATCGTCCAGGCGGTCTCGCCGCGCCGGAAGTCGAACCGGCGGGTGGCGACCGCCGGCCCCACGTCGGCGGGACGCATCGCCCTGCGGGAGAGCGCCTTCGGCACGGCGCTGTCGTCGGCGGCGCGGCGGGCGACGACGAAGCGCACCACGTTCCCGGCGGAGCCCTCGCCCAAGGCGTTGACCAGGGTGACCGCGGTGCCGACGGGGTAGGCGGAGAAGTCGACCAGCACGTCCTGGCGCTCGCCGGGCGCGAGCGGGATCTCCTCGTGCGCCACTGGCGCTGCCAGCAGCCCGGCGTCACTGCCGATCTGCACGAACGGCGTGCCGCCCGGCGCGAGCCGCAGCAGGTAGCGGCGGGCGTTGGAGGCGTTGACCAGGCGCAGGCGGTGCCGGGTCGCGGTGACCTCGGCGACCGGCCAGGGAGCGCCGTTGACGAGGACGACGTCGCCCGCGACGCCCTCCATGTGGTCGCCGCCGAAGTGCCCGCCCGCCGCGTGGTCGGGGTAGCGGAAGGAGCCGTCCGCGGCGAAGGAGCGGTCGCAGATGAGCAGCGGCAGCTCCCGCTCGCCCCCGGGGAGGGGCAGGGCGTCCTCCTCGTCGTCGCGTACCAGGGCGAGGCCGGCCAGGCCGCGCCACACCTGCGGGGCCGTGTGGTCCATGCGGTGGTCGTGGTACCAGAGGGTGGCGGCGGGCTGGTCCACCGGGTAGCGGTACTCCTTCACGCCCTGATGGTGGGTCTCGGGGTGTCCGTGATGGTGGGCCGGGTAACCGGCGGGGACGACGAGGTCGGTGGGGTAGCCGTCGGCGTCCGGCGGGTTGACGCCGCCGTGCAGGTGGGTGGAGGTCGGGACGGGCAGCTCGTTGCGTACCGCGACGGTGACCGGCCGGCCGCGCCGCAGCTCGAACGTGGGGCCGGGGAAGGTCCCGTCGTACCCCCAGATCGGGGTGCGCAGGCCCGGGAGGATCTCCGCCTCGGCCGCCCGCTGGGTCACCTCGTAGCGGCCGGGGCCGACCGGCCGGGCGGGCGCGGGCACCGGGAGCGGCACCGTGAACGGCCTGGGCAAGGGCGCGAGGCTGGGCAGCAGCTCGCCGGAGCGCGCCCCGCACCCGGCGGCGGCGAGCCCGGCCGCGCCGAGCGCCCCCAGGAACGCCCTCCTCGACAGCCCGCTCATGCCGCGCTCCCCCGGCCGAAGCGCCAGGTCCAGGCGGTGAAGACGGCCGACAGCCCGAAGACGGCCATGCCGAGGGGGAAGTGCAGCGCGATGACCCGCCACTGGCCGAGCGCCACCTGGACCGTCTCGGCCGCCACGATCCCCAGGCTGGCCAGCGCCGGCCACAGGGGGCCGCGGGCGGGCCGCCACAGCAGGACCGCCGCCAGGAGTTGCAGGTACAGCAGGCTGTGGGTGACCCCGGCGTTGTCGCGGTGCCAGGCCAGCAGGTCCACGTCGCCGGTGACGAAGAGCCCGGCCAGCGCCGCCTGGGCCAGCACGCCGGCCAGGTGCGCGGTGGCGAGACCGCGCAGCGGCCACAGGACCCACGAGGGGATCGGGGAAGGGGTGGTCATGGGACGCCATCGTGCGCGGCCGGGCCTCCCCCGGGCGTCGCCCGGGGGACGGCACTGGGGCGTACTCCCCGTGGAGTACGCCGGCCCGTTCCCGCCGCTGACGTACGCCCGCCGGACGACGCCCGGCCCGGCGGCGACGCTCTACGGTGTGGGCATGAGCAGCCGGAGAACAGACGCCCTGATCGCCGCGGGCGCCCTCGCCGGGATCGTCGGCGGCACGTACGCGAACCTGTCGTGGGCCGGTCCCGGCGAGCGGCCGCTCGACCCGGCGGGACTGATCCTGATCACCGTCACGGCGCTGTCGCTGGCCTGGCGGCGCGCGGCCCCGCTGACGGCCGGGATCGTCGCCGTCGCGGCGGGCGCCGTGTACTACGCCGCCCACTACCCGGGCGTGTTCGCCGCCGGGCCCGCGCTGGCCTCGATCTACACCCTCGCCTCGCTCGGCCGCCGGACGCAGGCGATCTGGCTGGCGGCGGGGCTGGCGCTGCCGGTGTACGGGCTCATGGCGCTGGCCGATCAGGACCCGTCGGTCGGCGACGGGATGACGCTGCTGAGCGGCTGGCTGGTCGCGATGGTCGTGATCGGCGAGGTGACGCGGAGCGGGCGGGCGTACCTGCGGGCGGTGGAGCAGCGCGCCGAGGAGGCCGAGCGCACCCGCGAGGAGGCGGCGCTGCGCCGGGCCGGCGAGGAGCGGCTGTGGATCGCGCAGGAGCTGCACGACTCGCTCACGCACACCATCTCCGTGGTCAACGTGCAGGCCGCGGTGGCGATGGAGCTGATGGACCGGGATCCGGCGCGGGCCAGGGAGGCGCTGGCGGCGGTCAAGGACTCCGGGCACGAGGCGATGCGCGAGCTGCGGGCCACGCTGGGCGTGCTGCGGCGGGCCGGTCCTGAGCGCGAGGCGGAGGCCGGGCTCGACGGGCTGCCCGGGCTGGTGTCCAGGGCCGGGCGGGCGGGGCTGCGGGTGTCGTACGAGGTGACCGGCGAGCCGTACCCGGTGCCGCCGGGGGTGGGGCGGGCCGCGTACCGGATCGCGCAGGAGGCGCTGACCAACGTGCTGCGCCACTCGGGCGCGGCGTCGGTCGCGGTGGCCGTCGGCTACGATCCGGCGGGGATCACGCTGGCGGTGGACGACGACGGCGAGGCCGCGACGGTCACGCCGGGGATGGGGCTGATCGGGATGCGCGAGCGCGCGGTCGCGGCGGGCGGCTCGCTGACGGCCGGGCCGGGCCCGGCCGGCGGCTTCAGCGTGCGCGCCGACCTGCCGGTGCCGGCGGTGGCGGCCAGGTGATCCGGGTCCTGCTGGCCGACGACCAGCCGCTCATCCGCGCCGGGTTCAAGGCGCTGCTGGAGCTGACCGACGACATCCGGGTGGTCGGCGAGGCCGGCGACGGAGCGCGGGCGGTCGAGCTGGCCCGGCGGCTGCGCCCCGACGTGGCGCTGCTCGACGTGCGGATGCCGCTGCTGGACGGCATCCAGGCCACCCGCAGGATCGGCGCCGACCCCGAGCTCGACGGCGTCCGCGTGGTGATCCTCACCAACTACGCGCTCGACGAGTACGTCTTCGCCGCGCTGCGGGCGGGGGCGTCCGGCTTCCTGCTGAAGGACATCGAGCCGGGCGACCTGCTGCGGTCGGTGCGGGTGGCGGCCCAGGGCGAGGCGCTGCTGTCGCCGTCGGTGACGCGCCGCCTCATCGAGGAGTACGTCAGCACCCCGCCCCGCCCGGCCGCCCGCCCCGAGGGGCTGGAGCGGCTGACCGAGCGGGAGCGCGAGATCGTCTCCCTGGTCGGCCGCGGCATGTCGAACGAGGAGATCGCCGCGCACCTGGTGATCAGCGCGGCCACCGCCAAGACGCACGTGAGCCGGTCGATGACCAAGCTGGGCGTGCGCGACCGGGCGCAGCTCGTCGTCCTCGCCTACGAGTCGGGGCTGGTCGTGCCGGGCGGCCGACCGTAGCGGGCCCAGCCTGTCAGACTCAGCCTGTCAGACTCAGCCCGTCAGCAGGACATAGGCGTTCAGCACCCAGATCAGCGTCCACAGCACGACGGCGCCGAGCCGGCCGTCCACCGTGCGGTCCCCGCTCATCAGGACCACCTCGCTTCCCCTTCCGCTCATCGTCGTCCTACCCGCTGACCGGCTTGCCGAGCGCGCTGCCGGCCAGCCAGTCCTCCCACGCCTTGGCCCACGGCGTCGGGCCGTTGCCGAAGCGCAGCTTCCTGGAGGTCCCGGTGACCTCGATGACGTCGCCGCGCTGGGTGAACTCGTAGAACCAGCGCGCGTCCTCCGGGCTGGCGTTGACGCAGCCGTGGCTGACGTTGCGGCTGCCCTGCGCGCCCGTGGACCACGGGGCGGCGTGGAAGAAGGTGCCGCTGTAGGTCATGCGGACGTTCCACTTGGTACGGATGCGGTATTCGCCCGGCTTGCCGACGGTCGCGGAGTCCATGATGGTCGTGGCGGCCTTCTCCTGCGCGATCATGACGCCGGAGTAGCTGTCGTCGCCGGGCTTGCCGAGGCTGACCGGGATCGTCCTGACGACCTTGCCGCCGTCCCGCACCACGGCGCGGTGCGTGCTCGCGCTGACCTTCGTGATGTGCGAGGGGCCGACCGTGAAGCTCAGCTCGCGGTCCTTCGTGCCCCACACGTCCTCGCCCGCGCGCAGCCCCGCCAGATGCGCCACGACCGTGACCTTCTCCCCCACCGGCCAGTACTCGCGCGGCCTGAACTGCACCTCGCGCTCGCTCACCCAGCTCCACGCGCCCTCGACCGGCTCCGACATGCGCAACTCAAGCGCCCGCTCGATCCGCGCCCGGTCCGCCTTCGCGGTCACCGGCCGCGACAGCAGGAGCTGCACGGGCATCCCGACGCCGACCTTCTCGCCGTCCAGCGGCGACATGCCGCTCTCCAGCACCCGCTTCGGCTTGAGGGTGGTGAACGTGGCGGTCGCCGTGACCGGCTTGCCGTCAGCGCCCGTGGCCTCGGCGCTCACGGTGTAGCGGGCCGAGGGCCGTAACGGCCACCGGGGGCGCCAGGTGCCGTCGGCGGCGAGCGTGCCGCGCACTTGGCGGCCCTTAGCGTCGGCGACGCTCACGCCGGTGACCTTGCCCTGCGCCACCTTGACGGCGACGCCCGTGTCCGGCGGGACCTTCGTGGTCCCGTCGGCGGGCGTGATCGCCAGTCTGGCCACCGGGCCTCGCTCCGCCGGCGTGCCCGCGCCGCCCGGCCGCGCCTCACCGCCGATCCCGCCGGCTGACGTGCAGCCGGCGGTCAGGAGCAGCGCCGCGGCGAGGGCGCCGGCGATCGTCGTGCCGTTCCGCATGATGCCTCCCGCCTGAGGAGAGCGGACAGTCGCGCGTGTGAGCCACCGCCTCTTCCCCCGATGACGGCGGGCATGCGGATCACGGCCTCACGACCGACAATACGGACACCGGGACGACGTGGTTCATGCCCTTGGCGGCGCTCAGGCGAAGCGCTCCACCGTGACCGGGATCAGTCCCTGCCGGCGCACGGCCTGCCGGTGGTAGTTCAGCAGCGCCTCCAGCGTGGCCAGGGAGCCGCCGCCGAGCCGGGCGGTCACGTCCACGCACCAGGCGATCCCCGACCCGATGCGGCGCAGCTCCCATGTGAAGCCGTGTCCGCCGGCGCTGACGGACGCCTTGCCGACCACCCGCGGATCGTTCGTGGGCTCCAGCCGGAGCGCCGCCTGCGCGGCCGCGAGCCCGTCCGCGCCCAGCTCGCCGGCGAACAGGATGCGGTAGCGGCGGTCCCCGGCCTCCCCCGAGCTCAGCCGGAGCGGGGCCGTGGTGGGCAACGGCTGGCGGCGCCGGAAATGCTCGCGCAGCTCCTCCTCCTCGGGCAGCTCTCCCCCGCCGAGCCGCGCGTACGCCTCCCGCGCCGTGCGCCGGCCCGCCGGCCGTACCCGGGCGCGGAGCGCGCCGTCGGAGCGGATGAGCCTGCTGACCTCCGGCGCGGCCAGCCACTCCCCGGTCTCCGATCCCCACTCGGCGCTGTCGATGCCGGCCGCGGTGAAGTCCTCACAGAGGACGAACTCCTCCACGAGGACTCCCGCCAGGGACCGGTCATGTGCCGAGGTGGAGATCAGGTAGTAGTCCATTCCCCGCATGATCCTCGGCCCCGGATCGCCGGATCAAGTTTCCGCGCCGTGCCGGTGCCGGTCGCCGTCGTCGGTCTGACCGCAGGAGAAGGGAAGTGTGGCATCCGGGAGAACGGTTCACCGCGAACCAGGTGCGAGTGGCGGATGTCCAACCGATCGGGGATGGTCCCGGCGGGCGGGGCCGGCGAGTGGGGGATCGGATGAGCACGGGTGCGAGGCGGGGGACGGCGCGGGTGGCCGCCGTGGTGGCCATGGCCGCCGCGATGTGCGCGACAGTCCACCAGCGACTGGACGCGGGAACGATCCAAGCCACCGCCCCGGCCCCGACCGGCAGCGCCGGCATCGGTCCGGCGCTGCCGGCCAGGAGCACCGCCACGGGCCTGGCCAGGAGCACCGGCGTGGCCCCGGCCGGCAGCGCCGGCCCGAGCCCCGCCCTGGGCACTGGCACTACCCCGAGCGCCACCCCACGCCCCACCCAGCACCCCACTCAGCACCCCACCCAACACCCCGCCCAACACCCCGCCCCGAGCCCCACCGTGAGCTCCGGGGCGGGGGCGGCCGTCGCGGCGGAGGGCACGAGGCGGTCGGTCGACTGCCGGCAGGTCAAGTGCGTGGCGCTGACCTTCGACGACGGCCCCGGCCCGTACACCGACACGCTGCTGCGCCACCTGGCCGCCCACCAGGCGCACGCCACGTTCTTCGTCGTCGGCCAGAACGTCGCCGCCTACCCCTCCGTGCTGCGCCGCGCCGCCGCGGCCGGGCACGAGATCGGCAGCCACACCTGGTCGCACCAGGACCTGACGAAGCTGTCCGCCGCCGGCGTACGCTCCGAGCTGGCCCGCGCCGACGAGGCGATCGAGGCCGCCGCGGGCTTCGTGCCGGCGCTCGTCCGGCCGCCGTACGGGGCCTTCGACGACGCCCTCCGCGTCAGGATCAAGCGTCCGCTCGTGCTGTGGAGCGTGGACACCCTCGACTGGCTGCACCGCGACAGCGCCCGGGTCGCCAGGGTGGCGATCAGGTCGGCCAGGCCCGGCAGCGTCATCCTGTTCCACGACATCCACCGGACGACCGTGCGGGCCATCCCCCGGGTGCTGAAGGCGCTGTCCGGGAAGGGGTACACGTTCGTGACCGTGAGCCAGTTGTTCGACGGCCGGCCGCCGCGCCTGGTCTACGAGGGGGACGCGCCGCACCGGAGCTGAACCCGGATCTGTCTGAACTTTTCCTGACACGCCCCCGTATCTGTCGGTGTGAGCGGTGGTCGCGTGTGAAACCCGAGCAGGAAGGACGCTTCGGCGGCACCGACAGCAGGGACGGCGCGCAGGCCGGCCGGGCCGGCCTGCGCGGCCCCCGCTCGATGGTGTTCGCCGTCGTCTGCGTGTACGCCGCGCTCGGCCTGCACACGCTGGCCGGCGGCTCCGGCGTCGGCCCTGGGCTGCTCGCCGCCGCCACCGCCGCCACCGGAGCGGGAGCCTTCCTCCTCGCCCGCCGCAGGCGCTCGCTCGGGACGCTGGTCGTGGCCGCCTTCGCCGCCCAGTACGGCATGCACCGCCTCTTCGGCATGGACGCCACCGCGCCCGCCTCCTCCCATCACGCACACGAGCACGGCGGCGGCGAGCTTTCCACGGGGCTCGGCATGCTGGTCGCGCACGTGGTCGTCGCGGCGCTGTCCGCCTGGTGGCTGCACCGGGGCGAGACGGCGCTGGGGATGTTCCTGACGCTGCTGGCCCGCGCGGTGTGCGGCTTCTGGCGCGGCCTGACCGCCCGCGCCCCGCTCCCGGAGACCGGCGTGGCCCGCCCGGTCGTGCCCGCCGCGGTCGCCGTACGGCAGCCGCAGGTCCTGTCGGGGGCGATGTGCCGCCGGGGACCGCCCGTCCGGCGCTGACGTAGCCCTTTTCCGTTTCCGCAGCTCGCGCGGCAGGTCGACGCCGCGCGGCCGCTCCGCCGTGCCCGGAGACCCGGCACGGACCCGCCACGCCGCCCTGCCCGCACGCCCACGTGAGGAACCGCCGTGCGCGCAGGCCGGCCGCGCGCCCCCACCCCTTCGCCTCAGGAAGCTCTCCGCGCGCGAAACCTCCCGCGAGGAGCCTCCGGGCGAGGAACCCCTCCGTAAGGAACGGAGTCCCCCCATGACCTCAGTCGAGGCCCGTCCCGTCAGCGCCACCGCCCCTCCCGCCACCTCGTCGTCCCAGCGTTACCGCGCCGTCTGGCGATGGCACTTCTACGCGGGCCTGTTCGTCGCCCCCGTGCTGCTCGTGCTCGCCGTCACGGGCTCGATCTACCTGTTCAAGGAGCCGTTCGAGGCGTGGCGCTACCAGGACGTACGGGAGCTCGCGCAGCCGGTGGCCGCGCCGCGCCCGCTGTCGGAGCAGATCGCCGCCGCCCAGCGGGCGCGTCCCGGCGCGCCGGTGATGTCCGTCATCCCGCCCGCGTCCCCTGATCGCACCACCCGGGTCATCCTGCAGGGCGCGGACAGCGGTCCGTTCGCGCAGGGCGTCTCGGTCTACGTCCATCCCGGGACGGGCGAGGTCCTCGGGCAGATCGACGACGCGGCCACGTTCATGCGGGTGGTGCGGACGATCCACGGCGAGCTGATGTCCGGCACCGTGGGCGACCGGGTGGTGGAGGTGGCCGCGTGCTGGGCGCTGATCCTCGTGGCCTCGGGCACGTACCTGTGGTGGACCGGCCGCAGGACCAGGAGCAGGGCGTCGCGGTCGGCCCGCGGCCGGCTGCTCCGCCTGCACGTGCTGGTCGGCGTCGGCGCGGGCGCGGTCGTGGTGTTCCTGGTCATGTCCGGGCTGCCGTGGTCCGGCGTGTGGGGCGACGGGCTGCAGCGCGTCCAGGAGCGGACCGGCTCGACCGCGCCGAGCGCCGCTGACTTCCCGAGCACCTCGACGCCGCCGCTGTCCGGCGAGCTGTCCGGGAACCCGGACGCGAAGGTGCCGTGGGCGGCCGAGCGGCTGCCCGTGCCGAGCTCCGGCGGCGAGCACGCCGGGCACGGGGGCGGCGGCGGGGTGCTGCAGCCCGGCGCGCTGCCGGTGGAGGCCGCGCTGGCCGCCGCCGGGCCCTCGGTCGCCTCGTGCGCCGAGTGCGACGTCAAGGTGCTGCTGCCGGACGGCCCGACCGGCGTCTACACGATCGTGGCCGAGCCGCGCCGCGACCCGTCGGACGCCCGTACGCTCCACGTGGACCAGTACACGGGCAAGGTGCTGACGTCGTACGGCTGGGCCGAGTACGGCACCGTCGCCAAGCTCGTCGAGCAGGGCATCGCGCTGCACGAGGGCCGCAGGTACGGGCCCGCCAACCTGGCCGTCATGCTGGCCGCCTGCCTGGCGCTGATCACGCTCGTGGTGACCGGCGCGCTGATGTGGTGGAAGCGCCGCCCCCGGGGCCGCGCCGGTGCGCCCGCGCGGCCGACGGACCGGCGCAGCGCGTACGGGGTGATCGCCATCATGGCGGTGCTCGGGCTGGTGTTCCCGCTGGCCGGGGTCACGATGGCGGCGGTGCTGCTGCTCGACCGGATGGTGCTGCGGCGCATCCCGGCGGTGGCCAGGTTCGTGGGCTGAGATCCCCGGGCGCCGCCCGTCAGCTCGGCTCGACGGGCGGCGTGCCGTGCGTGTGGAAGGACTCGATGGTCTTCAGCCCCCACGCCTGGCCCTTGGCGCGCTCGGCCTCGGTCCAGGTCACCACGCGCCAGTCGGGGGCCAGGATGAGCCGGGTGAGCGGGTTGCACAGCTCGATGCGGTTGCCGCCGGGTTCGTACACGTAGAGGAAGAACGTCTGCTGAATGGCGTGCTTGTGCGGGCCGGTCTCGATGTGGACGCCCCGCTCCAGGCAGATGTCGGCGGCACGCAGGATGTCCTCGCGGCCGTTGGTGGCGAACGCGATGTGGTGCAGCCGCCCCGAGGAGCCCGACCAGTCGTCGGTGAAGACCAGGTCGTACGACTTGTTGCCGAAGTGCAGCCACTGCGCCGCGATGCGGCCGCTGTCGAGCATGATCTGCTCGGTGACCCGGGCGCCGAGCACGTCGCGGACGAAGGCGCCGTTCGCGGCGGCCTCGGCGGCCAGGAGGTTGACGTGGTCGAGGCGGCGCACGCCCACGCCGTGGCCGGGGAACGCCTGCGGCTGGTTCTTCAGCGCCGGGCGCAGCTCCTCGGGGGCCTCGTACCACTCCGACTCCCAGTACAGGTGCAGCTCGTGCCCGTCGGGGTCGCGGAAGGCGTACGTCGGGCCGCGCCCGGCGTCGCCGTCGCGCCAGCCGATGCCGAGCCCGGAGTCCTTGATCGCCGCGATCCGGCGCTCCAGCGCCTCCTGACTGCTCGCGCGCAGGCCGGTGGCGCGCAGGCCGGAGGTGCGGTGGGCGGTCAGCTTGAGGCTGTGGTGCTCGTAGTCGTCGTAGGTGCGCAGGTAGACGGAGTCGCCCTCCTCGCCGGCGCGGGTCATGCCGAGGATCTCGGTGAAGAACCACAGGCTCCGCTCGGGCTCGGGCGTGAGCAGCTCGGCGTAGGCGAGGTGGGCGACGTCGTGCAGCAGGGCGTTCATCGGGTCGTCGGTCCTTCGTCCGGTCGCGGGCGGGGGAAGACCGTCCCGTCGAAGAGCTTGCGGGCGGTGCGTACGTTCGCGGCGCGCACGGCGGTCGGCGGGTCGGTGGTGAGGTCGAGCTCCACCTCGACCTCCAGGTGCCCGGTCGGGTGCTCGACGGCCACGCGCGGCCCGCCGGGCAGCCGGGCGAAGCGGCGGGCCACGCCGTACGGCAGCAGCGCGGCCGTCACGACGCTGACCGCGCCGAGCACGCCGATCGAGGTGTGCGGGCGGACGGGGATGAACGTGCGCGTGCACAGCGCGCCCCCGTCGCGGGGCGGCGCGACGAGCGTGGTCTTCGGCACGGACGCGCCGGTGACGTCCCCGAGCCCCATCAGCTCCCCGGCGCGCAGGCGCAGCGCCTGCACCCGCCCGGCGAGCGCGGCGTCGGCGGCCAGCTCCTCGTACGGCTCGTAGCCGGTGAGGCCGAGATCGGCCGCCGCCGCCACGACGACCGGCATGCCGTTGTCCACGCAGGTGACCTCGATGCCGTCGATGACGTCCCGCTGGTTGCCGGTGGGCAGCAGGCCGCCGGTGCTGGAGCCGGCGGTGCCCGCGAAGCCGAGCACGACGGCCGCCGCCGTGCCGGGCACGCCCGAGATGGCGGTGCCGCCGCGGTAGTCCACCAGGCCGCCGGGGGTCGGGAAGCGGGCCGTGGCGAGACCGCCGGTGTTGACCAGGCGGATGCGGGTCTCGGTGTGCTCGCCGCCCGCCCGGATCAGCCCGCGCTCCACGGCGAACGGGCCGACCCCGGCGAGCAGGTTGCCGCAGTTCTGCGTGCCCGTGACGGCCGGCTCGTCCACAGCCACCTGGAGGAACAGGTAGTCGAGGTCGGCGGCGGGGTCGGCGGAGCGGGACACCACGGCGGCCTTGCTGGTCAGCGGGTGTGCGCCGCCGATGCCGTCGATCTGGCGCGGGTCGGGGCTGCCGAGGACGCGCAGCAGCAGCTCGTCCCGCTCGCCGGGGTCGGCGGGCAGGTCTTCGGCGAGGAAGTACGCGCCCTTGGAGGTGCCGCCGCGCATCAGCATGCAGCGCACGCCGGCGTCAGGCACCGTGGTCCCTGGCGTACTCGTCGGCGGTCAGGTAGACGATGCCGAGGTCCGGCAGCCGCTCGCGCAGCCCGTACCGGTCGAGGCCCAGCTCGCCCTTCATGAACGCCTCCCGCGTGGCGGCCTCCTTCGCGGCCCGCGCCTCGGCGGCGGCGATGCCGAGCTCCAGGTCGCCGCGCGGCACGACGAGCACGCCGTCGTCGTCGGCGAGGATCACGTCGCCGGGCCGGATGATCTGGCCGCCGATGGCGACCGGCACGTTGACGGCGCCAGGTGTGGCCTTGACGGTGCCCTGCGCGCTGACGGCCGCGCTCCAGGCGGGAAAGCCCATGGCCCGCAGTTCGGCGACGTCCCGTACGCCGGCGTCGATCACCACGCCGCGCACGCCGCGGTGCCGCAGCGCCGTGGCGAACAGCTCGCCGAACATCCCGTCCGTGCACGCCGAGGTCGTGGCGACCACCAGCAGGTCGCCTTCGCGGCACTGCTCGACGGCGACGTGGATCATCAGGTTGTCGCCGGGCCGGCAGATCGCGGTGACGGCGCTGCCGCCGACGCGCGCCCCTGGCCAGGCGGGGCGCAGGCGGGGGCCGAGGTAGCCGGTGCGGCCGATGGCCTCGTGGACGGTGGCGACGCCGTACGCGGCCAGGACGTCGACGCGCGCCAGGTCGGGGCGCGGGATGCCGGTGACGACGACGTTCCTCATGCGAGGGTGCCTCATGCCAGTTGGTCCGTCACCTGCGGGTAGAGCCGCATGAACGCCTCGGCCCTGGTGTCGTGGGACAGCCCCAGGTTGGGGCCGGCGTTGCGCTTGAGCTGCACGCCGCGGCGTACCGCGAGGTCGGTGTAGTAGTCCCACATGTGCTGCTGGGCCGGCAGGCACTCCATGGCCTTGCGCTTGGCCTCGAACACGGGGGTGATGTCGAGCAGCACGTCGGGCTTGAAGTCGCACTGCTCGGGCTGGTGCGGCTCGAAGAAGAACACCGGGGGCGCGCCGAGCGGCTCGCCGGGGGCGTCGTAGCCGATCGCCTGGGCCAGCACGCGGGCCTGGAGCGCCATGCGGGCCGCCGCCGGGTGGTCGCCGTTGTACGGGTCGGCGAGCGGGTGCGTGAGGACCACGTCGGGCTCGGTCTCGCGGTGGACGCGCACCAGCCGGTCCACCAGTTCCGGCGTCTCCACCAGCGGGTAGTCGCCCGCGTCGAGGAACTCGATCTCGGCGCCCAGCGCGGCGGCGGCGTGCTCGGCCTCCTCCCGGCGGATGGCCTTGATCTCGTCGAGGGTGTGACCGGCGCGCCACGCCTTGGCGGACTCGCCGCGTTCGCCGTAGCTGAGGCAGACCACCTTGGCCCGGCCGCCGCGGTGCGCGGCCAGCGCGATGGCGCCGCCGGCGCGCCAGACGAAGTCACCCGCGTGGGCGCTGATCACCAGAAGAGTCACGTCCCGACGCTATGAGCGGGTTCGGCAGATTGTCAACACTTTCGTCACCAATTGCGCAATGAGAGCCGATATCCTCTGAGGCAGCAAGGAATCGACAATATCGTCAATGATGGAAGGATCGGGAGCCCATGGAGAGACCTCTGGTGGCATTGCTCGGCCACGGCGAGGCCGGCCGCGCTCTCGCCACCGACCTCGGCCCGCTGGTACGGCTGCGCGTGTACGACCCGGCGTACCCGCCGGGTGGCCCAGCGGGAGAGCCTGCGGAAGGGCCGGTGGGAGAGCCTGCGGAAGGGCCGGTGGGAGGGCCTGCGGAAGGGCCGGTGGAAGGGCCGGTGGGAGAGCCCATGGAAGGACCCGCGGGAGGACTCGCCGTTGGGGTCGTGGGCAGTAATGCGGAGGCCGTGTGTGGGGCCGAGGTCGTGATCGCGGTGACCGCCGGGGCCGACAGCCTGGCCGCCTGCGCGGAGTCCGCCCCGCACCTGCGACCCGGCGCGCTCTACGCCGACCTGTCGACCGCCGCTCCACGCGACAAACGCGAGATCGCCGCCCTGGTGGGGGCGGCCGGCGCGGTCGCCGTGGGCGGGGCCATCATGGCGCCGGTCCCGCTGCGCGGCCTGGCCACGCCGATCCTGGCCAGCGGCGCGGGCGCGCAGCGTTTCGCCGCCTTCGGCCGCGCCCACGGCATGGACGTGACCCCGATCGGCGGCGACCCCGGCGACGCCGCCGCCCGCAAACTGCTGCGCAGCGTGCTGGTGAAGGGCCTGAGCGCGCTCGCCATCGAGGCGCGGGCCGCCGCCGAGGCCGCCGGGCTGGCCGAGTGGTTCTGGGAGCACCTGGTGGAGACGGTGACGAGCGCCGACGAACGCTTCGTACGGCGTCTGCTGGAGGGCGCCGGGCAGCACGCTGTACGGCGGGTGCACGAGATGGACGCGGCCACCCGCATGCTGGAGGAGCTGCACGTCCCGCCCACGATGACCGCCGCCACGGCCGCCACCCTGCGCCGGGTCACCGAGGCCGGCCTCCCGCCCCTCCCCCGCGGCGACCGGTCCCCGGACCCGGGGACGATCAGTCCGGACTCGACTCCAGGGCCTTGACCACACTGCGCAGGTGTTGCTGCATGCTCGTCTGCGCGGCCTCGGGGTCACGCGCGACGATGGCCGCCACGATCAGCTCGTGCTGCGGCAGCGACACGGCCGCCCGTCCCGGCTGCCGGGCCAGGCGGAACTTGTGCCGCACCACCTGCGCCCCCAGCCGTTCGATGATCGCCGCCGCGGTGCGGTGCCCGGCGATCTCGCGGATCCCGGCGTGCAAGGCGACGTTGAGCTCGGAGTAGCGGTCGAGGTCGTTGGCCTCCACGGCGGCCCGCATGTCGGCGACGATCGCCCGCAGCTCGGCGGCCTGCTCCGGCGTCACCCGCTCGGCGGCCTTGTACGCGGCCAGCCCCTCCAGCACCATGCGGACCTCGGTGATCTCGACGGCCTCGGCCTTGGAGATCGCCCGGACCCTGGCGCCCTTGTTGCGCATGATCTCGACCAGGCCCTCGGACGCCAGCTCCTTGAACGTCTCACGCACGGCCGCCCGGCTCGCCCCGAACTGCTCGCACACGTCGGCCTCGATGAGGCGCTGGTTGGGCACGAAGTCCCCGCCGAGTATGACCGCCCGGACGCGGTCGGTCAGCGTCTCGCTCAACGGACATCCTCCCGCCGTCTGCGTGCACCAGGCAGACAATATTATCGACAATCACCCGTCCACAGGCGTCGTACCGCTTTCGATCATTTCATCCCCGGACTGTCAGTCGCCTCCGATAGGTTCCCGGATCAGTTGATCAAGCCGTTCGCGCAGGAGCGGGCACTCCCGCCTGCCCCGCGACCGGCGAGGCAGGAGGTTACGACGCCGTGGACGCGGACAGAACCGCGTGGGAGCAGCGCAGCGTGGTGCGGGTGGTCGCGCCCGTCGAGCCGCGCAAGCTGGCCAAGGTGCCCTTCGTCGAGCTGGCCGACGGCCGGCTCCAGGGGGTCGTGTCGAGCGGATCCGACATCGAGCGGGTCTACGTCTCCTCCATCACCGCCGGCAGCCTGGCGATGAGCTGCAGCACCAACAACAACCGGCCCTGCGGGGCCCTGCACGGCTACGCCTGCAAGCACGTACGCCTGCTGGCCGACGAGGCGATCCTGCAGTACGGCCTCGACCGGGTGGCCCGCTACCTGCGGGTGGAGGCGGACCCCTCGACCGGGCTGAACCTCAACGGGCCGGTCGAGCGCACGCCGGCGGCCGTCGTGTTCAGCCGGTTCCTGCGCCACCTGGCCTACCTGGAGGTCCCCGACAGCACGGAGCCGCTGGCCGAGCTGCACTGGTTCCCCGCAATGGGAGCGGTGCGCCGATGAACGACCTGCTGACGAACGAGGTGAGCGGCTGATGCTCGACCTACAGCTCGGTGAGCTGACCGCGGCCGGGCCGGACGGCGTGGACGAGGCGCTCGGCCTGGTGGCCGGGTTCGACGGCGCGCTCGCGCACGGCTTCGCCAGGATCGGCGAGGAGCCGGCGGCGGCGCTGGCCGCCCTGGCGGGCGCGATGGCCGGCGGGCCGCTCGGCGAACGGGCCGTCGAGGCCGTGGACAAGGTGATCGCGGGCTCCATCGGCGACGAGCACCTGGCGGTGCTGGCCGGCGCGCGTGCCGCCCTGACCGGCGCGGTGCACGACGCCCTGCTGGCGAGGCTCGACACCGCCCTCAGCCGCGAACGCGCCCCCTGGGAGGCCGCGTCGGCGACCGGCGCCGTGCCTCCCGGCTCCGCTCCAGCGGCCGGCGCGACGTCCCCCGACCCAGCTTCAGCGACCGGCGCCGCGCCTTCCGGCTCCGTCCCTGCGACCGGCGCGGAGATTCCCGCCAACCTGCTGGCCGGTTGCCGGGCGTGGCTGCGGGAGCTGGCCATCGCTGGCTGGCGTGGCGTCGACCACGACGTGGTCGCCGCGTCCGACCAGGCGATCGAGGCGCTGCTCGCGGTGCCCGCACTGCGTGGCCTCGCGGTGCTGCTCGACGGCCTGGCGGCGGAGCTGCGCGCGTCCTGCCCGGTGGGCACGATGGACCGCCTGCCCGCGCGCCGCTGGGGCGACCTGTGGACGAGGGGCGTGCTCCTTTCCCGGTCCGGCCCCTGGCACGGCGGCGCGGAGCCCGTGTCGGGCCGGCTGCTGATCCTCGGCGCCGACGTGCACGAGCACGCCACCGTGGTACGCGTCCAGGTGCACGGCATCCTGGAGCCCGCCGGCGGCGGCCCGGCGCGGCTGGTGCGCACCGGCGTCGCCGCCGCCAAGGTCGACACGATCGTCGGCCCGGCCGTGTGGCGGCTCATGTCCGGCCATCCGGTGCTGCTCGGCGCGCTCGCCGGGCACCGCGCGCTCGACCTCACGGACATGCCGCTGCTGCCCGGCGGCGACCTGGTGTGGCACGACGACCGGGCCGCCGCGGGCGAGGAGGCCGACCCGTTCACCACCGCCCGCGTGCTGCTCGGCGCGGCGCAGGCGGCGCCGGTCCCGCCGCTCGACCGCCACCCTGTGCGCATCGCCGAGCCGGTGCTGGTCGAGGGCTACAAGGTCGACGGCGGCACGCTGGAGCTGGGCGGCAGCAGGATCGCGCTCGACCTCGACCGGCTGCCGACCGGCACCCCGCTGACGCCCGAGCTGGTGGCGGCCTCCTCGGCCTGCCTCGGCCTGGTGCGCTGGGACGGGCGGTGGCTGCTGCAGCCGCTCGCCGTCCAGGCCACGGTGAAGAAGAAGCCGGTCACCGCGCACACCGGTGACTGGGCGCTCGGCCCCACCGACCCCAAGGTGGTCAAGGCCGAGGCCAAGGCCGGCGACGCGGTCGCGGTGCTGCGCGAGCGGGCGGGACGGTTGCTGCGCAAATGACGGAAATCAACGAGAACGGCAACGCGGGGGTCCACCCCGACGAGACCCGCCGTCAGGTCCTCTACTGGCGGCTCATGTCGCGGCTGTTCGGCGCCGACGAGCAGCCCGCGCTGGAGAGGTCCAGCCTGGCCGTCGTCGAGGACCTCGGCCTGCCGCCCGCGCTGCTCGACCCGGGCGTCTCGGTCGACACCCTGGTCCAGCGCCACCCCGCGCTCGCCGACGAGCTCGACGACCTGCTGTCCGACAAGGAGCAGGAGGCGGGCGGCGAGGTCCGCCGCGCCGCGCTGGTCTCCAAGCTGCTGCTCAACGTCTTCTGCACCGGCTCGGGCAACGTGACGGCCCAGCAGCTCGAACGCTGGAAGCGGGACGCCGGCTGGCTGAGCAGGGGCCGGGGCACCGAGTCCGGCGGGCGGGGCCACAGCCCCGGCGACGACGAGGTGGCCGCCGTGCTCGCCATGATCGAGGGCGACCTGGTCAAGCGCATGCGCCTGCGCGAGGTGCTGGCCGACCCCAACCTGGCGCGGCAGCTCACGCCGAGCATGTCGCTCATCGAGCAGCTGCTGCGCGACAAGCACAACCTGTCGGGCGTGGCGCTGGCCAACGCCAAGGCGCTGATCCGCAGGTTCGTGGACGAGGTCGCCCAGGTGCTGCGCACCCAGGTCGAGAAGACCAGCGTGGGCGTCATCGACCGGTCGGTGCCGCCGAAGCGGGTCTTCCGCAACCTCGACCTCGACCGGACCATCTGGAAGAACCTCACCAACTGGAGCCCCGAGGACCAGCGGCTCTACGTGGACCGGCTCTTCTACAAGCACACCGCGCGCCGCACCACCCCGGCCCGGATGATCGTGGTCGTCGACCAGTCGGGCTCGATGGTGGACGCGATGGTCAACTGCACGATCCTCGCCTCCATCTTCGCCGGGCTGCCCAAGGTGGACGTGCACCTCGTCGCGTACGACACCCGGGCGCTCGACCTGACCCCGTGGGTGGCCGACCCGTTCGAGGTGCTGCTGCGCACCACGCTCGGCGGCGGCACCGACGGCACGGTCGCGATGGCGCTGGCCCGCCCCAAGATCGCCGATCCGCGCAACACCGTCATGGTGTGGATCAGCGACTTCTACGACAACCGCTCGCTGATCACCGACTTCGAGGCCATCCACCGCTCCGGGGTGAAGTTCATCCCCGTGGGCTCGGTCAACAGCTCCGGCCACCAGAGCGTGGACCCGTGGTACCGCCAGAAGCTCAAGGACTTGGGCACCCCCGTGCTCTCCGGCCACATCCGCAAGCTCGTCTTCGAGCTCAAGAACTTCCTCACCTAGGAGACCCCCTGATGAGTGACGACATGCTGCGCGCCCCCGCAGAGGTCAAGTACGCCGACGAGCTCGACTACCTGGAGTCCGTCGACGACAACCCCAAGCCGTTCTCGTGGCGGCTCAGCCCCAAGATGATCCGGCTGTTCATCCTCGGCTCCGAGCGCGCCGACGGGCTCGACCGCGAGATCCCGCAGAAGTGGTTCGGCGACCGCAGCTTCGTCGAGCGCAGCATCGTGACGCTCGCCTCCGACCGGGGCCTGCTGCTGATCGGCGACCCGGGCACCGGCAAGAGCTGGCTGGCCGAGCTGCTGTCCGCGGCGATCTGCCGCAACTCCACGCTCGTGGTCCAGGGCACCGCCGGCACGACCGAGGACCACATCAAGTACTCGTGGAACGTGTCCATGGTCATCGCCAAGGGCCAGTCGCGCCAGTCGATGATCCCCTCGCCGATCATGACGGCGATGGAGCGCGGCGTCATCGGCCGCTTCGAGGAGCTGACCCGTTCGACCAGCGACGTCCAGGACGCGCTGATCTCGATCCTGTCGGAGAAGTACGTCTCCATCCCCGAGCTGGACGACGACAACATCGTCTTCGCCCAGCCCGGCTTCTCCATCATCGCCACGGCCAACAGCCGCGACCGGGGCGTCAACGACCTGTCGTCCGCGCTGAAGCGCCGCTTCAACTTCGTGCGCATCCCGGTCGTGACCAACAAGAACAGCGAGGCGGAGATCGTCCGCTTCCGTACCGAAGAGCTGCTGCGGCGGCACCGGATCGAGCTCGACCTGCCGCCGACGCTGCTCGACATCCTGCTGCAGAGCTTCGCCGACTTGCGCTCGGCGGCCGCCTCGGCCACCAGCGACGACGAGCGGCTGGAGTCGGCGCTGTCCACGGCCGAGCAGATCGGCGTGCTGGAGGACGCCATCCTGCACAGCCACTTCTTCGGCGACCGGGTGCTGCGCGCCCAGACGCTCGCCGGGTCGCTGGTCGGCTCGCTGGCCCGGCGCAGCCCCGAGGACCTCGCGATACTCAACAAGTACCTGCACGGCGTGGTGGAGCCGCGCGGCAAGAAGGACGGCGGGCCGTGGCAGGAGTTCCTCGAGGGCGGTCGCGACGCCATCGCGACACTGTCTTGAGCGGGCCCGACTTGAGCGGGCCTGACATGAGCGGGCCCGACATGAGCGGGCCCGCGGAACGCGACGACCCCGCGGGCGCGTTCGGCCCGCTCAGGGACCAGCTCGCGCAGGCCGCGCGCGAGTTCGGCGGCGACACCGTCTCGGCGGTCCTCACCGGCATGGTCGACGACGTGGACCGGGCACTGCGCGAGGAGCTGGAGATCTTCCCGGTCTGCCACCACTCGCCGGCCTCGGCGCTGGCGATGGTGCGCAGGCTGCGCGACAAGCAGCCGAAGGTCATCTACCTGGAGCTGTGCGAGGACCTTCAGCCGCTGCTCACCGAGCTGCGCAACTGCCGGTTGCCGGTGGCGGTGCAGGCGTTCGCCACGCATCTCGACGGGTTCCCCCAGGAGTGGGCGCCGCTCAGCGTGGTGGCGCCGATCACCGAGGCGTCGGCCGAATACCAGGCGATCGCGTACGCGCTGGAGACCCCCGGCGTGGAGCTGGTGCTGGTCGACCGCTCCACCGACCACGTCTTCCAGTGGGCCGCGAAGGAGGACGCGCCCGAGGGCGAGCACGCCCGCCCCCAGGGCGAGGAGGCCGGGCTGCACGGCGACGCGATCGGCGTCGAGATCGGCGACCTGCGCCCCCGCTTCGCCGAGCTGGAGGAGCACCTGCTGCACCACGGCAAGGTGCGCCACTGGTCGGAGTGGTGGGACCAGTACGTCGAGCAGCCCCTGTCCGGCGCCGACCACGACACCTACCGCCAGGTGATGACGCTGATCGGCAGCCTGTTCCGCCGGCTGAGCCGCGACCCGGCCCGGCTGGCGGCCGACGAGGACCGCGAGCGCTACATGTGGACGAGGATGCGCGAGCACCTCGCCGCCACCGGGGCCGACCCCGCCGACTGCCTGTACGTGTGCGGCGCCTTCCACGCCGCCAGCGACGTCGAGCAGTTCGGCGTGCGCTCCACCGCCCCCTTCGCGATCACCCCGCGCACCGGCACGACCTGGCTGTACGGGCTCATCCCCTCCAGCCACTCGGCCATCGAGGCGCAGTTCGGGCTGGCCTCGGGGTCGGTGTCGATCGCGGCGGCGACGTGGGCGAAGGCGGTCAAGCGCGACAGGCTGACGCCGTACCGGCTCGCGGGGCAGAAGAGCACGGGCAAGCAGGCGGCCCGCAAGGCCGCGCCGGCCCCCGCCGTCGATCCGGCCCCGGCCGACCGGCTCACCGGGTTCCTGTCCCGGCCGCCCGTGCTCGACGCGCTCGACGAGGCCGAGCTGCTCGGCTGGTGCGTGGACATCGTCCGGCTGGCCCGCCGCAACGGCTACCTCGCCAGCACGGCGGACGCGATCGCGGTGTTCGAGACCTCGATCCTGCTGGCCGGGATGCGCGGCCGGGCCCGGCCCACCCCGTACGACTTCCAGGACGCGGCCGTCACCTGCATCGAGAAGGACGTCGTGCCCGGCCGCAGGGACGTGGCCCGGCTGTGCGAGATCCTGCTCGGCAGCGACCGGGTCGGCGCGGTCGGCTACGACGCCCTGCCGCCGCTGGCCAGGAACGTCCTCGACCGTCTCGCCCCGCTCGGGCTCGACCTGGAGAAGCGCACGATCCAGCGGGCCCTGCTCGACCTGCACGCCGATCCCGACCTCCGGCCCTGCTCCGACCTGCTGTGGATGCTGCGCTACCTGCTGCCGCCCGAGGCCGTACGCCCCATCATGGGCGAGCGGCGGCTCGGTGAGCGTTCGATCCAGGAGAGCTGGGACCTCGCGCTCGGCAAGCACCAGCGCTCGCTCATCGAGCTCGGCTACGACGGCGTGACCGTCGAGCAGGTGCTGGAGCAGCGGCTGCGGCGGCGGGTCTGGGCTCCGGAGGCGACGGCGGCGGTCGCGCTGGCGGCGGTCGAGGACGCCGTGCTCTACCTCGGCAGCCGGCGCTTCGCCGACGAGCTGGGGGCGCGGGCGGTGGAGCTGCTGTCCGCCGAGCGCAGCGCCGACGACGCGCCCGAGGTGCTGAGCCGCATCCGCCGGCTGCTGGCCTACTACCGGGCGAACGAGCCCGTGCTGCCCGCCTGGTGCGAGGAGTTCGCCACCGCCGGCTACGCCCACTACTGCACGCTCCTGCCGACGGCGTTCGTGGACGACGACACCGGCGTGCGGCAGGTGGGGGCGATGCTCGGGTTCCTGTTCTCGATGGAGAGCCTGGCGCTGGCGCTGGGCTGCGACCGGGCGCAGCTCGAACTGGCGGTGCGGCAGTCGCATCCCGAGGCGCCGGCCAAGGTGGCGCTGCTGTGGGCGGCGCGCACCCAGCTGGGGCTGCTGACCGTGGCCGAGCTGCGGGAGCGGTGCGAGGAGCTGCTGGGCAACCCGCTGGTGGTGCCGTCGTTCCCGCAGTACATCATGGGGTTCGTCCAGGCCATGGAGCCGGTGCCGGCGCTGTCGGGGTTCGTGGTGGAGGTGATCTCCAAGGCGTTCGGGCGGCTGCCCGACCCGGTGCTGCTGCCGTGGCTGCCGAAGCTGATCACGACGCTGCGCACCGAGGCCGCGGAGCTGATGCCGGCCCTGGTGCGCGAGGCGGGCCGCACGTTCCCCGGCTCGCTGGCCGAGGTCGACTCCTGGACCCCGCCCTGGTCGCCGCGTCCGGCCCCTGCCGCCGGGGCCGTGTCCCGGCCGGCCGCCGCGCCCGCGGGTCCGGCCGCCGAGCTGCTGTCGGCCCACCGTACGGCCTGCGACGCGGTGGCGGTCCTGCTCGGCTGCGAGCCCGTCTGGCACGAGGCGGTCTCCGCGCCCGCGTCCCCGGCGGCCCTTCTCGTGGCCGCTCACCCGGAGCCGGCCCAGGCGCTGGCCGCCCTCCTCAGTTGAACGTGCCGCCCCGCCCGGGATGCCGGGCGGGGCGGGCGGCTACGGGAGGGGGAGGACGGCGGTGGCCTCGACCTCGACGAGCTGGCCGGGGTAGCCGAGCACCGCCACGCCGAGGAGAGTGCTGGGCACGTCGTGCCCGTCCATGTGCTCGCGGTAGACCTTCCAGGCGGTCACCAGGTCGGAGCGGTCGGTCGAGGCCACGTACACGGTGGTCTTGACGAGGTCGGTGAGGGTGGCGCCGACGGCGGCGAGCGCGTCGGCGAGGTTGCGCATCACCTGGTGGGTCTGCCCGGCGACGTCACCCGGGCAGACGGTCGCGCCGTCGGCGTCGAGCGGGCAGGCCCCGGCCGCCCAGACGGCGCGCACGGGCACGTCGGCGACAGCGGCGTACGCGTACTCGGCGGGAGCAAGACCAACATCCCGGATCAATCGGACAGCTTGCGTCATGCGGCCAGACCCTACTGGCCCCGCCGGGATTTTCGCGCGCGAATTATTGACGCCCTCCGCAGCTTGAGGTTACGGTCGTCTCACAACTAAAAGGAAACTTTCCTAATAGTTTCCTGGCATCCCACCCCCCAACAAGCCCCCCAACGGATGTCGGAGCGACATGAGAAACAAGATCCTCGCCTGCCTGGCCGCGCTCGCGCTGCCGCTCACCTCCGTCGCCGTGGCGCCGCCCGCCGCCTACGGCATGGTCATGGCCGCCGCGTGGGCCCCGTGGACCGCCTACGCCACCGGCGCGGTCGTCACCTACAACGGCGTCGACTACGTCTGTCTCCAGGGCCACACCTCCCAGCCCGGCTGGGAGCCGCCGAACGTCCCCGCCCTCTGGAAGGTCTCCACCGGCGGCGGCACCGACACGACCGCGCCGTCCGTGCCCGGCAACCTCCGCTCGACCGGCGTCACCAGCAACAGCGTCTCGCTCGCCTGGAACGCCTCCACCGACAACGTCGCCGTCACCGGCTACGAGGTCTACCGAGGCAGCACCCTCGTCACCACGGTCACCGGCACCACCTACACCGACACCGGCCTGACCGCGAGCACCGCCTACACCTACACCGTCCGCGCCCGCGACGCCGCCGGCAACCGCAGCGCCGCCAGCGCCGCCGTCACCGCCACCACCTCGAACGGCGGCGGCACGGACACCAGCGCGCCCTCGGTGCCCGGCAACCTCCGCTCCACCGGCGTCACCAGCAACAGCGTCTCGCTCGCCTGGAACGCCTCCACCGACAACGTCGCCGTCACCGGCTACGAGGTCTACCGAGGCAGCACCCTCGTCACCACGGTCACCGACACCGCCTACACCGACACGGGTCTCGCCGCGAGCACCGCCTACACCTACACCGTCCGCGCCCGCGACGCCGCCGGCAACCGCAGCGCCGCCAGCGCCGCCGTCACCGCCACCACCTCCACCGGCACCGGAGGCGGCGGGAACAAGGTGCTCGGCTACTTCGTCCAGTGGGGCGTCTACCAGCGCGGCTACCACGTCAAGAACATCGACACCAGCGGCTCGGCGGCCAAGCTGACGCACATCAACTACGCCTTCGGCAACGTGACGAACGGCCAGTGCGCGATCGGCGACAGCTACGCCGACTACGACCGCTTCTACCAGGCGGGCGAGAGCGTGGACGGCGTCGCCGACACCTGGGACGCCGGCGCGCTGCGCGGCAGCTTCAACCAGCTCCGCAAGCTGAAGAAGAAGTACCCGAACCTGAAGGTGCTGTTCTCCTTCGGCGGCTGGACCTGGTCCGGCGGCTTCGCCCAGGCCGCGCAGAACCCGGCCGCGTTCGCCGACTCCTGCTACAAGCTGGTGGAGGACCCGCGCTGGGCGGACGTCTTCGACGGCATCGACATCGACTGGGAGTACCCGAACGCCTGCGGCCTCACCTGTGACAGCAGCGGCCCGGCGGCGTTCAGGAACCTCATGTCGGCGCTGCGCTCGCGCTTCGGCTCCGGCAACCTGGTCACCGCGGCCATCACCGCCGACGGCACCAACGGCGGCAAGATCGACGCGGCCGACTACGGCGGCGCCGCCCAGTACGTCGACTGGTACAACGTCATGACCTACGACTACTTCGGCGCCTTCGCCGCGCAGGGCCCGACGGCCCCGCACTCCCCGCTCACCTCCTACTCCGGCATCCCGACGGCCGGCTTCTACTCCGACGCCGCGATCCAGAAGCTCAAGAGCAAGGGCGTGCCGTCGAGCAAGCTGCTGCTCGGCATCGGCTTCTACGGCCGCGGCTGGACCGGCGTCACGCAGGCCGCGCCGGGCGGCACCGCCACAGGCCCGGCGCCGGGCACGTACGAGCAGGGCATCGAGGACTACAAGGTGCTCAAGACCCGCTGCCCGTCCACCGGCACGGTCGCCGGCACCGCCTACGCCTACTGCGGCAACCAGTGGTGGAGCTACGACACGCCGGCCACGATCGGCGGCAAGATGAGCTACTCGAAGAACCAGGGCCTCGGCGGCGCGTTCTTCTGGGAGCTCAGCGGTGACACCTCCAACGCCGAACTCCTCACGGCCATGAGGAACGGCCTCGGCTGATCCGACCCGCGAGACCGGCCCGCCCCACCCGGCGGGCCGGTCTCCGCATGTCAGGCCGCCGACAGCTCGGCCACCTGCTCGGGAGTGAGCGACACGGCCGCGGCGCCCATGTTCTCCTCCAGGTGATCGAGGGACGAGGTGCCCGGGATCGCGACGAGGGCCGGGGAGCGGGCCAGCAGCCAGGCCAGGCTGACCTGGGCGGGCGTGGCCCCGAGGGCGCGGGCCACGTGGTCCACGGGCCCGCCCGGCGCGGCCAGCCGGCCCTTGGCGATGGGGGTGTAGGCGATGAAGGCGAGGCCCTGCGCCTCACAGTGGTCGAGCACGTCCTCCGAGGCCCGCAGGGTGAGGTTGTAACGGTTCTGGACGCTCGCGATCTCCACGACCCGCCGGGCCTGCTCCAGTTGCGCGACGGTGACCTCCGACAGCCCGATCGCGGCGATCTTGCCCTCGTCGCGGAGCGCCTTGAGCTCGCCGACCTGGTCCTCCAGGGGCACCTCGGGATCGACGCGGTGGAGCTGGAGCAGGTCGAGCCGGTCCACGCCGAGCCGGCGCAGGCTCATCTCGACCTCCTGCCGCAGGTACGCGGGCCGCCCCACGGGGTGCCACTCCCCCGGCCCGGTGCGCACGAACCCGGCCTTGGTGGCGATCGTCACGTGCTCCGGGTACGGGTGCAGCGCCTCGCGGATGATCTCCTCATTGACGTAGGGGCCGTAGGAGTCGGCGGTGTCGATGAAGTCGGCGCCCAGCTCGACGGCCCGGCGCAGCACGCGGACGCACGCCTCGCGGTCCTCGGGCGGCCCCCACACGCCGGGGCCGGTGAGGCTCATCGCGCCGAATCCCAGGCGGTGCACGGTCCGGCCACCGATGGTCAACGTTCCGTGATGCAACAGAGACATCCCCAATCTTCTTATCTACGGCGATTCTTACTAGTTTCAGGACACGCGCGCATCTTCGACCCGGGTCTCCCCTTACGTACCGAGGAGCAACGGAAACATGCGTTCCCTACTCGGCGCCATCACGGCGGCCGCGGTCGTCTTCCTCCCGTTAGCCGTGGCCGGCCCCGCCCAGGCGCACGGCCGCGACGACGCCGCCGTACGCAAGCTCGTCAAGGACGTGACCGGCAAGAACGTCAAGAAGCACCTCAAGGCGTTCCAGGCCATCGCCGACGCCAACGACGGGACCCGCGTCTCCGGCAGCGCCGGCTTCGACGCCTCCCGCGACTACGTGGCGCGCAAGCTGCGCGCCGCCGGCTACGAGGTGACGATCCAGCCCTTCGAGTTCACCTTCGACGGCTACCGCACCCCGCCCGTGCTCAAGCGCACCAGCCCCGCCCCGGCGAAGACGTACACGTACGGCTTCTTCCAGGACTACGTGGCGATGGGCGACTCGCCGGCCGGCGCGGCGAGCGGCACCGTCCAGGCCGTCGACCTGGTGCTGCCGCCCGGCCCGGCCAACTCCTCGTCGTCCGGCTGCGAGGCGAGCGACTTCGCGGGCTTCGTCCCGGGCAACGTGGCGCTCATGCAGCGCGGCACCTGCAACTTCCGCGTCAAGGTGGACAACGCCATGGCGGCCGGGGCGTCCGCGGCCATCGTGTTCAACGAAGGCCAGGAAGGCCGCACCGAGGTGGACCTCAACCCGGTGCTCAGCGGGCCCGGCGTCACCATCCCGTCGTTCTTCACCCGCTTCTCCGTCGGCCAGGAGCTGGCCGCGGCCGCGGGCGCCACGGTCCAGATGAACTGGGACCCGGTGGTGGAGCAGCGGACCACGTACAACGTGATCGCGCAGACCAGGAAGGGCGACAGGAACAACGTCGTCATGCTCGGCGCGCACCTGGACGGCGTCCAGGAGGGCCCCGGCATCAACGACAACGGCTCGGGCAGCGCCGGCATCCTGGAGGTCGCGCTCCAGTTCGCCAAGACCAAGCCGAAGAACCAGGTGCGCTTCGCCTTCTGGGGCGCCGAGGAGTTCGGCCTGCTCGGCTCGGAGCACTACGTGGCCACCCTGCCGGAGGCCGAGCGCGCCAAGATCGCGCTCTACCTCAACTTCGACATGATCGCCTCGCCGAACTACACCTTCGGCATCTACGACGGCGACGGCGACGCGTTCGGCACCTCAGGGCCGGCCGGGTCGGACGTGATCGAGGAGGACTTCGAGAAGTTCTTCGCCGGGCGCGGGCTGCCGTACACCGCGACCGCGTTCACCGGACGCTCCGACTACGGAGCGTTCATCGCGGCCGGGATCCCCTCCGGCGGCCTGTTCACCGGCGCTGAGGAGCTGAAGACGGCCGAGGAGGCCGCGATCTTCGGCGGCACGGCGGGCGCCCCGCTCGACCCGTGCTACCACAGCGTCTGCGACACCATCGCCAACATCAACGACAAGGCCCTGGACGTCAACTCCGACGCCATCGCCACGCTGACCGCGCGCTACGCCTTCGACACCGGCTCGATCGGCGCCGCGGGGACCGCCCGCGCCGCGTCGGCGAAGCGGAGCGCCGGCACGCACACCCACCAGCCCGCCGACGCGGCGAGCTGACCTTCGCGGATGGCGGGGACGCCGGTTCCCGCCATCCGCCACGACCACGGCCGCTGGTGGCCGACCCTGACCGGCTGCGGGCCGCGCTCCCGATCGACCACCGTCCGCGTGGCACACCGATTCTCCCGTTACTGTCCGTTACCGTGCCAAGTGAACGGGGGGAGAATGCTTGTGACACATACGTGGTGGTCCCGCAGGCGCGTCTCGCGCAGAGGACTGATCGTCACCGGAGCCTTCGCGGCGGGAGCGCGCCTGCTCGGCAAGCCGTCGGAGACGGACCCCGTCCCGGCTTCTCCCGTGCCCCTTTCCTCGGCAGGGCTGTCGCGCGCGGTGCAGCTGCGCGCCCTGCCCACGACGCTGACCCTGGGCGAGCACACGGTCAGCACCTGGACCTACAACGGCATGCTGCCCGGCCCGATGATCAGCGCCACGGCCGGTGGGGTGGTCCGCGCGCCGCTGGTCAACGGGCTGCCGGACCCGACCACCGTGCACTGGCACGGCATCCAGATCGCCCACCGCATGGACGGCGCGCCCGGCTACTCCCAGCAGGCCACCCCGGCGGGCGGCCGGTTCGACTACGCCTTCCGGGTCCCGGACCCGGGGACGTACTTCTACCACTCGCACGTCGGCACGCAGGCCGACCGCGGCCTGTACGGGCCGCTCGTGGTGCACGACCCGCGCGAGCCGCTGAGCTACGACGTGGAGTTCACCGTGCTGCTCGACGACTGGCTCGACGGCATCCTCGGCACCCCCGACGAGGTGCTGACGAAGCTCAACGCCAGCAACGACCACGACGACACGCTGCGCAGCACCTTGCTCGGCGGCGTCACGGCCGAGGTCCGCCACCCGCTCTACCTGGTCAACGGGCGCGCCCCTGAGACGCCGGCGACCTTCACCGCGCGGCCTGGGCGGCGGGCCAGGTTCCGGGTCATCAACGCGGCCGCCGACACCGCCTTCCGCGTCGCGCTCGGCGGCCACCGCCTGACCGTCACGCACGCCGACGGGTTCGCCGTCAAACCGGTCACGGTGGACACGTTCCTCATCGGGATGGGCGAGCGCTACGACTTCCTGGTCCGGCTGGACGACGGGGTGTTCCCGCTGGTGGCGCTGGCCGAGGGGAAGGGGGCGCGGGCGTTCGCGCTGGTGCGCACGGCGAGCGGGACCGCCCCGGCCTCGGACGTGCAGCCCTCGCAGCTCGACGGGCAACTGCTGGCCTACCGCGACCTGCGGCCCCGGCGCGCCGACAACCTGCCCCGCCCCTCGCGGACCGTCCTGGTGGAGCTCGGCATGCGCGAGTCGGGCAACGAGTGGACGCTGAACGACCGGCTGGCGGGGGACCCGTACCGGCTGCAGGTGGACCGGGGCGAGACGGTACGGGTGGTGCTGGACAACCTGTCGCCCATGTGGCACCCGATGCACCTGCACGGGCACACGTTCCAGGTGCACGTGCCGGGCGGGCGCGGGCCGCGCAAGGACACCGTGAACGTCAAGCCGCGCGAGCGCGTCGAGTTCGACGTGCAGGCCGTCAACCCCGGCGAGTGGATGTTCCACTGCCACAACCTGTACCACCAGGAGCAGGGCATGATGGGCGTCCTCGGCTACGGCCCGCAGGCCAGCGTCACCGTCACCGGCACGGGCATGGGCCACCACTAGCGCGTCCCGGACGGCCTCACCTCTCGCGTCCGGGCGCGGTGAGGTGAGGGGGGACCCTTGCGACGTGGCCCCGGGCTGCGGAAGGATCACCGAGTCACCCCCCGCGCTTGCCGCATGACGACATGGAGAGGTCGTGCGCACACAGCAGAGCATCGAACAGTTCGGCTACCGCCAGGAGTTACACCGCGGGGTCGGGCTGGCCGACCTCGTCTTCTACGGCCTGGTGTTCATGGTCCCGATCGCGCCCTTCGCGATCTTCGGGATCGTCTACGCCGAATCCGGCGGCATGCCGGTGCTGGCCTACCTCGTCGGGATGATCGCCCTGCTGTTCACCGCGTCGTCGTACGCGCAGATGGTCAAGGCGTTCCCGCTGTCCGGCTCCGTCTACAACTACGCGGGGCGCGGCATCGCGCCGCCGGTCGGGTTCCTCACCGGCTGGATGGTGCTGCTCGACTACATCCTCGTGCCGAGCCTGCTCTACCTGGTCGCCTCGATCGCCATGAACGACGTCGTCCCGGCCGTCCCCGTGTGGGCCTGGGTGATCGGCTTCGTGGCCGTCAACACGACGATCAACCTGCGCGGCATCCGCATGACGATCCGGCTCACCCGCGTGATGATCGTCGGGGCGCTGGTCGTGCTCGCGCTGTTCCTGCTGGTCGGGATCTGGGCGCTGCTGCAGGGCAAGGGGCGGGGGTTCAGCCTGACGCCGCTGTTCAACGGCGACACCTTCTCCTGGCCGATCGTCTTCGCCGCGGTCTCGGTCGCGGTGCTGTCCTTCCTCGGCTTCGACGGGATCAGCATGCTGGTGGAGGAGTCCACCGGCGGCTCCGAGCAGGTCGGCCGGGCCATGCGGCTGGCGCTGGTGCTGGCCGGGGTGCTGTTCATCACCCAGGTCTGGGTCGCCGCCCTGCTCGTGCCCGATCCGGACGGGTTGCTCACCAGCGGCTCCGACACCGCCTTCTACGACGCCGCGGCGGTGGCGGGCGGCGAGTGGCTGCGCGACGTCACCTCGATCGCCACGGCGCTGTTCTGGGGGCTGGCCAACACGCTGGTGGCCCAGGTGGCCGTCTCGCGCCTGCTGTACGCGATGGCCCGCGACCGGCAGCTCCCGTCGTTCCTCGCCAGGGTGTCGGTCCGGCACTCCGTGCCAGCCAACGCGATCATGCTGGTGTCGGCGCTGTCGGTCGGGCTCGGCATCTGGATGTCGGTCAGGGACGACGGCGTCGGCGTGCTGAGCAGCCTCATCAACATGGGCGCGATGGTGGCCTTCGTCGTCCTGCACGTGTCGGTGATCGTGCACTACACGGTGCGCGGCCGGTCGGGGGCGTGGTGGCCGCACCTGGCCGCGCCGCTGATCGGCATGGCGATCCTGATCTTCGTGGTGATCAACGCGAACGTCCTGGCGCAGGTCGTCGGGCTGATCTGGCTCGCGCTGGGGGCGCTGGCGCTGCTCGTGCTCTATCTGCTCGGCCGCCGTCCCGTACTCGGCGGCGTGCCCGCCGACCGGTTCTAGCGGCGCCGCCATGGACCGGCTGCCGCTCCACCACGACCTGTACCTCATCGCGCACGGCCAGGCCGGGAAACTGCTCATCCATCCGTCCTCGATGGCGCTCGGGCTGGCCGGGGCGGCGCTGCTGGAGCTGGCGCTGGACGGCCGGGTCGCGGTCGCCCGGGGCCGGGTGGCGGCCTCCGTGCCAGCCACGGGTGGCGGCGACGCCTTCGCCGACGACCTGCTCGCGCTCGTCGCCGGCGAGCCGGGCGACGTCCGTACGCCGATCAAGAGGGCGGCCGGCGACGCCTACGAGCGCACCCGCGAGGCCCTGACCGGCTCCGGGGTGCTGCGCCGCACCACCAGGCGGGTGATGGGCGTGCTGCCGACCACCCGCTACGAGCCCGCAGACATCGCCTCGGTGGTGCGCGCCTCGTCCGGCGCCCGCTCGGCCGTCGAGGGCTGGCGGCAGCCGGACGCGCGCTGCGCCGCGCTGTGCGGGCTGGTCGCGGTGCTGCGGCTGGAGGAGGAGCTCTACCTCGACCAGCCGTCCGGGCAACTGGTCGGCCGGCTGCGCGAGATCGCCCGCGAGAGCTCGCGCGAGGTCGCCGAGCTGGTCGGCGTCGTGGAAGGCCTGGTCGGGGAGGCCGCGGTGGCCGTCTACCGCTGACCGGCCGCGGAGACTACTTGTCCTCGCCGGTCTCCAGACCTTCCGGGTGGTGCACGGTGACGTCGTAGGTGGTCGGGAACAACCGGCGGAAGGCGGTGTCCACCCCGCCGCCGGCCTCGATGACGATCTTCGATTCACGGGTGATGTCCCGGACCTGCGAAACGACCACCTCGTGGGCCTGGTCCGACTGCCTGGGCCCGCCGGGCTGGACGATCTCCTGCTCTTCGGCCATGTCCGATCCTTCCATCCTTATGGGCATATATAGCAAGTCTCGCCGACCATCGCTGATCTGTGTGAAGTCATGGACGAGGCCGCGGATGGGAGCTACGCTCCGGTCGCCGGCACATGGGGGATTTGCGATGAGTTATACCTTGTTACGCGGCGTCTTCGTCATCCGCTACCCCGACTCGCCACGACACGGCCCCGAACCCGACGGTGACACCGTCAAGTTCAGGCCCGACAACCCCGCGCTGGTCGAACGGCTGGCCCGGCACTCCGGACGGCCCCCGGCCCTGAGCCGCCGCGGCGTGTCCGTCCGGCTGGAGGCCGTGGACGCGCTGGAGACCCACTTCGCCGAGACCCACCAGGAGCCCGCCGGCGCGTACGCCGCCCGCGACGAGCTGCTGCGCCTGCTCGGCTTCACGAACGTCGTCTTCTGGGACGACCTGCCCAACACGGTCCGTTCCGCCGACCAGGACGAGCTCCGCGGCCATGTCCTCACCAACGGCGTCGACGCCAACGGCCGGCTCATCGGCTTCGTCCGCGCGGGCGACCATCCCGGGCCCGACGGCGCGGCCGTGTTCCTCGACGCGGCGGGCGTGGACGACACCGTGAACGCCGCGCTGCTCGCCGCCGGGCTGGTCTACCCGGCGTTCTACGCGACGCTGCCCGGCGAGTTGCGTACGCATCTGGCCGAGGTGTCGGCGCAGGCCCGGCAGAAGGCGCTGCCGGGCGGCATCTGGCCGCGCGCGACCGGCGACCCCGGCGGTCCGGCCTCGATCGACGGGCTCGCGGCGGCCGAACGGCTCGTCCTGTGGCCGAAGCTGTTCCGGCGGCTGGTGCCGTACTTCGCCGAGGGGTTCACCGACCTCTCGCACTTCGACACCTGGCTGCGGGCCGACCCCGTGCACCGCGACGACCAGCTCTTCCTGCTCGACACGCTGGAACACGGCAACCTGCACGACGTCGTACGCGCCTCCGGGCAGCAGATCCAGCTCACGGTGTGGCCGGAGCGGTTCGTCATCGACCCCGACCCCGCGCCGCCCGGCGCTCCGGTGCGGCCGTCGTTCACCGCCGCGGGCGACGTGCTGATCGTGGCCGCCCTGCCCGATCCGCGCGGCCCCGACCACGGGAGCGAGTCCGTCACGCTGCTCAACCTGACGCCCGCCACCGTGGACCTCACCGGGTGGTCGCTGTCCGGGTCGTCCGGCGGGCGCATGGGGCTGATCGGCACTCTCGCGGGCGGCTCGACGATGCGGGTGACGCTCGGCGGGCCGCTCCGGCTCGGCAACCAGGGCGGCGGCCTCGTCCTCGTGGACGCCGACGGCACCACCATCGACCAGGTCACCTACAAGGCCGACCAGGTCCGCGCGGGGCGGACCATCTGCTTCGGCCGCTGATCTCCGACCCCGGGGAGGGCGCACATGGTGCAAGACTCGGACGGCGAACGGCTCTGCCCCCACTGCGGCTCCCCCACCCCACCCACCCTCCCCCACTGTCCCCAATGCCCCACCCCTGCCGCGCACGACCCCTCCGAGCAGGACGTGTACGGGCCCAGCGCCCCCGAGCAGGACGTGTACGGGCCCGGCGTCCTCGGGCGGGACGTGGACGGGCGCAGCGCCCCCGGGTCCAGTGCCCCTCAATCTGGCACCTCCGGGCGTAGCGGCCCCAGGTCCGGCGGCCCCGAGCACGGCGATCTCAGGCCCGGCGACCACGGGACCGGCGTTCCCGGAGTTGACGCCCATGGGCAGGGGGCGTCCGGGCCTGGTGGGGCCAGGGGCGGGGAGCGCTCTTCCGCCTCGCGCATGCCCGGCCGTCCCTTCCCCGGTTCGGCACGGTCGCATCAGCCCCTCCCCGACCCGCCCCGGTCCGGGCACCCCTACCGCGGCACCTCACAGCCGGGTCATCCCTACCCGAGCGCATCCCGCCCCGGCCCGCCCCCGCCCAGCCCCCGCCGCCCCGGACCGCCCCCGCCGCCTGAACCCTACGACCCCCGTTGGTTCGGGCCGCCCCTGTCCGGGCCGCCCCCGTCTGGGCCGCGCGCCTCCGGGGCGGGCGGGCCTCGGTCCGGCACGCCGTCGGTGGAGCCGTCACCGCCTGGAACTCGGCCCTTGGCGGGCGGCCTCGGCCCGTCGCGGGCCGGCTCGCCTCGGCCGGGTCCGTACCCCTTCCAAGGGGCGCCTCGGTCCGGGCTGTTCGAGGCCCGGCCGGCCGCGCCTGGTCTCGGGCAGGCTGATGGGGGCGCGCCTCCGGACGATCCCCGCGAGGCCGAGGAGCCGGTGGAGGGGCAGCGAGGGTGGTGGCGGCGGGCGTCCGTGCTGGTGAGCCTGGTTGCGGCGCTGGTCGCGGCGGCGCTCACCTGGTGGGTGGTCACGGAGGGAGGGGCCGCCCCGCGGCCGGTGATCGGTGCTGGGGACTCCAGCACCATCGCGTCCCAGCCGGGCGAGGGGGCCGCGGCTCCCGGCGCGACCGCGCCCGCCGCACCCACGGCATCGGCCGAGCCCAGGGCATCCGACGACCCGGCGGAACCCACGGCATCCGACGAACCCAACGAACCCACCGAATCCGCACAGCCGGCCCAGCCCGCCCGGTCCGCCGAAGCCGCCCCATCCGCACAGCCCACCGAACCCGCCCAGTCCGCCCGACCTGACCAATCCGACGGTCCCGCCCAGCCCTCCCGACCCACCGGGCCCGCCACCGCGCAGGCGCGAGCCATGAACGACGTGCTGGCCAGTAGCAACGCCTCCCATTCCGGTCTCACCGACGCCATCGTCGCCACCTCCCAGTGCCGCCGCAGCGGCCTGGACAGGATCGTGGACATCACGGCGGGCCGCCGCGACCAGCTCGCCGCCGCCCGCGCGCTCGCCGTGGACGCGCTCCCGGACGGGGCCGCCCTGCGGAAGTCCCTGGTGGCCGCGCTGGACGCCTCGTTCGACGCCGATGCCGCGTTCCTGTCCTGGGCGCGCCGCCACCTCGCCGGCGACTGCTCGGGCCCGGTGGCCGAGGACCGTGACTACCGGCGCGGCCTGGCCCGCTCGGAGGACGCGCGGAAGGCGAAGGCCCGCTTCGCCGACGCCTGGCGGACGGTCGCGAAGCGGTACGACCTTCCGGCGTGGCGCCCGGACCAGATCTGACCGCGACCCCAAAACCATGAGATGGGTGTTGACGGGAGGTGTTTGCGACATCTAGCGTTCCGGGCGGATCGGTGAAACATATCGCCATATGTCCGAAACTTTCGGAGTCGCCATGTTACGCGGGATTGTCGCGATCGCCCTGCTCGGCCTCCACCCTGTCCACCCCGCGCCGCCCCCGGCCGTCACCCTGGACGAGCACGTACGCCACCAGCAGATCGACGGCTTCGGCATCTCGCAGGCCTTCCGCCGCAACGAGCTGCTCAAGGCCCTGCCTGCCGAGCAGCAGCGGGAGATCCTCGACCTGTGGTTCGACCGCAAGAAGGGCGCCGGGCTGAGCATCCTGCGCCTCGGCATCGGCTCCTCCCCGGCCGGCAGCCCGTACGACCACATGGTCTCCATCCAGCCGGAGAACCCCGGCGGCCCGGACGCCCCGCCGAAATACGTGTGGGACGGCGACGACAACAGCCAGGTCTGGGTGGCCAAGGAGGCCCAGCGCTACGGCGTGCGGCGCTTCTTCGCCGACGCATGGAGCGCCCCCGGCTACATGAAGGACAACGGCGACGACAAGAACGGCGGCACCCTGCTGCCCGAGTGGCAGCGGGCCTACGCGAACTACCTGGTGGCGTACACGAAGTTCTACGCCAAGGAGGGCATCAGGATCACCGACCTGGGCTTCACCAACGAGCCCGACTGGACGGCCACGTACGCCTCCATGCGCTTCACCCCGGAGCAGGCCGCCGAGTTCGTCAAGGTGCTCGGGCCGATCGCGCGCGACGTCGACGTGGCGTGCTGCGACTCCTTCGGCTGGAACGAGGCCAAGGCGTACACGGCGGCGATCGAGGCCGACCCCGAGGCCCGCCGCTGGGTGAAGACGCACACCGGCCACACCTACGCCAGCCCCGTGGACGCGCCGCTGCCGACCGGCCGCAGAACGTGGATGTCGGAGTGGAACCCGAACGGCGACCGCTGGAACACCGCCTGGGACGACGGCAGCGGCTTCGACGGCTTCACGATCGCCTCGGCCGTCCATGACGCGCTCACGCTCGGGCAGGTCAGCGGCTACGTCTACTGGCTCGGCGCGTCGCGCGGCGCGACCAGGGCGCTGCTGCAGATCGACGACGTGGCGAAGACGTACAGCGTGTCGAAGCGCCTGTGGGCCCTGGCCGCCTACAGCAGGTTCATCAGGCCGGGCGCGGTCCGGGTCGGCGCCTCGGCGGCCGACCCGGCGCTGAAGGTGTCGGCCTTCCGCAACCCGGACGGCTCCCGGGTGATCGAGGTGCTCAACACGGGCACGGCCGCGGTCGCCTGGAAGGGCGTGCCTGGCCGGGCCACCGCGTACGTCACGAACAACGACAACTCCCTCACCCCGTCACCGGTGGCCGGCCGCACGGTGACCCTGCAGCCGCGGACGCTGACCACGGTCGTCGTCCGCTGACGGACCGGCGAGGGCCCGGACTCGGGTCCCCCGGGCCCTCGCCGCAACACTCAGCCCTTGCTGCCCGTGTGGGCGATGCCCTGGATGAACTGACGCTGCAGGAAGACGAAGACGGCGATCACCGGCAGCGACGCGATGAGCGAGCCGGCCATGAGCACCGGGTAGTCCGTCTGGTACTGCCCCTGGAGCGAGGCGAGCCCCGCCGACAGCGTCATCTTCTCGGGATCGGTGTTGACCACGAGCGGCCAGAACAGGTCGTTCCACGCCCACAGCAGGCACAGCACGGCCAGCGCGACCAGCCCGGGTCGGGCCAGCGGCAGCATGATCGACCAGTAGATCCGCACCGGCCCCGCCCCGTCGAGGCGGGCCGCCTCCTCCAGCTCGCGCGGCAGCGCGAGGAAGAACTGCCGCAGCAGGAACACGCCGAACGCGCTGAACAGGCCGGGCACGATGATCGCCTGGAGGCTGTTGAGCCAGCCGAGCCCGGACATGATCTGGTACTGCGGGATCACGAAGAGCTGCGGCGGCACCATGAGCACCGACAGGAACACCGCGAACAGCACGTTCTTGCCGGGGAAGCGCAGCCGGGCGAAGGCGTAGGCGGCCATGGAGCAGAACAGCACCTGCCCGGCCACCCGCCCCGCGGCCATGACCGCGGTGTTGAGGAACTGCTCGCCGAACGGCAGCAGCTCGAACACCTTCGCGTAGTTGTCCCAGCGCCCCTCGGGCAGCAGCGACGGCGGCACCCGGGTCGCGGAGCTGAGCGTCTTGAGCGAGGTGATCACCTGCCAGGCGAACGGCGCCACCATCGCCAGGGAGGAGGCGATGAGCACCGCGTGCACCCCGAGCGGCCCGCGTCTAGACATAGTGCACCCACCTGCGCTGGAGCCGGAACTGCAGAATCGTCAGCGCCGCGATGAGCACGAGCAGCGCGATCACGACGGCCGCCGCGTAGCCGCGGTCGTTGGTGACGAAGGCCCGCTCGTAGAAGAGCTGCACGACGGTCTGCAGCCGCCCGTAGGCCGGGTTGGCCCGCGCCGCCTGCCCCGACCCGGTCATGACGAAGACCAGGTCGAACAGTTGCAGCGAGCCGATCACCGAGACGATGGAGATGAAGAACGCGGTCGGCGACAGCAGCGGCAGCGTGATCGAGAAGAACTGCCTGACGCGGCCCGCGCCGTCCAGCGCGGCGGCCTCGTACGTCTCCTTGGGGATGGCCTGCATCCCGGCGAGGAAGATGATGAGGTTGTAGCCGACGCTGGTCCAGACGCCCACGACGACCAGCGCGTACAACGCGGTGTCCGGGTCGGCGATCCAGTTGGGGCCGTCGATGCCGACGACCGCGAGCACCTGGTTGACCAGGCCGTAGTCGCCGTTGTAGAGCCAGCGCCACAACATCGCGACCGCGACCGGCATGGTCACCACGGGCAGGAAGAACGCCGTCCGGTAGATCCCGGCGCCGCGCAGGCCCGGCACGTTCATCAGCGCGGCGAACACGATGGCGACCGGGATGCCGAGCAGGCCGAGCACGGTGTAGGTGACCGTGTTGAGCACCGCCTGGCGCACCTCGGGGTCGGCGGCGAGGCGGGCGTAGTTCTCCAGCCCGACCCACGTGTGCCCGCCGAACACCCCCCACTCGGTGAAGGAGAAGTACGCGGTCTGCAGCACCGGCCACAGGTAGAAGACCGCGAGCCCGAGTCCTGTGGGGGCGATGAACGCGTACCCCCACAGGGCCTCGCTCCTCGGCTTGCGCGTGGTCACGTCACTCCTTGGCCAGCAGGTCGTTCATCCCTGCCGCGAGGTCGGCGGCGGCCTTCTCGACGGGCACCTCGCCGGTCCACGCCTTGGTCAGGTGGGTGAGCTCCTGCTCCTGCCAGGCGGCGGTGTTCTTGGAGACGGGGTACGGCACCGCGTACGCGACCGCGTCCAGGAAGACCTTCAGCTTCAGCTCGGGGTGGGCGGCCACCCAGTCGTCCTGGGTGCCGTTGTAGGCCGGGATCGGGCCCTTCTTGCCGAGGATGTCGGCGGCCTGCTTCGAGCCGAGGAACTTGACGAACTCCCACGCCTCGGCCGGGTGCTCGGTCTTGGCGGACATCACGTTGGCCACGCCGTGGATGATGGTGGCCTGCTTCTCGCCCTTGGGCAGCGGGGCGACGTCCACCTTGTCCTTGGTGTAGTCGTTCTTGGTGAACTCGGCGACGTCCCAGGAGCCGCCCCAGTACATCGCGAGCTTGCCGGCCTCGAAGAGCTGCAGCGGCGCGGTGTCGGTCATGGTCTTGAGGTCGGGCGAGTGCCCGGCGGCGATGAGGTCGGTCCAGAAACGCAGGCCCTCGATGGTCTTGGGGTCGTCGTAGCCGGACTTCTTGCCGTCGGGCGAGATGACGTGACCGCCGGCCTGGTAGATGGTGTTGTACTGGTATTCCTGGAAACTCGTGAGCTGCGCGCCGATGGCGTGGACGCCCTTGGCGGGGTCGGTGAGCTTGGCGGCGGCCTTCTTGAAGTCGTCCCAGGTCCAGTCGTCGGCGGGATAGTCGACCTTGGCCGCGTCGAAGAGCTCCTTGTTGTACCAGACGCCGACCGTGTCCATGTCCTTGGGCAGGCCGTACAGCTTGCCCTCGTAGGTGTAGAGGTCGACCAGCGCCTTGGGGTAGACGGAGGAGTCGACCTGCTCCTCGATCGGCTTGATCACGCCGTTGGAGGCGTAGAGCTGGAAGTTGGGGCCGTTCATCCAGAAGACGTCGGGCGCGGCGCCGCCGCTGACGGCGGCCTTGAGCTTGGTCCAGTAGTCGGCCCAGGGGGTGAGCTGGACGTTCACGGTGATGTTCGGATGCGTCTTGGTGAACTCGGCGGCCAGTTCCCGCATCGCGTCCTGCTGGGTCGCGTCCCAGACGCCGTACGACAGCGTCACCTTCCCCTGCGCCTGAGCGCCCGTGCCGGCCTGCTCACCACCCGCGCAGGCGGAGGCGAGCAGCGCCGTGCAAAGGAGCGCCACGACGCTCCGTGCCGACTTCCACATCTCCCAGTCCTCTCCTCGAACGTGGGAGTAATCATGGAGTCCACGATAATTTTCTTCAAGGGGCCCTTTGTTACAGATGGCTCACGAGCGGTGTGCGGCCGTCGAGCACGCGCTCCTCGACGTGGTCGAGCGCCAGCCGCACCGCCCCGAGCACCACGGCCTCGTCGCCGAGCGCCGACATGCGCACCTCGGGCGTGCGGATGCACCAGCGGTCGAGCTCGCGCCGCAGCGGCTCGATGAGCACGTCGGCCGAGCGCGAGTAGCCGCCGCCGACCACGACCATCTGCGGGTCCAGCGCCAGGACCAGCGCGGACGCGCCGAGCGCGAGATCCCTGACGTAGCGGCGCACGGCGGTGACCGCCGCCCGCTCGCCGGCCCTGGCCGCCGCGAACACGTCGCCGGCCTCCCCGCCCGCGGCCTTGACCAGGTGCTCCTGGGCGCGGATCCAGCCGAGCGCGGGCAGCGCGCCGATCTCACCCGAGGCGCCGGCGAAGCCCCGGTGCAGCTTGCCGTCGATCACCAGGCCCGCGCCGGTGCGCAGGCCGGCCAGCAGGAACACCATGTCCTTGGCGTAGCGGGCCACGCCGCGCCAGCACTCGGCGAGCGCCGCGAGCTTGCTGTCGTTCTCCACCAGGACGGGTGCGGGGGCCAGCCGGCGCACGTGCGCGGCCAGGTCGACGCCGGTCCACTCGGGCAGCGCCTCCGACAGCATGACCTTGCCCGCGCCGTCCACCAGCCCGGTGGTGCCCACGCCGGACGCCCACACGTCGGCGCCGGTCAGCCCGGCCTGCTCCAGGCAGGCCAGCACGGCCCGGTCCACCGCCTCCAGCCGCTCGGCGCGGCCCATCTCCGGCGTGACGGCGACCCGGACGGCGGACGCGACGTCGCCGTCCAGGTCGGCGAGGGTGGCGCGGACGTTGTGCCCGCCGATGTCGAGACCGAGCACCCGGCCGGCCTCGGCGCGGAAGCGGTAGCGGCGGGCCGGGCGGCCCACGCCGCCGGGCGCCGGCTCCGCCTCGGCCAGCCAGCCCTTGCGCAGCAGCTCGCGGGCCACGTCCTCGGTGGAGGCGCGCGACAGGCCGGTGCGCCTGGCCAGCTCGGTGAGCGTCAGCGGCGGCCGCCCCTGCAGCGCCCTGATCACGGCGAGCGCGTTGAGCTGCCTGAGCCGCGACAGGTCGCCGCCGCTCACGTCCTCGGCCATCGGCCCCCCTTGCCGTCGACTGTCCAGAGCCGAATAATGATGGTCTCCATGAAATATAGCGGGGAAGGTTCCATGACTGAGGTGACTCTAGCCGTCGTGGGCGGCGGCCTGCGAGGGCTTACCTACGCGCGCCGCGCGCACGCCACGGGCGCGGGGCGCGTGGTGGCGGTGGCCGAGCCCGACCCGGAGCGGCGCGCCGCGTTCGCGGCGGAGTTCGGCCTGGAGCCCCGGCAGGCGCACACGGACTGGACGGAGCTCGTGGCGGCCGGGCGGGTGGCCGACGCCGCGGTCGTGGCCACCCAGGACCAGTTGCACACCGGGCCCGCGGTCGCGCTGGCGGACCTCGGTTATCACATTCTCCTGGAGAAGCCGATGGCGACGAGCGAGCCCGAGGCGACCGAGATCGCCGAGGCCGCCCGCCGCAACGGCATCATGCTGGCGGTCTGCCACGTGCTGCGCTACACGCCCTACACCCAGGCGGTCAGGAAACTGCTGGACGAGGGGCGGATCGGGCGGCTGATCGGCGCCCAGCACCTGGAGCCGGTCGGGTGGTGGCACCAGGCGCACTCGTTCGTCCGCGGGCACTGGCGGCGGCAGGACACCTCGGCGCCGATGCTGCTCGCCAAGGCCTGCCACGACGTGGACTGGCTGGTGCACCTGTTCGGCAGGCCGCCCGCACGGGTGTCGTCGTTCGGCTCGCTGTCGCACTTCCGTCCCGAGGAGCGGCCCGAGGGGGCGGCGGACCGGTGCCTGGACTGCCCGCTGGAGCCGTCCTGCCCGTACTCGGCGCCGCGGCTCTACCTCGGCTGCCTCGGCGACCCCGACCGGGAGTTCTGGCCGCTGTCGGCGGTCACGCCCGGCCGGACCGAGGAGGAGGTGCGCGAGGCGCTGCGCACCGGTCCTTACGGGCGGTGCGTGTACGCCTGCGACAACGACGTCGTGGACCACCAGGAGGTGACGATGGAGTTCGACGACGGCGCGACGTGCTCGTTCACGATGAGCGCGTTCACGCCCGTGGAGCACCGCCGCACCCGCCTGTTCGGCACCCACGGCTACATCGAGGGCGACGGGCGCACGCTGCGGGTGGTCGACTTCCGCACCGGCGGCGAGGAGACCGTGGACACGGTCGGCCAGGCGGGCCCGTCGGCGGCGGACGGGCACGGCGGGGGCGACGAAGGGCTGGCCGACGCGTTCCTGGCCGCCGTCGCCGCGGGCGATCCGTCCCTGCTGAGCACCGACGGCGCCGAGAGCCTGATGACGCACCGGGTGGTGTGGGCGGCCGAGCGGGCCCGCCTCACCGGCACGGTCGTCACGCTCTGAGCGCTGCTATCCGTACATCTTCCTGAGCGGGGCCTTGAGCAGCTTTCCGGCCGCGTTCTTGGGCAGCTCGGGCACGATCTGCAGATATTTCGGGATCTTGTAGCGGGCCAACCGCCCGTCCAGGTGCCGCAGCAGGTCGCCGGGCTCGGCCGCCGCGCCCGGCCGCGGCACGACGAGCGCCTTGCCCACCTCGCCCCAGCGCTCGTCGGGCACGCCGATCACCGCGCACTCGGCGACCGCGGGATGGCCGTAGAGCACGCTCTCGACCTCGGCCGGGTAGATGTTCTCGCCGCCGGAGATGATCACGTCCTTGATGCGGTCGGAGATGGTCACGTAGCCGTCCTCGTCGGCGATCCCGACGTCGCCGGAGCGGAACCAGCCGTCCGCGTCGAGCACCTCCGCGCTCTCCTCGGGGCGGCGCCAGTAGCCCGGCATGACGTTGGGGCCCTGGACGTACACCTCGCCGGGCTCGCCCGGAGCGGCGGGCGAGCCGTCGGGCGCGACGAGGCGGACGTCGGAGAAGAAGCACGGCACCCCGGCGCTCCCCGCCTTGTCGACCGAGCGCTCGGCCCCGAGGAACAGCGCGCCGGGCGCGGTCTCGGTCATGCCGTACCCCTGGAGGAACGTCAGCCCGCGCTCCTGGTAGGCCCGGATCAGCGGCAGCGGCACCGGCGCGCCGCCGCACAGCAGGTGGCGCAGGCTCGACAGGTCGGCCCCGGCCCAGCGCGGCGAGCGCGTGAGCATGCCGAACATCGACGGCACCCCGAACATCACCGTCACCCGCTCGAGCTCGACCAGCTCGAACGTGCGCTCCACGTCGAACGACGGCTCCAGGACGCACCGGCCGCCCTTGAGCACGGTCGGGACCAGCGTCTGGGCCAGCGCCGCGATGTGGAACAGCGGCGCGCTGACCAGCGTCACCTCGTCGGGCCCGAGCGGCACGTCGACCAGCAGGTTGACCGCGTTCCAGGTGAGGTTGCCGTGGGTGAGCATGGCGCCCTTGGGGCGGCCGGTGGTGCCCGAGGTGTACATGATCAGGCAGACGTCGCCGCGGCTCACCGGCTCGTCGATCGGGGCGGCCGAGCCGGTGGCGAGCAGGTCCTCGTACGCCGCCGCCGGCACGTGCCGGCCGGGCAGCCCGTCGCCGTCTCGGCCGGAGCCCAGCAGCAGCGCGGCCGGGTCGGCGTCCTCCAGGACGAAGCGCAGCTCGGGGACGGTCAGACGGGTGTTGAGCGGCACGAACACCGCCCCGAGCAGGCCCGCCGCGAAGAACGTCTCGACCAGCGCGGGCTCGTTCGGCCCGAGGTAGGCGACCCGGTCGCCGCGCCGCACGCCGAGCTCGCCCGCCAGGGCGGAGGCCAGCCGGTGGACGCGCTCCCGCAGCTCGCCGTAGGTGCGGTCACGTCCCTGGAACGACAGCGCGACCCGATCGGGCGTCATCCTCGCCCTGCGCGCCGGCCACGAGCCAATCCCCTGATTCCGCATCGGGCCTCCTCAGCCCCAAGTTAGGCCACGATGTGATCGCTGTCACCGTCCCGCCCGCGATCGAGACCCGCCAGGGAGTCGTCGGGGACGATGTCGAGCAACCGCTCCGCGACCGCCGTCGCCTCCGGCCTGAACCGCTCGTGCAGCGCGTGGCAGACCCGCTGGGCCTGCTCGGCCGGCCAGTCGCCGGGCAGGTGGCGCAGCGGCAGCCGGGGGTCGGTCCTGATGATCTGCAGCCAGCCGGTCAGCAGCGTCAGCGAGCGGGCCAGGTCGTCGGGGGCCTCCGGCGCGGGGTCGGGCCGGTCCCAGCGGCGCAGGAACTCCCGGTAGCGGCGGCCCAGTCCCTCCAGGTCGTACGCCTCCCGCACCAGCGCCTGCATGTCCGTGGGGCGGCGCGGCTCGGCGGCGAACACCTTGACGTTCGCGCCCAGGTCCGCGCGCAGGTCGTCGATCACCTCCGTCACGTCCACCTCGCCGGGGGCGATCCACAGGCCGTTCTGCAGCGGCCCGAAGCCGGACCAGACGAGCCGGGAGCGCAGCTCGTGCCGCTGCCGCTGCCACGACTCGGGCAGCGAGAACCCGATCAGCGTCCAGCGGTCCTCCGAGGCGTCGTTGACGACCCCGCTGTGCCAGATGCGCCGCTCGCCGTCCCGCAGCACCTCGTCGCTGGTGGGCGTGAGCCCGAAGTACATGCGCCGGCCGGAGCGGCGGCGGCGCAGCAGGCCGCGCCGGACCATGCGGGTCAGGGTCGAGCGGGTGGCCTCCTCCGAGATGCCGACCTTGGCGAACGCCTCGATGAAGCTGCGTGAGGAGACGCAGATCCCGCGCCGAAACACGTGATCCCCCAAAAAGGTGAGCATCACCGACTGAGGCCGCATGGACCCCTCCCCCACATCTTGGGCACTCTCTTGACAGCCGTAATGTACCTGCCTACATTCAGGGCCTCATCGCAGTCAGGAGGTCCTGAATGCGCAAGGTGCTGCCCGCCCTGATGGGCGTGGTCCTGGCCGTGACCGCCTGCGGCTCCGGCGGCTCAGGCTCCGGAGGCGGCGGCGGGGATCCGATCAAGGTGGGGCTCATCGTCTCGCTCACCGGCAACTACACGCCGCTCGGCAGCGAGGACAAGAAGGCCGTCGAGCTCGCGGTCGAACAGGTCAACGCGGCCGGCGGGCTGCTCGGGCGCAAGGTCGAGCTGGTCACCCGCGACGACAAGACCGCCCCCGACCAGGGCATCGTGGCCTACAACCAGATCAAGGGCGACATCGACGCGCTGATCGGGCCGGTCTTCTCCAACGCGGCGCTCGCGGTCGAGCCGCTCGCGCAGCGCGACAGGATGCCGTACCTGTCGCTCGCGCCCGCGCAGGAGCAGGTCGAGCCGATCAAGTCGTACGTCTTCGTCACCCCCGCCCTGTCCAGCATGTACGCCGAGCGCTACCTGCAGTACATCCAGGCCGAGGGCATCAAGACCATCGCGGTCGCCTGGGACTCCAAGAGCGCGTACTCGGTCTCCGGCCACCAGGCGATGACCGCGCTCGCCGGCAAGTACGGCGTCACGATCGCCGTCGACGAGCCGTACGAGACCACGAACTCCGACTTCAGCGCCCTGTTCCAGCACGTGCGCGACTCCCGCGCCGAGGCGCTGGTGTTCTGGGGCTCCGGCGCGCCCGGCGTGACCGCGGCCAAGCAGTACGTCGCCTCCGGGCTCAAGACGCCGCTGTTCCTGACCGCGTCCCAGGCCAGCAAGCTGTGGCTGGAGCCGATGGGCGCGGCGGCCGAGGGCATGACCGTGCAGAGCGCGATCGGCGTCATCGGCGAGCACCTCCCGGCCGGCAAGCAGAAGCAGGTCATCGAGCAGATGGCGGGGCCGTACCGGCAGAAGCACGGCTATCCGCCGCCGCAGTTCGCCCAGGACGGCTACAGCGCGAGCCTGCTGCTGTTCGAGGCGATCAGGAAGGCGAACAGCACCGACAAGGAGAAGGTGCGGCAGGCGCTGGAGTCGATGGACCTGGTCACGCCGAACGGCCGCTTCCGCTACTCCGCCACCGACCACTCCGGGCTCTCCCCCGAGTACATCTCCGTCAACACGGTCAAGAACGGCGCGTTCGTCCCGACCCCGTGGGCGGCCGAGCAACTGGCCAAGACCGTCGGCGCGCTGGGGTAGCGGGTGCTGGCCGTCCAGGGGGTCTCGCGTTCCTTCGGGGGCGTCTACGCCGTCCGCGACGTCACCCTCGACGTCGCGGACGGCGAGGTCTGCGCCGTCATCGGCCCGAACGGCGCCGGCAAGTCCACGCTGTTCAACCTCATCACCGGCCACCTGGCCGCCGAGCGGGGCGAGATCTCCTTCCTCGGCCGCCGGGTGGACCGGCTGGCCCCGCACCGGCGGGCCAGGCTCGGCATGTCGATCGTCTTCCAGGCGGCCCGCGTCTTCCGCGGCATGACCGTGCGCGAGAACGTCATGGTCGGCCTGCACGGCAGCACCTCGGCCGGGTTCGTCGCGGCGGCGCTGCGGCTGCCCCGCCACCGGCGCGACGAGCGCGAGATCGCCGCGCGGGCCGACGCCGCGCTGGAGCGGGTCGGCCTGGCCGACTGGGCGGACCGGCCGGCCGACCGGCTGCCGATCGGGCAGCAGCGGGCGCTCCAGCTCGCCCGCGCGCTGTGCGCCCGGCCCCGGCTGCTGCTGCTCGACGAGCCCGCCTCCGGGCTGCGCGGCCAGGAGCGCGAGCGGCTGGCGGAGCTGGTGGAGGAGCTGCGCGCGGACGGCCTGACGATCCTGCTGGTCGAGCACGACGTGGCGTTCGTGACCCGGCTCGCCGACCGGATCGTGGTGCTCGACCTCGGCCGGGTCATCGCCGACGGCCCGCCCGCCGAGGTCAGGAACGACCCCCTCGTCCTCGCCGCCTACCTGGGACAGAGCGCATGATGATCGAGGTGACGGACCTCGTCGTCGCGTACGGCGCCGCGACCGCGCTCGACCGCGTCACCCTCAACGTCGCCGAGGGCGAGATGGTCGCCCTGCTCGGCCCGAACGGCGCGGGCAAGTCCACCCTCGCGGGCGCCCTCGCCGGGCTGCTGCGCCCCGCCTCCGGCACGGTCACGGTCGGCGGCCGGCTCGCGCTGATCCCCGAGGGCCGCCAGCTCTTCCCCGACCTGTCGGTCGCCGACAACCTGGCGCTCGGCGGCTGGCGCTCCGGCGTCCGCGACCCGTCCGCCGTCTACGACGTGCTCCCCCGGCTGGCCGAGCTGGCGGACCGGCGGGCCGGCGTGCTGTCGGGCGGCGAGCAGCAGATGGTGGCGTTCGGGCGGGCCCTCATGTCCCGGCCCGACGTGCTGGTCGTGGACGAGCTGTCGCTCGGCCTGGCCCCGAACGTGACCGCCGGCCTCGCCCGGCACCTGGCCGAGCTCAACCGCACGCGCGGCCTCGCGGTGCTGCTCATCGAGCAGAACGCCCGGCTGGCCTTCGAGCTGTGCCGGCGGGCGTACGTGCTGGAGTCCGGCCGGCTGGTCACCGAAGGCGAGTCGGCCGCGCTGGCCGGCGACCCGCGCGTGGCGGGCGCCTACCTGGGCGGGGCGATCACGTGAGCGCCTTCCTCACCTACCTGCTGAACGGGCTCGCGGTCGGGTGCGCGATCGCGCTCATCGCGAGCGGCCTGGTCGTCATCCACCGGGTGACCGGGGTGGTGAACTTCGCGCAGGGGACGTTCGCGGTGGTGGCGGGGCTCTGCGCGTCCTCGCTGCTCGGGCTCGGCCTCCCGCACGGCGCGAGCGAGCTGGCCGCCGTGCTCGCGGCGGCCGTCGCCGGGCTGCTGACCGGTCTCGCCGCCGTCGGGCGGCCGGGGACCACGCCGCTGTCGTCGCTCATCGTCACGCTGGGCGTGGGCGTGCTGGCGTACGCGGTGGAGATCGTGCTCTGGGGCGACCAGCCGCGCTCCGCGCCCGGCCTCGCCGGGTCCGTCACCGTCGCGGGGGCGCGGATCCAGACCCAGCACCTGCTGGTGATCGCGGTGACGGCGGTGGCCTTCGTCGCGCTCGCGCTGTTCTTCGGCCGGACGTACCTGGGCAAGGCGCTCACCGCCTGCGCCTCCAACCCGTACGCCGCCCGCGTCGTCGGCATCGACGTGCGCCGGATGGGGCTGCTCGCGTTCGCGCTGGGCGGGCTGCTCGGCGGCCTCGCCGGGGTGCTGGTGACGCCGATGCGGCCGATCTCGTTCGACACCGACGTCACGCTCATCGTCAACGGCTTCGCCGCGGCCGTGTTCGGCGCGCTGACCCGGCCGGTGATCACGCTGGGGGGCGCGCTGCTGCTGGGCGTGGCCGAGACCATGGCCGCCGGCTACGGCTACGGCTCCCACCAGCTGGAGATCGCCCTCGGGCTGATGCTCGTCGTCATGATCGTGCAGGCCGGCCGCCGCCCGGCGATCTCCCAGGAGCCGACATGATCGTCCGACGCGCCCTGGGGCCGCTGGCCGCCGCCGCCGTCACGCTCGCGCTGCCCGCCGTGCTCGACGACAGCGCACTCGCCGTCTACGTCCTGCTCGGCCTCGCCGCCATGGTCACGGTCGGGGTGTCGCTGCTCATGGGGTACGCCGGGCAGGTCTCGCTCGGGCAGGGCGCCTTCTACGGGCTCGGCGCGTACACGGCCGCGCTGCTCGCGCTGAACGGCCTGCCGCCGCTGCTCGGCCTGCTCGCCGCGCCCGTGGCGGCCGCCGCGTTCGCCCTCGTCGTCGGCCTGCCGCTGCTGCGCCTGCGCGGCCACCACCTGGCCTTCGCCACGCTCGCCATGCAGCTCATCCTGCTCTCCCTCGCCGGGCAGCTCGAATTCACCGGCGGGGACATCGGCCTGCAGGCCATCCCGCCGTTCTCCGCCTGGTCGTTCGAGGCGGGCGGGGTGACCGCGTACGCGTATCTGACGTGGGCCGGGCTGGCGCTCGTCATGCTGGTCACGCGGAACGTCATCGCCTCCCGCCCCGGCCGCGCCCTGCGCGCCCTGGCCACCAGCGAGACCGCCGCCGCCTCGTCCGGCATCCCGGTGGGCCGCTACAAGCTCGCCGTCCTCGCCCTGTCCGCCGCCTTCGCCGGTCTCGCCGGGGGCATCTACTGCTTCTACACCGGGTACGTGGCGCCGGGGTCGTTCCCGGTGCTGATCTCGATCCAGTACATCGTCATGGCCGTGGTCGGCGGGCTCGGCACGATCTGGGGGGCGGTGGCGGGGGCGGCCGCCATCACCCTCCTCGTCCAAGGGCTGGACCAGCTCGCGAACCTGCCGGGGATGCCGTCGTACGCGCCGGGCGTGCTGTCGTACGCGGTGTACGCCCTCGTCCTGATCGCCGTGGTCCTCTTCCTGCCGAACGGCCTCGTACCGGCGATCAGAAGACTGCTGTCCAGGGAACGCCCCGTGCAGACCCGCTGACCTGGCACTCCACGTCTCCCGTCATACCGCATGACCACCGGTTTTCCGGTATGACTTCCGACATGACCACGATCATCAGGCCCGATGCGGTGCGCGCCCGGCTGGCCTACCAGGAGGTGCTCGCCCGGGCCGAAGAGGACGCCGAGGGCATGGCCAGAGCTGAGCGGCAGACCGAGCGAGCGATCCAGATACTGCGCTCTCGTGAGGCCGGCCGCTGATCCCGTTCGGCTCCGTGCTGGACGACACCGTCCTGATCGAGCTGGGCACTTGGACCGGCCCGTCCTCACCGCAGACGCGGGCCTCTGGGACACGGTCAAGGCGCCGGCTTGAGCTGATTCAGGCGTCCAAATCCGGGACACCCTCCGCCCGCTGGGCCGATCCTTCCCCTGGGGCGCTCGCTTGTGCTTCCCTTGAGAGGTGAGGCTGGTCCGATGAGGCGCGGCGACGACCGCTCCATCCACGCCCTGCGCGCCACGTCGCAATTTGCCGCTTTGGAACCCATATGGGCTGGCATCAGCTCGACCATCCAACTGCGCGCACTGCTCGTCTTCGGAGCGCTCTTCAACGAGCGCGTCTACGTGCACGACACGCAGCTCGTCGACAACCCCCGCGTGGTGGGCGACTTCAGCAGGTCCGACCTGCGGGAGAGCAACTTCTACCGGCTCCTCAGAGAGCTCATCGCGGCGGGCGTCGTCGCGGTCGGGCTCCGGGAGCACAACTACCTCTACCGTGAGGACCGGCTCGATCCCTGCGACTCCCTGACCGACGTGCTGGGGAGCTGGAAGAAGAACAGCCCGGACGGCAAGGGCTGGGTCATCTCGCCGATCTCGCAGGCACGCGACCGGATGATCACCGAGCTCGACGGCGTTCTCGCCGGCGACGGTTCCGTCGTCGTCCGCTACGACTACGCGCGGACGAAGGACGGATTCATGCGGCAGGTCCGCGACGCCGCGAACTCGCCGGACTCGGTGCTCGCGGGCCTGCTGTCCCAGCAGCCCGCCGAGCTGCGCAGACGGTACGACGCCATTCTCGCGAGGCCGCGTTTCTCGCACACGCCGATCTTCGCGTTGCTGCACGATTCCGGTCTTCCGGTGAACGACCAGCTGATCCAGATCCACGGCCTCTTCGACGAGATCGCGCACGCGAACGCGTTCAACGCCCGGCTGCTGGGGTCCGACTGGGACTCCGGCCCAGGCAAGGGCCTCGCCGAAGCCGTACTCAGCGATGGGCCGTTCGAGCAGAGGGACGCCACCCCACGGTTGCGGGCGGAAGAACTCGTGGAGGCGGCCTATCGCATGGTCGAAGGGCCGTCACCCGACCTGCTCGCCATGCTGCGCTTCGAGGAGATCCTGGAGCTGCGCGGGCGGGCCAGAGAGCTGTTCGAGATCCAGTCGTACCTCGAACTGCCCGACACCCGCGACCCCGACGACGCGCTGTCCGCCGCTCTGGCCGACTGCGCGGCCGACTACTGGCAGCACATCTGCGACCACATCCGATCGACGCGCCCGCACCTGACGGTGAAACCCTCCAAGATCGGCATCTTCCTGCGCAGAAGGATGCCGAAGCTCGCCAGGGCGGCCGAACGGTTCGCCACGACCGGCCTGTCCACGCTCACCGAAGTGGCCTTCAACGCCGTGCCCCTCATCGGCGGGATGGTGAGCGAGGAGTCGAAGCACAGCATGCTGCGGCGGGCCAACCTGGAGTTCGTGTTCTTCACGAAGTTCGCGCGCACGCGCGAGCTGCGGGACTTCTATCCGCACCGAGGCTGGATCTCCTCCGACATGAGAGTGATCACGAGCCGATGAGGCCGCATTCTTCTCCTGGAGGTTCTGATGTCCACAGCAGCTCCTCTCGCCGAGCGCGACGGGCTGACCTGGTCCGTGAGGGCCGGCAGCGGCGACCGCGTCGGCCCGGGCCCGCACGAGCAGGACATCTGGCGGCTCGCCCGGTCGTTCGGCGGGACGGGGGCGGCGTTCGTGGACGTCGGGGCGCACGTCGGGCACTTCGCCCTCCGGCTGGCCGCGGCGTTCGCGAAGGTCATCGCCATCGAGCCGAACCCGGCCGCCCTGACCACGCTGCGGACGAACGTCCGGCTCAACGGCATCGGCAACATCGATGTCCAGCCCGTCGCGGCGCACGACCGCACGGCGCGGCTGCGGCTCTGGGACCCCTACGACGTGGTCGCCGGCCCCTGCACCCGCACCCTGGACCTCGACGAGCCGGTCACCGTGCCCGCGGACTGCGAGGTCTCTTTGCTCCACCGTGGACCGGACGGTTACGGCGCCTTCCTGGGCGACGTGGACGCGCTCCCGATCGACCTCATCGCGTCCCGGTCCGAGGAGACCGTCCGGCTGATCAAGATCGATGTCGAGGGGCACGAGGGCAGGACGCTGGCGGGCGCGAGCGAGACGATCCGGCGCCATCAGCCGGCGATCCTGATCGAGATGCACGACTCGATGTACGGCGAACGGATCAAACAGGAAGTGGTGCGGCAACTGTCGCGCCACGGCTACCTGTGGTGCGACTTCTCCCTCTATCAGCGATCGAAGATGACGACGTCGGACATGTGCCCGTACATCTACGCCGAGCCGGAAAGCATCGGCCGCCGACAGGAATTCCTCGATTACGCCGAGCAGGTCAACGTGGACGCCGCCTCACGCTGGCTGACGGTGCCGTGAAACAGTCAGTATCACCACGTCCATCTCCTCGCGCCGAACCCAGCACAACGCCTCGAAGTCACCCACCGCCGCCTTGAACACCCCCGCACCCTCGTCGATGACCCGCAGCGCGCCGGACTCCAGATCGGTGGAGAGGTATTCCAGCGAGTCGACGATGTGCTTGGCCGCCACCGGATCGTCGGCGTGAATCGCCCGGATCTCCCGCACGGCGGGCGCGGCGAGCAGGATCTCGTAGTAACCCTTCACAGGGCGATCTCGCGCCGCAGGTCACCGAGCCGCATCGTCTCCATCCCCGCGCCGAGCTCCGCGATCAACCTCACTCCCAGCAACCGGTCGGCGGCATCCTCGGTCGCGGCGAGCGCGCTCATCCCTGCGGCGGCCACCTCGTAGGGAACCATGGCGGCCACCACCTCACGGCCGTCCTCCAGGAGAACGACCTCTCCCGCGACCGCTTGCTCGACCGCCTCCTGGACCGCGGCGGCGGTGGCGGGAAGGCGCAACGTACGGTTTCTCATGCCCAGGCGGCTCTTCCTGTCCGAGAACGGCGCGACTTCCCCAGCCTAAAGCCCTTTACCCTGCCACGACCTCAGCAACCCAGCAGGTCAACGGCGACTTTCCTGTCACCCTGAGGTCACCGGGACGCAGGCGCGACAGGCGGTGCGCATCTTCCGCGAGGGAGGCGTGAACGCCAGCCATTCATGAGGCGTCATACACACGAACTGCACATCAAACCTCAAAGGATTACAAGTGCGCCTCGTCGCCCCTGTCGCCGCCCTGGTGGCCGCCGCCGTCGCTCTCACGCCGGCGGCTCCCGCTCAGGCCGCCGCCCCCACGGTGAAGATCTCCCGGATCTGGTACGACTCGCCCGGCTCACCGGACTTCGGCGCGAACAGCAGCCTCAACGGCGAGTACGTACAGATCAAGAACACCGGCCGGAGCGCGGTCAAGCTCAGCGGCTGGACCGTCCGCGACGAGACGGCCCGAGCGGACCACGTCTACACGTTCGGCGATGTCACCCTCAAAGCGGGCAAGACGGTCACCCTGCGGACCGGCAGGGGCCGCGACACCGCCACCACGCTGTACTGGGGCCGGAGCGGCGGCACCCTCGCCTACATCTGGAACCAGGTCAAGGACACCGGATACCTCCGCGACGCCCGAGGCCGGCTCGTCCACAAGTGCTCGTACAACAGCAGCCGCACCGCCTACAAGGACTGTTGATCGCTCATCCACTTCGGGAACCCGTCCGGGGCGGAGACGACCTGGATGTTGCCGCCGTGGCGGGAGGCAGAGCGGTGAGACGTCGGGTCGAGATGGCGACGAGGAGCCCGAGTGCGGCGTAGGCCGCGCCGAGCAGGCTGGCGGCCGGCCATCCCATGGCGCTGTAGGCCCAGGTGGTGGTGATCGCACCGAGCGCGGAGCCGAGGGAGTAGAAGGCCATGTAGGCGCCGATGACGCTGCTGCTCCGGTCGGGGCGGGCGGTGGTGAGCAGGTGCTGGCTGCTGACGTGAACGGCTTGCACGGCGAAGTCCAGGACGATGACGCCGGCGATCAGCGGCCACAGCGATGACCGCGCTTGAGCGATCAGCAGCCAGGAGACCGTGAGCAGGGCCAGCGACCAGCCGGTGACCGAGGGTGCCAGGCCCCGGTCGGCCCATCGGCCGGCCCGGGCCGCGCCCAGCGCCCCGGTCAGACCGGCGAGTCCGAACAATCCGATCTCGCCGGTGCCAAGGTGCCACGGCTCGTCACCGAGCGGGAGCGCCAGTCCGCTCCACAGCGTGCCGAAAGAGGCGAACAGGAAGAACGCGACCAGTCCCCGGCTGAGGAAGAGCCGGTCGCCGACGACCAGACGACCCAGCGATGACAGCAGGTGCCCGTACCGGGCTCGGGGGCGGCGGATGTCGGCCTCCAGGGTGAAGCGGGCGGCGAGCGCGAGCATCGCGCAGAACCCGGCGATCACGAGGTAGACCGTGCGCCAGCCGGTCAGCTCGCCCAGTGTGCCCGCCACCACCCGTACGCCGAGTATCCCGATGACCACGCCCGAGGTGACCGCTCCGATGTTGCGGCCCCGCACGCCGGCCGGTGAGACGGCGGCGACGTAGGCCACCGTGATCTGGACGACCACGGCGAACAGTCCGGCCAGGGCCAGGCCCGCGATCGCGATGCCACCGCTGGGTGCGGCGGCAGCCACCCCCGCACCTCCTGCGGTGAGCAGCAGGTGCACCGTGATGAGCCTGCGGCGGTCGAACAGGTCGCCGAGCGGGACGAGCAGCACCAGCCCCGCGAGATAGCCCATCTGGCCGGCGGCGACCAGCCACCCCAGCGCTCCTTCCCCCAGTCCGAGGTCCTCGCCCGCGGCCTCGAGGACCGGCTGGATGCCGTAGATGGTCGACACCGCCACCGCGCACACCAGCGCGAGCACGATCCGCTGCCTCCCGGTCAATCCTGACGGCACATCACCCTCCAATAGGTTTCAAAATGCAACCTATCCAGGATAAGGGCATAATGGTTTCAGATTGCAACTCATCTACGGAGGGGTCAGTGGACGTCACACTCGCCGCAGGAGGCGCTTGGACCGACCCGGCCTGCCCGGTCGCGCGGACCGTCGACCTGATAGGCGACCGATGGAGCCTGCTGATCATCCGCGACGCGATGGACGGGGCGACGACCTTCACCGAGTTCCATCAGCGGCTGGGGATCGCCCGCAACATCCTCGCCGACCGGCTCCGCAAACTCGTCGAGCACGGCATCCTCGACAAGAGCGCCACCGCCGACGGCAGACGGCACACCTACCGGCTCACCGCGGCGGGGCAGGACCTCTTCACGGCCGTCGTCGCCCTGCGCCAATGGGGCGAGCGCCACGCCTTCGCCCCGGACGAGCCGCACTCCGTTCTCGTCGACGGCCGAGGGCGGAAGCTTCCCGAACTCCACCCACTCGATCAGGACGGCGCGCCGCTCTCCGCCGAGGCGTCGCACGTCCGGAAAACCGCCTGAGCCCAGCCGCGCCAGTCGCCCCGGCCGGACAAGCCCTGGCATGGACGTGCCCCTGCGGCGACACCGTCCACGAGCTCCGTCAGGTGAGCTGATGGAGCACCTGCGCTGACGACGCATATCCGAAATCACCAACCTCCTGACCGGGGGCCCTTTCAGAGATGACATGTCCGGGTAACACTGGTGGGCGTGTCATCGGGCCAGGATCATCCGCGCCTGCCCCTGCCCCTGCTGCGCGGGCGCGGCGACGAGGAGAGCGTGCTGCTGCGGCTGCTCGGCGACGCCCGCGACGGGCGGGGCGGCGCGCTGCTGCTGACGGGCGTGGCGGGCATCGGCAAGACGGCGCTGCTCGACCTGGCCGTGGCCCGCGCCACGCCCGATTTTCTGGTGCTGCGGGTGTCCGGTGTGACGGCGGAGTCGCGGCTGCCGTACGCGGGGCTGCACGGCCTGCTCGGCCCGATCGCCGCAGCGGCGGACGGGCTTCCCGAGGCGCAGGTCCGCGCTCTGCGGGAGGCTTTGGAGAGCGGTACGACGGCTCCCGGCCTGGCGCTGCCCGCCGCCGTGCTCGGGCTGCTGTCGGCGGTCGCCGCCGGCAACAGCCCAGTGCTCGCGTGCGTGGACGACGTGGACCGCCTCGACGCGGCCAGCAGGGACGCGCTCGCGTTCGCGGCCCGCCGCCTGGGCCGGGCGCGCGTCGTCCTGCTGTTCGCCGCCCGGTCCCCGTCCGGGCTCGACGGGGTGCCGGCGCGGGCCGTCGGAGGGCTCGGGCAGGACGCCGTACGGGAGCTGGCCGCCGACCTGACCCCCGAACGGCGGCTGCCGGAAGACCTGGTCGCGGCCCTCGACGCCGTCGCCCGCGGCAACCCGCTCGCGCTCACCGAACTCGTCGGCTCGCTCACCCCCGACCAGCTCGCCGGGGCCGCCGCCCCGCCCACGGCGCTCCCGCGAAGCGGCCGGCTGTGGCGCGAGCACGCCGCGCTGCTCGCCGCGCTCCCCCGCGAGACCCGCCGCCTGCTGCTCCTGATCGCCGCCGACCCCGCCCTGGACGTGGCCACCCTCCTCCGGGCCGCCCGCCCCGCCTGCGCGCTGACCGCGCTCGAACCGGCCGAACAGGCCGGGGTCCTGCTCGCCGACGGCGACCGGTACGCCTTCCGCGACCCGGCCGTACGCGCCGTGGCCTACCAGGACGCCTCCCTGTCCGAACGCCGGCACGCCCACCGCCTTCTCGCCACCCTGCTCACCGAGCCCCCGTCCCGCCACACCGCTGACCCGTCCTCCGGCACGCGGCTGCGCCGGGCCTGGCACCGGTCATGGGCACTGGACGCCCCCGCCGCGCGCGTCGCCGACGACCTGGCCGCCGCCGCCCTGGCCGCACGCCCCCTGGACGACCACCCGGAGCCGTACCTGGCGCTGGAACGCGCCGCCGACCTCACCACGCATCCCATGCTCAAGGCCGAGCGCCTGGCGGCCGCCGCCCGCCTCGCCTGGACCTCCGGCCGCCCCCAGGCCGCCCGTTCCCTCCTCGCCCGGCTGCGCGCCCTGCCCGCCCCCGGCCTCGCCCCGCCCGACGAGCTGCGTGGCCGCGTACAGTTCCTGAGCGGCAGCCTCGAACTGCTCGGCGGCGAGACGGGCAGCGCCCGCGAGGAGCTGCTGGCCGCCGCCGGCCGGCTGCTGGACGGCGAGCAGCGCATGCTCGGCGTCCGCGCCCTGGTCCGGGCCGCCGACGCCAGCTACCGCGCGGGCGACATCAGGGCGTTCATCGCGATCGCCCGCCACGCCGCCGCGCTCCGCCGCCCGGACGAGAGCGCCCCCACGGAGCTGATGTTCGAGTACCTGGCGGGCATGGCGGCCACGCTCAGCGGCTCGCACGAGGAGGCCGCGGGCCCGCTCCGGCGCGTGGTCGAGCTGGCCGGATCCGTACAGGACCCGTCCGTGCTGGTCTGGGCGTGCGTGGCCAGCATGCTGCTCGGCGAGGGCGCCATCGCCCACCGCCTGTCGGCGCGCGCCGTCGAGTCCGCCCGGGTCCGGGGCGTCGCCTCCGCGATCCCCCAGCTCCTGGAGTACATGATCTACCCGGACTACTGGACCGGCCGCTACGCCTCGCTCGCCGAGACCGCCGCCCGCGGGCTGCGCCTGGCGCAGGAGACCGGGCAGCTCAACACGGCGGCCCAGCACCTCGCCTGGCTCGCGATCACCGCGGCCGTGGAGGGCGACCAGGAGGCCTGCCGGGTACGCGCCGACGCCGCCATCGACCTCGCCGACGCCCACGACCTCGGCCTCGCGGGCGCGATCGGCAACTGGGCGCTCGCCTACCTCGACCTGGCCGCCGGCCGCCCCGCCGACGCCGCCCAGCGGCTGCGCGCCGAACGCCGCAACAGCCACGTCGTCATCCGGGTCATGGCGACGCCGCACCTGATCGAGGCGTGCGCGCGTACCGGCGACCGCGAGCGGGCCTCCGCCGCGCTGCGCGTGCTCGAACGCTGGGTCGGCAGCACCCGCAGCCCCGATTTGCGCGCTCTCGTGGCCCGCTGCCGCGCGCTGCTCGCCCCGGCGGGTGAGGGCGACGAGCTGTTCCTGGAGGCGCTGGAGCTGCACGGGCAGGGGTTGTGCGAGTTCGAGACGGCCCGCACCCGCCTGCTGTACGGGAGCGCGCTGCGCCGCGAGCGCCGCCCCGGCGCGGCCCGCACCCATCTGCACGCCGCCTTAGAGACGTTCGAACGGTACGGCGCCCGTCTGTGGACCGGCCAGGCGCGGGCCGAGCTGCGCGCCTCCGGTGACACGACCCACCCCACCGCCGCCGCCCCGGGCACGGCCGCTCCCCTCACCGCGCAGCAGCTCCAGATCGCCAGGATGGTCGCCGGGGGCGCGACCAACAAGGAGATCGCCGAGCAGCTCTTCCTGAGCCGCCGCACCGTCGAGCACCACCTGCGCAACATCTTCAGCCGGCTCGGCGTACGCTCGCGGGTCGAGCTGACCCGCCTGTTCATTTCCTGAACGTGAACCGGTGATTACACCGATGCGCGCCTGACTGCCGCTCCCAACAATGACGAGGTACGGCAGTAACCCCCCGACGAGCAGGGAGTATGACGACGTGCAGCTCTCCACCCCCCACCGCGGCGCGCGAACGTTGACCAAACTCGCCCTCGCCCTCGCCCTCGCCGCCGGCGGCGTCGCGACCGCCGCGCCGGCTCAGGCCGCGAGCCCGTACGAGCGCGGCCCCAACCCCACGGACTCCCTGCTGGAGGCGAGCCGCGGCCCGTTCGCCACCGCCCAGCAGAGCGTCTCCTCGCTCAGCGTCAGCGGCTTCGGCGGCGGCGTGATCTACTACCCGACGGACACCAGCCAGGGGACGTTCGGCGCGATCGCGATCTCCCCCGGCTACACCGCCACCTGGGCCAGCCTGGCCTGGCTCGGCCCGCGGATCGCCTCGCACGGCTTCGTGGTCATCGGCATCGAGACCAACACGATCTACGACCAGCCCGCCAGCCGCGGCCGTCAGCTCCTCGCCGCGCTCGACTACCTGACGCAGCGCAGCTCGACCACGATCCGCAGCCGCATCGACAGCTCACGCCTGGCCGTCGCCGGGCACTCGATGGGCGGCGGCGGCACGCTCGAAGCCGCGAACAGCCGCCCGTCGCTGCAGGCCGCCGTGCCGCTCGCGCCGTGGAACCTCACCAAGTCGTGGAGCGGCGTCCGCGTCCCCACCATGATCATCGGCGGTCAGGCGGACACCGTCGCCCCGGTCGCCACCCACTCCCAGCCCTTCTACACCAGCATCCCGTCCTCGTCCGAGAAGGCGTACCTGGAGCTGGCCGGCGCCAGCCACTTCTTCCCGCAGACCACGAACACCACCATGGCCAAGTCGATGGTGGCCTGGCTGAAGCGCTGGGTGGACGACGACACCCGCTACGACCCGTTCCTCTGCCCGGCCCCGCGCGGCCTCGCCATCTCCGAGTACCGCGACACCTGCCCGAACGGCTGACCCGCCGAAGAACGACGACGGCCGCTCCCGGCGACGGGGGCGGCCGTCCGCCGTCAGTCGCCCTTGACGCACCTGGCGACGAGGAAGGCCGGGTGCCGGGCGGCGTCCCGGCGTTCGGCGGTCCAGGTCTCGGGCGGCTCGGGCTCGGCGAGGACGTCCAGCCGCAGTCCGTGGCGGCGGAACGTGTTGAGGTAGGTGGACAGCGTCCGGTGGTTGGCGCCGACCTGGCGGCGGAGCGAGGAGAGCTCGCCGTCCGCCCGCCACCAGCCCTCGTCGTGGTAGCGGCCCCCTTCCGGCCAGGACCCCGAGACGTGGTGGCCGCCGGGGAAGCAGGGATGCAGGATCGAGCAGACGAACGTCCCCCCGGGGCGCAGGGCGCGGGCCGTCGCGTCGATGGCGGCGTCGAGGTCGTCGATGTCGGAGAGACCGAAGTTGCAGGTCACGACGTCGTACGGGGACGCGGACAGCCAAGGCTGGTCCGGCGCCGTGAGGTCGGCGTGTACGTAGGTGATGCCCAGGGCGGTTTCGCGTTCGGCCTCGCGGGCGACGGCGAGCAGGGCGGCGGAGACGTCCACGCCGGTGACGGTGGCGTGGCGGCGGGCGAGCTCGCGGGTGACGCGGCCGTGGCCGCAGGCGAGGTCGAGGACCCGGCGGCCGGCGATGGGCTCCGCGAGGGAGAGCAGGCGGAGTGAGGCCGGGTCGTCGATGGCGTCCGTCCAGCCGGACGCGTAGAAGTCGGCGACGGCGTCGTAGCGGGCGGCCTGGCGGGGCGACATGCGTACGACGGTATGCGCCGGCCGGCGGGGCGGGCCAGGGTTGTTCACGCTCGGCAAAGAGTGCTTCATGGCGGGGCACCGATCGGGTCTCGGCGGGGGTGGGGGCGGGGCCGGTTGGAGGAGGATCGCCAGCGGGTCGGGCACGTACGCCACGTTCGTGCGGGGGGACGGGACGGAATGGGCATGCCGGGGATCGCGGCGGTCGTCGCGCTCGCAGTGCTGGGGGTCGGGGGCGGCGACTGTGGTGAGCGTCCGGCCCGGCCGGGCCGGATCGGCGGTGAGTGGTCCTGGACGGCTGATCGGCTGGGACCGCTGGCCGCGGGAGAGCCGGAGGAGATGGACGACCTCACCGGCGAGCCGGGAGCGGGCGGACCTCAACCAGCCGGGCCTCAACCAGCCGGGCCGCAACCGGGCGGGCCTCAACCGGGCGGGCCTCAGCCCGGCGGGCCTCAGCCCGGCGGGTCAGGGCCAAGCGGGTCAAGGCCAAGCGGGTCGAGGCCGAGCGGGTCGAGGCCAAGCGGGTCGAGGCCAAGCGGGTCAAGGCCGAGCGCGTCAGGCGCCGGCGCGCCGGGGACCGAACGCGAGGTCCGGTTGCGCGTCCGGCAGGAGGCGATGCCCGCGACGCTGCTCGCCGGGGAACGGGCGACACTGCGGGTGACCGTCACCAACACCGGCCCCGCCGAAGCCGCCGACGTCACCGTCACCGACACCCTGGACCCCGCCCTCACCCCGGACCTCGCCGCACTCCCCGACGGCTGCGACCGCGCCGGCCGGGCCGTCACCTGCGGCGGACCGGGCACGACCCTCCTCCCCGGCCAGAACCTGACCTACGACCTCCCCATCACCGTGGACCCGTCGCTCCGGGACGGGGTGGAAGTCGTCGCCCGCGCCGAGGCCACCGCCGGCCCCGAGGCGGCGGAGGTCGCGCTGCTGGCCGCCCCGGTACGGTCGTTCGCCGACGTGGAGCTCGTCCTGGCCGCCCCGCCCGCCGTGCACGCCGGCGACGTCATCGGCTACCTGCTCACCGTCACCAACCACGGCCCGGCCAGGGCCGCGGACGTCACGGTCCGGAGCCGGAACCGCGACCCGGGGGCCACGGTCACCGACCGCCCGGCCGCCGAGTGCCCCGGCAGCGGCCGTACGGTGGCCTGCGACCTCGGCGACCTGGCTCCCGGCGAGGTGCGCACGCTCGCGCTCGCCATCGCCCCCGGCCCCACGGTCCCGTTCGAGAACTGCGCCACGGTCCGTACGGCGGGCCGCGACCGCGACCGCGCCGACAACCGCTCCTGCGCGTCCACCACGGTGGAGCCCGCCCCCGCGCCCGCGGAGCTCCCTGCTCCCCCGCCCGCCCGGCCGGAGCGCCCGAACCACCCGGAGCCGCTCGCGGAGGCGTCGTACGACGAGCCGCCGCGGCAGGTGGACGAGCCCTTCGCACCCGCAGCGGCGAAGGGCGGCCACGTGGTGATGGAGGAGGAGCCGGGGCCGGCCGGCGAGGAGGTGTCGGCCGGCCTCCCGATGACGGGCGTGTCGTTGTGGATGCTGGTGCTCGGCGTCCCGGTCCTGCTCGCGATCGGCCTGATGGTGCGCTTCCTCGACAGGCAGGGGCGCGCGGGAAGGGCCCGCTGAGCCCGTCAGCGAGGGGTACGCGGCGGCGCGAGGGCGTCGCGCGTCCACGATCCGAGCACCAGCAGCGTCTTGGTGCCCGTCACGTCCCCGGCCCTGCGCAGCCGGTCGATGACCTGCTGGAGGTGGCCGAGGTCGCGTACCCGGACGTGGATCAGCGCGTCCGGGTCGCCGGCGATCGTGAAGACCTGAACCACCTCCTGCACCTCGGTCGCGGTCCTGACGATCTCGCTGACCGGCGTCGTCCCCGGGTAGCGCAGCTCGGTGAACGCCTCGATGCCCCAGCCGAGCTTGGCGTAGTCGATCTGCACGGTGAACCCGGTGATGACGCCGAGGTCGCGCAGCCGGTCGACGCGCCGCTTGACGGCGGCCACGGACAGCCCGACCAGCTCGGCCATCTCGGAGAACGTCCTGCGCCCGTCCTCCCTGAGCAGCCGCAGCACGTGGTGGTCGATCTCGTCCACCTCAGGCACGCCCGATCCCCTCCCTACGGCGCAAAGATGACCCGCTCTACGGGCGGTCTCCCTCATATTGTTTGCGTCTTCGGCGCACCTTCTCATCTAATACTTGCGCATACCAGTCCAGCTTGCTGTGCTGGGCGTCACAGCTGGGCATCACAACAGAACGGTTCAAGCCAGGAGGTAGCGCGTGGGCGCGAGCGTGACTCCCACCCCGGTGTCGCTCGACGACAAGTACACGGCGCGGGACGGCCGGGTGCTCATCTCGGGCGTCCAGGCCCTGGTCCGCCTGACCCTGGAGCAGCGGTGGCTGGACCGGGAGCGCGGGCTGGACACGCGGGCGTTCGTCTCCGGCTACCAGGGCTCGCCGCTGGGGGGCGTGGACCTGGAGATGGGGCGGGCCGCGCGCTTCCTGGACGAGGCGGGCGTGGTCTTCCGCCCGGGGCTGAACGAGGAGCTGGCCGCCACGTCGGTGGCCGGCACCCAGCTGCTCGGTCAGGTGCCGGGCCGCCGCCACGAGGGCGTGACCGGCTTCTGGTACGGCAAGAACCCCGGCCTCGACCGCGCCGCCGACGCCCTCAGGCACGCCAACGTGGCCGGCACCGCCCCGCTCGGCGGCGCCGTGGCCTGGATCGGCGACGACCCCGGCTGCAAGTCCTCCACGCTGCCCAGCTCGTGCGAGCCGATGTGCCAGAGCCTGTCGCTGCCGCTGCTCGCGCCCGGCTCGGTCGCGGAGATCGTCGAGTTCGGGCTGCACGCGGTGGCCATGTCCCGCGCCACGGGCCTGTGGACGGGGCTGAAGATCGTCGCCGACATCGCCGACGCCTCGGCCACCGTGGACCTCGGCCCGCTGCGCGCGGGCGTCCCGGTGCCGGAGCGCGTACCGGCCAAGCCCGCTCCCCTCCTGCTCGGAGCGGCCGCGCTGGACGCCGAGCACGACATGCTCACCCGCCGCCTCGACCTGGCCCGCGCCTACGCCCGCGAGCACGGGCTCAACCGGGTCATGTCGGGCGCGAACCAGACCCGGCTCGGCATCGTGGCCTCCGGCACCACGTACGCGGTGGTGCTGCGCGCCCTGGCCGACCTCGGCCTCGACGAGCGGGCCCGGGACGACCTGGGGCTGCGGCTGATCCGGCTGGCGATGCCGTTCCCGCTCGCGTACGACGACCTGGCGGCCATGACCGCCGGGCTCGACCGGGTGCTGGTGGTCGAGGACAAGGTGCCGTTCCTGGAGGGGCAGGTCAAGCAGGCCCTGTACGACGCCGAGCGCCCCCCGGCGGTCTCCGGCCGCGACCTGCTGACCGCGCGCGGCACGCTGACCGCCGACGACGTGGCCGGGGCGGTCGCGGCCTGCGTCGGCCCCGACCGGCTGCCCCGGCAGGCCGTCACCATCCGGAAGGCGGGCCTCGCCGGGACGCGGCTGCCGATGGTGGCGGCGCGCACGCCGTACTTCTGCTCGGGCTGCCCCCACAACACCTCCACCCGCGCCGCCGACGACACGCTGGTCGGCGTCGGCATCGGCTGCCACGCGATGATCGCCCTGGACGGGCACGGGCGCGGCACCCAGGTCGGCCTCACCCAGATGGGCGGCGAAGGGGCGCAGTGGATCGGGCTGGCGCCGTTCACCGATGACCGGCACTTCGTGCAGAACCTCGGCGACGGCACCTTCCACCACTCCGGCTCCCTCGCGATCAGGGCCGCCGTGGCGGCCGGGGTGACGATGACGTACAAACTGCTCTACAACGACGCCGTCGCCATGACCGGCGGCCAGCGCGCCGAGGGGCGGCTGGACGTGCCGGCGCTCACGCACGAGCTGGCGATCGAGGGCGTACGCCGGATCGTGGTCACGACGCCGGAGCCGGAGACGTACAAGGGGGTGCGGCTGGCGGGGATCGCCTCCGTACGGCACCGCGACGAGCTGGCCGCCGCCGAGCGCGAGCTCGCGGCGCTCGACGGGGTGACGGTGCTCATCCACGACGACCGGTGCGCCGCCGAGGAGCGGCGGCTGCGCAAGCGCGGCAAACTGCCCACGCCCACCCGCAAGGTCGTGGTGAACGAGCGGGTCTGCGAAGGTTGCGGCGACTGCGGCGAGGCGTCCACGTGCCTGTCCGTGCAGCCCGTCGAGACCGAGTACGGCCGCAAGACCCGCATCCACCAGGCGTCCTGCAACTCCGACCTGAGCTGCCTGAAGGGCGACTGCCCGTCGTTCCTGCTGGTGGAGCCGGGGGCCGGGCCCGCCGCCCGTGAGCTGCCCGCGCTTCCCGTCGATCCGCCCGAGCCGGACCGGCCGCATGGCGACGTGCTGATCAGGATGCCGGGCATCGGCGGCACCGGCGTCGTCACCGTCTCGCAGATCCTCCAGATGGCCGCGCACCTCGACGGGCTGCACGCGGCCGGGCTGGAGCAGACGGGCCTGGCGCAGAAGGGCGGGCCGGTGGTGAGCGACGTACGCATCTCCGCCCGCCCGGCGGAGGGCTCGGTGCGTGCCTCGCGCGGCCTCGCCGACGTGCTCATCGGCTTCGACGTGCTCGGCGCGGCCTCCGAGGCGAACCTGGCCGTGGCCGCCCCCGACCGTACGGCCGCCGTGCTCAACACGGCCGTCGTGCCCACCGCCGCCATGGTGACAGGCCGGCTGCCGGTGCCGGGCCACGCCTCCGCCGTCGCCCGGGTGCGGCAGGAGGCCCGCGAGGTCTTCTGCCTGGACGCGCACGAGCTGGCCGAGGCGCTGTTCGGCGACCACATGCCGGCGAACCTGCTGCTGCTCGGGGCCGCGTACCAGCGGGGCCTGCTGCCGGTCTCCGCCGAGGCCATCGAGCGGGCCGTCACGCTCAACCGGGCCGCGGTCGAGCAGAACCTCGCCGCCTTCCGCTGGGGCCGGGCCGCCGTCACCGACCCCGAGGCCGTCCGCCGGGCCGCGCTGCCGCCCGCCGAGGAGCCGGTCGAGAAGCTGGAGGAGGTGGTGGCCGTCCGCGCCGCCGACCTGACCGGCTACCAGAACGCGGCCTACGCCCGCTCGTACGCCGACGAGGTCCACAGGATCGCCGAACGGGCCACCGAGCGGGCCGGCGAGGAGGCGGGCACGGCGATCGCCCTCGCCTACGCGCGCGGCCTGCACAAGCTGATGGCGTACAAGGACGAGTACGAGGTCGCCCGCCTCCACCTCGACCCCGCCGAGCGGGCCAGGCGTGAGCGCGAGCACGGCGCCGACGCGAAGGTGTCGGTGCTGCTGCACCCGCCGGTGCTGCGCGCGATGGGCATGAAGCGCAAGATCGAGCTGCGCCGTACGGCTCCGGTGCTGTTCCGCGGGCTGCGGGCGGCGCGGGTGCTGCGCGGGACGGCGTTCGACGTGTTCGGGCTGGCGAAGGTGCGGCGCGTCGAGCGCGAGCTGGTCGGCGAGTACCGCGAGCTGGTGCGCGCCGCCCTCGACCGGCTCACCCCGGCCACCGCCGCCGCGGTCACGGAGGTCGCCGGGCTGCCCGAGCTGATCCGCGGGTACGAGGACATCAAGCTGGCCCGCGTCGCCGAGTTCCGCGAACGCGCGGCGGCCGCGCTGGCCCGCCTGCGGCAAGCACCCGTCCCGAGCCAGGATTCCGCCCCTCGTCAGGAGGAAGTGTGACAGTCGAGCGCCTGCTGCCGAACCAGGACGCCGAGGACCTCATCGAGCTGACCCGCGAGATCGCCGACAAGGAGCTCGCCCGCCGGGTCGACGAGCACGAACGCGCCGAGACCTACCCGGAGGGGCTGTTCGCCACGCTGGGCGAGGCGGGGCTGCTCGGGCTGGCGTACCCGGAGGAGCAAGGGGGCGGCGGCCAGCCGTACGAGGTGTACCTGCAGGTCATCGAGGAGCTGGCGATGCGCTGGGCGTCGGTCGCGGTCGCGACCAGCGTGCACACGCTGGCCTGCTTCCCCGTGGCCACGTACGGCAGCGCCGAGCAGCGGGCGCGCTGGCTGCCCGACATGCTGGCCGGGCGGATCATCGGCGGCTACAGCCTGTCGGAGCCGCAGGCCGGCTCGGACGCCGGCGCGCTCACCTGCAAGGCCGAACGGGTCGCGGACGGCTACCGGGTGACCGGCAACAAGGCGTGGATCACGCACGGCGGCATCGCCGACTTCTACGCGCTGTTCGCCCGCACGGGGACGGGCTCGCGCGGCGTCTCCTGCTTCCTCGCGCCCGGCCACGCCGACGGCCTGACCTTCGGCCGGCCCGAGGAGAAGATGGGCCTGCACGCCGTACCGACCACCGCCGCCCACTACGACGGCGTCCTCCTGGAGCCCGACCGGCTGATCGGCGAGGAGGGCCAGGGGCTGCAGATCGCCTTCAGCGCCCTCGACAGCGGCCGCCTCGGCATCGCCGCCTGCGCGACCGGCCTCGCCCAGGCCGCCCTGGACGAGGCGGTGGCCTACGCCAAGGAGCGCCACACGTTCGGCAAGAAGATCATCGACCATCAGGGCCTGGGCTTCCTGCTCGCCGACATGGCGGCCGCGGTGGACAGCGCGCGCGCCACGTACCTGGACGCCGCCCGCCGCCGCGACGCCGGCCTGCCGTACAGCCGCCAGGCGAGCGTCGCCAAGCTGGTCGCGACGGACGCGGCGATGAAGGTGACGACGGATGCGGTGCAGGTGTTCGGCGGGTACGGGTATACGCGGGAGTTCCGGGTCGAGCGGTACATGCGCGAGGCCAAGATCATGCAAATCTTCGAGGGCACCAACCAGATCCAGCGCCTCGTCATCAGCCGGCACTTGGCCAAGTAGCCCCTGACGTGCGAGAACCCCGCTTCCCTGTGGTGGGAGGCGGGGTTCTTCGTGATGGAATTGAGCTCTAGATGATCACTCTTCCGTCTCTGTTCCGTGAGAGACGTCGCGCGAACGGAACAGGCGGTCGTCGATGGGCCCTGCGGCGCAGTCGTGGGGCCGTCAGGTGTGAATGGACGCGGAGGGTGAACCCGGGTCGCCGTGGCCAAGGTACTCGGCGAGTCCCCTGACCGAATGCCACCGGCCAGCGCGGCATTGGCGTAGTAGTGCCGGAGCTGCTGCAATCCCTCTCTGCGGGAAGTGTGTAGCGCTTTCGCTAACGGGTCCTTTCATGATGGCGGGATCACTTCCGCCTCGACGAGTGCGGGTGTCCAAAAGTTTTGCTGTAGATCCATGATCTTATGTGGGGGCCATCGGTCGAACAGAATGCCGTTCCGCGCTCACCGTCGCGTGGAAGCCGTGACGCCAGAACGGCCGTCTTGACAAACAGAACGAGGCCCACGAACGCTTGTTGCCGCTCTTCATCAAAGGGCTCAGAGCTGCCAAAAGGCCAGGGACGAAGATCTGAAATCGAACGGCTAGGCCGAAAAGCTACCCGTCGCCATCCGTAGCGCCATAGTGATCCGAGGTGATTTCCTGAGGTGTCGGTCGGGTCCTGGTTGATGAGCAGCACGCCTATCCGACTTGCGCCGGGGGGCGCCGCTGACGACAGCCACCGCCGAGTCCCGTGTGCGGGGAGAGCATCAGAGACCAAAGCATGGGTGGGCGAGCGAACTATCCTATTGGGACATTCAGAATGGCAAGTCGTCCATCAAAGAATTTAGTCTAGGCACAGAACGCCGGAGGGGACAAATGAGCATGGGTCACCAGCGTCGGAATCGAACACGTGCATCGTCCAGCAAGGAAAGTCAAGGACAGGCCACAGCAACCGAGACAAAGTCGAAGCCCACAAAAATGGTCAAAGGGCATTTGCAGCCGGAGCCAGATACAAAGATTTCACAGGCAGACAAGCCGGAAACACCTATGGCCGAGGCGAAGAAGAAGGGGTGGATTGACCTGATCCAGATTTGGATCGGGATCGCGACAGGAATGATTGCACTCTTGTTATCGATCATCAACTGGGCAAGCCTTAACCGTAAGCCAGAGCTGACACTCAGTCTGCCGCCCCTGATTCGGATAGCTCAAGCTGACGACGTGTGGCTATACCTTCAACCAACGTTCAGCACGACAACGAAGACCGAGACGACCGACTACATCACCGGCATGGAGCTACAAGTCCGCCCACGTACGGCCCCTGCCGCATCGACAAACCTAGTGTGGGACGAGACAGGTACATGGGTCTACGATCCCACAAAACAGGAAACGACCTGGGCGTACGAGTCCGATCCAGAGCCATTGCTCGTCACCCAGGACAGTCCTAGATCGCCGATAATCTTATTCTCGGTCGACAATTGGCAGTTTCGTCCGGGTCGCTATGAGCTCGAGCTGAGAGCGACTAGAAGCAGTACCCCTTCTCCTTTGTCCGTAACGTTCTGTCTCGATATAGATGCGAACAATGAAGCTACCTTCAAGAGAGGGGGACAGTATCGCTGGCGCGCATTCCGGCGTAGTCCAACAGGCAGCACTCAGCCCGCGACTGAGGCTTGCTACCGAGCATAGAAGAGCACGAGAATTGCGAATCTTCGGCGGACTCGGAACTTTCGGGGAGCATGAAGAGCAGCGCGCGAACTCGACAGCTTACATTCGGTCTGCCAAGTGGCTTCTGGTTCTCGCACTCGAGCGGCCCTGCAATGCGTACGTATGCGGGACAATAGCGGAATGATCCTCGCGGTACACGAACCAGCCGTACAGACATCACCCTCCTGGTTCGAGAATCAGGCACTTGCCAGGTTTGCGGCAGCGAACCTTCGCGGCGATGCGCTGCAGCGGTTCTATGAGTTCTCCGAGACCTGGGAGGAGAAGTACGCCGCGATCGTGCGTGTGTGGGAGACCATCTGGGCCGAGTTCGTGCCCTTCCTGGCCTACGACGTCAAGATCCGCAAGATGACCTGCTCCACCAACACCATTGAAAGCGTCACGCCCGCATCCGAAAGGCTGTCCGAGCCCGCGGCCACCTCCCGAACGAGACTGCCGCCCTGAAGTGTGCGTTCATGGCCTGATGAGCGAAGGGCCCCTGCCAGCCTTTGAACGCTTCAACGACCAGGATCAGCGATTTAGCCGACACCCTCCCGCCACCTGGCCAAGTAGCCTCTGACATGCGAAAACTCGCTCCCCTGCGCCGGAGGCAGGGTTCGGCCCCGCCCTGCTCTCTAGGTGTGTTCTCCGGCCTGGCCTTTCTTGAGGTCGTCGAGGCCTCGCTGGCAGACGGCCAGTTGGATGTTCTCGCTGAGGGCGTTGGCGACGACCACGCTAGCGACGATCGCCTCGTGGCAGGGCGGGGTTCCGTGCTGGCTGCAACCGCCTCTGGCGGCCGTACTGGTTCGGTTCTTGAACCAGCCCGAAGGCTGGGGGGCGAGGATCTCCACGATGGTCGATCTCATGACCCTCAACGTAGGAAGCCGCGTCATCCACGGCGACCTCCTCGGCGGGCTGCGGCTGGTGCCATTGTGGGCGTATGAAGAGGGATCTTGTCCGGGGTGGTGGGGTCGGACTGGTGGTCGGGGCCTTCGTCGGTTGTCCGGTGTCGCGGCTGTACCTCAAGGACGTTGATTCGTACACCGTCCTGCCCCTGTTGGTCATGGCCGTCGCGGCGGCCGTGCCCTTCGGGGTGTTGCTGGGCGTGTGGCTGAGGATCACGCGGCCGCTCCGGGGCGCGTTGCTAGCGGTCGTGTTGCTGGTGGTGTTGAAGAACGCGGTGGATCTGGTCGTGCCGAGCCCCAGTCCTCGGCTGGCGTTCGCCGGGTTCGTCGTGCTGGCGATCGTGAGTTGCGCGGGCGGCGCCGTGCTGGCTGGTACGGCGGCGCTCATGCCTCGGGTCGTCGCGGCCGTGGTGGTGTGCGGGTGTGTGGTCACGACGGCGACGGTCGAGCAGCAGCGTACGGAGGCATTTGAGCGGCGGCTGCGGGCGGACACCGTCGCCTCCTACGAGAAGTCCCTGCCGCTGGCGGTGCCCGAGGTGGTGCCGGGGCGGGTGCTGGTCCAGGTATGGACCATCGGCGATGACGTCCTGGCCCTCGACTACGCCAGGGGCCAGCGGAGCGAGGCCGACGTGTTCGTGCGGATCAGCGCCGGTGGGGATCCGGAGAAGGCGTGCGCGGAGTGGGAGCGGGACTTCGGGTCCTGCAGGCCAGCGACGGCGGATCGATGGTTCACGAAGAAGGGGGCGAACGGCAGGCAGGTGTTGTTCGCCAAGGTGGACGGGCGGCTGGTCGAGGTCGACTCGGCCGTGCTCGGCCCTGATGAGGCCCTGGTCGTCGCGGGTGGGCTGCGGGCGGTCAGCGCGGAGTATCTCGTCGACTTCGAGCTTCCGCGCGACGGGTGGCGACGGGTGATCGTCAACCAGTGACGGGGGCGGGGGGCGGCTCGTACGGGGGGAGGTTGAAGCGGGTGCGGATGGCCTGTTGGACGGTTGTCTTGTCGGCGCGGGCGTCCACCGTCATGACGTACTCCTTGCGCCGGAACAGCTCCAGCACCGGATCGGTCTTGTCGTGGTAGTCGCGCAGCCGGCGTGCCAGCGCGTCCGGGGTGTCGTCCGCTCTGGTGACCAGTTCGCCGCCGCACACGTCGCAGCGGCCCTCGGCCTCGGGGCGGTGGGCGATGAGGTTGTAGTCCATGCCGCAGCGGGAGCAGAGCCGGCGGGCGAGGACGCGGCGGCGGACCTCGTCGTCGGGCAGGTCGAGGTGGATGACGCCGTCGATGTCGTAGCTCTCCAGGAAGAACTCCGCCTGCCGGCGGTTGCGGGGGAAGCCGTCGATGACGAAGCCGAAGTTCCAGTCGTGGAGCTGGAGCCGGTCGCGTACGACGGACTCCACCAGGTCGTCCCCCACCAGCTCGCCGGCCGCGACCAGGCGGCGGACCTGGGCGCCGAGCTTGGTGTGGTTCTTGACGTGCCAGCGGAAGATGTCGCCGACGCTGATGTGCGTCAGGTCGAGGTCGCCCGCCAGCAGCGCGCTCTGGGTGCCCTTGCCGCTGCCCTGCACGCCCATGATCACGTACTTCCGCATGGCTCACGACCCTATGCGGCAGGCGGGGCGGGCGCGGCGATACGTAGATTTCCGGATGACCGGCGGGCGGCGCTTGCCTAGGGTCGGGCGGACCGTACCGAATGTACGCCTCGCGAGAAGGTGGGCACATGCGCGCGCTGACCGTGGTCCTGTCGTCCCTCCTCGTGGTGACGACCTTCGCCCCGCCCGCGACCGCGAAACCGGCCCCGGCCGGCCTGGCCGACGTCGTCTTCCAGCGGGCCGACTTCACCGCGGGCACGGCCGAGGGCACCGCAGCGGGTGACGGGCTGTCGTTCGTCTCGCCCGCGGGCACCACCTCCTACACCGACGCCCTCGGCACCAGGACCTGGGAGTACGCCCGCTGGACCGGCCCCGAGCGGGCGATCGGCTTCCCCGCCACCGAGCTGATCGCGTCCTGGACCGCCGACCTGCCGCCGGGGAGCTGGCTCCAGGTCGAGGCCCGCGCCAGGAACGCCGAAGGGCTGACGAAGTGGTACTCCCTCGGCCGCTGGGCCTACGCCGAGGGCGACATCCGCCGCACGTCGGTGGGCGGCCAGGGCGACGACGACGCCAGCGTGGCCGTGGACACGCTGGTCGCGGCGGCGGGCAAGCAGATGAGCGGCTACCAGCTCCGGCTGACCCTCTACCGGACGCCGGGCTCGTCGCTCACGCCGCGGGTGCGTACGTCCGGGGCGATGGCCTCCAACGTGCCCCAGCGCAAGACCGTGCCGGTCAGCCCCGGCGGCGGCGCCTGGGGCGTAGAGCTGGACGTGCCGCGCCGCTCCCAGAACATCCACGTCGGTCACTACCCCGAATGGGACGGCGGCGGCGAGGCGTGGTGCAGCCCGACCTCCACCACGATGGTGCTCGGCTACTGGGGCAAGTGGCCGAGCGCGCAGGACACCGCGTGGGTGGACCCGTCCGACCCCGATCCCGAGGTCGACTACGCGGCCCGCTACACCTACGACCACGCCTACCAGGGCGCCGGCAACTGGCCGTTCAACACCGCCTACGCCGGCCGCTACGGCCTGGACGGCTTCGTCACCCGGCTGCGTTCGCTGACCGAGCTGGAGCTGCTGATCAAGGCGGGGGTGCCGGTCATCACCTCGCAGTCGTTCAAGAAGAGCGAGCTGCCCGGCGCCGGGTACGGCACCAACGGCCATCTCATGGTGGTCGTCGGCTTCACGGCGGACGGCGACGTCATCGCCAACGACCCGGCCTCGTCCAGCAACGCCGCGGTGCGGCGCGTCTACCCGCGCGCCGACTTCGAGAACGTCTGGCTGCGCAGCTCCAGCAGCGGCGGCGTCGCCTACGTCATCCACCCGGCGGGCCACGCCCTGCCCGCCACGACGCCGGGGCTGCCCGCCAACTGGTGAGCCGGTCCGGGAGGCAGAGGGGTCCGTCCTCCGGGCCCCTCGACGCCGGCCGGAGACTTCCGTACCGTTACAGCCCTCAGTGGCCACCCCCGACTGCCCGCCGTGGAGCTCCGATGACAGAGGACGATTCGGCGATTTCGGAGAGAACCCGCGTGGTTCGTTCCCGTTGGAACGGTCCACCGCTGCTGCTCGCCTCCGACGGGGCGAGGGCCGTGGTGGCGGGCACCGGGGCGCACCAGCCGGCCTCGCGGCTGCCCGTGGCCCCCGCCGTTCCCGCCACGGTCGGCGACCTCGGCCGGTGCCTGGTCGAGCGGGCCGGGCTCGCGCCCGCCCATCTGACCGTGCTGGTCGATCCCGCCACCCCGGCCGTCCTCGGCGAGGCGCTGGAGCGGGCGGCGCGGGAGGCCGCCTCGGTGCTGCTGTTCCACTACTCCGGGTACGGGATCTTCGGCCCGGACGGCGAGCTGCACCTGGCCACGCGCGCCACCCTCGACCTCGCGCAGGGCGAGCCCGGTCGTCAGGCGCTGCCCTTCGGCGTCGTACGGCAGATGCTGGCGGGGGCGGCGGCTGAGCTGGCCGTCGTGGTGCTCGACTGCTGCTTCACCGGGGGCGGCCGGCCGGTGCCCGCCAGGGCGATGGACCGGGTGTTCGAGGGGATGGGCGGCCGGGCGTACGTGCTGGCCTCGGCGAGCAGGGACGCGAACGGGTGGGCGCTGCCCGGCGTACGGCACACCGCGCTCGGCGGGGCGCTGCTGCGGCTGCTGACCGAGGGCGACCCCGACGGGCCGGCCGCCTTCACCCTGGACCAGGTTCATCATCGGCTGGCTCGCGCGTTGCCCGCCGCCGGTTTCTCCCGGCCGCGCCGGATCGCCGGGAGCGTGGGGTCCCCGGCGCCGCTCGCGCCCAACCCGGCTCATCGGCCGGGGCCGGTGGTGCCCGTGCCCGCCGGGGGTCCGCCGGCGAGCCCGTACCGGGGGCTGGCGGCGTACGGGGTAGAGCACGCGGAGCTGTTCTTCGGGCGTGAGGCGCTGGTCCGGTCGCTGATGGAGCGGGTGGGCGGTGGGCCGGTCGTGGTGACCGGGCCGTCCGGGTGCGGGAAGTCGTCGGTGTTGCGGGCCGGGCTCGTGCCGGCGTTCCTGGCGTCGCGGTCCCCGGGCGGGGAGGCGGCTGGTGTCGTCGTGTTCGCGCCGGGCGCCGACCCGCTCGGCGCGCTGGCCCGCGAGCTGGGCGCGCTCGGCGGCGGCGATCCGGTACGGCTGCGCGCGGTCATCGAGTCCGATCCCGGAGCGGCGGCGCGCGCCCTGCCGGCCGGGCGGGTGCTGGTGGTCGTGGACCCGTTCGAGGAGGTGTTCACGGAGTGCGGCGATCCGGCCGGGCGGCGGCGGTTCGTGGCGGCGCTGGGCGAGCTGGCGCGGGCGGCGGCCGTGGTGGTCTCGGTGCGCAGCGAGCACTTCGGGGCGTGCGCGGCCTATCCGGAGCTGGTGGCGGCGCTGGGGCGGCCCGAGGTCGTGCCGCCGCCTGGCGAGGCCGAGCTGCGGGCCATGATCGAGGAGCCGGCGGCGCGGTGCGGGCTCCGGCTGGAGGCCGGGCTGGCGGAGCTGGTGCTGGAGGAGCTGCGGGCGTACGAGCCGGAGCTGGAACGGGCGGGGGGCACGCTGCCGCTGCTGTCCCACGCGCTGTTCGCGACCTGGGAACGGCGGTCCGGTGACGTGCTCGCCATGGCCGACTACCGGGCGGCCGGCGGGGTCGCGGGAGCGGTGGCGGGGAGCGCGGAGGAGGCGCTGCGGGCGCTCGGGCCGGAGTTCGAGGGGATGGCGCGGGAGCTGCTGCTGCGGATGGCGCGTACGGACGGGGCCGCCGGAGCCGCCGGGCGCCGGGTGTCCCTCGCCGCGCTGACCGGTGACGGGTCCGGGGAGGCGGCGTCCGTACGGGCGCAGGTGCTCGCGGGGCTGGCCCGCTCGCGCCTGGTCACGGTGGACGGCGGGGAGGCGGGCCTGGTGCACGACACGCTCATCCGCGCCTGGCCCCGGCTCGGCGGGTGGGTGGACGCCGAGCGGGCCGCCACGCTCGTGCGGCGGCGGCTCGCGGAGGACGCGCGGCGCTGGGACCGCGAGGGCCGCGACCCCGCCCAGCTGTACGCCGACACCCGCCTCGCCGCCGCCATCGCCCTCACCGGCGCTCCGCCCGGGCCCGCATCGCCGGACGCCGCGGAGGGGCGGGTGGACGACGGTGGCGCACTTCCCGCCGTGGGCTCGATGACGGTGCACGGCAAACTGGTCGCCGCCGGCCGGCGCCCGGCCCGGCGTCTCCCGCTCACGCGCCCCCGCCCGGATGCGGCGGGTGAAGGGCTGTCGGTGGTTGAGCGGGCGTTTCTTGCGGCGTCCGGTCGGCGGCAGCGGCGGCGCGCGCTGGCGGGCCGGGCTGTGATCGTCGCGCTCTCCGTTCTCGTGCTGGCCGCGGCCACCGGCGCGGTGCTGCAGTGGCGGGCGGCGGGGCAGGCTGGGCGGCAGGAGCGGCAGGTCGGTGCGCAGCGGGACGAGGCGCTGTCCAGGCAGGTCGCCGCCTCCGCTGCCGCTCTGCCGGACGCGGCGCTGGCCGCGCAGCTCGGGCTTGCCGCCTACCGTCTCTCCCCCACCCCGGAGGCGAGGGGCGCGCTGCTCGGGGCGCTGTCGCGGCCGATCCCGTCGCGGCTGCTCGGTCACGCGGCCCCGGTGGAGCGGGTGGTGTACCGCCCGGACGGCCAGGTGCTCGCCACGGTCTCCGGTGACCGGACCGCTCGTCTGTGGAACGTCGCCGACCCCTTGCGGCCGAAGAGCGCGGGCGTCGTCACGGGCCACTCGGCGGGGTTGACGGCGGCGGCGTTCAGCCCGGAGGGGAAGGTGCTCGCGACGGCGTCCGCCGACGGCACCGCCCGTCTGTGGGACGCCGCCGACCCCGCGCGGCCGAAGCCGCTGGCGACGCTCAAGGGTCACGTGGGGCCGGTGCTGTCCGTCGCGGCGGCCCCCAAGGGCGGGCTGCTCGCCACGGCCGGCGCGGACCGGACGGTGCGCCTGTGGGACGTCGCCGCGCCCGCCGCCCCCAAGGCGGTCGCCGTGCTGAGGCAGCCGGGCGAGCCCGCCGACGTGGCCTTCAGCCCGGACGGCCGCATGGTCGCCGTCACCTCCGCGACCGGGGTCACGCTGCTCGACGTGCTGACGCCCGCCACGCCGGCGACCCTGGCCGCGTTCACGTCCCCGGACGGCGGCGAGGTGCGCAGTGTCGCCTTCAGTCCCGACGGGCGGAGTCTCGTCGCCGGGGCCGCCACGGGCGCGCTGCACGTGTGGAACATCGCGGCGGCCACGCTGACCGGCACCGCCGCCGGGGCCGGCGTCGCCGTGGAGGACGTGGCGTTCGGCCCGGACGGGGACGTTCTCGCGTCGGCCTCCGCCGACGGGGCCGTTCGCCTGTGGGACATCGCGACGCCGGGCGAGCCGCAGCCCGCCGCCGTCCTCACCCCGACGGTGAGTACGGCGACGGGGGTCGCGTTCAGCCCGGACGGCCGGACGCTGGCAACGGCCGGCGGCGACGGCGTGGCCCGGCTGTGGAACGTGGCCGATCCGGCGCGCGTGGCCGCCCGCGCCCGGCTGGGCCGGCACACGGCGCGGGTGAACGCCCTGGCCGTCACCAAGGGCGGCGGCACCCTCGCCACCGTCTCCGACGACAAGACCGTGAAGCTGTGGGACATCGGCGACCCGGCCGCCGCCGTGCCCGTCTCCACGCTGCGCGGGCACACCGGCGCCGTGGTCGGGGTGGCGTTCAGCCCCGACGCCCGGTACGTGGTCTCGGCCGCGCTCGACGGCACGGCCAGGCTGTGGGAGGTGGCGCGGCCGGCGAACCCGAAGGCCGTCGCGACGATGCGGGGACCGGCGTCGGGGCTGCGGTCGGTGGCGTACGCCCCCGGGGGCAAGCTGGTGGCGGCGATCGGCGCGGACGGCCGGACGCAGCTCTGGGACGTGTCCGCCCCGGCCGCCCCGCGGCGGGTCGCGACGCCCGGTGCGGCGGCGGACGGCAGGCTGGACGCGCTGGCGTTCCGCCCGGACGGGAAGGTGCTGGCGACCGGGTCAGGCACCGCGTCCGTACGCCTGTGGGAGGTGTCGAAGCCGGCCGCGCCGCGCCTGCTCGCCGACCTGGCCGCGCAGCCGGGCGGCGTGCTGGGCCTGCGGTTCGCCCCCGACGGCCGGACCCTCGCGACGACCGGCGCGGACGGCGCGGCCGCCCTCTGGGACGTCGCCGCCCCGGAGCGGCCGAAGCGGCTGGCGCTGCTGCGCGGGCATACCGGCCCGGTGACGGCGGCGGCGTTCGGGGCGGACGGCCGGACGCTGGTGACCGCCTCCCGCGACCGTACGCTCCGGGTGTGGAACGTGGCCGACCGCGCCCGCCCGTCCCTGTGGGCGGTGCTGGCGGGTCCCGAGCCGGTGGACGACGTGGCGGCGACGCCGGACGGCGTCACGCTGGCCGCCACGTCGGGCGCGGCGGTCCAGCTCTGGGGTCTCGACGTCGAGCAGGCCGCCGCCACGGTGTGCGAGCGCGCGGGCAGCGCGATCACCCGCGAGGAGTGGGCGCAGTACGTCCCCGGCCGCCCCTACGCCCTCCCCTGCCCGGTGACGAGCTAGGGCTCAGGTCAGCCGCAGCACCCCCCAGTGGCTGGTGTCGAGGTAGCTGCGCCCGGTGGCGTCGTTCCAGGTGACGGCGGCGGTGCGGGCCGCGCCGGTGGCGTCGTTGACCTGCACGTCGAAGCCGAGCAGCGTGCCGGGCCGCAGCGTCGCGGTCGGCAGCGCGATGGCGGCCTCGACGACGTAGCCGCCGGGGACGGTGCGGGTCACGGCCTTGAGGTTGTCCTTGACGCCGGCCGCGTCGAAGGTGCTGCCGACGGTGAGCCGGCCGGAGAAGCTGATCCGGTACTGCCCGTCGTCGTCGGTGTAGCCCTTGGTCTTGCCGTTGCCGGGGTCGACGAAGATCTCGACGGAGTCCTGCTCCCAGGCGTTCGGCGACTCCTCGCTGAGCGCGGGGTCGGTGACCTGGGCGAGCACGTACAGCGTCGAGCCGTTCCACAGCGACCGGACCGCGGCGGTCGCCCCTGACGTGCCCTGGATCCAGGTGCCGGTGCGGATCTCGGGCGCGGCCCGCCAGGCCGGCTCCGCCACGCCGTCGAGCACGGGCGCGCGGTGGGCGGCGGTGGTGAGCTTCACGGCGGGCGCGGGGGTGACCTTCCCGGTCCAGGAGACGGCGGTGCCGCCGTCGCGTACGGTGACGTCCACGTCCGTGCCCTTGGGGACCAGGGCCTCGACGCGGTAGCCGGTGGGGGTCGGCCGGGCCGCGGCCTTGTGCCCGCCCAGCCGGGTGACGGTCCGGGCGACGCCGTCCACGGTGAACGTCACCCGGTCGGCGGCCGAGACGCTGCTGTCGGCGACCTCGGCGAGCACGTACATGCCGGCGGCCGTGGTGCGGGCCTGGAAGCCGGCCGACACCTCGCCCACGCGCGCGATCGGGGCGTCGGGCAGCAGGTCCCACTGCTGGTCGCGCTTGCCGTCGAGGACGATCTCGCCGGCCGGGGCCTCCAGGCGGCGCACCCGGGGCGGCAGCTTCGACGGGTCGGCCACGCCCCAGTACGCGGGCTTGGCCTGGAGGTCGCGGTCGAACAGCAGCGGCGCGTTGAGCCGGTTGATCGGCCAGGTGTTGAGCCAGCTCACGTCGTCGGACTCGCCCCAGACGGTGACGGAGGTGAGGTGCGCGGCCTGCCGGCGGAAGACGTCGAACAGCTCCTTGTAGCGGTGGCCCTGCTCGGCGATCAGCTCGCCGGGGATGGGGTCGTAGGAGGAGACGAAGTCGGTGTAGACGCTGACGTCGAGCTCGGTGACCTGCTGCTCGACGCCGAGGCCGGCGAAGCGCTCGATGGTGTCCTCGACGGAGGAGGCGGGCGGCTGCTCGATGTTGAGATGGAGCTGGTGGCCGACGCCGTGGATCGGCACGCCCTCGGCCTTGAGCCGCTTGACCAGCGCGTACAGGGCCTCGCGCTTGCGCGGGAACTCGGTGTTGTAGTCGTTGATGAACAGCTTGGCGGCCGGGTCGGCCTCGTGGGCGACGCGGAAGGCGGTGCGGATGAAGTCGAGGCCGGCGATCTCGTACCAGGGCGAGCGGCGCAGGCCGTCGGGCTGGTTCTCGTCCACGACCTCGTTGACGACGTCCCAGGCCGCGATCCTGCCCTTGTAGCGGGTGACGAGGGTGCGGACGTGGCTCTCCAGGCGGTTCAGCAGGGTCTGCTTGTCGGCCCCCTCGAACACCCAGGCCGGGGTCTGGCTGTGCCAGGCGAGGGTGTGGCCGCGGATCGTCATGCCGTGCCGCTCGCCGAAGGCCACGAGGTCGTCGGCGTCGGCGAAGGCGTACTCGCCCTCGCGGGGCTCGGTGGCGTCCCACTTCAGCTCGTTGCCGGGGGTGATGCCGTTGAAGTGCCTGGCCAGCAGCTCGCCGTGGACGCCGAAAGTGTCGGGGCGGGTGAGCGCGGAGCCCAGGGTGAAGGGCACGCGGTCCTTCAGCGCCGGGATGTCGGTCTGGATCGGCTTGGGCGCGACGTAGGTCAGCGCGAAGTCGTCGAGGTGGAAGGGGAAGGTGCCGGTGTCGGACTCGACGTACAGGCTGAGGAAGTCGACGTCGCGCGAGAGCGTGTACGTCCCCGCGAGCCGCACCCACTCCCCCGCCGGGACGTCCGTGGGCGGCACGATCTGCTCGTAGCTGGGCGTGCCCGCGGTGCGCCGCTCGATCGACAGGCCGAGCCGGCCGGAGTCCACGCCGGCGCCGAGCCTGACCCACACCGACACGTCGTACTTGTCGCCCTTGCCGAGGCGGCCGAGGACGTTGAGCGCCGGGCCGTCCCAGGAGGCGGAGCGGCCGGTGACGGCGAGGCTCCGGGCGCCGCCGTGGGCGGCCTCGGCGGTGGCGGCGAGGGCGGCGGAGGCGCGCGGCGACCAGTCCTGGGTGGTGCCGTCCTCGAAGTCGGCGGCGACCGGCTCGCGAGTGGGGTCGCCCTGCGGGGCGAGCACGACGTCGTCGAGGTGGTAGCGGCCGGTGGCGTCGTCGCTCTCGGCGTAGAGCTGCAGGTCGGTGGAGTCGGCGGTGAACAGGTACGCGCCGGCCAGGCGGACCCACGCCCCGTCGGTGACGGTGGCGGCGGCGACCCGCTCGTACGTGGTCTCGCCCCCGGCGGGGGTGCGCTGCACGGTGAGCGCGATCGTCGCGGCCGGCTGCCCGGCGGCGAGCCGGGCGTAAGCGCTCACCCGGTAGGTGACGCCCTTGACGAACGGCGCGGCGAGCGAGGCCCCGTGCCAGTTCGCGGTGCGGCCGGTGACGACCAGCGAGGCGGCGCCGCCGTGGGCGGCCCCGGTCGTGGCGGCCACGGAGACGCCGTCGCCGCGCGGGCTCCAGCCCTGCGTGGTGCCGTCCTCGAAGTCGTAGACGTGATCGGCGGCGGCCCGCGCGGGCGCGGCGGCCGCGAGGAACAGGACGGGCAGGAGTAAGGCCACCAGGGCCCGGAGGAGGGTGCGCACGGTGCTCCTGAAAGTTTCAGAAATCTCCCGATAAATGGCAGGCGGACTGTAGAGCCGGACGGCAGGGCGGTCAACACTCCTGCAACCGCTTGTTGCAGCAAACATGCAGTTTTACTGCATCCATTGACGGGTCAGCGGGGTTACGCGAACGTTTCATGCAACCGATTGCCGCACCACCCCTCTGCGAGGTTGCGCATGCGACTTCTGTTACTCCTCCCCCTGCTGCTGGCCCTCACCGCGACCCCCGCCGAAGCCCAGGGGCGGGCCACGATCGTGGTCGCCGCCGACGGCACCGGCGACCACACCACCGTGCAGGCCGCGGTCGACGCCGTCCCCTCGGGCAACAGCCGCCCGGTCACGATCCTGGTCCGCAAGGGCACCTACCGGCAGCAGGTGGTCATCCCGCCCGACAAGCCGTACATCTCCCTCGTCGGGGACACCCGCGACCCGCGCGAGGTGGTGCTGACCTTCGACGTCTCCGCCGCCACGCCGAAGCCGGACGGCTCGGGCCCGTACGGCACCTCGGGCAGCGCGTCGTACGTGATCAGCGCCCCCGACTTCACCGCCCGCAACCTCACCTTCGAGAACGCCTACGACGAGGCCGCGAACGGCCCCAGCCAGGCCGTCGCCGTCCGCACCACCGGCGACCGCCAGGTCTACGAGAACGTGCGTTTCCTCGGCAACCAGGACACCCTCTACGCCAACACGGCCTCCGCCACCACGACCGCCCGCCAGTACTTCCGCGACTGCCACGTGGAGGGCGACGTCGACTTCATCTTCGGCCGCGCCACCGCCGTCTTCGACAACTGCGTGATCAGGTCGCTCGACCGGGGCAGCGCCGACAACAACGGCTACGTCACCGCCGCCAGCACCGAGCTCGCCAACCCCTACGGCTTCCTCATCTACCGCAGCCACCTGGTCAGCGACGCCCCGGCGCGCAGCGTGCACCTCGGCCGCCCGTGGCCGGCGGGCGGCTCGGCGACCGCGCGCGGCCAGGTGCTGGTGCGCGAGTCGTGGCTGGGCCAGCACGTCAAGGACGCCCCCTGGACCGACATGTCCGGGCTGAGCTGGCGGGACGCCCGCCTGTCGGAGTACCGCAACGAGGGGCCCGGCGCGTCGGCCGGCGCGGACCGGCCGGCGCTCACGCCCGCGCAGGCCGCCGCCTTCACCCCGGAGCGCTACCTCGCGGGCGCGGACGGCTGGAACCCGGTGCGCCGCACGCCGCCGCGCCCCGACCCGCGCGAGCTCCGCGAGCTAGGCCGCCAGGTGCTGCCCGCCGACGACGGCTGGGCCGCGGCCACCACGGGCACCACCGGCGGGTCGGCCGCCCGCCCCGAGAACGTGCACGTGGTCACCACCCGCGCCCAGCTCAAGGCCGCGCTCGGCGACCCGGCCGACAACACGCCGCGCATCGTCTACGTCAAGGGCGCCATCGACGCCGACACCGACGACTCCGGCCGTCCGCTGACCTGCGCCGACTACGCCGTGGACGGCTACAGCCCGGCCGCCTACCTCGCCGCCTACGACCCGGCGGTGTGGGGCAGGACGAGCGTCCCGTCCGGGCCGCTGGAGGAGGCGCGCAAGGCGTCGTACGCGAAGATGGCCGAGCACGTCACCGTCACGATCGGCTCCAACGTCACCCTGGTCGGCCTCGGCCGCGACGCCGCGCTGAAGAGCTTCGGCCTGCGGATCAGCGGCGCCGACAACGTCATCGTCCGCAACCTCACCATCACCGACACCTCCGACTGCTTCCCGCAGTGGGACCCGACCGACGGCGCGGAGGGCAACTGGAACGCCTCGTTCGACAACGTCGAGGTCTCCGGCTCCACGCACGTCTGGCTGGATCACAACACGCTGAACGACGGCGACAACCCCGACTCGGGCCAGCCGCTGTACTTCGGGCGGCCGTACCAGGTGCACGACGGGCTGCTCGACGTCGTGCGCGGCTCGAACTACGTGACGCTGTCCTGGAACCACCTCAGCGGCCACGACAAGGTCATGCTCATCGGCAACACCGACAACCCGGCGCGTTACGCCGAGGAGGACAAGCTCAAGGTCACCCTGCACCACAACTACTTCGAGGGCCTCGGGCAGCGCACGCCCCGGGTGCGCTTCGGGCAGGTGCACGTCTACAACAACTACGTCACCGGCGGGCCCGGCCACGTCTACAGCATCGGCGTGGGCGTCGGCTCGCGGGTGTACGCCGAGGCCAACGCCTTCGACGGCGTCCCGGCGGCGAAGGTGCTGACCGTCTTCGGCGGCACGGCGATCACCGCGCGGGACAACCTCGTGGACGGCCGGCCGGCGGACCTGGTGGCGGCCTACAACGCGGCCAACGGGGCCGCGCTCGGCGCCGACGCCGGCTGGACGCCCGCCCTGGTCGGCAGGAAGCATCCGGCCGGGGCGCTCAAGGCGCTGGTGCCGGCCGGCGCGGGCGCGGGACGGCGGCTGTAGGAGCGGGAGGGCCCGCCGGTCGGCGGGCCCTCGTCGATCAGGCGGGTTCAGGACCCGTACGCCTTCACCTCCAGGAGCCCGACGCTGCTGGAGCCGTTGCCGGTGAGCAGCACCCGCAGGCGCGTGGTGCCGGTCGCGGTGAAGGTCACGTTGTTGTAGGCGTTCTTGGTCAGCGTGTACGCCGACGCGCCGGGCACGTCCACGTACGCGCTGCCGTTCCAGTACTGCAGCTTCCACGACGCCGGCATGTCGATGCCCTGCTCGTCGTCGAAGAAGTACACCTCGGCCCGGTTGAGCGTGCGCGAGGAGGACCAGGTCAGGTCCACCCACTGCTGCCCGGTCTCCGGCCAGCAGCCCCAGCGCGGGTTGACGGTGTCGTTCGACGAGGGCGGGTCGATCCCGTCGTTGACCGCGGCCACGCTCTCCCAGGAGGAGGTGGAGGACGCGCTCGCCGTGGCGGAGGTCGCGAGGTTGGCGGACGGCTGGACGCCGCCCCTGTTGTGTACCTTGATCTCGGTGAGGCCGGTCCGCGCGCCGGAGGCGGCCGTGGCCAGCACCCGCACCCGCTGCGCGGTGACGGCGGGGAACTGCACCACGTTGTAGTTGGCGCGCGGCGTGGCCGGGTTCTTCGCCTGGGAGGGGGCGCTGACCCAGGCGCTGCCGTTGTGGTACTGGATGTCGTAGGAGGCCGGGGCCCGGTAGGTCGTGCTGGCCGGGCGGCTGTCCTTGAAGTAGAGCCGCACCTCGTTGAACGTGCGGGCGGTGCCGAAGTTGAGCTCGTACCAGTCCTGGCCCGCGGTGGTGCCGCCCCAGAACGGCTCGTTGATGGGATAGCCGTCCACCGCGCCGGCCGTGGTGCTGCCGGAGGCGGTGGTGGAGGCCGTGACGGTGGCGCCGGCGGCCAGGTTGGCGAGGTCGGCGGTCAGGTCGACGCCGGCCTTGGCGAGCAGGTCGACCATGCGCGCGCTGGTCTGGCTGACCTGGGCGGGAGCCTGCAGCCCCGGCACGGCGACGTTGTAGGAGACGGTGCCGGAGGTGGTGACGGCCCCGGTGGCCGGATCCCAGGTGAACGGCACCAGCGACGACACGGTGGCGACGCGGCTGCCGTTGATGAAGATCGAGTAGCCCTGGGGCACGCCCGGGTAGCGGACGACGCCGTCGGCCGGGTCGTCCCAGACGATGGTCAGGTCGGCGTTGCGGTAGCGCAGGTTGTTGACGGTGAAGTGGGACCAGCCGATGTTGATCGGCGACAGCTCTACCTTGGCGTCGTTGCGCGGGCGCAGGCCGGCGACGTCCTCGATCACGGTCCAGTTGCTGCTGCCCAGGATGTTGTGGTGGATCCAGGAGCGGTAGGTGATGGACGAGCCGTTCCAGTCGGCCCAGAACTCGTTGGCGTCGGGCCATTGGGTGTTGCCGCCGACGTACTGGGCCCAGGCGTTCCAGTAGAGCAGCTTCTTGTACCACGTCGGGTCGATCCACTCGTTCGGGTAGTTGCGCAGCACCGAGGAGAGCAGCCGGAACTGCACGGTCGAGTTGATCGTGGAGAAGTTGTTGCTGCCGGTGCCCGAGGCCGCCTTGTCGGCCTGGTTCGCGGTGTAGAAGGGGAAGATCGGATACTGCGCGGGGTCGTCGAACAGGCGCAGCGCCTGCTTGTACGTCGCCGTGTTCGGGATCGCGCCGACCGCGAACGGGTAGTAGTTGTTGATCTCCTTCCACGGCACCCACTCGTTGGTGGACTTCAGCCGGTGCTCGAACAGCTGCCGGCTCGGGTTCCACAGCACGCCGACGATGGCGTTCTGGATCTGGGTGGCGAGGTTGCGCATCTCGGTGGCCTTGGCCGTGTTGCCGATGGCCTCGTACGCCTGCGCCGCGGCGAGGGCGCCGCTGTACTGGTAGGCGGACTCGGCGCGGTCCATCCGGCCGGGCTTCCAGTGGAAGGAGACGGCGTCGGCGTCGTTGCCGGTGAGCGCGCCCCAGTCGTACTCGATGAGCTTGTTGTTGTCGGTGTCGTAGTAGGAGAGCTGGCCCTTGACGTCCTGCTCGGCGTAGCGGGCGAGGTTGGCGGCGATGCCGGGCTGGCCGCCGTGGATCTGGTAGCTCTTCCACGCGGCCTCGGCGATGTACTGGGTGTAGCTGTTGGACCAGTTCTCGGGGTCGCCGGGGTTGTCGAGGAAGCGGCCGTTCTTGGAGGTCTGGCCGACGCTGAGCCAGTCGCCGTAGGCGTAGGCCGGGTCACGCAGGTACTTCAGGTCGTCGATGTGCATGGGCTGGGTCAGCGCGATCGCGTTGTTGTAGCCGAGCACGCCCTCCATCGACGTCGGGAACTGGAAGGTCTGTCCGGGGATGTCCGCGTCGAGGTGGTTGTAGCGCATCAGCCACCAGCGGTAGTAGATGTTCTTCTTGATGCCGGGCTCGGGCACGTCGATGTAGGGGACGTTGTCGGCCCACCAGCGGTTGTACGCGCGCACGTGCGTGGCGAACGCGGTGGCGGGCGTGTAGCCGGCGTAGGCGTCGTACTCGGTGCGCGAGGCCGGGATCTCGTTGGTGACGAAGCCCATCACGACCTTGACGGTCACGGTGGCGCCGGCGGCGACGGTGACCGAGCGGTTGAGCCCGCCGCTGGAGACCGTGAAGCCGTCGCCGGTGAGCCTCGGGTAGAGCGTGGTGAGGTTGTTGTAGGCGTTGACCTGGCCGGTCAGCTCGCTGCCGCTGCCCGTGGTCGCGTACGGCGAGGTGGCGCGCAGCTGCAGCGTGGTCGAGGCCGAGCCGCCGTTGGTGATGGCGAGGTTGGCGACGGCCACGTTGTTGTCGGTGATGAACTTGGTCTGGTCGATCGTGACCGAGCCGGAGGTGTGCCGGCTCTTCCAGTGGCTCGGCGCCTGCCAGCGGGAGTTCACCTGCTCGGTGAAGGTGCCGGGCGTGACGGCCACGGTGAACGCATTGGCGTTGCTGATGCTCTCCCAGTACGCCACCTGCCCCGCGAAGCCGAGCGTGCCGGGCGTGTGCGTCTTCATGAACAGCGCCCGGCCGCGCGTCATCAGCCAGGTGCCGGCCGGGTCGTTGCCGGGCCGGGCGAGCAGCCGGTCCATCCAGAAGTCGGTGCCGGAGCTCTCGGCGTCGTAGATGGCCCGCATCGCGTTGCCGGTCGTGTACGTGCCCGGCGGGGCCGGGACGGCCGGGCCGCTGAAGGTCGGATAGCCGATGGTCTGGTCGGCGTTGGCCGGGGCGCCCGCCACGACCAGGCCCGCGACCAGCAGAAGAGCGGTCAGGACACGTCTCACGAGAAGGCCCTCCATTCGAGGACGCCGGTCGAGTAGCCGGTGCGCGAGGTGATGTTCAGCCGGAGCCTGGTGGTGCTGATCGAGGGGAAGGTGGTGGCGTTGAAGGTGTTCGCCGCGACGCCGCAGCCCGACTGGCCGGGGACGTCGGCGTAGGCGCTGCCGGTCCAGTACTGCACCCGGCAGGAGGCGGGCAGGTCGATGCCCTGGTCGTCGTCGAACCAGTAGACCTCGGAGCGGGAGACCGTCTGGGCGGTGGGCCAGCGGTACTCGATCCACTCGGTGCCCTGGTGGTTCCAGTTGCCGTAGGCGCCGTGGCTGTGGTCGGCCGAGTTCGCCGGGGTGTAGCCGTCGTTGACCGCGGCCAGCGTCTCCCACGGGGAGACGTACGAGGTGGAGGCGGCAGCGCTCGCGGCGAGGTTGCCCGGGGTGACCGGCCCGCCGGTCTGCACGACCTTCTGCATGGTGCCGTCGGCGTTGAAGTACAGCTTGTCGATGGTCACCGAGCGGCGGAAGTTGCCGCCGCCGGGGCTGGAGGCGTTGTGGTAGACCATGTACCACTGGCCCTTGAACTCGATGATCGCCGGGTGGTTGGTGGTCGAGCTGACCTGGTCGAGCACGACGCCGCGGTGCGTCCACGGGCCGAGCGGGTTGCTCGCGGTCGCGTAGCGGATGCAGGCGTAGCCGGGCGCGGAGCAGGCCGAGTCGTTGGCGGCGTAGGCGAGGTAGTAGACGCCGTTGCGCTTGAACATCCAGGGGGCCTCCCAGAAGTTCGTCACGCCGCTCGGGGTGATGACCGAGCCGCTCAGCGAGGTCATGTTGCTGGTGAGGCGGGCGGCGCGCAGGCCGTAGTAGGAGCCCCAGTACATGTAGACCTGGCCGTCGTCGTCGGTGAAGACGGTGGGGTCGATGTTGAGCGGCGAGGAGTTGGGGGTGCTGTCGCTGACCAGCGGGCCGCCCTTGGCGTCGCGGAACGGGCCGAGCGGGGTGTCGCCGACCGCGACGCCGATGTCCATCCAGCCGGCGCCGTTGCCGTTGACGGGGACGTACCAGTAGTACTTGCCGTCCGCGCCGCGCTCGACCTCGCCGGCCCAGGCGTCCGCGCCGGCCCAGGAGAAGTTGGAGATGGCCAGCTTGGCGCCCTGGTCGGTGAAGGTGGCGGCGTCGGAGGAGGTGAAGACGTGCCAGTCGCGCATGACGAAGTTGGTGCCGCCGGTCGGGGCCTCGTCGTGACCGGTGTAGAGGTACAGGGTGTCGTTCACGACCAGCGCGGCCGGGTCGGCCGTGTAGATCGCGGTGGTGATCGGCGCGCCCGCGAGCGCGGGGGGCGCGGTGCCGAGGAGGAGGAGCAGGAGTGCCGCGGCGAGGGCCGCCGCCCGTCGTCGTCTCATGGGGGGTGTGCTCCCTTTTCTGTTAGCGCTAACATCCATTCCGAGGAGACCTAAAAGGTTTTCGGGAACGTAAACCGGCGGCGGCGGGCTGTCAATGCGTCACTGCTATGGCTTGCATGCGCCCCTACCTGCGACTTTGGGGACTCACCGCCACTGATCAGCGAGCGAGCGTCATGTTACGATTCGATCTCACCGAAAAGGCTTTCGGAGACATACGGCGGTGACCTTGTACTCGGGGCACGAGGTGACGGTGTCCGCGTGGCTGGAGATCAGCGCGTTCACCCGGCTGGCGGCGAAGTGGAAGGCGCAGAACACCTGGCCGCGCAGGACCTCCTCGGTGACCCGCGCCGTCAGCGTGGCCTGCCCGTGCCGGCTCTCCACGAGCACCGGATCGCCGTCGCGGAGGCCCGCGCGGGCCGCGTCGGCGGGGTGCAGGTCGAGGTGGTCCGTCGGGTCGATCGCGACGGCGCCGCTCCGCCGGGTCATGGTGCCGGAGTTGTAGTGCGCCCAGCGACGGCCGGTGACGAGGATCAGCGGGTAGTCGTCGTCGGCGGCCTCGCCCGGCGGCAGGTAGGGACGGGCGGCCAGCCGCGCCAGCCCGTCGGCGGTGGCGAAACGGTCCTGGTAGAGCCGGCTCACCCCGGGCCGGCCGACCTCGGGACACGGCCAGGGCACGGCTCCCTCCCGGTCCAGCCGCTCGTGCGAGATCCCGGCGAAGACGGGAGCCACCCGCCCGCACTCCGCCAGCGCCGCGGCGGGCGTCGGGCAGCCCAGGTCCGCCCCGAGCGCCGCGGCGACCGCGTGCACGATGGCGAAGTCGGCGCGTGCCTCGCCGGGCGGCGGGAGCGCGGGGCGTACGCGCTGGAAGCGCCGGTCGAAGTTGACGAAGGTGCCGTCCTTCTCCAGCCAGGAGGCCGCCGGCAGGACCACGTCGGCGCGGCGGGCGGTCTCGGACAGGAAGAGCTCCTGGCTGATGACGAGCGGGCAGGACTCCAGCGCCTCGACGACCCGGTTGGCGTCGGGGTCGGTGGTCGCCACGTCCTCCCCGACGATCCACAGCACCCGCAGGTCTCCCGCGCGGGCCGCCGCGAACATCTCCGGGATCCGCAGGCCGTCGTGGCCGGGCAGCCGGACACCCCACACCTGCTCGGCCCTGCCGCGCGCGACCGGGTCGCGGACCTTGCCGTAACCGGGCAGCAGGTCGGGCAGCGCGCCCATGTCGGAGGCGCCCTGGACGTTGTTCTGGCCGCGCAGCGGGTTCACGCCGAACCCGCGCCCGGTGCCGACCGCGCCGCGCAGGATCGCCAGGTTCGCCAGCGTCCGTACGCCGTCGGTGCCGTGCAGGTGCTCGGTCACGCCGAGCCCGTACAGGATCGCGGGGCGCTCGGCCCGTCCGTAGAGCCGCGCGGCGGCGACCAGGTCCGCCTCGGGCACCCCGGTGATCGCGGCCACCCGGCCGGGCGGGTGATCGTCGAGGACCGCGGCCAGCTCGGGCAGCCCGGCCGCGCGGCGCCGCAGGAAGTCCTCGTCGATCAGGCCCTCGGCGAGCAGGACGTGCGCGAGCCCGTTGAACAGGGCGACGTTCGTTCCGGGCCGGGGTCTCAGGTGCACGTCGGCGTGGCGGGCGAGCCCGACGGCGCGAGGGTCCGCGACGACCAGCCGCGCGCCGCCCAGCACCTGCCGGAGCAGCCGCGCGCCAACCACCGGGTGCGCCTCGGCGGGGTTGGCGCCGGCCACGAGCAGGCAGTCGGCCCGCTCCACGTCCTCGAAGGCGTCGGTGCCGCCCGCCAGGCCGAACGTGGCGGTGAGCCCGGCGGCCGACGGCGAATGGCACAGGCGGGAGCAGTTGTCGATGTTGTTGGTGCCGACGACCGCGCGCATGAGCTTCTGGAGCAGGTAGTTCTCCTCGTTGGTCGAGCGGGCCGAGGAGATCGCCGCCACCGAGCCCGGCCCCGCCCCGGCGACGGCGTCGCGGATGCCGCGGGCGATGTGCGCCAGCGCCTCCTCCCAGCTGACCGGCTCAAGGCGGCCGGAGCGCTCGCGCAGCAGCGGCCGGGTGAGCCGGTCGCCGGCGCGCAGGAACCCGTGGGCGAAGCGGCCCTTGACGCAGGCGTGGCCGCGGTTCACCGGACCGTCGCCGGCCGGGCGTACCGCGGCGACCTCGCCGTCGCGAGTGAGCACGTCCAGGGCGCAGCCGACGCCGCAGTACCCGCAGGTGGTGCGGGTACGGGTGAGCGCGCCCAGCCAGGACCCCGCGGGCAGTCCTGGCTCGGTGAGCGCGCCGGTCGGGCAGGTGTCCACGCAGCCCCCGCAGGAGACGCAGTCGGAGTCCGCCCAGAGGCCGCCGGTGCCCGGCGCGACCACGGTCTCCGATCCCCTGCCGGTCAGCGTGAGCGCGAACGTGCCCTGGACCTCGGCGCACATGCGTACGCACCGGCCGCAGGCGATGCAGAGGTCCCGGTCGAGCCGGACGAACGGATGGCTGTCGTCCCGGCCCCTTTCCGCGCCGCCTCCGGCGCTCTCCGGGCCGATGCCGAGCTCCCGGCAGGTCCTGGCCAGCTCGCCGTCGCCGTCCAGCGCGTACGGCGGAAGCACCGAGACGATCAGCTCCACGGCGTCCCGGCGCAGGCCGCGCAGCTCCTCCCCCTCGACGGTCACCTCGGCGCCCTCGGCCGCCGGGGTGACGCAGGCCGCCACGACGCGCCCGTCCACCCGCACCGAGCATGCCCGGCAGGAGCCGACGGGCGTGAGCCGGTCGTCATGGCAGAGCGTGGGCACACCGAGGCCGGCCGCGCGTACGGCCGACAGCAGCGACGCCCCGGTGGGGACGTCCACCGGACGGCTGTCCACGGTCACCCTCATCCGCCCCACCCCCGCAGCCGCTCCCCGTACGCGCGGACCAGGCCGCGCACCGCGTACGGCAGCCGCCGGCCGAACGCGCACAGGCTGGCCTCGCCCATCACCCGCAGCATGCGGCCGTAGGCGTCGCCAGGAGGAACCCCGGAGCGCACCCGCTCCAGCCCTCGCCGCGAACCGACCCGGCAGGGTGAGCAGGCGCCGCAGCTCTCGGCCGCGGCGAACTCCCACACGTGCCTGAGCACGTCCAGCGGCTCGATCCGCTCGTCCACGGCGACCAGCCCGGCGTGGCCGAGCGCCGCGCCGAGGCCCGCCAGATCCCGCTCGGTGAGCGGGACGTCCAGCTCCTCCTCGGCGAGGAACCCGCCCAGCGGGCCGCCGACCTGCAGCACCGCCAGCTGGGCCCCGTCCCGCAGCCCGCCGCCCAGCTCGGTGACGATCCGCCGGACCGGGGTGCCGAGCTCGACCTCGTGGCAGCCGGGACGGGCGAACCGTTCGGACAGGCAGACCAGTTTCGTGCCGGTCTCCCCGGGCGTGCCGCGGCGGGCGTAGGCGGCGCCGCCGCGGCTGACGATCCACGGTACGGCGGCCAGCGTCTCGACGTTGTTGACCACGGTCGGGGAGTCCCACAGTCCCCGGTCCGTGGGGTACGGAGGCCGGGCCCGCGCGCAGCCTCGGCCGCCCTCCAGCTCGGCGATCAGCGCGGTCTCCTCGCCGGCGACGTACGAGCCGGCGCCCGCCACCACCTCGATCTCCAGGTCGGCGCCGCCGCCGTGCGGCCGGCGGCCGAGATGGCCGTCCGCGCGGGCCCGCTCCACCGCCTCCCGCATCAGTGCCAGCGCCCGCGGATACTCCGAGCGGACCAGCACGAGACCGCGACGCGCCCCGCAGGCGAAGCAGGCCAGCGCCAGCCCCGCGAGCACCCGCGCCGGATCGGCCTCCATGAGCAGCCGGTCGGCGTAGGAGCCGGGGTCTCCCTCGTCTCCGTTGGCGATCACCACGGTGTCCGGCGAGCCGCCCGCCGCCGCCCATTTGGCCGCCACGGGGAAACCGGCCCCGCCCCGGCCGCGCAGCCCGGAGGCCGCCACCTCCGACAGGACCACCTCGGGGCTTCGCCGGCTCACGGTCTCCGCCCAGATCAGCCACGGGTCCTCGTCGCCCAGGACGCCCGCGAGCACCACCGGGTCGCCCGTGGCGTCGGCCGCCGGGATGGGCGGCGCGTGCGGCCGGGCGCGCCCGGCGAGCTGGTCGGCGAGGTCCGGCCCCGCGCAGACCGTCACGCCGTCCAGCGCGGCCGGTCCCCCGTAGCAGTAACCGAGACAGCGGACGGTCCGCAGGGACACGCCGGGATCCGGGTCGCGGTCGTCGTCGGCGGTGACGCCGAGCGCGTGCTCGTCGGCGGTGACGCCGAGCGCGTGCTCGACGGCGGGCAGGTGCCGGCCCGCCTGGGCCGCGAAACACGCCGTAGCGGTGCAGACCCGCACGTGGCGGCGTCCGTGCGGTGTCGCCAGGTCGGCGAAGTAGGTGGCGGGCCCGAGCCCGGCGGCCGCGGGCAGCCCGAACCTGCGGGCGACCTCGGGCGCCCACCTCGCGGGCGGTCCCGCGTGCTCGGCGGCAGCGGCGGCGAGCGCGTCGAGCAGCCAGGCGCCCGGCCGTCCGCGCCGATCGGCGAGTGCGCGGAACGCGTCAAAAGGGTGGCTTCACGGATTGTGCATGCCCGTTTCCCTCATATCGGACACCCGAGACAGGAGGGGAGGGCAAGAGTTTCCTCAGCAGCGGGACTCGTACCGGCGGGCCCGGGGAAGCTCCTCCGGCAGGACCGGACGGGAGGCGACGGTGAGAGACGACCAGGCCGGCCGGCGATGATCCGCCTCCGGCAGGTGACGTGACGGGGGCGGACGCGCTGGAGGCCGGGACCGCGGCGGCGCTGCCGGTGGACGAGGTGCTGGCCCGGCTGGGCGGCACGACCGGCGGCCTCAGCCAGGCGGAGGCCGAGCGCCGCCTGACCACGGTGGGGCCGAACGCGCTGCGCACCCACCGGGCGCGCCGCGCCGCGGTGCTGGCCCGTCAGTTGCGCTCGCCCCTGCTGGTCCTGCTCGCCGTCACCGCGGCCGCGTCGTTCTTCCTCGGTGAACGGTCGGACGCCCTGATCATCGGGGTCATCCTGGCGGCCTCGGTCGGGCTCGGGTTCGTCAACGAATACCGCGCGGAGAAGGCCGCCGAGGCGCTGCACTCCCAGATCCGGCACCGCTGCCTGGTACGGCGCGACGGCCGGCCCCGGCTCGCCGACGTGACCTCCCTGGTCCCGGGCGACCTCGTGGAGCTGCGGCTGGGCGACATCGTGCCGGCCGATCTGCGGCTGGTGTCGGTGACGGAGCTGGAGTGCGACGAATCGGTGCTGACCGGCGAGTCGATGCCCGTCGTGAAGACCTCCGAGGCCGTGAGCGCCGGCGCCGCACTGGCCGACCTGCGAAGCTCCGCCCTGATGGGCAGCGTGGTGCACGCCGGGTCCGGGACCGGCGTCGTCGTCGCGACGGCGGGACGGACCGAGTTCGGGCGGATCGCGCTCCGGCTCGGCGAACGCCACCCGGAGACCGAGTTCCAGATCGGGCTGCGCAGGTTCTCCATGCTGCTGGTACGGGTCGCCGCCGCGCTCACCGCCGCCATCTTCGCCATCAACCTCGTCCTGGACCGCCCGGTCCTGGACGCGCTGCTGTTCTCCCTGGCGATCGCCGTCGGCATCTCCCCGCAGTTGCTGCCCGCCGTCGTCTCGACCAGCCTGGCGGCCGGCACCCGGCGCCTGGCGCAAAGCCGGGTGCTGGTCAAACGCCTGGTCTGCATCGAGGACCTGGGTGACATCGAGGTGCTGTTCACCGACAAGACCGGAACCCTCACCGAGGGTCGGATCAGCTTCATGCGCTCGCTCGGCCCGGACGGACGCCCCGCCGACGACGTGCTCGTACTCGGCCTGCTGTGCAACGAGGCCGCCGCCTCCGACGGGCAGGGCCGTGTCGTGAGCGGGAATCCCCTGGACGCCGCCCTGTGGGAGGCCCCCGCCGCCGGCGTCCTGCGAGCGTCGGCGGCCCGCTGCCGGCGGCTCGCCCTCGTGCCCTTCGACCACGAGCGGCGTACCGCGTCCGTGCTGGTCGAGGACGACGACGGCCACCGCGTGATCATCACCAAGGGTGCTCCCGAGGCCGTGCTGGAGCGCAGCTCCCCCATCGGCGACCAGGCGAAGGCCATGCTCGAAGCCGAGTTCGCCGCGGGCAACCGCGTGGTGGCGGTGGCCACCCGGCCGCTGCACGGAGCCGACGCCCGGCGGACGACGCTCACCCCGGCCGACGAGCACGACCTCACCTTCCGCGGCCTCCTGGTCTTCCTCGACCCGCCCAAGGCCGGCGCGCCGCAGGCGCTGGACCGCCTCACCGGCCTCGGTGTCACCGTCAAGGTCCTCACCGGCGACAACCCCACGGTCGCCGCCAAGCTGTGCGCCGACCTCGGCCTGCCGGGCGGGCGGGTGCTGACCGGCCAGGACGTCGAGGCGGCCGACGACGCCCACCTGGCCACGCTCATCGAGCAGAGCACGGTCTTCGCCCGCGTCACCCCCGAGCACAAGGCCCGCATCGTGCGCGTCCAGCGGCGCGGCGGCCTGGACGTGGCCTTCCTCGGCGACGGCGTCAACGACGTGCTCGCGCTGCACGCCGCCGACGTGGGCATCTCCGTCGAGACGGCCACCGACGTCGCGAAAGACGCCGCCGACGTGCTGCTGCTGGAGAAGAACCTCGACATCCTGGCCGACGGCGTCCTCCAGGGCCGCCGGATCTTCGGCAACACCATGAAGTACGTCCTGATGGGCACCTCCAGCAACTTCGGCAACATGTTCTCCGCCGCCGCGGCCTCGGCGTTCCTGCCCTTCCTGCCGATGCTGCCGTCCCAGATCCTGCTCAACAACCTGCTCTACGACGCAAGCCAGCTCGCCATCCCCACCGACACCGTGGATCCCGAGCGGCTGCGGCGGCCCTCCCGCTGGGACGTGCGGCTGATCCGGCGGTTCATGCTGTTCTTCGGCCCGATCAGCTCGCTGTTCGACTTCGCCACCTTCGCGGTCATGCTGGGCCTCTTCCAGGCCGGCCCGCCGCTGTTCCGCACCGGCTGGTTCGTCGAGTCCCTCGCCACCCAGGTCCTGGTGATCTTCGCCATCCGCACCAGGCGGGTGCCCTTCCTCCGCAGCCGGCCCAGCGTCCCGCTGCTGCTGGCCGCCCTGGGCGTCGTCGCCGTCGGCGCGCTCATCCCCGCCGCGCCCTTCGCCGCCGCTCTGGGCTTCCGGCCGCTGCCCGGGCCGTTCTTCCTCGTCCTCGCCCTGATGGTGGCCGCCTACCTCGTGCTCATCGAGCTCGGCAAGCTCTGGTTCTACCGGGGCGTGCCCCCGGCCCCCGCCGGGCGTGAGCGTACGCCCGCCCACGCCGCGCACCGCAGGGCCCACCGCTTCACCATCCCGGCCGCCCTCCCGCCTGGCGGTCACACCCGCCGCCGCACGCGCAGCAGGTACTCCTTGCGGTCGAGCGGGTCGTGACCGAGGCGGGGGCGGGCGGGGGCCGGGCCGCGTACGGGGCGGTAGCGCTCGAAGGCGCTGGCCAGCACCCCCTCCCCCCGGGTCAGGCCGGGCAGGCGCTGCCCCAGCTCGTGCACCCGCGCCGCCGGGATCTCCCCCTCGATCAGGCCCGGCCCCTGCGCGCGGGGGACCGCGCCGAGCCGGGCCAGCACCGGCAGCACCTCGCCGGTCGTGTCGGCGGGCAGCTCCAGCGTGAAGCGGTGCACCGGCTCGCACACCACGGTCCCGGCCCGCCGCAGCGCCTCCATGACGACCAGCGGCGTCAGGGCGCGGAAGTCGCCGGCCGTGCTCGACATGCTCTTGTCGAACACGCCGCCCGAATGGCTCTGCCTGGCCCAGTAGCCGGAGTGGGTGAGCGTGACCACGCAGTCGATCACCTGCCAGCCGCGCAGTCCCTGCCGGAGCGTCTCGTGCACGGTCTCCTCGATGGTGCGCATGAACGCGTACGGCAGCGAGCCCAGCTCCACCTCCAGCCGGAACGCCACCCCGCCGCCAGGCGGACCCGGCTCGACCCGCAGGCCGACCGTGGCGAGGAACGGGTTGGGGTCCACGGCGATCAGCTCGACGGCGGCGCCGGAGCCGAGCGGGCGCTCGACGCAGATCGTGGTGCTCTTCATGAAGGAGACCTCCAGGCCGTCCTCCTCCAGCAGGGTGGCCTGGATGACCTCCTTCTGGACCTCGCCGTAGAGGGTCAGCGAGACCTCGCCGCGCGCGTCGTCCTGGCGCAGGCCGATGAGCGGGTCCTGCTCGGCGAGGCGGGTCAGGGCGAGCAGCAGCGCGCCCCGGTCGGCGGGGCGGGCCGGCCGCACCACGGTCTCCAGGGTGGGCGGCGCGAAGTGGCCCTCCCCGGCTCGGGGCGGCGGCTCGCCCAGCGGGTCGCCCACCCGTACCGCGTCGAGACCCCGCAGGCGGGCGATCTGACCGGCGGCGACCGACCCGCGGGAAGCGGGGACGCTGAGGACGTCCATGCCGGTCACGCGGGCCTCGCCGCCGCCCGGCAGGCGGAGGCGGTCGCGGACGCGCAACGTCCCGGAGAACAGGCGCGCGTAGGCGAGCTTCTCGCCCGCCGGGCCGCGCTCGACCTTGAACACCGCCCCCGAGACCGGCCCGCCGGGATCGCCGCCGGCGGCGGGCAGCAGCTCGCGTACGCCCGCCACCAGGTCGTCCACCCCGGCCCCGGTGATGGCCGAGCCGAAGAACACCGGGTGCACCAGGCCCGCGCGGGTCTGGGCGGCGAGCGCGGCCCGCAGCCGGGCGGGCGGCACGGCCCCGCCCCGCACGTACGCCGCCAGCAGCGCGTCGTCGTGCAGCGTGACCACGTCGAGCAGCTCCGCCCCGCCGTACGGGACGAAGGCCGCCTCCGGGGTGCCCGCGCCGGCGACCTCGCCCATGGCGGCGACCGGCAGCGCCAGCCGGGAGGCCAGCTCCTCCAGCACGGCGCGGGGCCGCGCGCCCCGGCGGTCGATCTTGTTGACGAAGACCAGCGCGGGGATGCCGAGCCTGCGCAGCGTCCGCATGAGCACGCGGGTCTGCGCCTGCACGCCCTCGACGGCGGAGACCACGAGCACCGCGCCGTCGAGCACGTTGAGCACCCGTTCGACCTCGGCGATGAAGTCGGGGTGGCCGGGGGTGTCGATGAGGTTGACCGTGGTGTCGCCGACGGCGAACGAGACCACGGCCGATCTGATGGTGATGCCGCGCCGGCGTTCCAGGTCGAGCGTGTCGGTCTGGGTGCTGCCGTCGTCGACGCTGCCGAGCTCGTCGATGACCCCGGCGGCGAGCAGCAGCCGCTCGGTCAGGCTCGTCTTGCCCGCGTCCACATGCGCGAGAATTCCCAGGTTGAGCGTGTGCAACGAACGTCATGTCCTTCGATGGGTGCGGTCCTGTGACGGAGGGACACGACAGTCGCTCGCATTTCTGCTCCTTTCCTGGGGTTCCCGGCCAGCAGACCAGAGGGCCCGGCCCGGAGGCAACCGATTAAAACTCAGCCGAGAAGCTCGACGGTGCCGCGTTCGCCGTCCACGCGGACGCGGTCGCCGTCGCGCAGGCGCATGGTGGCGTTGCCGGTGCCGACCACGGCCGGGATGCCGAGCTCGCGGGCCACGATGGAGGCGTGCGACAGCGGCGCGCCGAGATCGGTCACGACGGCCGCGGCGCGCGGGAACATCGGCGTCCAGCCCACGTTGGTGAGCGTCGTCACCAGGATCTCGCCGGGCTTCAGCCGGTCGCCCTCGTCCGGGCCCGCGAGCACCCGGGCGACGCCCTCGACCACGCCGGGCGCGCCGGGGAAGCCGGTCACGGCGTCGCCGACGGGGGCGAGGCCGCCGCGGGCGTCGTACACGTCGGCCCGCCGGTCGGGGTCGGCCGCCCAGCGCACCGGGTCGAAGTGCCCGACGATCAGCACCGGGTACGGCGGCAGCGCCGCGTACCGTTCGTAGGCGGCCCGCCGCGCCGGCACCCGCTCCAGGCCGGCGGCGTCGCCGCGCAGCAGGCCGAGCAGCTCCTCCAGGGACAGGAAGAAGACGTCGTCGCCGTGCCCGGTCAGCTCCCCCGCGCGCAGCGTGAACGCCCGCAGCACCCAGAAGGCGCGCATGGTCTCCGAGCGCGCCTCCTCCCGGTCGCGGACGACCGCGCCCCAGCGGCGCACCCGCTCGCGCATCCGCGCCTCCCGGCCCGGGTGGCGGGCGGCGAAGCGCGCCCACGCCTCCTCCCGCGCCCGTTCCTGCCGGGCGAGCAGCGCCTCGGTGTCGGTGCGCAGGTCGCGCAGCCCGGCGAGCTGGGCGTCGATCCACGCCGGGTCCTCGCCCGGCCGCGGCTTCGACACCTCGAACTCGTGCGGCCCGCGATGCCCGTACGCGGCCGCGAACTCCTCGCGGGTGATCTCGCCGCGGGCCAGCCGGGACAGGCCGAGGAGCAGGCCCATGCTGGCGAGCCCGCCGCCCGCGTCGACGCCGGACAGCATGGCCTCGGCGTCGCCCTCGCCGGCCAGCTTGCGCAGCTTGTCGCGGGTCCAGACGAGGGTGCCGCCGCCCTGACGGCCGGCCGCCTCCAGCATCCGGCAGGCGGTGACCACGTGCGGGCGGATCTCGCGCTCCCACAGCCCGGCCAGCTCGGGGGCGGTGGGGGTGGCGGCGACGCGGGCGCGCAGCTCCTCGCAGCGCCGCCGGGAGGAGGCCAGGAAGGCGGGCATGGCCTTGAGGTTCGTACGGACCCGCCGCTGAAGGGCCACCGCCATCGGCAGCACCCTTCTGATGATCTCCCAGCGGGACAGGGCCACCTTCGGCACGTCCAGTCCCGGGGGCAGCTTGCCGAAGACGTTCTCCGTCGCGGAGGTCCGCTTGGCCATGCCCATCGCGGCCGCGATCGTGTGGACGGTGCTGAGGTTCATGTAGAACCGGCCGCCGATGTTGCCGACCATGTCGAAGCCGGGCAGCGCCGAGGCGGACATCGCCTCGTGGATGAACAGCCGCACGTACGACCAGGTGATCGGCGTCATCACGTCGGGGATGGCCTCGCCGAGGTTGCCCGCGGTCCACAGGTATTCGCCCTTGAGGCTGTCGTTCCACTCCTCCGGGCGCGCTCTGAGCCCGGTGATCGGGCGGGCCTGGAGGACGGCCAGGGTGCCGTCGGCGCGGCGGGCCCACTCGACGTCCATGGGGACGCCGTACAGGTCCTGGACGCGCGTCCCGAGCGCGGCCAGCTCGGCCGCCTGCGCGGCGCTCAGCACGGGGGCGCGGCGCAGCTCGGCGGGGACCGGCCGGTCCTCGGTGCCGTCGGGCGTGCGCACGGTCATGACGGTCTTGTCGCCGACCTGCTCGCGGACGACCGCGCCGCCGCGCAGCACGAGCGTGTCCGGGGTGACCTGCCCGCCGACGACCGCCTCGCCGAGCCCCCAGGAGGCGTTGATCACGGTCTCGTCGAGCGCGCCGGTCACCGGGTCGGCGGTGAACATGATCCCTGCGGCGTCGGCGTCCACGAGCTCCTGCACCACCACGGCGAGCGCCACGTCGTCGTGCGGGACGCCGTTCCTGTCGCGGTAGGCGATCGCGCGGGCGTTCCACAGCGAGGCCCAGCAGCGCAGGACCGCCGGCAGGAGTCCGTCGCCGCGGACGTTGAGAAAGGTGTCCTGCTGGCCGGCGAAGGACAGCTCCGGCAGGTCCTCGGCGGTCGCCGAGGAGCGCACCGCCACGGCGACGTCGTCGCCGAGCCCCGCGTACGCCTCCCTGATCGCGGCCGCGACCTGGTCGGGGATCTCGTGCCGGGCGAACAGCGCGGCGGTGCCCTCCGGGTCACGCGGGTCGATCTCGTCGCGGAAGCCCGCCACGAACGCGCGGTAGGCCGCGGTCGTCACGTGGAACCCGCGAGGCACCGGCAGCCCGGCCCGCGCGAGCCTGGCCAGCGACGCCCCCTTCCCGCCCGCCAGGGCCAGGTCGGCGGCCGGGTCGTCCAAGGGCAGCACCAGGTTCACGTCACTCACACTCCTCGTTCCCGAGCGAGGCCGCGAGCCGGCGGCGGGCGACCTCCTCCATGGCGTCCAGGATGTCCGCGGTCGCCTCGGCGACGGCCCGCCGGTCCGCCTCCGGCAGGGCGCGGCCGGTGGACATGGCCCGCTCCACGGTGTCGGTCACCAGTTCGGCGATCCGCTCGTCGGGCAGCCGCGCGCTCTCGGGCAGCAGGTCAGGCAGGGCGATGAAGCCGTACACGATGGAGCTGATCACCGTCAGGTGGTCGCCGGGCTCGGCGCGCACCGCGCCGTGCCCGATCAGCCGGGCGATGTAGGTGTCGAAGGGGCCGCCCAGCTCCAGGCCGGTGCGGCTGGTCCGCTTCATGCGCGTGAGCTTGCCCAGCACCTCGTCGTCGCCGAGCAGGACCGCGCGCAGCAGGGGGCGGTTCAGCGTCTCGCGGACCAGGCCGCCGAACAGCTCGGGCAGCGTGGCCGGGGCGCTCGCCCTGATGCCGTCGAACAGGTGGACCCGCTCGCGGCGCAGCAGCGCCGCGAAGAGCTGGTCGCGGGTCCTCCAGTGCAGGTAGATCGTGCCCTTGGCGACGCCGGCGCGGCGGGCCACGTCGTCGATCGTCGTCTTGTCGTAGCCCCAGCGCAGGATCAGCTCGGCGGCGGCGTCGAGGATGCGGTGCGCGCGTTCGAGCCGGCGCGCCGGGTCCTGCGGCGGTCGTCCGGCTTTGGCCATCCGGTTCCCCCCATTTGTTTGACTGGATGAAACTATCTGGTCAATCAATCAAGAGCAAGCCGTTCCCGGGTCCTGGCCGTAGCGTGGGGTGCATGGCCAAGGCGTTCTGGATCGACCAGGACTTCGACAGGGACCGCGACGGGCGCTACGCCGTCCATGTGCGCAAGAACCTGGACGAGTTCGAGTGGGGGGACATCGCCCCCGTCAGGTTCGCGTGCACCGCGTGGCGGCTCGCCACGCCGCCCGCGCTCACCCCCGGCTACGTGCGGTGGGACCGCCGCGTGCTGGAGGCGACCTGTCACCGCAACACCTGGGACGGAACGCTCTACGCCCGCGTCCGGCTCGTCTCCCCGCTGCCGGAGGAGCTGACCCGCTCGCGCGCCTGGTGGCGCGACCGCGGCTGGCTCGGCTGGCAGGAGACCTTCGGCCAGTACGTCGAGCCGTCCCAGCAGGACCTCGCCCGCGTCCCGTTCCTGCGCGCCTCCCTGCTGGTGGAGGCGCCGCTGCCGCTCGGCGACCTGCCGCCCGAGCCCGAGGGCCCGCACGACGAGGTCGAGGAGCACGCCCGCCGCGCGGTGACGGTGCTCGCCCGCGAGCTCGACGCGCTGGTCAGCCCCGTGCTCGACCAGCTCGGGCGCTGACTCGCCCGCCTGCGCGGCATGTTCGGGTGATCGACGGGTAGCAGCGTGCTATGAAGATCCCGCTCGTGGCGCCGGCGTCGGGAGTGTTGCTGGCGCTGGCTTTGACCGGCTGCGCCCCTGACAGCGCGGCTCCGGCTCAGGCGGCCGAGCGTTTCCACGCCGCGCTCGCCGCGCACCAGGACGACGCCGCGTGCGCGCTGCTCGCCCCCAAGACCGCCGACCGGCTCCCCGACCGCGGCCAGACCTGCGCCGAGGCGCTGCGCGAGCTCGGGCTCGGCCCCGGCGGCGCGGTCACCGACGTGCGCGTGTGGGGCGACAACGCCCAGGTGCGGCTGGCCGGCGACACGCTCTTCCTGCACCGCTTCGGCGACGGCTGGCGGGTGCGGGCCGCGGGCTGCGAGCCGGTGCGCGACCTGCCGTACGACTGCGAGGTGGAGGACTGATGCGGGTGATGTTCACGATCACCATGCTCCTGATCGTGGCCGGGCTGGCGTGGTTCTTCGCCATCGGGTGGTCCAGACTGTGAAGTGGATCAAGGAGAACTCGCTGTCCCTGGCCTTCCTGGTGATGTTCCTGCTGGCCCTCGGCGGCCAGGCGGTCGCCGGGACGCTCGACCTCAACGACCAGCAGCGCGCCATGGGCGACCAGCCGCTCACCGTGTGGCAGTACGTCACCTCCTCCTCCTTCGCCGTGGACGTGGCCGAGAACTGGCAGTCGGAGTACCTGCAGTTCTTCCTCTACATCGCGCTCACCGTCTGGCTGGTGCAGAAGGGCTCGACGGAGTCGAAGGCCGTCGAGGACGCCGGCGCCGAGTCCGACGAGGAGCAGAAGGTCGGCGCGCACGCCGCTCCCGACTCGCCGCGCTGGGCGCGCTCGCACGGGCTGCGGCTGTGGCTGTTCGGCAACTCGCTCGGCCTGGTGATGGGCCTGATCTTCGCGCTGTCGTGGGCCGCCCAGTCCGTCGCCGGGCAGGCCGCCTACAACTCCGAGCGGCTGGCGGACCTGCGTGACCCGGTGTCCTGGGGCTCGTACGTCACCTCGCCCGAGTTCTGGAACCGCAGCCTGCAGAACTGGCAGTCGGAGCTGCTGGCCGTGCTGTCGATGGTGGTGCTGTCGATCTACCTGCGTCAGCGCGGCTCGCCCGAGTCGAAGCCGGTCGGCGCGGCGCACGCGGCGACCGGGGTCGAAAGCTGAGCACCCGGGGGCTCGGGCGGGCTGGTGACCACGGCGACGACGCGGGTGCCCGGCGCGAGGACGCCCCGCCTGGCCAGATCGACGACGCCGAGGAGCATCTTGGCCACGTAGACGCGCTCGACGCCGTGCCGGGCGGCGAACTCCGTCAGCTCCGGCGTCGTGCGCGCGTAGCCGCCGAAGTGGTGGTCGAGGTCGATCGACCAGTTGGACCAGGTCCGCCCGTACGCCTCCCGCTGCAGCCTGGCCACCTCCCCCTCCAGGAAGGCGGCGCCCTTCAGCACGGCGAACCCCAGCGCCCGCTTGCCCTCGGGCAGCCCGGCCGCGATGCCGGCCAGCGTGCCGCCGGTGCCGACGGGGCAGCACACGACGTCGTACGGGACGCCGATCCCGGCGGGCAGCTCGGCGCAGCCGCGCACGGCCGCCGCGTTGCTGCCGCCCTCGGGCAGGATCGCGACGTCCGCGCCGAACCGGGCACGCAGCGCCGCCCGCACCTCCTCGGTGTGCTTGCGCCGGTAGGTGGCCCGGTCGAGGTAGGTGAGGGTCATGCCGCACTCGCGCGCGCGGGCGAGCACGGGGTTGAGCGGCAGGTGCTCCTCGCCCCTGATGACCCCGATCGTCTCGATGCCGTGCCGGAGCCCCGCCTCGGCCACCGCCGCGATCAGGTTGGACCAGGCGCCGCCGAAGGCGAGGATCCTGCGGTGGCCCAGGTTGTACTTGAGCTTGCGCGGTTTGTTGTCGTCGCGCATCAGGAACACCCGGACCTGCCCGAGCCCTGGATCCAGGAGCTCCTCCATGGCGCTAGTCTACGGTCGGGCCCTTGTTGAGGAGTGTTGGGTTATGCGCGTTGTTGAAGCTTTTCGCGCCGCTTTCGGTGCGGACCCCCAGACCGTCTGGCGCGCGCCGGGCCGGGTCAACCTGATCGGCGAGCACACCGACTACAACGACGGCTTCGTGCTGCCGTTCGCGGTGCCCTGGGGCGTGACCGCCGCCGTCACCCCGCGCGCCGACCGGACCGTCCGCCTCCTCTCGCTCCAGTCACCCGGCGAGCCGGTCACGCTCGCCACCCACGAGGAGGCCAAGGGCTGGACCCGCTACGTCGTCGGCGTCCTCGCGATGCTCGGCGACCGCGTGGCGGGCGCCGACATCGCGATCGACGGCGACGTCCCGCAGGGCGCGGGGCTCAGCTCCAGCGCCGCCCTGGAGGTCTCCGTCGCCGCCGCGCTCAACGACCTGCACCAGCTCGGCATGACGCCCATGGAGCTCGCCCTGCTCGGCCAGAAGGCGGAGAACGACTTCGTCGGCATGCCCTGCGGGATCATGGACCAGGCCGCGTCGGCGCTGAGCGAGGAGGGGCGCGCCCTGTTCCTCGACTGCCGCTCGCTCGCCTCCCGCACCATCCCGCTCGACCTCGCCGCGCACGGGCTGAGCATCCTCATCATCGACACCCAGGTCCACCACGAGCACGCCGGCGGCGAGTACGCCAAGCGGCGTGCCGAGTGCGAGTCGGCGGCCCGCAAGCTCGGCGTGCCCGCGCTGCGCGACGTCACCGACCTGGCCGGCGCCCTGGAGCGGCTGAGCGGGGCCGAGCGCAAGCGCACCATGCACGTCGTCACCGAGAACCACCGCGTCGAGGCGCTGATCGGCCTGCTGCGGGCGGGCGCCGTCACCGAGATCGGCGCCCTGCTCAACGCCTCCCACCTGTCGCTGCGCGACCAGTACGAGGTGTCCTCCCCCGAGCTGGACCTCGCCGTGGAGGCCGCGCTCAAGGGCGGCGCGCGGGGCGCCAGGATGACCGGCGGCGGCTTCGGCGGCTCGGCCGTCGCGCTGGTCGCCGACGACCGGCTGCAGTCCGTCCAGGACTCCGTCTCGGCCGCCTACGCCGAACGCGGCTTCCAGGCGCCGCGCTTCCTGCCGGCCACCCCGGCACGCGGCGCCCACCGCCTGGCCTGACCCTTTCTCACAGGGCGGGGAAGTTCGGGGGGCGGCGTTCGAGGAAGCTCGCCACGCCCTCGGCGAAGTCCGGGCGGCCGAAGGAGGCGAGCATCTCCTGCGTCGCCGTCTTCGCCGACTCCTCCAGCGTGACGTCCCAGTCCCGCCACACCTGGCGCTTGATCACCGACATCGAGGCGGGCGAGCTGTGGGCGGCCAGCTCGCGCGCGTACTCCTGGGCGGCGGCCAACACGCCGTCCCCGGGCACCGCCCGGTTGACCAGCCCCAGCTCGTACGCCTCCCGCCCGGTGAACACCCGCCCCGACAGCAGCACGTCCATCGCCCGCTGCTGGCCCATGATCCGCGGCAGCACCCATGACAGGCCGTACTCGGCGACCAGCCCGCGGCGCGGGAACGCGGTCGTCCATTTGGCGTCCTCGGCGGTGAAGACCAGGTCGCAGACGAGCGCGTGCACCATGCCGAGCCCGGCGCAGGCCCCGTTCACGGCCGCGACGATCGGCTTGGCGATGCTCGTGGGGAAGGTGTTGGGCCGCGGGTCCGGCTTCTCGTCGTAGGCGCCGGCCTGGATGGCGTTCAGGGTCTTGAAGTCCGCCCCCGAGCAGAAGCCCTTGCCCGCCCCGGTGACGACCACGGCCCGTACGGCGGGGTCCCGCTCGGCCTCCTCCAGCAGGTCGAAGTAGCGCCGCCCCATGGCGTCCGTCCAGGCGTTGAGCGTCTCGGGACGGTTGAAGGTGAGCGTGAGCACGCCCTGGTCGACGGCTGAGAGCACGAGTTCCGACATGAAGCCAACAGAATCATGTTCTATCCCGTGACGGCAAGTGGCCCTCCGCTAGCGGTGGTGGACGAAGGACGGCGTGAGAACGCTGGTGTCGTAGTAGCGGTGGAAGACGGGGGTGGCACTGCCGGACAGCGGCGGCACGATCCACGACCAGTCGGCCGGGCACACCCGCCCGGCCTTCTCCTCCTTCGCCAGGTGCGTGAGGAAGCGCCGGGACTCGGTGTGGTGGTCGGTCATCGTCACCCCCGCCCGCTCGAACGAGTGCAGCACCGCCACGTTCAGCTCCACCAGCGCGTGGTCCCGCCAGAGCGAGCGCTCGGTCGAGGTGTCCAGGCCGAGCCGTTCCGCGACGGTCCCGAGCAGGTCGTAGCGGTCGTGGTCGGCGAGGTTGCGGGCGCCGATCTCGGTGCCCATGTACCAGCCGTTGAACGGGGCGCACGGATAGCAGACGCCGCCGATCTCCAGGCACATGTCCGAGATGGCGGGCACCGCGTGCCAGCGCAGCTCCAGCTCGGCGAACCACCCGTAGTCGGGATGCTCCAGCGGCACCTCCAGCACGGCGTCCCCGGGAAGGTTGCAGAGCAGCGGGTCGCCGAGCCCCGGCTGGATGATCACCGGCAGCACGTCGAACCTGCCGCCGGCGCTCCCCCGCCAGCCGAGGGTCCTGGCCAGGTCGGTGAGCCAGAGGTTGCGCGGGTCGCCGGTGACGCTGCCGTCACGGGAGCGGTGGGCGGCATAGCGGATGAGCTGGTCGTTGAGTATCCGCGGCCCCGGACGGGCCGGGCCGTCGGGCGCGAGCACCGTCACCGTGGGCCTGATCCGGCCGCCGCCGGTGGCCTCGCGCAGATGGGCGACGCATTCGAGCGCCACTCCCTCGGCGGTCGAGACGTCCCTGCGGTCGCGTACCCGGAGGGAGCGCCAGTAGAGGCGGCCGATGCAGCGGCTGCTGTTGCGCCAGGCCACGCGGGCGCCGAAGACCAGCTCGTCGGCGGTGTGGGTGTAGGTGCCCGTACGGGCGATCTCCCGCGCCACGTCGCGCAGACGCGCCTCCTGGCCGCCCGCGCCGGGGTTCTCGGCGTGGTAGAGCCTGATGAAACGTTCCGCCTCACGCAGGTCGGCGATGCGCCCCAGCCAGGCCTGGGTGCGGGGCATGTCGAAGGGACTGAGGGACCTGATCCAGGTACGCACGCGGCAATCAGCACTTCTCGGTCATCGGATCGCCCCGCCGGATTTCCGGGTCACGACGGCACGTCCTGGCGGCGGCGCCCTCTCCTCGCCACCTTCGCAGTTCCCGCGGCTCCGGCCCCTGAGGACCGGCGTCCCCCATCCTCGCCCGCAAGTCCGCCCTATGTCCCGAGAACCCAAGAATGCCCCGCAATCCCCAGCAACCCGCCCGTACGACCTGGCACGTCGTACGCATACCTGGGAGGGAAACCCCGCCTTCCCGATTAGTCATGATATTGCCCGGTGGGCCGGGAATCCTGAATCATGAGCGGAGCGGATCACGGGAGTTCCCTCATGAACGCGCGCAACCGTGTCATTCTCGGGCTGGCAGCCGTCGGCGCGTGTCTCGCCGTCGCCCTCGGGGTCGGAGCGGCGATCCTGCTGGAGCGTGACCCGACCATCGACGACACCGACCTCGCCCTTCCCACGGTCGCGGATCTGTATCCGGCCGGAACGGCCGAACCGTTCACCGCGCTGGAACGGTGCGGCCTCAGCGAGGCGAGCCTGAACAAGCTGGTGCCCGACCGCGAGACGCAGAAAGCGTACGCGCCCGACCTGTCCTGCGCCTACCGCAGCGCCTACGACGGTTCGGGCCGGAAGGGCTCACTCAGCGTCGCCTTGGATGACCACGAGGGCAGCGTCCACGACGCGCTGTTGTCCTTCGACGTCGTCACGGAGCTGGACACCCTCGCGACGTCCAAGGATGTCTGGCAGAAGGTCAGCGGGCTCGGCGACGAGGCGGCGGTGAGCTACGACGCCGACTTCGGCGAGGCGAAGCTGAATGTCAGGGTGGGTACGGTGACCACGGAGGTCAGGTACGCCGTTTACCGCTACAAGGACCTCGACCGGAAATCGCTCGGAAAGAAGCAGGCCGTCGCAGGGGCCATCGCGGCCGGCGCCGAAGTGGTCGCCGCCATCGGCGGCGAAGCGGACGCTCCAGCGGTGCGCACCTCGGACGGACCGGCCGCACCCCTCCTCCCGCTGCTGGACCCGTGCACGATCGTCGACAGGACGACCCTGCGTGCGGCCGGCTTCGACATGCCTTCGAAGTCGACGTCGAGTACCGAGTTCGATGTCCCTCAGCGGGAATGTCAATGGCTCCTGCTGACGGGGACGCCCGACGACCGAACCCTGTCCGTGAGCATGTCGGCCTATCCCGATCAGAAGCGTCGTGGCGGAGCCGAGCGGGCGCGCAGACAGTTCAGCGAGCTCCATGACAGCGGGCGAAAGACCAGCACCACCTTCCACGCCCTGCGGGGCCCCGGTGAACAGGCCATGGCCTACTACTACTGGAGCGACTCCGACAAGGCCGAGGCGTGGGGCGAGGTGGTGTTCGTGCTGCGCAACCTCCTGGTCCGGATCAGGTGCTCCGGCTCGACCAATGGCAAGCCGTTCACCGAGGCCGACGTGCTGAACAGGGCGTACGCCGTCGCCGAGGTGATGGCCGCCGCACTACCGAAGTGAAGGCCCTCATGGAACCGCTGCAGCCGCACGACCCACGGATGATCGGCCGCTACAAGGTGCTGGCGAACCTCGGCACCGGTGGCATGGGCCGGGTCTACCTCGCCACGTCACCCGCGGGGCGGGAGACAGCGGTCAAGCTCGTCCATCCCGCGCTCGCCGCCGACGCCGAGTTCCGGGCCAGGTTCAGGCGCGAGGTGGCCGCCGCCCGGCTGGTCAGCGGCGCCTTCACCGCGCCGGTGATCGACGCCGACCCGGACGCGCCCGTCCCGTGGCTGGCCACCGCCTACCTGCGCGGGCTGTCCCTGAGCCAGGCCGTCCAGACGCACGGCCCGCTGCCGATGTCCAGCGTGTACGCCGTGGGGGCCGGCCTGGCCGAGGCCTTGATCGCCATCCACGAGGCAGGCGTGGTCCACCGGGATCTCAAACCCTCCAACGTGATCCTCACCGCCGACGGGCCGCGCGTCATCGACTTCGGGATCGCCCGCGCGGCCGACGACGCCGCCCTCACCGTGACGGGCGCGATCACGGGCTCGCCCGGCTACCTGGCGCCCGAATACCTCACGGGAGGCGAGTCGGGGCCCGCCGGGGACGTGTTCTCCCTGGGCGCGGTGCTCGTCTACGCGGCCACCGGCCGCGGCCCCTTCGGCGCGGGGACGCCGCAGGCGCTGCTGTACCGCGTCGTGCACGAGCCGCCCGACGTGGGCGCCGTCTCCGATGCCGTGCTGCGCGAACTGGCCGGGGCGTGCCTGGAGAAGGAGCCGGGCCGGCGGCTCACGCCCGAGGAGGTCCTGCGACGGCTCGTGCCGCACCTGTCCCGGCCCGGTGCCGCGTGGCTGCCCAGTCCGATCATCGACGACCTCGCCACCAGGACCACCCTGCTGCCGCCACCTGCTCCCGGCCCCGCGGCCCCCGGCTCGGACACCCTCCATCTCGGCGCCGCTCAGGACACCGACGGCGAAGGCGCCGCGGGGCCGGGAGGATGGCCGACGCGGCGGCTTCTGCTGGCAGGTGTGGGCGGATTCGTCGCCCTGTCCGCAGCCGCCTTCGGCGTGACCCGGTTGGTACTGAATCGGCCGGACGAGGGCGAGCAGCCGAGCAGCCCTGACCACAGCCCGTCGACCAAGGCACCCGGCGCCGGCGAGCTCTGGCGGACCGAGATCGGTCCCGTACCCCTCGCCGAATCGCCCATCGGTCTGGCCGCCGGCCTCGTCTTCGCCATGGTGGACCCGGGCACCCTGCAAGCGGTGGAGGCCGCGACCGGCAAGCCGCGCTGGAAGGCGGAGCTTTCTCCTGGCGGCGAGCCCAGGGTGGGGATGCTGCCGCTGGCGTACAAGGACCTCGTCATCCTCCAGGACAGCCAGGTCGTCTCCGCCTACGAGGCGGCCACGGGACGGTTGCGGTGGACCCACCCCGCCCCGTCCGCGGCTTGGAACCCATGGCCGGTGCTGACCGGCGGACTCGTCGTGGTGGCCGATGGCGACGCGCTCGTGGCGTACGACCCCGGCAGCGGCGATCAGCGCTGGAGGCAGCAGACCATCTCAGCCACGCCCAAGGTGACGGCCGCCGGCGACCTGGTGCTCTACAGGTCGCTCAGGGGGATCGCCGCGTTCGACGTCAAGACCGGCGAGCCACGCTGGCTCAGGGAATTCCCTCAGATGGTCAGCCCGGACGACGGGCCGGTGCTGCGCGACGGACTGTGCATCGTCGCCAACACTGCCGGCGAACTTGACGCCTACGACGCCGCCACAGGTGAACCCCGATGGCAGGCACAGCACGGCCGGTCGAAACTCGGCTTCGGCTGCGGGCTCACCGTCACCAGCGGCACCGTGCTCGCCCAAGGCGCGGGCGAAGGGCTGTACGCCTTCGAGTTGCGGACGGGGAAGATCCGATGGAATGTCGACCTCATCGCCGAGGACAAGCTGAAGGGCCCCATGCGGCCGGCCCTCGGGCCGGTGGGGGCCGTCGGGCTCGTGTACTTCCACGACCAGGACAGCAAACTGTACGCGCTGGACGGCAACACGGGACAGGTGCGCTGGCGACAGGCCGTGGCAGCCGGGTTCGAGCCCTTGCTGATCGCAGGCGGCATGCTGCACACCGTGACCGACAGGAGCCTGCGCTCGTACGACTTGGCGACGGGCAAGGTGCTGCGCTCCGTCGAACTGAAATTTCCCTGGGCGATCAGAGCGGGCAAGGACGCGATCTATGTGCGTGACGGTTCTATGCTCTTGGCCCTGCCGCTGCCTTGACCGGAACGGCTCAGGCCCCCTGTCCTCGATCCGAGGAAGGGGGCCTGAGCCTTTGAAGATGCTCCCGCGATAGGACTCGAACCTATAACCTGCCGGTTAACAGCCGGCTGCTCTGCCGTTGAGCTACGCGGGATCGATCTGTTTGCGCTGCTCGGCGGGGTTTTGCGGCCCCTCCGTCGTGCGCATGAATAGATTAGCGCACTCCTGGAGTGCGTGTCGCATCGTTACCGGGGTAGGCCCGGTGACAGCGGAGGTGTGACATGCGATATCGAATGACATTCACGATGGGACTGGCCATCGGCTACGTACTCGGCAGCCGGGCGGGTCGCGAGCGCTACGAGCAGATCAAGCGCGCGGCGCAGCGCGTCGCCGACAACCCGAGGGTGCAGGAGGTCGCGGGCGTCGTCGGCGCCCAGGCCTCCAGGTACGCGGGCGCGGCCAGGACCAAGGTGGGCGACACGCTGCAGCATCGGATCCCCTTCCTGGGCGGTGACGCGCACAGGCACAACGGCGCCACTGGCTGGCCGGAGGAGGAGGACGTCACGGCGGGCGTGGAGCGCAAGTCCCGGGAGAGCGGGATCACCTACTAGGTGGCGGGCATGGGTGTGCGCACGATCACACACCCATGCTGCGCCGCACCCCTTCCAGGGCCTGCTCGGCCTGCGCGCGCAGGCCGGGGTCCTGGGGGTCGAGGCCGTCGTCGAAGACGAGGGTCCAGCCGAGCACCTCGCCGCCCGGCGGACGCCTGGCGACGAGCCGTACGCCGCCCCGGCCGGGCAGGTCGACGTGCTTGTTGACCACGATGGTGGCGTTGACGCGCTCCCTGAGCGTCTCGGGCAGCATGCGCGGCTCGGGCACCGGCTCGACGTGGCGCACGCCGGCCATCGTGAGGACGGTGAGCCCCTGCTCGTCCCAGTAGGCCTTGTCGACCTCCTCGTACGGCACCCGCGTCCCGTCGGGAAGCAGCAGCGCGAGGTTCGTGGCGATCACGTGGCCCGAGCCGGAGACGGCGAAGGTGAGGACCCGCTCCCCTCGCCGCAGGTCGAGGGATTTACGCACGTCGGCGGGCAGCCGGCGGAAGATGTTCATGCCCACACGGTATCGGCGAGCAGGTCGAGGGTGAGCGCCGCGCTCCAGGAGAAGTCGCGGCAGCCGCGTCCGCTGCCGTCGAAGGGGTCGAAGCACTCGCGGAAGCCGGCCTGCCTGACCAGCCGGAGGGTGCCGTTGGTGAGCTGCTGGGCGAGGTGGTCGAGCGAGTGCACGGCCGCGGCCCTGCGCAGCAGCCAGTTGGTGTTGACCCAGGAGGGGCCGCGCCAGTAGCGGGTGCGGTCGAACTGACCGGCGCGGATCTCGCAGCTCGGCACGGGGTAGCCGGTCGCGCCCATGAACCTGGCCGACTCCAGCAGCTCGACGGCCGCGCGCAGCTGCTCGGCGGGCAGTTCCGGGTCGAGCAGCGGCCCGAACCCGCCCACCGTGGCCACCCTGATGAGCTCCCCGGCCCGCAGGTCGCGGGCGTAGAAGCCGCCGTCCCAGAGGCGGTCCAGCAGTGCGCGCCTGATGCGAGCGGCCTGTTCGAGGTGGGGGGCGGGGTCGGCGTGCGCGAGCGGGGCGAGCTCGGCCATGGCCTGGCAGGAGGCCAGCCAGATGCCGTTGAACATGGGGTCCTCGACCGCGAAGGGGTGCTCGTCGCGCAGGTAGCCCGCGCTGTAGCCGGCGTCGCGGTAGCGCATGGCGAGCCAGACGTAGCGCTCGTGGTCGCTGTCGGGGTGGCGGTCGGCGAGCTCGACGCCGCGGTAGCCGTAGTGGATGGCGGGCAGGTTGTGCAGCGGCTGGTCCCAGGCGGGGCTGTCGTCCATGCCCGACTCCCACGGGTGGACGATGGCGGCGAGCCCGGCGCCGCCGAGGTCGCGGGCCGAGGCCAGGTAGTCGTGCTGGGCCACCAGCGCCGGGTACGCCCTCCTGACGAAGTCGCGGTCGCCGGTGTGCCGGTAGAGCCACCACAGCGCGAGCCCGTGCAGCGGCGGCGCGGTGAGTCCCGAGGTGAGGACGGGCGGCGCGGCCGCGTGTTCCTGGGAGCGCCAGAGCGACGGCCCGGGGAAGTACGCCTCGCGGGTGTGGAAGACGATGTGCGGCACCATGCCGGTCGCCCACTGCCCGCGCAGCAGGCTCAGCAGCTCGTCGCGGGCCCGGTCCGGCCGGCGCCGGGCCAGACCGATGACGACGAACGCGGAGTCCCAGCTCCACTGGTGGGGATAGAGCCCGGGAGCGGGCACGGTGCCGGAGCCCGTCCAGTTCGCCTCGAGCACGGCCATCGCCTCGCGCCCGAGCGCGGCATCGTCTACCGCGGGCCGCGCCTCCATCACCCAACTATGACTGGGGAAGCGTCCAGAAGCTATGTCCTCTTGGCCCACTTCGACAGCACGAGGACGCCGAAGGCGACGGCGCCGATGATGAGCCCCCACTTGAGCAGCGTGAGCGCGAACCCCAGCAGGGGGCCGAGCAGTACGAGCGCGGCCACGACCGCCGCGATGATCAGAAGTATGCGTCCCATGTACGTAACGCTAAGAGATCGTTAAGCCGTTTGCAGGCGAGACAGGGTTGAATCAGGGACAAGTCAGGGGTCCCCCCGACCCTTGCCAGCAAAAGGAACTTAAGCCGTCAGACCACCCGTTGTGCCCGGTATAAACGGGGTAATCGGGGGGTTTCGCCGGGGAGCGTGATGAACCTGGGACCACCAATGAGCAGGGAAGGCGTCGAGCACGCGCTGCGCGCCCGCGCCGACGAACGTGACCGCATCTCCGGTGACCTGCTCGACCTCGAATCCCACACGACCTACCAGTTGCTCAAGGGCGCGTCCTTACGGGGGACGACCGCCCACCGCTGGACGGACGTCCAGGCGGCGCTGGCCAGGCTCTGGGGCCTGAACGACGCCTACCGGGCCGTGTTACGCGACGCGGAGCAGATCAGGGACTCCCGTGGCCGGCTCGGCTCCGACCAGCTCGAACAGCTCACCACGCTGCTCGCCGGGCCGTCGGTGGTGCTGAAGGCCGCCGCCAAGCCGGTCGAGCAGCGCTCGCTGCTGCCGCAGGCGGACGAGCGGCTGACCCTCGACCAGGCCGTCACCCGCATGGACGCCGCCTTCCGCGAGGTCACCTCGGCCCTCACCGACATCGACGCCCGCTGGAACGATCTGCTCCCCCGCCTCGACGCCGCCGACGCCGGCCTGCGCCGCGTCCGCGCGCTGGAGGCGGACCTCGGCGAGGCCGCGCCGGGGCTGGGCCAGGCGGACGCCGACCTCGTACGGCTGCGCGCCGACGTGGTCGAGGACCCGCTCGGCGCCTCCGTCGAGCCGGACCTCGACCGGGTCTCCCGGCTGCTGGCCGCCGCCGTCGCCGAGCTGGAGCTGGCCGTCACGGTCAAGCAGGAGTACGCCCGCCGCCGCGAGAACCTGGTGGCCGCGCTCGACCGGGTGCGGGCCGCCGAGAGCGAGGCCCGGCTGGCCCACGGCGCGGTCGTCGTCAAGATCGCGCTGCCGCCGCAGGCCCAGCCGCGCAGCCGCGTGGACGCCCTGGCCGACGCGCTGGACGCGCTCGACGTCTCGGCCGACTCGTGGGTGCTGCGCGCCAAGCGGCTGTCCGGGCTGGAGAACGACGCCGACGCCGCGGCCAGGCAGGCCCAGACCACGGCCAGGGCGCTGTACGGCCTGGTCGGCCGGCGCGACGAGCTGCGCGGCCGGCTCGGCGCCTGCCAGGTGATGGCGGTGCGCAAGGGCCTCGCGGAGGATCCGGCCGCCGCCGAGCTGTTCGAACGGGCCCGCGCCCTGCTCTGGAGCGCCCCCTGCGACCTGACCGCGGCGGCCGCGGCCGTCGAGACCTACCAGCGTGCCATCCATGGAGGTGAGGCATGACCCGCTGCGTGCAGCCCGGCTGCACCGGGACCATCGAAGAGGGCTACTGCGACCTGTGCGGCCACGCGGCGACCGCCGCGCCCCCGGCGTCCGCGCCTTCCTCGGTCTCGCTCTCGCCGCCCACCCAGCCCTCCTCGCCCGTCACCAACCCGGTGAGCCGCATGACGGGGCCGGCCAGCAGCGGGCGGTCGCGGGCGGGGGTGCTGGCCACGCTGGCCGACCTGCCGTCGGTGCCGTACCGCGATCCGGCCACCGCCGTCATGGCCAACCCGGAGGTGCCGGAGGAGAAGCGCTACTGCGCCAACCCCGACTGCGGCAAGCCCGTCGGCCGGTCCAGGAACGGACATCCCGGGCTGACCGACGGGTTCTGCCCGCACTGCCGCACGCCGTACTCGTTCGCCCCGAAACTGGGCAAGGACGACCTGGTGGCGGGCCAGTACCGGGTGCTGGGCTGCCTGGCGCACGGCGGGCTCGGCTGGATCTACCTGGCCTCGGACGAGAACCTCGACGGCCGCTGGGTGGTGCTCAAGGGCCTGCTCAACACCAACGACGCCGAGGCGCTGGCCGCGGCCGAGGCCGAGCGGCGCTTCCTCACCACGGTCGACCACCCCAACATCGTCAAGATCTTCAACTTCCAGCGCTCGGCCGGGCTCGGCTACATCGTCATGGAGTACGTCGGCGGCCAGTCGCTGCACGAGCTGCGCCGCCAGGGCCCGCTGCCGCTGCGCGAGGTCCTCATGTACGGCAGGGAGATCCTGCACGCCTTCGGCTACCTGCACGAGAACGGCATGGTCTACTGCGACCTCAAGCCGGCCAACGTGATCAGGGTCGGCCGCCAGCTCAAGCTCATCGACCTCGGCGCGGTCCAGCCCATCGGCTCGCCGCCCGGCACCTCGTGGGCCACGGCCGGCTACCACGCGCCCGAGCTGGAGACCCACGCGGCGTCGGTGGCCTCCGACCTCTACACGGTGGCGCGGACCCTCGCCGTGCTGGCGATCCCCGGGTTCAGCCCGGTGCAGAACGGCAAGGGCGCGCCGCTGCCGCAGGACTGCGGGCACCCGTCGTTCACCCGGCTGCTGCGCCGGGCCACCGCCGACGACCCTGCCGACCGGTTCCAGAGCGCCTGGGAGATGGAGGAGCAGCTCGTCGGGGTGCTGCGCGAGGTGTGCGCGCAGGAGGACGGGGTGCCGTACCCGCATCCCTCGACGCTGTTCGGGCCGGAGCGGGGGGCGGTGGGCACGGCGCTGGCCGAGGACGGCGGGGCGGTGCTCGCGCCGCTCGACCCGGCGGCCGTCGCCGCCGAGCTGCCGGTGCCGCTGGTGGACCCGGCCGACCCGGCCGCCGGCGCGCTCGCCGGGCTGCTCGGCCTGGACGGCAAGGATCTCGTGGACCAGCTCGCCGCGATGCCGCGGACGCCCGAGACCCGGCTGATGCGGGCCAGGCTGCTCGCCGAGGAGGGCGCCGCCGAGGCCCCGGTGGTGCTCGACCAGCTCGCGGCCGAGCTGCCCGGCGACTGGCGGGTCACCTGGTACCGCGGCGTGCTGGCGATGGCGACCGGACGGCTCGACACGGCCGTGTCGATGTTCGACGCGTGCCTGTCGCTGCTGCCGGGCGAGCCGGCGCCCAAGCTGGCGCTGGCGTTCGCGCTGGAGTGCGCGGGCCGGCACGCCGCCCCCTGGTACGACACCGTCTGGCGCACCGACCACGGCTACGTGAGCGCCGCGTTCGGCCTGGCGCGTACGGGCCGGCTGAGCGTGCTGGACGAGGTGCCGGCCACGTCGAGCTACCGGGTGGCGGCGCAGGTGGCGCTGGCGGTGTCGGCGGCGCGCCGGCCGGACCCGGCCGCGATCGTCCCCGGCGAGCTGGTCACCGCGGCCGACCGGCTGACCCGCCTCACCGACCTCGACGGCCGCCGCCGCGACCTGCTCACCGCCGAGCTGCTGCACGGCGGCCTGGCCTGGCTGGCGTCCAACGCGCCGCCGCCCGGCCTGCGGCTGGCCGAGGCCGCGTTCACCGAGTCGGGGCTGCGCAGGCGGCTGGAGTCGATCTACCGGCGGCTGGCCGTGGCCGCCACCACCCGCCAGGAGCGGCACGCCCTCATCGACCAGGCCAACGCTGTACGTCCCCGGACGTGGCTGTGACGGCCCCGGAGGCCCGCGCGGCGGACGCCGGGGCGGGGGCGTGCCCGGTCTGCGGCACGCCGGTGTACGAGGGCTACGCCTACTGCGAGAAGTGCGGCCACACCCTGGGCTCGCCAACGTGCGCGTCCTGCGGGGCGGCCGCCGTGGACGCCGAGGGCTACTGCGAGCGGTGCGGGCTGCGCCAGCCGACCGGGCGCGACCACGCCGAGATCGTCCTGGAGGGCGGCGCGGCGGCGGTCACGGACCGGGGCCTGCGGCGCAGCAGGAACGAGGACGCGGTCGCGCTGCTCGCCGCCGGGCGGTCCACGGTGGCCGTGGTCTGCGACGGCGTCGGCAGCTCCCCCAGGGCCGACGAGGCGTCCGCGGTGGCCGTCGAGGCGGCGAGCGCGGCGCTCATCAGGGGGCTGGCGCACGAGGAGGCTTTCGAGCTGGCCGGGCGGGCGGTCACCAAGCTCGCGACGTCCGTGGACGACGCGCCCGCCTGCACGTACGTCGCCGCCGTGGTCAGGGACGGCCGGATCAGCCTGGCCTGGGCGGGCGACACGCGGGCGTACTGGCTGCCGGCCGAACCCCCGGCCGGACCGCCGAGCGGGCTGCCGGACGAGCTCCCGACCGTGCCGTCGACCGAGCTCCCGAGCGGGCCGCCGGAGGGGACGCCGGACTGGACGCCGGCCGAGCCCCCGGGCGGGGCCCTGCTGACCACCGACGACGCGATCGAGACCGGCGAGATCACCGCCTGGCTCGGCGCGGACGCCGACGACGTCCGGCCGCACGTGCGCGTGTTCGAGCCGCAGGGCCCCGGCCTGCTGCTGGTCTGCAGCGACGGCCTGTGGCGCTACCTGGACGGCCGCCCGCTCCCCGCCCCCGGCGATCCCCAGGAGCTGGCCCGCGAGCTGCTGCGGCACGCCCTGGACTCCGGCGGCCAGGACAACATCACGATCGCCCTGATCCCCCTAGGAGAACTCCCGTGAGTGACCAGCCGACGTTCACGCTGACGATCGACCAGAACAAATATCTCCCCCTCGACGGCCGCGAGGTGCACGCCATCCTGACGGTCGGCGCCACGGGCGGGATCACCACGCAGGCGGCCGGGCCCGCGGAGGCCGCCGAAGTGATCATCGTGGACACCTCCGGCTCGATGAGCGGCAGCAAGATCCGCGAGGCGCGGCAGGCGGCCGTGACGGCCGTGCAGACGCTGCGCGACGGCGCGTACTTCGCGGTGATCGCCGGCACCGACCGGGCCACGATGGTCTACCCGCGCGGCAACCCCCACCTGGTGAAGGCCACCCCCGGGACGCGGGCCGAGGCGCACCGGGCCATCGACAAGCTGCTCGCGCACGGCGGCACCGCGATCGGCGAGTGGCTGAAGCTGGCCGGTCACCTGCTGACCGCGCACCCGTCGGCGATCCGGCACGCGCTGCTGATGACCGACGGCCAGAACAACGAGCGCGCCGACGTCTTCGCGTCCGTGCTCGCCGCCTGGAGCGGCAAGTTCGTGGTGGACTGCCTCGGCGTCGGCGCCGACTGGGCGCCGGCCGAGCTGCGCAAGGTGGCCGAGGCGATGCTCGGCACGTTCGACTTCGTCCGCGACCAGGGCGACCTGCCGGAGTACTTCCGCCGGCTCACGCAGACCTCGATGAGCAAGACCGTGGCCGAGCTGTCGCTGCGGGTGTGGGTGCCGCAGACCGCGCGGCTGAAGTTCGTCAAGCAGGTCTCCCCCGTGCTGCTGGACCTCACCGGCAAGCGGACCGACGTCAACCCGCTCACCGGCGACTACCCGACCGGGTCGTGGGGCGCGGAGGAGCGCGAGTACCACGTGTGCGTCGAGGTGCCGCCCGGCCAGATCGGCCAGGAGATCAGGGCGGGCTGGGTCAAGCTCGTCCGGCCCGACACCGGGGACGTGCTCGCCAGCGGCAACGTGCTCGCCCAGTGGACCGACGACCTCGCCCAGTCCACCCGCATCAACGGCAAGGTCGCCCACTACACCGGCCAGGCCGAGCTGCACGACCTCATCCAGGACGGGCTGAGCGCCCGCGCGGCCGGCGACGTGGACACCGCGACCGCCCGGCTGGCCAAGGCCCGCGAGATCGCGGTCGAGTCGGGCCGCGAGGACACCGCCCGCCTGCTGGAGAAGGTGGTCGAGGTGGACCCGGCCACCGGCACCGCGCGGCTGCGCAGGAACGTGGACAAGGCCGACGAGATCGAGCTCGACACCGGATCGGTGCGCACCAGCCGGCTGCGCAAGGAAGGATCGTGATGGCGACCTGCCCGCAGGGGCACGCGTCGGGCGCCGACGACTACTGCGACGTGTGCGGCGCCCAGATGGCCGCCGCCCCCGCCCCCCAGCCCGCCGCGCCCTCCGGTGGGAGCGCGACCGCCGAGAGCTGCCCCATCTGCCAGACGCCGCGCGCCGGTCAGTTCTGCGAGGTGTGCGGCCACGACTACAGCGGGAACGGGGCGGCCGTCCCGCTCCCGGTCACCGGGGCCCGGTGGGAGGCGGTCACCGCCGCCGACCGCGCCTACTACGAGAAGGTGATCGCCGAGGGCGGGCCGGACGCCGACCGGGTGGCCTTCCCGCCGTACTGCCCCGAACGCTCCTTCGGGCTGCACGGCGAGCAGGTGCGCATCGGACGGCGCAGCCGGGCCAGGAACGTCGCCCCCGAGATCGACCTGACCGGCCCGCCCGAGGACCCGGGCGTGTCCCACCTGCACGCCGTGCTGCTGGCCCAGCCGGACGGCTCGTGGACGGTCGTGGACCCGGGCTCGTCGAACGGCACCCAGGTCAACGGCAGGCCGCTCACGGTGAACGTGCCGGTGAGGATCGGCCCCGGCGACCGCATCCACCTGGGCGCGTGGACCGTCATCACGATCAGGGAGGGCACCCCGTGACGATGACGCAGGCCCCTCCCCCGGCCCCGCCCATGATGGCGCCCGCGCCGCCGCCCCCGCCGAGGCGGCGCAACGTGCCCGGCCGCGTCCGCACGCTCACCGGCGTCACCGCCGCCGCGCTCGCGCTGCTGTTCACGGCGCTGGCGGTGGGCAGCTCCAGCGCCCGCGACGGCCTCCAGGTCATCGGCCGCGACGCCGGGCCGCAGGTCGTCGCCACCGCGGGTCTCTACCTGGCGCTCAGCGACATGGACGCGCAGGTCGCGGGCGCCCTGCTGATGGGCAACGGGTACGCCGAACGGCGCGCCGACGCCCTCGCCCGCTACGAGAGCCGCCGCTCGGAGGCCAACCAGGCGCTGCTGAAGGCGTTCCAGCTCTCCGGCGACGACCCGGCCGAGCGGCGGACCGTGCAGTCGGTGCTGGACGGGCTCGGCCGCTACGAGCGGCTGGCCGGGCAGGCCCTGCTGCTCGACGAGCGCGCCGGGCACGCGCCGGGCCCGCCGCCGGCGGAGGTCGTGGCGACCTACCGGCAGGCCACCGACCTCATGCGGATGGTGCTGCTGCCGCAGGCGTACAACCTGACGCTGGAGAACGGCACCATCGTGCGCCGCACCTACGACGACAAGCAGCTCATGCTGCCGCTGCTGCGGGCCGCGGTGGTGGTGGCCGGGCTGCTCGCGCTGGGCTGCCTGCTGGCGCTGCAGATCTTCCTGGCCCGGCGCTTCCGCCGGGTGTTCGGCCCCGCGCTGCTGGTGGCGACGGTCACGACCGCGCTGGCGCTGGTGTTCGGTTCGAACGTGCTGAGCCAGGACCAGGACGCGCTGCGCGAGGCCAAGAAGTCGTCGTTCGACTCGGTGCTGACGCTGGCGAGGACGCGGGCGATCAGCAACAGCATGCAGGGCGACCAGAGCCGCTATCTGCTGGACAAGGAGCGGGCCGACACCTACGAGCACACGTTCCTGGACAAGTCGCAGTCGCTCTTCTACGTCCCGGCGGGCAACCTGGAGACCTACCAGGCCAAGGTGACCAAGGGCGAGACGAAGGTGCTCGGCCTGCTCGGGCCCGAGCTGATCGGCCCGCGCGGCCGCGACGTCGCCACCGCCTTCGCCGGCTTCCAGGCCGCCGACGCCGACCTGCGCAAGCTGGCGCTGGCCGGGCGGGACAACGGCGCGGTGGCGGCCCGGCTCACGACGGCGACGCAGGCGTTCGACGCCTACGACCGCGCGGTGGTGGCGCTGGCCGGTCAGCACGAGGCCGACTTCGAGCGGGCCATCGGCCGCGGCGAGAACGCCCTCGACAACCTGTGGCGGCTGCTGCCCTTCGCGATCGGCGGGATCGGCCTGCTGCTGATCGCCGGGGTGTGGCCTCGACTCAAGGAGTACCGGTGAAGCGGGTGCTGGCGGTGACGGCGGCCCTGGTGGCCGCGCTGGCGGCCGGAGGCTGCGCGAGCGGCGAGGTCGAGTCGATCGTCGACAAGGACGACCTCGTCATCGCGGTGCGGCCTGACCTGCCCTCGGTCGGGTTCCGCAAGGCCGACGGGACGTTCGAGGGCTTCGACGTGGACGTGGCCCGCTACCTCGCCCGCAAGCTGGGCAAGGGCGTCACGTTCCTGCCGGCGCTGGCGGCCGACCGGGACAAGGTGCTGCTCGACGGGCGGGCCGACATGGTGGTGGCGACGTACACGATCGACCAGGACCGCAAGGCCAACGTGCTGTTCGCGGGGCCGTACCACATCTCCTACCAGGACATCCTGATGCGGCCCGACGAGACGTTCAAGAACGTGCGCGACCTCAAGGGGCGGCGGATCTGCCAGGTCAAGGGGTCGAACGCGGCCGAACGGGTCACCGAGGAGCGCAAGGTCGCGGCGCAGCTCGTGCCGTTCGACGACTACGCGCAGTGCCTGGAGGCGCTGAAGAGCCGGCAGGTGGACGCCGTCACCACCAACGACGTCATCCTGGCGGGCCTCGCCATGCGGGACGGCTCGGGGCTGCGGCTGGCCAACGCCCAGTTCAACGAGCAGCGTACGGGCGTCGGGCTGCGCAAGGGCGACGTCCCCGGCTGCGAGGAGGTCAACCGGGCGATCATCGACATGTACCAGGACGGGACGGCGTCGAAGCTGCTGCACAAGTGGTTCGGCAAGTCGGGGCTGCACCTCGGCACGATCGCCGTGCCGCAGTTCGAGGGCTGCTCCTGACGTCGCGCGGGAAGCCGAGCGGGCCGGGGCGTCAAGCCCCGGCCCGCTCTCCCGCCCTCCGGTCGTCCGCTCAGTCGAGGTAGTCGCGCAGCATCTGCGCCCGCGTGGGGTGGCGGAGCTTGGCCAGGGTCTTCGACTCGATCTGCCTGATGCGCTCCCGCGTGACCCCGAACTCCCTGCCCACCTCCTCCAGCGTGCGCGGATGCCCGTCGGCCAGCCCGAAGCGGAGCTGGATGATGCGCTGCTCCCGGTCGGACAGCGTCGCCAGGATGTCGTCGAGCTGGTCCTGCAGCATGATGAAGGCCGCGGCCTCCATGGGCACGACGGCGTCGGCGTCCTCGATGAAGTCACCGAGGTCGGAGTCCTCCTCGCCGATCGGCGACTGCAGCGACACGGGCTCCTGGGCGATGCGCTGGATCTCCACGACCCGGTCGACCGGGAGGTCCATCTCCTTGGCGATCTCCTCGGGGATGGGCTCGCGGCCGAGGTCCTGGTGGAGCTGGCGCTGGACCCTGACGAGCTTGTTGATGGTCTCCACCATGTGGACCGGGATGCGGATCGTCCGCGCCTGGTCGGCGATGGCCCGGGTGATCGCCTGCCTGATCCACCAGGTCGCGTACGTGGAGAACTTGTAGCCCTTGGTGTAGTCGAACTTCTCGACGGCCCTGATGAGGCCGAGGTTGCCCTCCTGGATCAGGTCCAGGAACAGCATGCCGCGGCCGACGTACCGCTTGGCGATCGACACCACGAGCCTGAGGTTGGCCTCGATGAGGCGTTGTTTGGCCCGCGTGCCCTGCCAGACGAGCTCCCTGAACTCGGGGAAGGCCAGGCGCGAGACCCCACCGGCCAGCTTGTCCTCGGCGAACAGGCCGGCTTCGATCGACTTGGCGAGCTCCACCTCCTCCTCGGCGGTCAGCAGCGGCACCCGGCCGATCTCCCGCAGATAGATGCGGACCAGATCGCTGGTCGGCGCCCGCTTGCCTACGTCTTCCTCATCGGCGCGGGTGGACTCCTCGTCGCCCTGGGGCTCGAGGACCTCCACGCCGTTCTCGGCGAGCATGCGCACGACGCGCTCCAGCGCGTCGGACGGCAGCTCGGATCGGTCAAGCGCGGCGGCGACGTCATCGACGGTTACGCTCCCGCGCTCCCTTCCCTTCGCGACGAGGTCCGCCACCTGAAGATCTACCGATGGCGGTCCGCTTGGCAGCACCGATGCACCCACGGGAGACAGTCTGCAGTATTGGTTCCGTCAAATGGCAGACCCATTTTTGTCACCGAAGGTAAGACCTCCGTCCTTACCGAATTGAGATCGGAATTAGGTTTGGCCGGAGTTTGATCAGGAAAGTAAAGCCAATTACGCGATCAGCATTCTCGCGCCCGGCGGGCCCCTCCGGCCGGACGCGACTCTTTCGCTGCCCGGACCACGTTGTCCACCCGCTTTGTCGCATGCTGGACCGCGCCAGGTTCCCGGGCCAACCAGCCGGGTTTGCCGCTTGGATCCGCGACCGAACCGTTACCTTCACCCGGCGCGGACGATCAGCTTCCGGGGTCGGCTTCCGGCGGTCAGCTTCCTGCCGCGCGCTCGCGCAGCACCCGGCGCTGCTGCTCCAGCGCCACCAGCTCGCCGAACAGCTTGTTGTACTCCTGCTGCTCCTCCACCGGGTTGAGCCGCTGGATGCGCGACTTGACCTGGGCGATGGCCCGGTCGACCGCGATGGCCTCGATGGCCGCCAGCATCGCCCCCGCGTAGCGCTCCTCGGCGTGCGCGTCGGCCTGGATCGGCTCGACCGCGAACCGGGTCACCAGCGCCCGCGAGCCCTCCTCGTGCGCGTGCTCCAGCAGCAGGTCGACCCACTCCCTGCCGCCGTGACCGGCCGCCGCGAGGCCGCCCGCGGCGGCCACCACCCGGTGCAGGGCGACGTGGTCGGGCGCGGTGAACGCCTGGGGGTCGAGGGCGTCGAAACGCGGCCCCAGCAGCGCGGGACGCTGCACGGCCAGCTTGAGCAGCTCGGCCTCCACCCGGACGCCGGGGTCGACCGGCGCCGCCTGCGGGGCGCGCTGCGGACGGCCCTGCTGCGCCCCGGCGACCGCCGCGATGCGCTGCATGACGAACCGCTCGTCCATGAAGCCGAGCCAGCGGTCGAGGTCGATCGCGTAGCGCTTGCGCAGCCCGGCGTCCTTGATGCCGGCCACGATGGGCGCGGCGGCGTCGAGAGCGGCGATCTTGCCTTCGTTGCTGCGCAGGTCGTAGCGGGAGATCGTGCTCCTGATCGCGAACTGGAACAGCGGCTCGCGGCTCGCGACGAGGTCGCGCACGGCCGCGTCGCCCTGCTTGACCCGCAGGTCGCACGGGTCGAGCCCGTCGGGCTGCACCGCGACGTAGGTCTGCGTGACGAACTTCTGCTCGTCGGCGAACGCGCGCAGCGCCGCCTTCTGCCCGGCCGCGTCGCCGTCGAAGGTGAAGATGACCTCCCCCCGGAACTCGGCCTGGTCGAGCAGGAACCGGCGCAGGATCTTGATGTGCTCCTCGCCGAACGACGTGCCGCAGGTGGCCACCGCCGTCGGCACCCCAGCCAGATGGCAGGCCATCACGTCGGTGTAGCCCTCGACGATCACCGCCTGGCTGCGCTTGGAGATCTCCCGTTTAGCGAGGTCGATCCCATAAAGCACCTGGCTCTTCTTGTAAAGCGGGGTGTCAGGCGTATTCAGGTATTTGGGCCCGTCGTCGGAATCGAGCAACTTCCGCGCCCCGAAACCGATCACGTCGCCCGTGGCGTCCCTGATCGGCCAGATCAGCCGGCCGCGGAAGCGGTCGATCGGGCCGCGCCGCCCCTCCTTGGCCAGCCCGCCCTTGACCAGCTCGTCCGCCGAGAAGCCGCGGCCCAGCAGGTGCCGGGTCAGCGCCTCCCACTCGTTGGGCGCGTAGCCCACCCCGAAGGTCTCGGCGTCGGCCCGCTCGAAGCCCCGCTCCGACAGGAACCGCCGCCCGGCCGCCGCCTCGGGGGCGAACAGCTTGCCGGCGTAGAACTCGGCCGCCGCCTTGTGCGCCTCGATCAGCCGGGCCCGCTCGCCGTGGTCGCGCTTGGGGACGTAGCCGCCCTGTTCGTACTGGAGGTGGATGCCGGCCCGCTGCGCCAGCCGCTCGACCGCCTCGCCGAACGACAGGTGCTCGATCTTCTCGACGAACGTGATGACGTCGCCGCCCTCGGAGCAGCCGAAGCAGAAGTACATGCCGCGCTCGGGCGTGACGTTGAACGACGGCGTCTTCTCGTCGTGGAACGGGCACAACCCCTTGAGGTTGCCGCCTCCGGCGTTGCGCAACTGGATGTGCTCGCCGATGACCTCGGCGATGGGAGAGCGTTCGCGCACGAGCGCGATGTCGACGTCACGGATCCGGCCAGCCACGCCGGTGAGTCTATGCCGCCCCGCTGACGTTCCCCGCACCTGCCGCCAGAATGGGCTCATCCCTCGGGGGATCGCGGCAAAGCGGCTCGGCGGGGGTCCCCGGTCGGCTACAAAGGTAAAGTTCGTGGAAGCGGTGACACGGGTGGAGATCATGCGATCGGGGCATCTCGGACGATGGGCGGCCGTCGCGGGCGCCGTGCTGCTGACGGGCGCCTGCTCGCAGGCGACCGGGCTGGCGGGCGTGAGCGCCAAGTCGCCCACCACGGCCCCGTCCGCGGGCACGCCGGCGGCCACCGCGACCGTCCCCGGCCCCACGCCGTCGGCGCAGCACCAGGCCGCCGCCGAGCAGCCGCCGCAGGGCGACGACCCGGTCAGGGTGCCGCCTCCCAAGCTGTCGAAGTACGCCTACACCTTCCCCGTCAAGGGTTGCAAGACGAGCTACCAGCGCAAGCTGCTGGTGCTGCCCAAGACGACGATCTGGGCCAAGCAGGGCTGCGAGTTCGTGGCGCCGGTGGACGGCGTCGTGGACGAGGTCAACGTCCAGAACGGATGGACGCCGGCCAGGGACGACGGCTGGACGCGGGAGGGCAGGTTCGTCACGGTCATCGGCGACGACGGCGTGCGCTACCTCGGCGGCCACCTCGACTCGGTGGACGCCGGCGTCAAGCCGGGCCTGCGGGTGAAGGCCGGCCAGGTGCTGGGGAAGGTGGGCCGCTCGGGCAACGCCCGCGACACCGGCGCCAACCTCTACTTCGCGATCTCGTGGAAGACCGGCCCCGCCTACTGGTGGGTGCGCCGGGGCATGGTCGAGCCGTGGGACTACCTCGACGCCTGGGCCAAGGGCAACCGCACCCTGTCGCCGCGCGAGGAGACGCTGAAGCTGCGCGCCAAGCTGGGCGAGACGCCGCCCTGCACGGTCCAGTGCGCCGGGCGGGCGCAGCCGCCGACGCCCAGCAAGACGCCCCGGCCCACCCCGCGCAAGACCGCCGAGAAGAAGGACGAGATCCCGGACAAGGAGACGCTCAACCCGACGACAATTCCTTAGGGTCGACGACCGTTCCGGAGCGGATGAGCTCCTGGATGCCGTCCGCGACGTCCCAGACGTTGACGTTCATGCCGGCGACCACCCGGCCGTCGCGCAGCCAGTACGCGACGAACTCCAGGCCGTCCACGTCGCCCCGCCAGACGACCTCGTCGTAGCCGTCGATGTGGCCGGAGAACTCCATGCCGAGGTCGTACTGGTCGGTGTAGAAGTACGGGACCAGGTCGTGCACGACCTCCTGGCCGAGCATGGAGCGGGCGGCGGCGGGGCCGCCGTGCAGGGCGTTGGCCCAGTGCTCGACGCGCAGGTGGCGGCCGTACAGCGGGTGGAAGGACTCGGCGACGTCGCCGGCGGCGTACACGTGGGGGTGCGAGGTGCGCAGGGCGGCGTCGGTGCGGACGCCCTGGCCGACCTCCAGGCCCGCCTCGCGGGCCAGCTCGACCTCGGGCGTGGCGCCGATGCCCACGACGACGAGGTCGGCGGTGAGCCGCTCGCCCGAGCTGAGCCGCACGCCGGTCGCGGTGACCTCGGCGGCGGAGATGCCGAAGCGCAGGTCGACGCCGTTGCGTGCGTGCAGGCGGGCGAACACGCCGCCCACCTCGGGGCCGAGCACCCGGTGGAGCGCGGTGGGCTCGGGCTCGACGACGGTGACCTCGCAGCCGGCCGCGCGGGCCGCCGCGGCCGTCTCCAGGCCGATCCAGGAGGCGCCGATGACGACGACGCGCTCGGCCCGCGCCAGGCCCTCCCTGATGGCCTCGCTGTCGGCCAGGGTGCGGAGGTAGGCGGCCGGGCCGGGCAGGCGGCGCGGGGTGGCCCCGGTGGCGATCAGGAGCTTGTCGTACGGCTGGCGCGAGCCGTTGCCGAGCCGGACCACATGGTGCTCGGGCTCGATGCGGGTGACCCGCGTGCCGAGACGGAGATCCACGGCGTTGTCGGCGTACCACTCGGGGGCGTGGACGAAGACGGCCTCGCGCTCGCTCCTGCCCAGGAGATGGTCCTTGGACAGGGGCGGCCGCTCGTAGGGCCGTTCGCTCTCCGCGGCGAACAGCACGATCTCACCGTCGAAGCCCTCTTCCCGCAACGTCTGCGCGGCCTTGGCCCCGGCAAGCCCGCCGCCGACGATCACATATGTGGCCATGGGCGCAGTATCCGCCCCGGGCGGGATTCGGGGAAGCGGATCGGGTCACCGGGTGAGCCGCCGGTGCCAGGCGACCGCCGAGGTGTCGGTGAGCGAGGCGATCTGGTCGATGACGACCCGGACGCGGGCGGCGTCGTCGGCCGCCTCCAGGAACGCCGGCCGGAAGGCGGGCTCCAGCGTGCCGGGCGCGCCGAGCGTGATCAGGGAGGCGAGCTCGGTGATGAGGTCGCGCTGGCGGGCCTGGTTGGCGTTGTGGTCCTCTGTGGTCATGACGTAGTGGGCGGTGACGCCCTTGAGCAGCGCGCACTCCAGCCGGGTGGCGTGCGGGACGACCAGGTCGGCCCGGTGGCGGGCGCTGCGCATCTCCTTGGTGGCGGCCTGGGCGGAGCGGCAGAAGCGGCCGATGAGACCGCTCGTGAGCGCCTTCAGCCCGGCCAGCTCGGGCAGGGTGCCGGTGAAGCGGCGCGGCCAGAGCGGGTCGGCGACGAGCTTGCCGAAGACCTCCTCCAGCTCGCCCAGGTCCGCGCCGGGGGTGTACCAGGTGCGGGTGGTCTCGCAGACGAGCCTCCGCTCGGCGGGCGAGTGCAGGGCCTCGGGGACGACGTGGCCCGAGTGCAGGGCGTCCTCCAGGTCGTGCACCGAGTACGCCACGTCGTCGGCCCAGTCCATGATCTGCGCCTCGAAGCTGACCCGGCCCTCGGGGGCGCCCTCCCTGATCCACTTGAAGACCGGCAGGTCGTCGTCGTACACGCCGAACTTGGCGCCCTTGTCGCAGGTCCACGGGTACTTGACGGAGGCGTCGAGCGCGGCCCTGGTGAGGTTGAGCCCGGCGCTGCGGCCGTCCTCGGTGAGGACCTTGGCCTCCAGCCGGGTGAGCAGGCGCAGGCTCTGGGCGTTGCCCTCGAAGCCGCCGCAGGTGGCGGCCAGCCGGTTGAGCGCCACCTCGCCGTTGTGCCCGAACGGCGGATGGCCGAGGTCGTGGGCCAGGCAGGCGGTCTCCACCAGGTCGGGGTCGACGCCGAGGGTGGCGCCCATCTCGCGGCCGACCTGGGCGCACTCCAGCGAGTGCGTCAGCCGGGTGCGGGGGATGTGCTGGCCGCCGCCGAGCGCCTCGCCGGGGCCGACCACCTGGGTCTTGGCGGCGAGCCTGCGCAGGGCGGCGCTGTGCAGGACGCGGGCGCGGTCGCGTTCGAACGCGGAGCGTTCAGGATTGCCGGGAGGTTCCGGAACCCAGCGCTCCTGGTCGTGCTCATCGTAGTGCGGCATTGGTTCGACGATTTTATCCAGTTTCATGTCTCCGCTAGTGTCAAGCCTCGCGAGAACCCCTTCCCCGGGAGTCCTTCCCCATGACCACAGCGTTCCGAGCGGTGCTGGCCTTCACCTTGCTCGCCGGCTTCTACCTCCTGGTCGGCCTCGTCCTGGCGGCCGCGGTGTTCTTCGACGTCCTGCTCATCGTCGACTTCGGTGCCAACACCCTCAAACTGGCGGTGGTGCTCACCCTGGCCGCGGGCGCGCTCGTACGGGCCCTGGTCATGGTGAGCCGCCGCAAGGACGGCGAGCAGCCGGGCGTGGCCGTGGGCCGCGAGCACGAGCCGGTGCTCTGGCAGCTGGTCGAGGACCTGGCCCGGCGGGTGCGCACCGCCCCGCCGGACGAGATCAGGCTGGTCGCGGAGGTCAACGCGGCGGTGTCGGAGGACACCCGCTGGCTGGGGCTGCGGGCGACGCGGCGGCGCATGTTCATCGGACTGCCGCTGCTCCAGCAGCTCACCGTGGACGAGATGCGCGCGGTGCTCGGGCACGAGCTCGGCCACTACAGCGGCGCCCACACCCGGCTCGGCGCGCCGGTCTACCGGGGCCGGGTCGCGCTCATCGCGACCGTGCAGGGGCTGGGCGGACACCCGTTCATCCAGAAGCTGTTCACCTGGTACGCCAAGCTCTACCTCCGGATCTCCCAGGCCGTCTCGCGCCGGCAGGAGCTGGAGGCCGACCGGCTCGCGGTGGCGATCGGCGGCCGGCAGGCCATGGCGGGGGCGCTGACCAAGGTGCACGCGACGGCGCTGGGCTGGGACATCTACGTCAACGGCTACCTGTCGCTGGCCGGCGCCGGCGGCGGGCGGCCGACCGCCGTGTTCGGCGGCTTCCAGCGGATGATGGGCGACCCGGAGCGGCAGGCCCAGATCGCGAAGCTGGGGGCCGAGCCCGAGGAGGTCTCGCCGTACGACTCGCACCCCGCCCTGGCCGAGCGGCTGGCCGCCATCGAGCGCCTGCCCGAGCCCGAGCACGTCCCCGACCCGCGCCCGGCCCTGGCCCTGCTCATGGACGCCAACGTGGCCGCGCAGGCGGTCGAGAACTCCATGTGGACGCCCGAGGCGCTGTCCGCGCTCCGCCCGGTGGGGTGGGAGGAGCTGGTGGCCCAGGGCATGTACGCGGGCCGCAACGCCGAGGCGCTGCACGACCTCGCGGTGGCCGGGCAGCGGGTGATGGGGTCGCCGCAGCCGTACCTGGACGCGGCCTTCGAGGCCATCGCGCGGGGCCGGCAGGCCGAGCTGGAGGCGCGGCTGCTGGAGCTGGGCTGGAACCCGTCGGAGACGCTGCTGGCCGGGGTGCTGGGGCAGGCGCTGGAGGCGGTGCTGATCCAGCTCGGCCAGGCCCGGTGGACGCTGTCGTGGTCGGGGCCCGCCCGGCTGCTCTACGACGACGGCGAGGAGGTGGCGCTGTCGGAGTACGCGGCCCAGGTCGCGGCGAACCCGGAGGCGGTGGCGGGGCTGCGGCGGTGGCTCGGCGACCACGGCATGCGGCATGACTACGTCCCGGTCGAGCAGCCCCCAGCCGCCCCGCAGCCGCCCGCCGTCCAGCAGTCGCCCGCCGCGCCGCAGCCGCCCGCTCTCACCCCACAGGGCTGACCGGCCTGACGGAGGGGACCGTGCGGCCCCCTCCGCCGCCCGCTCAGCGGGTGTCGGAGTCGGTCTCGCTCAGCGCGGCCCGGCCCGCCTCCAGCCGCGCCACCGGGATGCGGAACGGCGAGCAGGAGACGTAGTCCAGCCCTGCCTCGTGGCAGAAGTGCACCGAGTCGGGGTCGCCGCCGTGCTCGCCGCAGATGCCGAGGTGCAGGTCGGGACGGGTGGCCCGGCCCTCCTGGACGGCGAGCTCGACCAGCCGCCCGACGCCCTCCCTGTCCAGGGTCTCGAACGGCGACACGCCGAAGATGCCGAGCTCCAGGTAGCGGGAGAAGAACGCGGCCTCGACGTCGTCCCGGGAGAAGCCCCAGGTCATCTGGGTGAGGTCGTTGGTGCCGAAGGAGAAGAACTCGGCCGCCTCGGCGATCTGGCCGGCGGTCAGCGCCGCCCTCGGGGTCTCGATCATGGTGCCGACGAGCGCCTCGACGCCGACCTCCGCGAGGATCCTGACCGCCTCCTCGCGTACGGACTCCAGCTCCTGCACGGTCGCCACCAGCGGGATCATGATCTCCGGGCGCGCGCCGGGCACCTCCTTGGCGGCCTGGGCGATGGCCCGCACCTGCATCGCGAACAGCCCCGGGATCACCAGCCCGAGCCGGACGCCGCGCAGGCCCAGCATCGGGTTCTGCTCGTCCAGGCGCTTGACGGCGGCGAGCAGCGCGCGGTCCTTGTCGGTGGGGTTCTCCGAGGTCGCGATCTTGACCGACAGCTCGGTGATGTCGGGCAGGAACTCGTGCAGGGGCGGGTCGATCAGGCGGATCGTGACCGGCGCGCCCTCCATCGCCTGGAAGATGCCCACGAAGTCGGACTTCTGCAGCGGCTCCAGGGCGTCCAGCGCCGCCTGGCGCTGCTCGTCGGTCGAGGCCAGCACCAGGTCCTCCACGAGCTGCCGGCGCTCCCCGAGGAACATGTGCTCGGTGCGGCACAGGCCGATGCCCTGCGCGCCGAAGCGGCGGGCGCGGGCGGCGTCCTCGGGGGTGTCGGCGTTGGCCCGCACGCCGAGCCGGCGGCTCGCGTCGGCGTGGCGCATGATCCGGTCCACCGCCTTGACCAGCTCGTCGGCGGGCTCGGCGCCCTCGAAGTACTCGACCACGGCCGAGGCCACGACCGGCACCTCGCCGAGGAACACCTCGCCGGTGGTGCCGTCGATGGAGATCACCTCGCCCTCGGCGACGACGATGCCGCCGGGCGCGGTGAACCTGCGCTCGGCCGTCGAGACCTCCAGCTCCTCGGCGCCGCACACGCACGTCTTGCCCATGCCGCGGGCGACCACGGCGGCGTGGGAGGTCTTGCCGCCGCGGCTGGTGAGGATGCCCCTGGCTGCGATCATGCCGGCCAGGTCGTCGGGGTTGGTCTCGCGGCGTACGAGGATGACGTCCTCGCCCTGCCCGGCCAGCTCGACGGCCCGCTCCGAGGAGAAGACGGCCTTGCCGACGGCCGCGCCCGGGGAGGCGTTCATGCCCTTGGCGATCCGCTTCTTCTCGGCGCCGTGGTCGAAGCGCGGGAACATGAGCTTGGCGAGCTGGTCGCCGGTGACGCGGGTGACCGCCTCGTCGAGGGTGATGAGGCCCTGGTCGACGAGCTGGGTGGCGATGCAGAACGCGGCCGCGGCGGTGCGCTTGCCGACCCGGGTCTGCAACATCCACAGCTTGCCGCGCTCGATGGTGAACTCGATGTCGCAGAGGTCCTTGTAGTGCGTCTCCAGGACCTCCATGATGCGGACGAGCTCGTCGTAGGAGGTCTTGTCGAGGCGTTCGAGCTCTTCGAGGGGGATCGTGTTGCGGATGCCCGCGACGACGTCCTCGCCCTGGGCGTTCTGGAGGTAGTCGCCGTAGATGCCCTGGCGGCCGGTGCCGGGGTCGCGGGTGAAGGCGACGCCGGTGCCGGAGTCGTCGCCGTAGTTGCCGAAGACCATCGCCATGACGTTGACGGCGGTGCCGAGGTCGGCGGGGATGCGCTCCTGGCGGCGGTAGAGGATGGCGCGCGGGGCGTTCCAGGAGTCGAAGACGGCGTTGATGGCGAGGCGCATCTGCTCGCGGGGGTCGGTGGGGAAGTCCTTGCCGGTCTGCTCGCGGACGATGCCCTTGTACGTCTCCACGAGCCGCTGCAGCTCGCCCGCGTCGAGGTCGGTGTCCTGGCGGCGGCCCTTGACGGCGTCGAGCGCGTCCTCGAACAGGTCGCCGTCGATGCCGAGGACGGTCTTGCCGAACATCTGGATGAGGCGGCGGTAGGAGTCCCAGGCGAAGCGCTCGTTGCCGCCGGCCTGCTTGGCGAGGCCGTGCACGGACTCGTCGTTGAGCCCGATGTTGAGCACGGTCTCCATCATCCCCGGCATGGAGAACTTGGCGCCGGAGCGCACGCTGACGAGGAGGGGGTCGTCGGCCTGGCCGAGCTTCCTGCCCATGCGCTCTTCGAGCGCCTTGAGGTGCTCGGCGACCTCCCGGTCGAGACCGTCGTGGACGGCGCCCTCCGCCAGGTAGTGGCGGCACGCCTCCGTGGTGATCGTGAATCCGGGGGGAACGGGCAGCCCGAGATTGGTCATCTCAGCCAGGTTCGCACCTTTACCGCCGAGAAGATCCTTGAGATTCCTGTTGCCCTCGGTGAAGTCGTAAACGTACTTGGCCACCACAGCTCCAATCCAACACGCGTCTGATCCGGACTCTACCGGCGAAATTGATGGTGAAACTGCACTCCTTCCTCAAGTCACTGTTTATGCAGGTAAACGGCTTATGAGAGGTCTAATCCAATTATAAGGCTGGTTTGCCGAAAATTGGTTTATACCAATTGGTATAAACCAATTCTTGCGCCGGAAAGAGGGGGCGGACGCGGAATCGGATCACCCTGTGGGAGCGATGGTGTTCGTGCCGGGTCTTCTTCACCGGCGCTTTCGCGGAGCCGCGCGCGAGACGGGCCGGGTGCTCGGCGTCACGCTGTCCGCGGGCGCGGGCGATCCGCCGCCGGCCTACGTCAGGCAGCGGGAAAGGGCAGGAACTGCTGCTGCCGGTGCCGCTGAACCTGGACGTGCCTGCCGGCATCTGGTTCGGGGGCGCCTTCCCTGACATGGGATGTTCAGGCTTTTCGTCACGCCCTGCCGGCGGCGGCACCACACGCGCCGGTCCTCGCCTGACGGCGGAGGCATACCGAGTGCCCGAAGAAGCACGGCGCGTACACGCCGCGCGAGGCCGCCCGGCAGGGGCCACTGGGAACATGGGCAAGCGGGGCCGCTGGGCCGGGCCGCCGCGCAAGGTCCCCAGGCGAAGGCGCCGCACAACGCCGCCAGGCGGACGCGCCAGGCGAAGACGCCGCACATGCCGGCCTTCGCCTGGCGGCAGAGGCATGCCAAGCACCCTGAAGCGCAGAGTGCGTCACGCTGCTCGCCGGGACAGCGTGGGAGCACGGCGCGTACTCGCTGCGCGGGGTCGCCGGGCGGGTGCGTCGCGAAGGCCCCCGCGCGGGCGCCCAGCGCGGCGGGCGCACCGCTGGGGCCGCCAGCAGCGGCCCTCCGTCTCCGACGACCGGCGGGTGGCAGCACGGGCGAGCGCGGCACGGGCAGGCGCGGCACAGGCAGGCGCACCGCGGGCCCATGCGGGGCGCAGGCAGGCGCACCACGGGCCCATGCGGGGCGCAGGCAGGAGCACCACGGGCCCATGCGGGGCGCAGGCAGGCGCACCACGGGCCCATGCGGGGCGCAGGCAGGCGCACCACGGGCCCATGCGGGGCGCAGGCAGGCGCACCACGGGCCCATGCGGGGCGCAGGCAGGCGCACCGCGGGCCCATGCGGGGCGCAGTTCGGGGCCTCTGCGCGGGGGCGCAGCCCGGGGGCCGCTCTTCTGGTGCTGCGGGTGCTGGAAGGCGCACGGGGGTCCGTCGGGGAGGGCATGCTCCCGATCGGCCTGTCTGGCCGGCCGACGGCGGCTGCCGGCCCGCAACGCTGCCGGCCGGGTCGGGACGGCTGTGTCCGGACGGTACGAGGCGCGGCTGTGTCCGGACGGGCGTGTCGGCGGACGGCGCGCGGCGCGGCCGACCGTTTCAGCGGTCGGCGCGTGGCGGCTGCAGGGCTGCAGCGGACGCCGGCTCGCTGCGCTGCGGCCCGTCGCAATGCCGGACGGATCGGCGAAGGGCTGTCAGGTGGTTGTCGTGGCGCCGGTGGCGGGCTTCCTCCTCGCCCGGGCGCCATGTCGCGGGCGAGGAGGAAACGGAGGCGGGGTCAGTCGTTGAGGTGCTGGCGCAGGTAGGACTCGACGCCGTCGATCGCGATGCGCTCCTGCGTCATGCTGTCGCGCTCGCGGATCGTCACCGCGTGGTCCTCAAGCGTGTCGAAGTCGACGGTGATGCAGAACGGCGTGCCGATCTCGTCCTGGCGGCGGTAGCGGCGGCCGATCGCGCCGGCGTCGTCGAACTCGACGTTCCACCGGCGGCGGAGCTGCGCGGCCAGGTCGCGGGCCTTCGGCGACAGGTCGGCGTTGCGCGAGAGCGGCAGCACCGCGGCCTTGACCGGCGCGAGCCGGTGGTCGAGCCGCATGACCGTGCGCTTCTCCAGCTGGCCCTTGGCGTTGGGAGCCTCGTCCTCGCTGTAGGCGTCGAGCAGGAACGTCAGCGTGGCCCGGTCGACGCCCGCCGCCGGCTCGATGACGAAGGGGACGTAGCGCTCCCCGGTGTCCTGCTCGAAGAAGCTGAGGTCGACGCCCGACGCCTTGGAGTGGGCGGTCAGGTCGAAGTCGGTGCGGTTGGCGATGCCCTCCAGCTCACCCCACTCCGAGCCGGTGAAGTTGAAGCGGTATTCGATGTCGACGGTGCGCTTGGAGTAGTGGGACAGCTTGTCCTTGGGGTGCTCGTACAGGCGCAGGTTGTCCTTGTTGATGCCCAGGTCGGAGTACCAGCGGTAGCGCTCGTCGATCCAGTACTGGTGCCACTCCTCGTCGGTGCCCGGCTTGACGAAGAACTCCATCTCCATCTGCTCGAACTCGCGGGTGCGGAAGATGAAGTTGCCCGGCGTGATCTCGTTGCGGAACGACTTGCCGATCTGGCCGATGCCGAACGGGATCTTCCTGCGCGCGGACTGCTGCACGTTGAGGTAGTTGATGAAGATGCCCTGGGCCGTCTCGGGCCGCAGCCAGGCGAGGCCGGACTCGTCCTCGACCGGGCCGAGGAAGGTCTTGAGCAGGCCGCTGAACTGGCGGGGCTCGGTGAAGGTGCCCTTGTTGCCGCAGTTGGGGCAGGTGATGCCGGCCAGGCCGCCCTCGGGCTCGGCGCCGTGCTTCTCCTCGTACGCCTCGACCAGGTGGTCGGCGCGGAAGCGCTTGTGGCAGGACATGCACTCGGTGAGCGGGTCGGTGAAGGTCTCGACGTGGCCGCTGGCCCGCCACACCTCGGGAGCCAGGACGACCGAGGAGTCGAGGCCCACGACGTCCTCGCGGGCCTGGACCATCGACAGCCACCACTGCCGCTTGACGTTGTTCTTCAGCTCGACACCCAGCGGACCGTAGTCCCACGACGCGCGAAGTCCGCCGTAGATCTCGCTCGACGGGTAGACGAGCCCGCGGCGCTTGGCGAGGCTGACGATGGTGTCCATGACGTCGGTGCGTCGTGCCATTTTGGTTGGTTCTCTTTCCGGCTGGAGGTCGGCGAGTGTGAAAGTGTGAGCTCCCAGCTTAGGGGACGGGCGGAGGTCCCGGGCGCGAGTGGCTCTACGTCCCGTCCTGCGTGTGGACGTCCTCGTACGCGCTGGGTTCGTTGACCATGAGGATCATCAGCGGATACATCACCATGCGGGCGGCGGACAGCGCCCGGCGGTAGAACCCGGCGCCCTCCCACTCCGAGACCAGGGCCCACAGGTTGGGCTCGTCGACCGAGCGGGCCACTCGCCCGCGCAGGAAGCCCGGCTGGCCGGCGAACGTGTCGAGGATGGTCTGCCCTTGCTTGGCGAAGTCTTGGGACTGGGACTCTGGGACGGTGTATCGGATCACGGCGAGCACCTGAACAGCCTAGAGGCGCATCGGCCACTCCCGTAGGCTCTGGGCGTGGCCTCTCACGACAAGCGCCCGCTCCCGCAGGGCGAGCGGTTCTTCACCGAAGGCGCGAGCGGGCTGCGCAAGGCCGTGGAGCGGCGGAGCGCGGTGCCGATGGCGTACCTCTTCACGCAGGTGCCCCGCTGGGTGCCGCCCGTGGTGCTGGTGATGCTGCTGCTGACCGCGCTCGCGGTGGCGAACCCGCTCGGCGGGGTGGCGGCGCTGGCGGTGCTCGCGTTCATCGGCTGGCTGGCGTTCCTGTCCTGGCCGTCGCTGGGGCCGGGCGCGAAGGTGCTGCGGGTCGCCATGGTGCTGTTCGTGGCGGCGGTGGCGGCGACCCGCTTCGGCCTGATCCCCGGTTAGGCCGGGGGCAGCAGCGTGTAGTGCGGGAAGTTGCCCGGCAGGCGTTCGCCGTCCGGGCCCTCGGTCACGGCCTTGACCAGCAGTTCGCCGCCGACGAACGCGCCGCGCCAGGACGCGCCGAGCCCGCCGAACAGCTCCTCGCGGTCGCCGCGCGAGCGCGGCCGGTTGTGCCCGACCTTGAAGGCCCGCACCTCGGGGGCGAGGCGGCGGAAGGTCTCCTCCTCGTCGCAGGAGAGGGTGGCGACGAGCGCGCCGTTGCTGGCGTTCATGGCGGCCAGCAGCTCGGCTTCGGTGTCCACCAGGACGATCGTGTCGACCGGGCCGAACGGCTCGGCGTGGTGGAGCGGCGAGGAGCGGGGCGGGTCGAGCAGCGCGGTCGGGGCGAGATAGGCGGAGGTGTCCTGGCCCGGCAGGAAGTGCCCGGAGGCGGGCGAGGCCCGGTGCAGCGGCACGGCGCCGCGCGCCACCGCCTCGTCCACCTGGTCGGCGAGCTCCTTGGCTTTGGAGGCGTTGATGAGCGGGCCGAAGTCCAGCTCGGGCAGCGGGTCGTCCGGGCGGGCGACGGCGAGGGGGTGGCCGAAGCGCAGCGCGTCCACCGCTCCGAGGTAGGCCCGCAGGAAGTCGTGGAACAGCGCGCGCTGCACGACGAAGCGCGGGTAGGCGGTGCAGCGCTGCTTGCCGTAGTCGAAGGAGGCGCGGATCTGGCGGGTGAGGGTGTCCCAGTCGCCGTAGCGCCAGACGCCCCAGCAGTTGAGCCCCTCCTGCTCCAGCACGTGCCGCCGGCCGAGGTCGGCGAGTGAGGTGGCGACCTTCGCGCCGGCGTCCCTGCCGCCGACGAACGACACGCAGCCGAGTGCCCGCCCGCCGGCCAGCACCGGCGACAGCTCCGCTCCTCCCCCGCTGACGAGGGTGAACGGCAGCCCTTCGCGTACGGCGAGCGCGCAGGCCAGGGTGAGGCAGCTCAGCCCGCCGTCGGTGGGGGTCTTGGCGATGACCGCGTTGCCGGCCAGCGCCTGCACGAGCATGGCGTGCATGAGCACGCTCATCGGGTAGTTCCAGCTCGCGATGTTGCTGACCGGGCCGGGCAGCGGGGTGCGGCCGGCGGTCATCCGGTCGATCTCGTCGAGGTACCAGCGCACGCCGTCCAGGCAGCGGTCCACGTCGGCGCGGGCGGTCCGCCACGGCTTGCCGATCTCCCAGACCAGCAGCAGGGCCAGCAGGTCGCGGTGGGCGGCCATCGACTCGACGGCGGCGGTGACCATGGCCTTGCGGGCGGCGAGCGGGACGTGCCGCCAGCGCCGGTGCTCCTCGACCGCCCCGGCGACGGCCCGGCCCGCGCCGGCCCGGTCGAGGCGCGGCGGGCCGGCGATGGCGGTGCCGTCGAGGGGCGAGAAGCCGGGCACGGGGCGGCCGTCGCGGTGCCAGATGCCGCCCCAGTGGTTGAGCACCCGGTCGTCGTGGAAGGCTTCGGGGGCCGCCGTCCGGCAGCGGTCGTACGCGTCGTGCCAGGCCGTGCCCGGTTTGAGCCGCATGTCGGATCCTTCCTCAGTCGGACCAGTCGGCGGAGATGAGCTCGGGCAGCGGCTCGTACTCCTTGATCGCGTCCAGCGCCGGCCCCATGGCGGCGTTGGCCTCGCGCTCGACCATCACCTCCACCAGGACCGGCAGCCGCTCGCGGGCGGACTCGGCGCTCGCCCAGGCCAGCGCGTCACGGAGGTCGCCGGGCAGCTCGACCCGGCGCGCCGGGCAGCCGAACGCCTCCATGGCCTTGACGTGGTCGATGCCGCCCTCGCCGTAGTGCAGATCCACGGCGTAGTTCATCCCGTACGGGAGCTCGGCCTGCCGGATGAGCCCCAGGTACTCGTTGTTGATCATGATGATGACGAACGGGATCCGGTGCTGCGCGGCCACCGCGACCTCCTCCATGAGGAACTGGAAGGAGTAGTCGCCGACGACGGCCACCACCTGCCGCTCCGGATGCGCGCACTTGACGCCCATCGCGGCCGGCACCTCCCACCCCAGTGGCCCGGCCTGCCCGCACACCAGGTAGCGGCGCGGCAGGTACGTCGCCTGGAACTGCCCGGACCAGATCTGGTAGAGCCCGATCGCGGTGACGAACGTGGTGTCCCTGCCGAAGAAGTCGTTGATCTCGCGGAACACCCGGGGCGGCTTGATCGGCACGTCGTCGAAGTCGTCGCGCCGGTTCAGCGTGCGGCGCAGGCCGGCCACCTTGCGCGCCCACGTGCCCGGCGCGCGGGGGCCGCCGCGGGCGCGGGCCTCGTCGAGGAGCGCGGCGAGCGCCGGCCGGGCGTGCCCGACGATCCCGAGGTCGGGCTCGAAGACCCGGCCGAGCTGGGTCGGCTCGATGTCCACGTGGATGAAGGAGCGGCCGCGCCGGTAGACGTCCAGGTCGCCGGTGTGCCGGTCGCCGAAGCGGGCCCCGACGGCGAGCACGAGGTCGCTCTCCAGGAACGCGGCGTTCCCCCAGCGGGTCTGCGTCTGGATGCCGGCCATTCCGGCGAACAGCGGGTGGTCCTCGGGGAAGGCCCCCTTGCCCATGAGCGTCACCTGCACCGGCACCTGGAGGTACTCGGCCAGCGCCCGCAGCTCCTCCGCCGCCTCGCCGATGATGACGCCGCCGCCCGCGAGGATGATCGGCCGCCGGGCGCCCTCCAGCAGGTCCACCGCCCTGCGCACCGGCTTCGGCAGCGGGCGCGGCACCTCGACCGGCAGCGGGGCGTCGAGGTCGCGGTCGTAGCGGCAGGTGCCGCGCTGCACGTCGAGCGGCAGGTCGATGAGCACGGGCCCCGGCCGCCCGGAGCGGGCGATCCTGAACGCCTCGCGGAACACCCACGGCGCCTGGGCGGGCTCCTTGAGCTGCACCGCCCATTTGGTGACCGGCCGGGCGATCTCCACGATGTCGACCGCCTGGAACGCCTCCTGGTGCAGCTTGGCGCTCTCGGCCTGGCCGGTGACGCAGACGATGGGGATCGAGTCGGCGAGCGCGGTGTAGAGGCCGGTGATCATGTTGGTGCCGGCCGGGCCGGAGGTGCCGACGCAGACGCCGACGTTGCCGGTGACCCTGGCCCAGCCGTCGGCCGCGTGCGTGCCGCCCTCCTCGTGGCGGACCGTCACGTGCCGGATCGAGCTGCCCCGCAGCGCGGCGTAGAACGGCAGGATGGCCGCCCCGGGGATGCCGAAGACGGTGTCCACCCCCTCCGACTCCAGCACCGCGACCACGGCCTCCATGCACGGGATGCGCTTCACGTGTTCAGCCTTTCGACGACCTTGAGCAGGGCGGAGTGGTCGAGCGAGCCGTGTCCCTGTGCCCGCGCCGCGGCCACGAGCTGGGCGACCTGGCCGGTGAGCGGCAGCGCGACGCCGGCCTCGCGGGCGGCGGCGACGGCGATGCCCATGTCCTTGTGGTGCAGGTCGATGCGGAAGCCCGGGGTGAACTCGCGCCTGATCATGGTGTGGCGCTTGAGCTCCAGGATCCGGGAGCCGGCCAGGCCGCCCGCCAGCACGTCCAGCCCGGCGACGGGGTCCACGCCGCTCGCCTCCAGCAGCACGATCGCCTCGGCCACCAGGCCGTAGATGCCGCCGACGACGAGCTGGTTGGCCGCCTTCACGGTCTGCCCGGCCCCGGCGGGGCCCACGTGCACGATCGTCGTGCCGAGCGCCCCGAGGACCGGCCGGGCCGCCTCATACGCCTCCCGCTCGCCGCCCACCATGATCGACAGGGTGGCGTCGACCGCGCCGCGCTCGCCGCCGCTCACCGGGGCGTCCAGCGCCCGTACGCCGGCGGCGGCGGCCTCGCGCGCCACCTTGCGGGAGGTCTCCGGCCTGATCGTGCTCATGTCGAGGTAGAGCAGGCCGGGGCGGCCGTGCCTGACGACGAGCGGCGCGACCTCCTCGACCTGCGGCGAGTCGGGCAGCATGGTGATCACGACGTCCGCGCCCTCGACCGCGCCGGGCACGTCGGCGGCGGCCTCGCCGCCGAGCGCGGCCAGCCGTTCGACGGGCGCGGCGCTCACGTCGTGGCCGCGTACGGTGTGCCCCGCCTTGACGAGGTTGGCGGCCATGGGGCCGCCCATGATCCCCAGACCGATGAAGCCGATGTTCACGCGTGCCTCCAGTCGAACGCGCCCGGCCCCTCGTGCCGGTACTCCAGGCCGACGTGCCCCTCGTAGCCCGCCGCCGCCAGCCGCGCGAGGATCTCCGGGTACGGCATCCCCCCGCTGCCCGGCCGTCCCCTGCCGGGGTCGTCGGCGATCTGCACGTGGCCGAAGCGGGCGGCGTGGCGGTCGATGAGCGCGAGCACGTCCTCGCCCATCCGGTGCAGGTGGTAGAGGTCGGCCAGGAACGCGACGTTCTCCCTGTCCACCTCGTCGATCAGCGCGAACGCCGCCTCCGACGACGTGATCGGATAGCGCGGGTTGTCGTGGGCGTTGAGCGCCTCGACGACCACGGTCGCGCCCACGCCGGCCGCCGCGTCCGCCGCCCGGCGCAGGTTGGCCACGGCCAGCTCCCTGTCGGTGCCGGGGCCGTTGCCGTAGAGGGCGTTCAGCACCGGGCAGCCCAGCTCCCCGGCCAGCCGGACGGCCGGCCCGATGCCGGCGAGGAACCGCTGCGCGCCGTCGGGGCGGGCCAGCAGGCCGCGCTCGCCCGCCGCCATGTCGCCGGCGTCGAAGTTCAGCCCGGTGAGGCGGACCCCGGCCGCCTCGATCGCCCGGCGCAGGGCGGCCGTCTCCGCTGCCGCCGGCTCCGGCCCGCCGAACGGCCACCACAGCTCGACGGCGTCGAACCCGTGCTTGGCCGCCGCGGCGGGCCGCTCCAGCAGCGGCAGCTCGGTGAACAGGATGGACAGGTTGACGGCGAACCTCACCGGGCACCCGCCAGGACCGAGCGCAGCAGGCGGGCGGTCTCGGACGGGGTCTCGCCGACGCGGACGCCGGCGGCCTCCAGCGCCTCCTTCTTGGCGCGGGCGGTGCCGGACGAGCCGGACACGATGGCCCCGGCGTGGCCCATCGTCCTGCCCTCGGGGGCGGTGAACCCGGCCACGTACGCCACCACCGGCTTCGTGACGTGCCCGGCGATGTGGGCGGCGGCCCGCTCCTCGGCGTCGCCGCCGATCTCGCCGATCATCACGATCGCGTCGGTGCCCGGGTCGTCCTGGAACGCCCGCAGGCAGTCGATGTGCGTGGTGCCGACGACCGGGTCGCCGCCGATGCCGACGCAGGTGGAGAAGCCGAGGTCGCGCAGCTCGTACATGAGCTGGTAGGTGAGGGTGCCGGACTTGGAGACCAGGCCGATGCGGCCGGCGGTGGTGATGTCGGCGGGGATGATGCCGGCCGACGACTGCCCGGGGCTGATCAGTCCGGGGCAGTTGGGGCCGATGATCCGGGTACGTCCCCGCGCGAGCGCCCGGAAGCGCACGGTGTCGTGCACCGGTACGCCCTCGGTGATCACCACGCACAGCGGCACCCCGGCGGCCACGGCCTCCTCGACGGCCCCGCCGGTGAAGCGCGGCGGCACGAACACCACCGACACGTCCGCGCCGGTCTCCTCCACCGCCTCGGCCACCGAGCCGAACACCGGCACCGTGCGCTCGCCGAAGTCCACCGACCGGCCGCCCTTGCCCGGGGTCACCCCGGCCACGACGTCGGTGCCGGCGGCCAGCATGCGGGCCGTGTGCCGAGTGCCCTCCGCGCCGGTCATGCCCTGCACGAGCACCCGGCTGTCCTTGGTGAGGAAGATCGCCATCTTTCACGCCCCTGCCGCGAGTCCGGCCGCCGTGGCTGCGGCGGCGTCCATGGTGGAGACCTGGCGGACGGCCGGGTGCCTGGCCTCGTCGAGGATGCGCCGGCCCAGCTCGGCGTTGTTGCCGTCGAGCCGTACGACGATGGGCCGGCCGTGGCCCCGCTCGCCCAGGAGTTGCAGTGCGGTGACGATGCCGTTGGCCACGGCGTCGCAGGCGGTGATGCCCCCGAAGACGTTGACCAGCACCGAGCGCACGTCGGGGTCGGCCAGGATGATCTCCAGCCCGTCGGCCATCACCTGCGCGGAGGCGCCGCCGCCGATGTCCAGGAAGTTCGCCGGGGCCGCGCCGGCGCCGGCCACCACGTCCAGCGTGCTCATCACCAGGCCCGCGCCGTTGCCGATCACGCCGACCGTGCCGTCCAGCTTCACGTAGTTGAGCCCCTTGGCGCGGGCGCGGTCCTCCAGGCCGCCGGTCGGCTCCTCGGCCTCGCGCCGGTGCCGGAAGGCGGCGTTGTCGTCCAGGGTGACCTTGCCGTCGAGCGCCACGACGCGCTGGTCGGTGGTGCAGATGAGCGGGTTGACCTCGACCAGCAGCGCGTCCTCTGCCACCAGCACCCGCCACAGCCGTTCCAGCACCTCGGCGGCCTGCTCGGGCAGGCCCGCCTTGGCCGCGAGCAGCCGGGCGGCCTCGGCGTCCACGCCCTCGACCGGGTCCACGGGGAGCCGGACGATCGCGCCGGGGTCGCGCGCCGCCAGCTCCTCGATCTCCACGCCGCCCTGGCCGGACACCATCGCCAGGAAACCGCCCTCGGCGCGGTCCACCAGGAAGGCCGCGTAGTACTCCTCGAACGGCACGGTCGCGGCCTCCACCAGGACGCGGCGGGCGCGGTGCCCCTTGATGTCCATCCCGAGCACGCGGGCGGCCTCGTGCTCGGCCGCGACCGGCCCCGCCGCCGGCCTGATGCCGCCCGCCTTGCCTCGTCCACCGGTCTTGACCTGGGCCTTGATGACGACGGGCGCGTTCAGGTCGGCCGCGATCGCGCGGGCCTCGGCCGGGGTCTCCGCGACCGCGCCACGCGGGACCGGGATGCCGTGCCGCCTGAAGAGCTCCTTCGCCTGGTACTCGTACAGGTCCATGCGAGCCTCCTTTGTGTACGGTATACCGTATGGAATATTCTCCGTCTAGGGCTCGACAGTGGGCTGATCAGCGGGATATTCCATACAGTATGGAGAATGCAATCCGTGACTGGCGGGGCCGTGCCTACCTTCCCGGACCCGTCCCCGCAGACCGCACCCGCATGTTCCGGCTCGCCCTGGCCGCCATGGCGGCGATCAGCCCCCTCCAGTACGGCTTCGCCGCGCTCCTCGCCCGCGAGGGCGCCGGCCTGACCCTGCTCGCCGCCTGGATCGCCGCCCAGGCCGCGGGTGCGCTCCCGGCCCTCCACCTGGTACGGCGTGGCCGCCTCGGCGTCCGGCCCGCGCTGGCCGCCGGGGCCGCGCTGAGCGCCGCCGGGCTCGCCGCCGCCGGGCTCGCCGGGGCGTCCTGGCCGCTCGCCCTCGCCGGGTACGCGCTGCTCGGCGGGCTGGGCGCGGGCCTGGTCTACGGGGTGTGCTGCGAGGTCGTCGCCTCCTGGTACCCGGAGCGGGCCGCCGCCCGGGTCGGGCTGATCACCGGGGCCTTCGGGTACGGCGCCGTGCCGCTGCTGGTGTGGGCCGGGCTCGCCCCGGGCGCGACGCCGGCCGCCTTCGTGACCGCCGCCATCGTGGCCGCCGTCGTCGTCGGGGCGGCGGCGCGGGGGCTGCGCCCGGCCCCGGCGCTGTGGTGGCCGGAGAGCCTGGATCCGCGTACGCACGCGCTCGACGCGGCCCGGCTGCGGGTCACCCCCGACGCCGCCCGCCAGTTCCTCCTGCCGCAGGCGCTGCGCACGCGCGCGCTCCCGGCGCTGGCGCTCATCCTGACCTGTGCCGGGGCGGTGTCGGTGTTCGACGTGATCGTGGTGGCGGCGACCGGGGCGTGGGCGGCGGCGGCGCTGCTGGTCGCGCTCAACGGCGCGGGGCGGGCGCTGGCGATGCGCTGCTCCGAGCGGTTCGGGCGGCGTCGCACCCTGGCCGGCGTCCTCGGCTCGCTCGCCCTCGGCCAGCTCCTCCTCGCCGCCGGCCTGGCAGCAGGGGCCGGGCACGGGGTGCTGCTCTGGCTGGGGGTGGTGGCGGCCGGGCTCGGGGGCGGGGCCTTCTATCCGCTGCTGGCCAGCCTCGTCCGCGAGTTCTTCGGGGTCGAGCGGCACGGCGAGATCCACGCCGTCGTCTACAGCGCCAAGGCCCTGGCGGGGGTCGGCGCGGTCGCGCTGGCCGCCGCCGCGCTGAGCGCGCCCGCGACCGCCCTGCTGGCCGCGGCCGCGCTGGCGGCCCTGCCCGCGCTGGCCGCGCCCCGCCTGCGCCTGCCCGGCCTGCCCGCCACGCTCCCCGCGTGAGTCACAGGGCCCCTGTGCAGGCATTCTGTGACGAGGCTCACGGGCCGCGTTCATGCGGCGAACGGTATGCTGTAGGCAGTCGACCAAAAACAGCGAAACGCCCGAACCCGTACGATACGCAGTTCCCTGGAGAGGTGACCATGTTGCTGTCGGAGCAGGCCGGTCAGCCGGCGGCCACCAAGATCCAGCGCCCCGCCACGCTGCGGGAGAGCGTCATCGAGGCCATCCAGGAGCTCATCGTCTCCGGCCAGCTCAAGCCCGGCCAGCACCTGGTCGAGAGCGAGCTGGCCGACCTCCTCGGCGTCTCCAGGCAGCCGGTGCGCGAGGCGCTCCAGCAGCTCAGCGGCGAGGGCTGGGTGGACCTGCACCCCGGCCAGGGCGCGTTCGTGCACGTGCCCACCGTGGAGGAGGCCGACCAGCTGCTCGCGGTCCGCGCGCTGCTGGAGACCGAGGCGGCGCGCCTGGCCGCCCAGCACGCCGGCGAGGACGGCGTGAAGCGGCTGCGCGAGCTCTGCGCGCGCGGCATCGCGGCCGTGCGGGCCGACGACGTGGACGCCGCCGTGGCCACCAACTCCGAGCTGCACGCCCTGGTGACCGCGCTGTCCGGCAACAAGGTGCTGGCCGAGCTGACCAGCCAGGTGGCCAGGCGGGTGCGATGGTACCACACGCCGGTGGCCCGCCAGCGCGGCATGGCCTCCTGGGAGGAGCACACGAGCCTGATCGACGCCATCGAGGCCGGCGACGAGCGCCGCGCGGCGAAGGTCATGCGCGAGCACACCGAGCACACCCGCGTGTCCTACATGGAGCAGCGGGAGAAGGAGCCGGTCGAGCCCGCTCCCAAGCCCGTGCGCCGGCGCCGCCGTACGGCCGGCTGAATGCCGTTTGACCTGACGTTCACATCGTGACACCCGCCCGGAAACACCTCCGCCGGAGGATGGGGCGGCACGGATGGGAGGTGCATGACCATGAGAGCGTTCCTCCGCTTTCTCCTCGCGGAACCCGCGGGCTCGCCGTCGGACGGCCGCGCGATCGGCCTCGGGCTGAGCACGGCCCTGCGCAGGCAGGGCTCGGCCGACGACGCCGAGCGCTACCTGCGGCTGTGGGCCACGCCGGGCACGACGTCCGGGCACGACGTCCACGAGAGCCCGCGGCACTGAGCCGCGGCGGAAGCGGCACGCCCCCGCCGCGGCCCGGCGCCGCTACGACTGCCCCGATGACCGGCCCGAGGACTGGCCCGCCGACTCCGGCTCGCGAGCTCTCCTGGCGTCGCGGGCCGACTTGACCAGGCTCAGCACCGTCGTCACCGCGAGGGTGCCGACGATGACGCCGAGGGAGACCATGATCGGCACCTCCGGCGCCCAGGACACGCCGTCGTGGTGCAGCGCCTCCATGATGAGCTTCAGCCCGATGAAGGCGAGCACCACCGACAGCCCCTTGCTCAGGTAGACGAGCCGGTCGAGCAGCCCGCCGATGAGGAAGAAGAGCTGCCGCAGCCCCATGAGGGCGAACGCGTTCGCGGTGAACACCAGGTAGGGCTCCTTGGTGAGCCCGAAGATGGCCGGGATCGAGTCGAGCGCGAACAGCAGGTCGGTGGTCCCGATGGCGACCATCACGATCAGCATCGGGGTCACCAGCCTGCGCCCGTGGTGCACGGTGAGGCGGGCGCCGTGGTAGGTGTCCGTGGTCGGCAGCACCCGCCGCACGGTCCGCAGCGCGAGGTTCTCGGAGAACTCCGCCTCCTCCTCGTGCCCGATGAGCTTCCACGCTGTATAGACGAGGAAGGCGCCGAACACGTAGAAGAGCCAGTCGAAGCGCTGGACGGCGCCCGCGCCGGCCGCGATGAACGCCCCGCGCATGACCAGCGCCAGCACGATGCCGATGAGCAGCACCTTCTGCCGGTACTCCCGCGGCACCCGGAACCTGCTCATGATCAGCAGGAACACGAAGAGGTTGTCCACGCTGAGCGAGTACTCGGTGATCCATCCCGCGAAGAACTCGCCGCCGTGCGCGGGGCCGGACAGCAGGAGCAGTCCGGCGCCGAAGGCCGCGGCCAGTCCGACGTAGAACGACACCCAGCCGACGCACTCGCGCATCGACGGCTCGTGCGGGTTGCGGGCCACCATCCAGAAGTCGAACGCGAGGACCGCGGCGAAGCCCCCGAGGGTGGCCGCCCAGATCCAGAAGGGCAGGTTCACCGCCTGCTTCCCTTCTTTCCTGCACGCAGCGTCGTGGCGTACCTGACGTAGACGGCGAGCAACTCGGCCGCCAGCGGGTTGACGGCCGCGCGGTGGGACAGCCAGTACGGCATGAACCGCTCGTGCAGCCAGACGAAGCCGATGGCGAAGCCGAGCCCCACCATGGCCTGGTAGGCGAGGAAGGGAAGCACGCCGTCGTGCATGCCCACCCCCGCCACGCTCTCCTGGAGCAGCCGGGACAGCGGGAAGGCCGCCATCCAGTACAGGCCGGCCGGCCCGAAGGTGCCGGGCCGGAGCACGCCGTGGCCGACGAGCACGCCGAACAGCCCGCCGAAGAGGGCGAGCGGCGTGGCCAGCGCCAGGGCCGCCTGGGCGGCCAGTCCGGTGGGCGCCCCCGCGAACAGGGTCAGCCCACCGGCCATGGCGCCGGCGACGGCTCCGATGGACGCCCCTGGCAGGGCGAGCTCGAAACTGTGCCGTCGCTCCATCAGCCCACGACCACGCCGTAGGCGAAGAGGCTGTAGAACAGCATGCCGAGGTAGAACACCGCGCCGAAGCCGATGATCACGTTCGACCACCACCGGGGCCTGATCGGCTTGGGCAGCATGCGGTTGTTGACCAGCAGCAGCGTCACGCAGTACGCCCCCATCGCGAACGTCGACAGGAACGCCAGCGTGTCCAGGATCCCGCTCGGCCCGTCGGCGGGGCCGAAGAGCAGGATCAGGATCCCGAAGAGGATCACTCCCCACAGGAAGATCGCGTACAGCTTGGACATGCCGAGCTTCTTCGCGCCGGGGATGAAGTGGAAGGTCATGTCCGCCTGGCCGCGCGAGAACGAGTCGAACAGGCCGAGCGTCGCGTTCAGGCCGATCAGCGCGATGAACCCGAGGAACACGACCCCGAGAACCGAGCTGCCCGCCGAGGAGACGGCGTTCGACATCGCGGTCAGCGCCACCTCCCGGTCGTCGCCCTGAATGACCTGCCGCACGCCCGGGTCGATCCGCACCGCCGCCTGCGCGATCACCGTGAAGGAGATCGTGACCAGCATGGTGATGCCCCAGAACAACAGCAGCGCGTCGAAGGTGACCCAGCGCCGCCAGCCCTTCCACTTCGCCATCTCGGCCGGGTCGGAGGTGTCGAACATGAACCCGCGGGCGGGCCGCTCCTCCTCCTCGCCGGCGTGCCGCAGCCCGCGGATCTGCGGCTGGTGCGCGCCCATGCCGGCCCCGGAGTCACGCAGGTGCAGCGTGTACCACATCTGCTGCATGCCGGAGGGCCCGGCGAACGCGCACGCCCCGACGATGACCGGGAACCAGGCCGCCGACATCGCCTGCGGCGGCAGGTAGCCGAAGGAGAACATGCCGGTGATCGTGGTGACCACGTCGCTCCAGGAGCCGACCATGGCCGCGACCACGGCCGTGCCGAGCACGAGCGCGCCGATGAGCAGCGACAGCACGTTCTCCAGGAGGTTGTAGATCACCTTGGCGAGGGTGAAGACCACGCCGACGAGGATCAGCCCCGCGATCGCGGTCACCATCCACGGTATGCCGGTGATCTCCTCGAACGCCGCCGCCCCCGCCGACAGGTGCCCCGGCCAGATGTAGACCGCGACGGCGACGACGAAGAAGAACCACATCAGCGGCTTGAACACCCGGGCCGCGCCGGAGAAGATGCTCTCCCCGGTGGCCATGGCGTAGCGCGCCATCTCCAGCATGACCACGGCCTGCAGGGTCACGCCGATCAGGAACAGCCACCTGATCTCCGGCCCGAACAGCAGCACCAGCCGGGGCCACATGTACGACTCGCCCATGCCGACGCCGAGCGCGACCAGGAAGACCGTCGGCCCGAGCAGGTGCACCGAGGGCGGCGCGTCGGGGAGCTTCCTGATGGGCATCGGCTCCAGCCGGCCCGCCTTCCATACTCGTTGATCCTCCACCGGCGGCGTGGCCGTCGCCGGTGGTGTGTTCGATGTGTCCACCTACGGACCTCCTGGGGGGTGTGTTGCCTTCCTCGTGCGCCCCGATCTAGCCCCCTCGCCTCGTCCTGCTCCGCCTGGCTCTAGCGCAGCAGTCCGGCGGCCCTCGCCCAGCGGTACTTGGCGCCGAGGACCGCGACGGGCTTCTCCGTCGTGTACGGGTACGCGACCACGCCGTGCTCGAACAGGTACTCGCTGGCCTCCTCAACCTCGGTGTCCCCGGCCAGGGACGCCACGACGGGCTTGACGTTGCCCTTCTCCCTCTCCTCCGCCACCACCCGCGCGACGAGCTCGGCGAAGACCATCGGCGGCGTCACGATCGTGTGCCAGTAGCCGAGGACGAGCGCGTGGACGCGGTCGTCGCCGAGGCCGAGGCGGATCGTGTTCTCGTAGGTCGCGGGCGGTTCGCCGCCGGTGATGTCGATGGGGTTGCCGGCCGCGCCGAACGGCGGGATGTAGGCGCGGAAGGCGGCGTCGAGGTCGGGCGGGATCTCCATGAGCGTCAGCCCGGCGTCCACGCAGGCGTCGGAGAGCAGCACGCCGGAGCCGCCCGCCCCGGTGATGATGACGACGTTCTCGCCCTGGGGCGCGGGCATGAGGGGCAGCGCGCGGGCGTACTCCAGCATGTCGTTGAGCCCGGGGGCGCGGACCACGCCGGCCTGGCGGAGGATGTCGTCGTAGACCTTGTCGTCGCCGGCCAGCGCGCCGGTGTGCGAGCCCGCGGCCCGCGCGCCCATCGCGGTGCGCCCGGCCTTGAGCACGATGACCGGCTTCTGCCGGACCACGCGGCGGGCCGCGTCGACGAAGCCGCGCCCGTCCTTGAGGTCCTCCAGGTGCATGGCCACGGCCTTGGTGTTGTCGTCCTGCTCGAAGAAGGTCAGCAGGTCGTCCTCGTCCACGTCGGCCTTGTTGCCGACGCCGACGATGGCGGACACGCCCATCCTGGTGGTGCGGCTGAAGCCCAGGATGGCCATTCCGATGCCGCCGCTCTGCGAGGTCAGCGCGACGCTGCCGCGCACGTCGTAGGGGGTGCAGAAGGTCGCGCAGAGGTTCTCGGGCGTGTAGTAGTAGCCGTAGATGTTGGGGCCGAGCATGCGCACGCCGTGCCGCCTGGCGATCTCGACGATCTCCTTCTGCCCCTCGACGTTGCCGGTCTCGGCGAACCCGGACGGGATCATCACCGCCCCGGCCGCGCCCTTCTCCCCCACCTCCTCCAGCGCGGCGGCGACGAACTTGGCGGGGATGGCGAAGACCGCCACGTCCACCTCGCCGGGCACGTCGGCGACGCTCTTGTACGCCGGCAGCCCCATGATCTCGTCGGCCTTCGGGTTGATCGGCAGGATCCGGCCCCGGTAGCCGCCGTCGATGAGGTTGCGCATGACCGAGTTGCCGATCTTGCCGGTCTCGGCGGAGGCGCCGATGACAGCGACGGAACGCGGCCGGAAGATCCGCGTCATCTGCCGCAGGATCTCCTCCCTGGGCAGCCGGGTGACCTCCTCCGGCCGGTCGCCGACGATGATCCGCACGTCGGCGGCCACGGCTCCCCTGGCGTCGGCGAAGACCGGGTTGAGATCCACCTCGACGATCTCGGGATGGTCGGTGACCAGCCGGCCGACGGCCTCGATCAGCGCGGCCAGCGCCGCCCGGTCCACGGGCTCGGCCCCGCGCGCGCCGCGCAGCACCTCGGCCGCCCGGATGTCGTCGAGCATCGCGAGCGCGTCGTCGCCCGAGACCGGGGCGAGCCGGAAGGTCACGTCCTTCAGCACCTCGACGAGGACGCCGCCGAGGCCGAACGCGACGACCTTGCCGAACGTCGGGTCGGTGACCGCGCCCACGATCACCTCCAGGCCGCCGCCGACGAGCTGCTGCACCTGGACGCCGTCGATCCTGGCGTCGGGGGCGTGCGCGCGGGCGTTGGCGAGGATGGTGTCGTAGCCCTGGCGTACCTCCTCGGGGGTCCGCAGGCCGACCAGCACGCCGCCCGCGTCCGTCTTGTGCAGGATGTCCGGTGAGACGATCTTCAGGACGACCGGGAGCCCGATCTTCCCCGCGAGCTCCGCCGCCTCCTCCGCCGAGCCGGCCAGCCCCTCGCCGGGGGTGGCGATGCCGTACGCCTCGCACAGCAGCCGGCCCTCGGGAGCGGTCAGCGCGGCGCGCCCCTCGGCGCGGGCCCGCTCGATGACGTGCCTGGGATCCATTCAGATGACTCCGTTCGCCTTGAGCTCGGCCAGCTCCTCGGTGCCGACGCCGAGCCGGCCGTAGATCTCCTCGTTGTGCTCGCCGAGCAGAGGCGGGGTGCGGACCTCCACCGGCGAGTCGGACAGCTGCAACGGGCTGGCGACGGTGACGAAGTCGCCGCGCTCGGGGTGCGGGACCGTGACGACGATGCCCTCCTCGCGCAGGCTCTCGTCCTCCACCAGCTCCCGGGTGGACAGGATCGGCCCGCACGGGATGTTCGCGGCGTTGAGCCGGTCCAGGACCGTCCACTTGTCGTGGCGGATCGTCCACTCCTCGATGAGCTGGAACATCTTGTCCAGCTTGGACAGGCGGGCCTCCGGCGTCGCCCACTCGGGGTCGTCGGCCAGCTCGGGCCGGCCGATGATGCCCGAGAGCGGCTGCCAGCCCACCGGCTGGACGATGACGTAGATGTAGTCGTTCGGGCCGCCGGGCGCGCAGCGCACCGCCCAGCCCGGCTGGCCGCCGCCGCTCGCGTTGCCCGAGCGCGGCACCTCGTCGCCGAACGTCCTGTTGGGGTACTCACGCAGCGGGCCGTGCGCGAGGCGCTGCTGGTCGCGGAGCTTGACGCGGCACAGGTTCAGCACGGCGTGCTGCATGGCCACCTGCACGCGCTGCCCGCGCCCGGTCCGCTCGCGCTGGTAGAGGGCGGCCAGGATGCCGGACACCGCGTGGATGCCGGTGCCCGAGTCGCCGATCTGGGCGCCGGTCGCGAGTGGCGGGCCGTCCTCGAAGCCGGTGGTGCTCATCGAGCCGCCCATCGCCTGGGCGATCACCTCGTACGCCTTGAACTTCGCGTACCGGCCGGCGCCGAAGCCCTTGATCGAGGCGTAGATCAGGCGCGGGTTGAGCTCCTGGAGCCGCTCCCACGGGAAGCCCATGCGGTCCACCGCGCCCGGCCCGAAGTTCTCCACCAGGACGTCGGCGTCCTTCACCAGCTCGGTGAAGAGCTGCTTGCCGCGCTCGCTCTTCATGTTGAGCGTGATGCTGCGCTTGTTGCAGTTGAGCATCGTGAAGTAGAGGCTGTCGACGCCGGGCACGTCGCGCAGCTGCTGCCGGGTGATGTCGCCGGTGGGGGCCTCCAGCTTGACCACGTCCGCGCCGAGCCAGGCGAGCAGCTGGGTGCACGACGGGCCGGACTGGACGTGCGTCATGTCGAGGATGCGGACGCCTTCGAGAGCCTTCATCGTCTGACCGCCCTTCGCGGGTGCGCCGTCACTTGTGCGCCGTCACTTGTACATGGTCTGGTTCATGGTTCCGGGGGCGTAGACCTCCGGATCGACCCAGACGTTGATGAGCGCGGGCTTGCCGGACTCGCGCGCCCGCTCCAGCGCGGGGCGGATCTCGGCCGGGTCGCGTACCTCCTCGCCGTGGCCGCCGAGGAGCTTGGCGAAGTCGCCGTAACGGATGTCGCCGAGGGTGTTGCCGACGCGGGCGCGGTCCTCGCCGTACTTCGCGGCCTGGCCGTACCTGATCTGGTTCATCGAGGAGTTGTTGCCGACGATCCCGATGAACGGCAGGTCGAAGCGGACCATCGTCTCGAAGTCCCAGCCGGTGAGGCTGAAGGCGCCGTCGCCGAACAGGCACAGCACCTCCTTGTCCGGCCGGGCCTTCTTGGCCGCCATCGCGAAGGCCATGCCGACGCCGAGCGTGCCGAGCGGGCCCGGGTCCATCCAGTGGCCGGGCGACTTGGGCTGCACGACCTGGCCGGAGAAGGTCACGATGTCGCCGCCGTCGCCGATGTAGATGGTGTCCTCGGTGAGGAACTCGTTGATCTCGTGGACCAGCCGGTAGGGGTCGATCGGCCGGGCGTCGGAGTGCTGGCGGGGCAGTCGCTTCTCGTAGGCCGCGGTCTCGACCGCGCGCAGCTCGTCCATCCACGCCTTGCGCTTGGCCGCGGCGTCGCCGATCCGCCCGCTCGCGGCCTGCGCCGCCGCCGACAGCACGAGACCGGCGTCGCCGACGATGCCGAGGTCGATGTCGCGGTTCTTGCCCACCGTGCGGTAGTCGAGGTCGATCTGGACGACGGTCGCCGACGGGGACAGCCGCTTGCCGTAGCCCATCCGGAAGTCGAACGGGGTGCCGACGATGATGATGAGGTCGGCCTCGGTGAAGGCGTAGCGGCGGCTGAGCTGGAAGTGGTGGGGGTCGCCCGGCGGCAGGGTGCCGCGGCCGGAGCCGTTCATGTAGGCCGGCACGTTGAGCGCCCGGACGAAGTCGATGGCCGCGTCGGTGGCCCGGCAGGTCCAGACCTGGCTGCCGAGCAGGATGCACGGCTTCTCGGCGTGGGCCAGCAGGTCGGCCAGCCGCTCGACGGCCTCCGGGTCGCCCTGCTGGCGGGTGGAGGCCCGGTAGTGGCCCGCCTTCGGGATGCGGGCCCTGTCCAGGGGCACCTTCGCGTCCAGCACGTCACGCGGGATCTCCAGGAACGACGGCCCCGGAGCGCCGTGGTAGCACTCGCGGAAGGCCATCGACACGAGGTCGGCCACCCGTTCGGTGCTCGGCACCGTGGCGGCGAACTTCGTGATCGGGGCCATCATGTCCACGTGCGGCAGGTCCTGCAGTGAGCCCATCTTGTGCTGGCTCAGCGCGCCCTGGCCGCCGATGAGCAGCATCGGGCTCTCCGCCCTGAAGGCGTTGGCCACACCGGTCACCGCGTCGGTCGTGCCGGGGCCGGCGGTGACGACCGCGCAGCCGGGCCGGCCGGTGATGCGGGAGTGCCCGTCGGCGGCGTGTGCGGCGACCTGCTCGTGGCGTACGTCGATGACCTCGATGCCCTCATCGACGCAGCCGTCGTAGATGTCGATGATGTGGCCGCCGCAGAGCGTGTAGATCACGTCCACGCCCTCGGCCTTGAGCGCCTTGGCCACGAGATGACCGCCAGAGATCGTTTCCGACATTCCCTGCCACCCTTCGGAGAGCGCTGTCTTCCGCATACTGCATACCGTATGAAGGCAATGGTTACTCTCTCCCGATCGGCCTGTCCAGCCCCTCAGGGCAACTCGATCAGCTCCACCGGTTCGCCGTCCCAGCCCGGAGAGACCACCGCCAGGGCGTCCGCCAGGGCGGCACCCCAGAGGGATCCCGGCCGGTCATGGCCCACCGGAGCCACGCCTTCCGGCGTGCGGCGGACCGGCACGAGGCGGGTGTCGCGGGGGTGCGCGCGCACGTCGCCGCCCAGCGTGCCGGTCTCGCGGGTCACGGGCGTCCCGGTCAGCCCGCGCAGGGCGGGGACGAGCAGCGTGAGCGCCGCGCCGAGGGCGGCGAACGGGTTGCCGGGCAGCCCGGCCACGAGCGGGCCGTGCGGCAGCCGCGCCAGCGCCTGCGGATGGCCCGGCCGGACCGCGACCCCGTCCACGAGCACGTCGGCGCCGAGGGCATTGAGCACGCCGCGCAGATGGTCGGCGGGTCCCTTCGACGAGGCGCCGCACACCACCACGACGTCCGCGCCCCTTCCGGACAGGGCGGCGTGGAGGGCGGACGGGCCGTCCGGGAGGTGGACGGTGTCGGTGACCCGGCCGCCCGCCCACTCGACCAGGCCGGGCAGGAACGGTCCGATGGCGTCGCGGACGCGGCCCGCGCCGGGCCGCCCCTTGTGCACCACCTCGTCCCCGGTGATCAGCACCAGGACGCCGGGGCGGGGCCGTACGAGGAGGTCGTCGTGCCCGAGCGCGGCGGCCAGCCCGAGCGCGACCGGCGTCACCGGCGCGCCCGCCTCCAGCACCACGGCCCCCTCGGGGATGTCCTCGCCGCGCCGCCGGATGTGCCGGCCGGGCTCCACGGCTCCGTCCACGATCCCGTCCACGGTCCCGGCGCCCGCCACGGCGCGCTCGTACGGCACCACCGCCACCGCCCCCGCCGGCACCGGCGCCCCGGTGGCGATCTCCACGGCCTCCCCCGCCGCCAGCGGGCCGGCATGGGCCCGGCCCCCCGCGAGCACCCGCCCGACGAGCCGCCAGGGCCCGTCACCGGCCACGGCGTAGCCGTCCATCGCGGAGACGTCCACGCCGGGCACCGCCACCAGGGCCCGCAGCGGCCCGGCCAGCCGGCATCCGAGCGCCTCGGCCGCCGGCACCGGCACGGCTCCGAGCGGCTTCACGCTCCCGGCCGCGACACGTCGCGCGGCCTCCCATGACATCGCGTCCACCACTGGATCATGCCGCACAACCGTCATCCGCAAGCTCCTTGACCCGCGTTTTTCCATACTGTATACCGAATGCAAATCGGACGCGAGAACGGAGCGCGCAGCATGAAGGTCGCTGTTCTTGGCGCCGGCGCCATCGGCGCGTACGTGGGAGCCGCCCTCCACCGGGCGGGAGCCGAGGTGCACCTGATCGCCCGCGGCGAGCACCTCCAGGCCATCCGCCGCGCCGGTGTGCGGGTGCTGTCCCCCAGGGGCGACTTCACCGCCCACCCCCACGCCACCGACGACCCCACGGAGGTCGGGCCGGTGGACCACGTCTTCCTGGGCCTCAAGGCGAACAGCTACGCCGCGGCGGGCCCCATGATCGCGCCGCTCCTGCACGCGTCCACGAGCATCATCGCCGCGCAGAACGGCATCCCGTGGTGGTACTTCCACCGGCTCAAGGGCCCCTACGAGGGCTACCGCATCGAGAGCGTCGACCCCGGCGGCGCGGTCACGGCCGCGCTGCCCCTGCACCGGGCCGTCGGCTGCGTCGTGTACGCGGCCACCGAGATCGAGAGCCCCGGCGTCATCCGCCACCTGGAGGGCACCCGGTTCTCCATCGGCGAGCCGAGCGGGCTGCTCACCGACCGGTGCCGGACCTTCAGCGAGGCCGCCGTCGAGGGCGGGCTGAAGTGCCCCGTCGAGCGCGACCTGCGCCGCGACGTGTGGATCAAGCTCATGGGCAACATCGCCTTCAACCCGATCAGCGCGCTCGCCCGCGCCACGATGGCCGGCATCTGCCGCCACGACGGGGCGCGCGAGCTGGTCGTGGCCATGATGCGGGAGACGGTGGAGGTGGCGGGGCGGGTCGGCTGCGACCCCGGCGTCTCCATCGAGCGCCGGCTGCGGGGCGCGGAGAAGGCCGGCGAGCACAAGACCTCCACGCTCCAGGACCTGGAGAAGGGCAAGCCGCTGGAGCTGGACGTGCTCCTCGCGGCCGTGGTCGAGCTGGCCGACCTGACCGGCGCGGACGTCCCGACGCTGCGGGCGATCCACGCCGTGAGCGACCTGCTGAACGCGAACCTTGTCCGCGCGGTGTAGCTCCGAATACCGTAGCCTGTATACAGAATGGAGGGATCATGAGCTATGACCGCCTGACCCGTCCACTGGTGCGCGAGAACGGCGTGCTGCGCGAGGCGACCTGGGAGGAAGCGCTGGACCGCGCGGCCGAGGGCTTCCGCCGCAACGTCGCCGAGCACGGCCCCGACTGCTTCGCGATGTTGTCGTGCGCCCGCTCCACCAACGAGATGAACTACGTCGGGCAGAAGTTCAGCCGCGTGGTCATCGGCACCAACAACGTGGACTCCTGCAACCGCACCTGCCACGCCCCCAGCGTGGCGGGGCTCTCCGCCGTGTTCGGCAGCGGCGGCGGCACCTCCTCCTACCAGGAGGTCGAGGACACCGACGTGATCGTCATGTGGGGGTCGGCGGCCCGCAACGCCCATCCGATCTTCTTCCAGCACGTGCTGAAGGGCATCAGGAACGGCGCCAGGATGTTCGCCGTGGACCCGCGCCGCACCGGCACGGCCCAGTGGGCCGACCTGTGGCTCGGGCTCAACGTGGGCACCGACATCCCGCTCGCCCACGCCGTCGCCCGCGAGATCATCCACGCCGGGCTGCACAACGAGGCGTTCATCGAGCGGGCCACCGTGGGCTTCGCCGAGTTCAAGGAGTGCGTCGAGCCCTGGACGCTCACGACCGCCGAGCAGGTCACCGGCGTGCCGGCCGCGGCGATCAGGGAGCTGGCGCACGCGTACGCCCGCGCCGACCGCGCCCAGCTCTGCTGGACGCTCGGCATCACCGAGCACCACAACGCCACCGACAACGTCCGGGCCCTCATCAACCTGGCCCTGCTGACCGGCCACGTCGGCCGCTACGGCTCCGGCCTGTCGCCGCTGCGCGGCCAGAACAACGTGCAGGGCGGCGGCGACATGGGCGCGATCCCCAACCGGCTGCCCGGCTTCCAGGACATCCTCGACCCGGACCTGCGGGCCCGCTTCGAGAGCGCGTGGGGCGCTCCCATCCAGCCCCGCTACGGGCTCAACCTCACCCAGATGCTGGAGGCCATGGCCGAGGGCGAGGTCACCACCTGCTACCTCATCGGGGAGAACCCCGTGCAGTCCGAGGCCGACTCCCTCGCCTGCGCCAAGCGCCTGGCCATGCTCGACCACCTGGTGGTCCAGGACATCTTCCTCACCAAGACCGCCCAGATGGCCGACGTCGTGCTGCCGGCCAGCGCCGCCTGGTGCGAGGCCGAGGGGACGTTCACCAACAGCGAGCGGCGGGTGCAACGGGTCCGCAAGGCGCTCGAACCGCCGGGCGAGGCCCGCGACGACATCTGGATCCTCTGCGAGCTGGCCCGCCGGCTCGGCCACGACTGGGCCTACGACGGCGCCGAGGAGGTCTGGGACGAGCTGCGCTCCCTGTCGCCGCAGCACCGCGGCATGAGCTACCAGCGGCTGACCGAGCTGCAGGGCATCCAGTGGCCGTGCCCGTCGGAGGACGCGCTGGAGCCGCCGTACCTGCACGGGCGGCTCTGGGAGAGCGACCCGGAGCGGCGCGGCGCGCCGGCGCCGTTCGCGGTGCTGGAGCACTCGCCGCCGGTGGACCTGCTGGACGAGGAGTATCCGCTGCGGCTGACCACCGGCCGCCGCCTCGACTCCTACAACACCGGCGTGCAGTCGTCCGGGTTCGCCTCGCCGCTGCGCCGGGGCGAGACCGTCGAGCTGTGCCCCGAGGACGCCGAACGGCTCGGCGTCGCGGCCGGCGAGGACGTACGGATCACCTCGCGGCGCGGCTCGGTCGTCGCGCCCGTCTTCATCGACCCGGCGCTGCGGCCCGGCCTGGTGTTCATGACCTTCCACTTCCCCGACGACGTGGACGTCAACTCGCTGACCATCGAGGCCACCTGCCCGATCGCGGGCACGGCCGAGTTCAAGGCGGCCGCGGTCCGCGTCGAGAAGCTCGTCAAGGCCGGGTGAGGCATGGACATCCGATTCCGCGACGCAGAACCGTCCGACGAGGAGCGCGCGGCCGTCGACGCCGTGCTCGGCCCGCCCGCCACCGGCTGGGAGGGCGGCGCCAGGTCCGCGGCCGACCTGCGCTTCGCCGCCCGCGCCGAGCCTCGGCGCGACCTGCTGCTGCCCGCCCTGCACGCGGTCAACGACCGGGTGGGCTGGATCAGCGAGGGCGCGCTCGACTACGTCTGCCGGCGGCTCACCGTGCCGCCCGCGGAGGCGTACGGGGTGGCGACGTTCTACTCGCTGTTCTCGCTGCGGCCGCGCCCGGCGCGGGTGCTGCACGTGTGCACCGACCTGGCCTGCCAGGCGAAGGGCGGCCGGCGGCTGCGCGAGCAGGTCGAGGAGCGGCTCGGCCCGCCCGGCGAGACCTGGCAGGAGAGCCCCTGCCTCGGCCTGTGCGAACGGGCCCCGGCCGCGCTCGCCCTGGAGGCGGGGACCACGCCGCGCGCCGAGGTGTACGCCCCGGCCGACGCCGACGCCATGGCGAGGACCCCCGCCGACGCGGTTCCGGGCTCCCCCAGCCCCAACGGCAGCGGGCCGCGCCTCGACGTGGCCGGCGACACCCCCGCCGTGGCCGCCGTGCCGCAGGCCGGCCAGGACGGCCTCATCCTGCTGCGGCGGGCCGGCCTGGCCGACCCCGCGAGCCTCGACGACTACCGCGCCACCGGCGGCTACACCGCGCTCCGCCGCGCCTTCGAGCTCGGCCCCGCCGGGGTGATCCGCGAGGTGCTGGAGTCGGGCCTGGTCGGCAGGGGCGGCGCGGCCTTCCCGACCGGCCGCAAGTGGGACGCCGCCGCCCGCCAGCCCGACCACCCCCACTACCTGGTCTGCAACGCCGACGAGAGCGAGCCGGGCACGTTCAAGGACCGGGTGGTCATGGAGAACGACCCGTACGCGCTGGTCGAGGCCATGACCGTGGCGGCGTGGGCGACCGGCTGCGCCCGGGGCTACCTCTACGTCAGGGGCGAGTACCCGAGGGCGGCCGCCCGCCTGGCGCACGCCATCGCCACCGCCCGCGCCCGCGGCCTGCTCGGCCCCGACATCCTCGGCAAGGGCTTCTCCTTCGACATCGAGCTGCGCCGGGGCGCCGGCGCGTACATCTGCGGCGAGGAGACCGCGATCTTCAACTCCATCGAGGGGCACCGCGGCGAGCCGCGCAGCAAGCCGCCGTTCCCCGTGGAGAAGGGCCTGTTCGGCAAGCCGACCGTGGTCAACAACGTCGAGACGCTGGTCAACGTGCTGCCGATCCTGGAGCGCGGGGCGCGGGCGTACGCGGCGGCCGAGCCCAAGCTGTTCTGCGTCTCCGGCGCGGTGGAACGGCCCGGCGTGTACGAGCTGACGTTCGGCGCGACCCTGCGCGAGCTGCTGGAGCTGGCCGGGACCACCGGCACCACCCGCGCGGTGCTGCTCGGCGGGGCCGCCGGGGCGTTCGTCACGGACCTGGACATCCCGCTCACCTTCGAGGGCACCAGGAACGCGGGCGCCACGCTCGGCTCCGGCGTGGTCCTCGTCATCGACGACACCGTGGACCTCAAACAGCTGCTCCTCCGGATCGCCGAGTTCTTCCGCGACGAGTCCTGCGGCCAGTGCGTGCCCTGCCGGGTGGGCACCGTACGCCAGGAGGAGGCCCTGCACCGGCTGTCGCGGCGGGTCTCGCACGACGACCTGGTGCTGCTGCGCGACGTGGGGCGGACCATGCGCGACGCCTCGATCTGCGGCCTCGGGCAGACCGCGTGGAACGCCGTCGAATCGGCCATCGACCGCCTGGGAGTTTTCGAATGATCCCGCTGCAGCCGCCCCGGCGGCTCATCGACGTACAGATCGACGACGAGACCGTACGCGTGCCGGAGGGCGCCACCATCCTCGACGCCTGCCGGGCGGCGGGCAAGGACGTGCCCACCCTCTGCCACGGCGACACCCTCACCCCGAAGAACGCCTGCCGGGTGTGCGTGGTGGAGGTCGAGGGCGCCCGTACCCTCGCCCCCGCCTGCTCGCGCAAGGCCGAGCCGGGCATGAAGGTCGGCACCGGGACCGAGCGCGCCCGGCACAGCCGCAAGGTGGTGCTGGAGCTGCTCGGCTCCTCCGTGGACATGTCCACGACGCCGCGCGCCGCCGAGTGGAACGCCGAGTACGGCGCCGACCCCGCCAGGTTCGGCGCGGACGCGGCCACCGTCGAGCAGCCCGCCAAGGTGGACAACGACCTCTACGTCCGCGACTACAGCAAGTGCATCCTCTGCTACAAGTGCGTGGACGCCTGCGGCGAGCAGTGGCAGAACACCTTCGCCATCGGCGTCGCCGGCCGGGGCTTCGACGCGACGATCGCCACCGAGTTCGACGCCCCGCTCACCGACTCGGCCTGCGTCTACTGCGGCAACTGCGTCGAGGTCTGCCCGACGGGCGCGCTGTCGTTCAAGACCGAGTTCGACATGCGGGCCGAGGGCACCTGGGACGAGACGCGGCAGAGCGAGACCACCACCGTCTGCAGCTACTGCGGCGTCGGCTGCAACCTCACCCTGCACGTCCAGGACAACAAGATCGTCAAGGTGACGTCGCCGCACGACAACCCCGTCACGAAGGGCAACCTCTGCGTGAAGGGCCGCTTCGGGTACGGCTATGTCTAGGGTCCCCGCTCATGTCTAGGGTCACCGTCAAGCGGCGGATCGTCCGCGTCAAGGACCGGGCCCGGCTGCCGGCCGTCGACTCGCTCGCCGCCGAGGAGCCGCTGGAGATCCGGCTCGACGGCACCCCGCTGACCGTCACCATGCGCACGCCCGGCGACGACTTCGACCTCGCCGCCGGCTTCCTCGTCAGCGAGGGGGCCGTCGGCGCGCCCGGCGAGATCGCCACCATCCGCTACTGCGCGGGCGCCACCGTGGACGGCGGCAACACCTACAACGTGCTCGACGTACGGCTCGCCCCCGGCGTGCCCGCGCCCGAGCCGCGCAACTTCTACACCACCTCCTCCTGCGGCGTGTGCGGCAAGGCGTCACTGGAGGCGGTGCGCACCGTCGCCCGCTGGAGCGCCGCCGACGACCCCGTCACGCTGCGGCCCGCCACGGTGACGAGCCTGCCCGACCGGCTGCGGGCCGCCCAGCGCGTCTTCGACCGGACCGGCGGCCTGCACGCCGCCGGCCTGTTCACCGCCGACGGCGAGCCCCTGTGCGTGCGCGAGGACGTCGGCCGGCACAACGCGGTCGACAAGCTCCTCGGCTGGGCGCTGCGCGAAGGACGGCTGCCGCTGCGCGGCTGCGTGCTCATGGTGTCCGGGCGGGCGTCGTTCGAGCTGGTGCAGAAGGCGGTGATGGGCGGGGTGCCGGTGCTCGCCGCCGTCTCGGCGCCGTCGTCGCTGGCCGTCGAACTCGCCGCCGAGGAGGGGCTGACGCTGATCGGGTTCCTGCGCGGGAACTCGATGAACGTCTACACGGGTGAAGGGCGCGTCTGATTGCCTGCGCTTCGCGCAGGCGGGCTCGGTCGCTCAGATCCGTCGCCTTCCCTCGTCGCTACGGTCGCTTCGCTCCCTGCGCTCCTCAGTCCAGGCGACGGCGCTCCCTCGCAAACCCCTGGCGCGCAGCGCCACCAATCCCGTACGCGCAGCGCCCCTCAATCCTCTGCGCGCAGCGCCACCAATCCCGTGCGCGCGGCGCCCCCAATCCCCCTACGCGCAGCGCCCCAATCCCATACGCGCAGCGCCCCTCAATCCCCTGCGCGCAGCGCCACCGATCCCGTGCGCGCGGCGCTCCCCAATCCTCTACGCGCCTTCGTAGCTGCGTCCGGGGGACAGATTTTGACAACCGTTTTCATTTTGGCGCATACTGACTCCCATGATGTCAGGATTTTCCCGGCTGGGTGCGCTCGGTCTGTTGACCGCCGGCGCCCTGCTCAGCGCCACGGCCTGCGGCGGCGGTTCCGGTGTGTCCGAGGTCGGCGCGACCTCCGACGGCAAGCCCGAGGTGGTCGCCGCCTTCTATCCGTTGCAATGGCTGACCGAGCAGGTCGGGGGATCCGACGTCCAGGTGACCGGCCTCACCGCCCCCGGCGTCGAGCCGCACGACCTGGAGCTGGGCATCCAGCAGGTCACCGACCTCCAGAACGCCGCGCTCACCGTCTACGTCAAGGGCGTCCAGCCGGCCGTGGACGACGCGGTCGACCAGGAGAAGAGCTTCGACGCCGCCACCGCCGTCACCACGATCCCCGCCGGCGAGGGCCACGAGCACGAGCACGAGGGCGAGGAGGAGCACGGCCACGACGAGGTGGGCTACGACCCGCACCTCTGGCTCGACCCGTCCCGCATGGCCACCGTCGCCGGCAAGCTCGGCGAGCGCCTGGCCGCCGCCGACGCCGCGCACGCCCAGGCGTACCGGGATCGCGCCGCGAAGACGGCCGCCACCCTGACCACGCTCGACCAGGAGTTCACCAAGGGCCTGACCACCTGCCGGTCCAGGACGATGGTGACGGCGCACGAGGCGTTCGGCTATCTGGCCGACCGCTACAAGCTGAAGCAGGTGGGCATCACCCTCGACCCCGAGACCGAGCCGTCCCCCGCGCGCCTGTCGGAGGTGGCCAAGCTCGCCAGGGCCGAGGGCGTGACCACGATCTTCACCGAGGCCCTGGTGAGCCCGAAGGTGGCCGAGGTGCTCGCGAACGAGGTCGGCGCGAAGACCGCCGTGCTCGACCCGCTGGAGAGCAAGCCCTCCGGTGACTACGTCTCCGCCATGCGCGATAACCTCAAGACTCTTCAAACAGCACTGGGGTGTACGGCATGAGCGAGACGGCCTTCGCGATGACCGGCGGCCGGGTCGCCTACGACGGCAAGCCGATCCTCCGGGGGATCGACCTGACCGTTCACACAGGCGAGGTCGTCGCACTCCTGGGGGCCAACGGCTCGGGCAAGTCGACGCTGGTACGCGCCCTGCTCGGGCTCACGCCGCTCTCGGGCGGCAGCACGCTGATCTACGGCCGGCCACCTTCGCGCTTCCGCGACTGGTGGCGCATCGGCTACGTCCCGCAGCGCCTCCAGGTCGGCGGCGGCGTGCCCGCCACCGTGCGCGAGGTCGTCGCCTCGGGCCGCATCGCCCGCCAGCGCCGCCTGCGCCGCACCAGCGCGGCCGACCGGGCGGCGGTGGCCGCGGCGCTGGAGGCCGTCCGCCTGACCGACCGCGCGGGCGACCCCGTCCAGTCGCTGTCGGGCGGCCAGCAGCAGCGGGTGCTCATCGCCCGCGCGCTGGCGGGCGAGCCGGACACGTACGTGATGGACGAGCCCACCGCGGGCGTCGACGCCGGGACCCAGCACCTGCTCGCCGACACGCTGGCCGGGCTGGTGCTCGGCGGCAAGACCGTGGTGCTGGTCGCGCACGAGCTGGGCCCGCTGGAGCCGGTCATCACGCGCGGCGTCGTCATCGGCGGCGGCCGCATCGCGCACGACGGGCCGCCGCCGCGTCCCGAGGGCGAGTGCGCGCGGCCGGGGCACGAGCACCAGCATCCGCACGCCGCCGAGCCGGTGGCCGGGCCGCTGACCGGGTGGCAGGGGGAACCAAGGTGATCTTCGAACTGCTGGGCGAGCAGCTCTTCCAGCTCGCGCTCGTCGCGGCGCTGCTGGTGGGGCTGTGCGCGCCCGCCGTCGGCACGTTCATCGTGCAGCGGCGGCTCGCGCTGCTCGGCGACGGCATCGGGCACGTGGCGCTGACCGGCGTGGCGCTCGGCTTCCTGACCGGCACGGCGCCGGTGCTGACCGCCGTGCTCGTCTCCGTCGTCGGTGCGGTGGCCATCGAGCTCGTACGCGCGCGCGGACGCACCAGCGGCGACGTGGCGCTGGCGCTGCTGTTCTACGGCGGCATCGCGGGCGGCGTCATGCTCATGGCCGTCGCGCCCGGCGGCAGCAACGCCAAGCTCAACTCCTACCTGTTCGGCGCCATCGCGAGCGTCACCCCGGCCGACATCTGGGTCATCGCCGCGCTGGCCGTGGCCGTGATCGGCGTGGTCGTGATCTTCGGCAGGGAGCTGTTCGTGCTCTGCCAGGACGAGGAGATGGCCCGCGCGAGCGGCCTGCCGGTGCGCTTCCTCAGCCTGCTGATCGCGGTCACGGCCGCGCTGACCGTCGTCATCGCCATGCGGGTGGTCGGGCTGCTGCTGGTCAGCGCGCTGATGGTGATCCCGGTGGCGACGAGTCAGCAGCTCACGCGCGGTTTCCGCGCCACGATGGCGACGGCGATGGTGTTCGGGGTGCTGGCCTCGGTGGGCGGACTGCTCGCCTCCACCGTGTCCCCGAAGGTGCCGCCGGGCGCCTCGATCGTGCTCATCGCTCTCGCCGGCTTCGTCCTGGCCCTCGCTGTCGGTAAATTCGTACGCCGAGGCCGGAGCGACGAGGAGTCCAGAGTGGGTCCAACAATGCGCGTCGAGGAGGTCGCATGACGACGAGACGCGACGCCGTGCACGACACCCTTCGTCAGAGCGAGGGGTTCCGCAGCGCGCAGGACGTCTACGCGGAGATGCGCCTGCACGGCGCCAAGATCGGCCTGACCACCGTCTACCGTGCGCTGCAGGCGCTGGCCGACAACGGTCAGGTCGACGTGCTGCGCACCGACGACGGCGAGTCCGTCTACCGGGCCTGCGCCAGCGAGGTCCATCACCACCACCTCGTCTGCCGCAAGTGCGGGCGCACGGTCGAGGTGGCCGGTCCCGCGGTCGAGCGCTGGGCCGAGGCCGTGGGCAGCGAGCACGGCTTCACCGAGATCACTCACACGGTGGAGGTGTTCGGCACCTGCGCGTCCTGTTCGCCGTCAGCGCCGCCCGCCGGCTGAGCGCCGCGGCGCGAGCCCCACAGCACGCCGAGCACGATCACCGCGCATCCGGCGAGCTGCCAGGGCGAGGGCCGCTCGCCGAGCGCCACCGCCGACAGCGCCACGGTCGTCAGGGGCTGCACGAGCAGGAGCAGCGCGGTGAGCGCGGCCGGTTGCCGTGGCAGCGTGAACGTGATGAGCGACCACCCCAGCACCTGCGGCCCGAGCGCGAGCAGCAGCAGCCAGCCGTGCGCGGGCCAGCTCGGGGCGAGGTCCGCGCCGCCGAAGGCGGGGCTGAGCGCGGCGATCGCCACCGTGGCCACGACGGTGGCGTGCGCGAGCGGCCCGGCCGCGCGGTCCGAGCCGCCCTTCATGAGCAGCAGGAACGCCGCGTACGACACCGATGTGGCCACCCCGGCGAGCACCCCCATGACGGGGTCGTCGCCGTACGCCGCGCTGTCGAACACCCCGGAGATCAGCACCACGCCGCCGAACACCACCGGCGTCGCCACCATGAGCCGCCTCGACGGCCGCTCCCCGAACACCGCCCAGGCCGCGAACGCCACCAGGAACACCTGCAGGTTGCCCAGCACGGTCGCGAGTCCCGCGCCGACGTACGCGATGGCGTGGTGCCAGAACAGCAGGTCGAACGCGAACGTCAGGCCCGCCGCCCAGGCGAGCAGCACCGCCCGGCGCGGCAGCGGGCCGTGTCTGCGCCGCTCCAGCCAGGCCAGCGCCAGCATGGGCGGGATCGCGTACGCGCAGCGGAACAACGCCGACGTCGCCGGCGACACCTCGGCCAGCCGGACCAGCGGCGCGGAGGTGGAGATGACGAGCGCGCCGACGATCGCGATGATCACGATACGACGGTGTGCCCCCATGAAAACCCCCGTGGCCGCAGTAAGAGATACAGTTCGACCACGCTAGGATCCGGCGCGGACAGGAGTCAACATGCCGTTTGGCCATGACATGGTGCATTCTCTGGCCACTGTCGTCGAACTGGTCAACACCTCACCGGCCACGGGCGGCGACGAGGGGCTGCCCGGCCTGGCCGAGCTCCAGGCGTTCGTGGAGTCCCGCGAGGTGAGCGGCATCGGCAAGCTGACGGCCCGCGACCTCGCCCAGGTCCGCGCGGTCCGGGAGGCCTTCCACCGCGTCTTCACCGCGCCCGACCAGCCGACCGCGGTCCACACGCTCAACTCCCTGCTCTCCTCGACCCGCATCACGCCGCGCCTGACCGAGCACGACGGCCACCCCCTGCACGTCCACTACTTCGCCGCCGACTCCAGCCTGGCCGAGCACCTGGCCGCCGACTGCGGGGTGGCGCTGGCGCTGCTGCTGGTGGAGGGCGAGGGCGAACGCCTGCGCACCTGCTCGGCCCCCGACTGCGACCACGTCTTCGTGGACGAGTCACGCAACCGGTCGCGTGTCTACTGCGACAGCCGTACGTGCGGCAACCGCATGCACGTCGCCGCCTACCGCGCCCGCCGCCGCGCCTGACCCACTTCTGAAGCGCAGGGTCAGTGACCGGGAGCCGTCAGGCAGCCGCCGTCGTTGATGTAGCCGCCCACCTCCACCTCCGACTCACGCTCGTCGTAGAAGCCGGTCAGGCATCCTCCCCGCAGTTCGATGGCGAACACCACGGCGGAGCGAGCGCCTCCCGCCCTGATGATGACGTTCGTCCCCGGTGGAGCGACCGCCCGGACCGCCTTCGCGACGTGGGCCTCGCCGTGCAGTTTCCGCTCGCGCAGGCCGGCGAATCTGTCCCGCAGAGCCTCGGCCACCGGCTCGGCCTCCGCAGCCACCTCCGGAGGAAGCGCGGCGCGCTGGCGGTACGCCCTGTTGCCGGCGTGCTTCTGCTCCCAGGAGGGCATCGTCACACAAGGGCTCGGCATCGGCGGCTCAGCGATCTCCGGACAAGGACGTAACGCCGATGGCGACGCCGACGGCCCCGCTCCTCGCATCCGCTCCTCACCGCAACCGCCCAGGACGGCCGACAGCAGGATGGCGACAAAGACGGTCAAGATTCTCATGCCTCAACGGTCGGGCACGACGATCCGGGACACAAGTCACGTCGGCTCGCCGCCGTTGGGGCGGCGGGCGGATGGTGCCGGCGGTCGCCGCCGACGGGGAGGAGGCGCTGCGCGTGGCCGGGGAGTGCCGTCCGGACGTGGCGCTGGTGGACGCGAGAATGCCCAGGATGGATGGCGTCGAGCTCATGCACCGGGCGGGCCGCGGCGAGACGGTGCTCGCCCCGCCCGTCGCCGGACGCCTGATGGCCGAGTCACGGCACCCCTGACCGCACCCGCCTCGCCCTTCATCTCAGGAACCCGGGCGACCGCGCTTGACTCCTTATCGTTCTTCGATACTATCGAGAAACAATAATATCGAGCAACGATATGGAGCTGTGCCGTGTCCCTCGACACATCCGCCTCCCTGAAGTGGACGGCGATCGTCGTCCGCCTCCTCCTGGCGCTGTTCGCCGCCACCCTGGTCTACGAGATCGGGCGTGCCGCCCTGACCGGCGGAGAGAACGCCACCGGATCCCTCGGCGACCGGAGCTCGGTGTGCGTGGCGTCACCGAGCATCCTCGACGTGGAGGGAAATGTCACCGAAGACCCCCGACGCAGCAAGGCAGTGGCGGAGAGCAGCGGCGCCGACGACAACCCCTATCCCGTGGAGAAGGGAGTCGACTTCGCCCACGGACTGCCCCAGCTCTGCAAGGACGACGCCGGCCTCGGCACGCAGTCGCTCTACCAGACCTCGCGGTTCGCCACCCCGCTCGTCGTGCTCGTCGCCCTCTTCCTCCTCGACCGGCTGATCGCGGACGCCCGGCGGGACAGCGGTTTCGATGAGACGATCGTCCGCAAGCTGCGCTTCCTCGGCGTGTTCCTCATCGCCGGCACGCTCGCGGCGTCGCTTTACACCACAATTGTGGAGACCGGCCTGGCCGTGTCGATGGTGGCCGGGACCGTCAGGGAGGTGGGGTCGATGGCTCTGCGCGGCTGGAGCTTCCCCTGGGCGTACCTGATCGCCGGGCTCGGGCTCGTCGTGATGTCCAAGGTCGTCCGCGTCGGCGCGCACCTGCGCGAGGAACTCGAAGGAACCGTTTGATGTCACCCGCGGAGAACCCCGAGCACGCCATCGAGGTGCATCTGGACCGGCTGCTCGAAGAGCGCGGCATGACGGTGGTCGAGCTGGCCGACAAGGTCGGCATCACCAACGTGAACCTGTCGATTCTCAAGAACAACCGCGCCAAGGCGATCCGGTTCTCGACGCTGAGCAAGATCTGCGAGGTGCTCGGCTGTCAGCCCGGCGACCTGCTGTCCTTCAGGCCCCGCTCCTCGGACTGATCGCGGACGGCCCCGCGCCACCACGCCGGGGCCGTACGCGGCGGTCAGACCTTGTTGGGGAGGGCGCCGCCGTAGCGGCGGTCGCGCTTGGCGTAGATCTCGCACGCCTCCCACAGGTCGCGCCGGTCGAAGTCGGGCCAGAGCCGGTCGAGGAAGACCATCTCGGCGTAGGCCGACTGCCACAGCAGGAAGTTCGAGAAGCGCTGCTCCCCCGACGAGCGCACGAACAGGTCGACCTCGGGGATCTCCGGCTCGTCGAGGTAACGGGCGAAGACCTTCTCGTCCACCTTGCCGGGCTTGACGCGGCCGGCCGCGATGTCCTGGGCGAGTTTGAGCGCCGCCTCGACGATCTCGGCCTGCCCGCCGTAATTGACGCAGAACTGCAATGTGAGCTTGCGGTTGCCGACCGTCATCTCCTCGGCGGTCTGCAGCTCGGAGATCACGCTCTTCCAGAGCCGGCCGGGCCGGCCCGCCCAGCGCACGCGCACGCCCATGGCGTTGAGCTCGTCGCGCCGCCGCCTGATCACGTCGCGGTTGAAGCCCATGAGGAAGCGGACCTCGTCGGGCGAGCGCTTCCAGTTCTCCGTGGAGAAGGCGTAGGCGCTGAGGTAGGGGATGCCCAGCTCAAGCGCGCCCTCGATGACGTCGAACAGGGAGGACTCGCCCGCCTTGTGCCCCTCGGTGCGCGGCAGGCCGCGTGCCTTGGCCCAGCGGCCGTTGCCGTCCATGACGATGGCCACGTGCCGGGGCACCAGCTCTCGCGGGATCGGCGGCGGCGTGGCGCCGGACGGATGAGGGGTCGGAGGACGGACGTTCACACTGGCTCCCTTTCGACGTGTCGGAGAGAGCGTATTCCGTGTTCGAGGTGCCATTGCAGGTATGCGGCGACCAGCCCGCTGCATTCGTTGCGGTGGCGCGAGTCGGAGGCGTCGGCGGTGACCCAGTCGCCGCGCAGCAGCGCCGCCATGAGCCCGATCGTCTCCCCGGCGGGGACCGCCGCCCCGGGCGGGCGGCACGACCCGCACACCACGCCACCCGCGACGATGGCGAACGCCCTGATCGCCGGGGTCTGACAGCGGGCGCACGCCTCCAGGGCGGGCGCGTAGCCGGCGACCGCCAGCGAGCGCAGGAAGTAGGCGTCGAGCACCAGCCGGGGCTCGTGGGTGCGCTCGGCGAGCGTGCGGAGCCCGCCCACGAGCAGCAGGAACTGCCGCAGCGCCGGCTCCTTCTCCCCGTGCGTCAGCCGGTCGGCGGTCTCCAGCATGGCGCTGCCCGCGGTGTAGCGCGGATAGTCGGCGGCCAGCGCCTCGCCGTAGGGCCGGAGCGTCTCGGCCTGGGTGACGACGTCGAGCGTGCGGCCGGTGTGGAGCTGCAGGTCGACGTGGGTGAACGGCTCCAGCCTGGCCCCGAAGCGCGAGGTGGTCCTGCGCACGCCCTTGGCGACGGCGCGGATCTTGCCGGTGCGCTTGGCCAGGACCGTGACGATGCGGTCGGCCTCGCCGAGCTTCTGCGTACGCAGAACCACGCCTTCGTCACGATAGAGACTCACTCCGACATCTTACGGCCGCCTTGTGTGCCGAGGAGTCCGGCGTTACGGGCATGCTCGGATGACGCGACTTTGCGTGACTCTCACTAGACTTTGACGCCTGTCCCCGCATTACCCGTTGTTCAACCCCCCGCTACCGCCTCGAAAGGGAGTCATGACCCGCGTGGTCCTGCTGGGCGCCTCGCCCGGCCCCGACACCTCTCCGACCGGCCTGAGGCTGGCCGCGCTGCCCGGCAATCCCACCGTGGCCGAGCGGCTGCGCGGCCAGTTGGCTTCTTACGACCCGAGGCCCGCCACCATCGCCGCCGGCGACGTGGCCGCCGCCCTGCGCGCGCTGGCGGAGGTCGCCGAGTCGGCGACGGAGAGCCTGCTCATCATCCCCGAGAACTCGGTCACCCACGACGAGCTGATCTACCAGATCACCAAGACCAAGCGCGGTGCGCTGGCGCTCGTCGCCAAGGAGCCGCGAGCGGGCAGCACGGACGAGGAGGCTCCGGAGGACCCCGCCGAGGCCGAGTCCGAGCTCGTCCCCATCGACGAGGCCGATCCCGAGATCGGCCTCAACCGGCTGGAAGGGCTGCCGGTGCGCGCCCGCATCGGCAAGTCACGGGTGGTCTCGGTCGGCACCGCGACCCACGCCGTGACCCGCCCCAACGGCGCGCTGCTCGGCCCGCTGCACGTCAGCGCGCGCAACGCGCCGGTGCTCGCGGAGACCTGCCGCGAGCTCGCCGCCATGGCCCACACCTTCGGCCCCGACGACGACCTGGTGCAGCTCGTCGTGTTCGGCCTGGTGCGCAACGGCGTGTCGGTCGGCATCAGGGGCCGCCGCGACCTCTTCTACCGCCGGGTCACCACCCAGGAGGAGGTCAACGAGGCCGGCCCCGAGATGGCCGCCATGGACGAGGACCGCGCCCGGCTCAACAACGCGGTCAAGGGCGCCGACGGCTTCTTCACCACCTACTTCGTCTCCACCTACTCCCGCTTCATCGCCCGCTGGGCGGCCCGGCGGGGGCTGACGCCCAACCAGGTCACGCTGATCTCGATCGCGCTGGGCGTGGCCGCGGCCGCCTGCTTCGCGACGGGCGACCGGCCGTGGATGGTGCTGGGCGGGGTGCTGATCTACTTCGCGTTCGTCTTCGACTGCGTCGACGGCCAGGTAGCCCGGTACGCCCGCAAGTTCGGCGTCCTCGGCGCCTGGCTGGACGCCACGTTCGACCGGTTCAAGGAATACGTGGTCTTCGCCGGCCTCGCCCTCGGCTACGTGATCGCGGGCAACGGCGAGGACATCTGGATCCTCGCGCTGGCCGCGCTGGGCCTGCAGTCCATTCGCCACCTGCTCGACTTCTCCTTCGGCGCGGCCAACCGCCGCAAGCCGCCCGCGAAGCTGCCCACGCTGGCGCTCGACGCCCCCGACGACCGCGAGCTGCGGGCCGCGCTGTCGCGCCGCCGGGAAGAGCGCAGCCAGGGCCTGCGGGGCGTGCTCAAGATGTGGACCAGGGCCGGCAGGTTCCGGGCCGTCCACTGGGCGCGCAAGATGATCGTTTTCCCCATCGGTGAGCGGTTCGCGGCCATCGCGATCACCGCCGCCCTCTTCGACGCCCGGATCACCTTCCTGACGCTGGTGATCTGGGGCTCCGTCGCCGCCGCCTACTCCCTCACCGGACGCCTCATGAGGTCGCTCGTATGATCACCCAACCGCAGGCCATGGCCACCCCCACGCCGGACCCCGACGAGGAGCGCCGGCGCATCCAGACCGCCCGCCTGCTCGCCTACCGCGACGACGGCCCGCTCGTCCAGGCGCTGGCGCCCCGGCTGGGGCGGGGCCTGCCGCCCGTGCCGGCCGCGCTCGTCGCGCTGCTCGCCGTGGCCGGGGTCACGGTCGCCGGGCTGCCGGAGTCCGGCCCCATGCTGCTCGTGCCCGTCGCCATCGCCCTGCTGCTCATCCTGCCGACGGCGCCGCGCGACCACCTGGGCCGGCTCGACTGGCTGACGCCGCCGCTGCTGCGCGGCACCGAGTTCCTGGCCACGATCGCGATCGGCCTGGCCGCCGACGCGCCGAAGTGGCTGCTGTTCGTGCTGGTGTACGTGGTGGGCTACCACACCTACGACACCGTCTACCGGACGCGGCAGAGCATCTGGCCGCCCGCCTGGGTGTTCCGGGCGGGGCTCGGCTGGGAGCTGCGGCTGCTCATCATCGGCGTGGGCGCGGCGGCCGGTTTCCTGACGCCCGTGCTGGCGGTGCTGACGGCCTACCTGTTCGTGCTGTTCGCGGTGGAGAGCGTGACGAGCTGGGTGCGTCTCGACAAGGCGAGCGCGCAGGCGGGGGCCGACGCCGAGCAGGACCTGGAGGCGTCCCCCGAGGAGGCCATGGAGCAGGCCACCGGCGAGGCCGAGAAGGCCTGACTCCTGTCGTCGGTCCGGACGGCGCCGCCCCCTGGGGGCGGCGCCGTCCGTCTTTGTGCGGACCCCGAAGCGGAGAGCGCTCTCACCGACTGCTTGACGGGAAGTGAGCCGTGTGCTCAGATCATCCCAGAGAGCGCTCTCTGGCTTTCCCGCCTCCCCGCACCCCCTAGGAGAGACGCGCCATGACAACCACAGCAAGCAGGCCACGCCGCCGCCTGGCGCCCCTGGCCACGGTGCTCACCGCGCTGGTCGCGCTCACCGGTCTCCTGGTCAACGCCGCGGTCAGCGCCTCCGCCGCCGTCCCGGCCACCCCCTCCGGCTGGTCGCTCGTCTGGTCCGACGACTTCAACGGCTCCGCGGGCACCCTCCCGTCCTCCAGCAACTGGATCATCGACACCGGCCACGCCTACCCCGGCGGCCCGGCCAACTGGGGCACCGGCGAGATCCAGAACTACACCTCCAGCACCTCCAACCTCAGCCTCGACGGCTCGGGCAACCTGCGCATCACGCCCCTTCGCAGCAGCTCGGGCGAGTGGACCTCGGCCCGCATCGAGACCCGGCGCGCCGACTTCAAGCCCGCCGACGGCCGCATCCTGCGCATCGAGTCCCGCCTCCAGATGCCGAACGTCACCGGCGACGCCGCCCTCGGCTACTGGCCGGCGTTCTGGGCGCTCGGCGCGCCCTACCGGGGCAACTACTGGAACTGGCCGGCCATCGGCGAGTTCGACATCATGGAGAACGTCAACGGCATCAACTCCGTCTGGGGCGTCCTGCACTGCGGCGTCAACCCGGGCGGGCCGTGCAACGAGACCACCGGCCTCGGCGCCAGCCGCGCCTGCCCCGGCTCCACCTGCCAGTCGGCCTTCCACACCTTCCGCTTCGAGTGGGACCGCAGCGTGAGCCCCAACCAGCTGCGCTGGTACGTGGACGGCCAGCAGTTCCACGGCGTCAACCAGTCCCAGTTCGACGCCACGACCTGGGCCAACATGACCGGCCACGCCGGCTACTTCCTGCTGCTGAACGTGGCCATGGGCGGCGCGTTCCCGAACGCACTCGGCGGCCAGACCCCGACCGCGGCGACCGTGCCCGGCCGTCCCATGGTCGTGGACTACGTGGCCGTGTGGCAGAGCGGCACCGGCAGCACACCGGACCCGACCATCACCCCGACCTCACCGGGCGGCGTGGACGCCCGCTCCACCATCCAGGCCGAGCGCTACCAGGCCCAGTCGGGCACGATCGTCGAGACCACCACCGACAGCGGCGGCGGCCAGAACGTCGGCGCGATCGGCAACGGCGACTGGCTCCGCTACGACGGCGTGAACTTCGGCTCCACGGCGGCCACCCAGTTCAAGGCCAGGGTGGCGTCGGGCGCGGCGGCCGGGGTCAGCGGCCTGGTGCAGGTACGCCTCGACAGCCCCACGGCCACCCCCATCGGCGACTTCGCGCTCGCGAACACCGGTGGCTGGCAGAGCTGGCGCACCATCCCGGCCAACATCTCCGGGGTGACCGGCACGCACACCGTCTACCTGACCTTCAGCAGCGGCCAGCCCGCCGACTTCGTCAACGTCAACTGGTTCACCTTCTCCACCTCCTGACCGGCGGCCGCGCCCGCGCAGGGGGGCCCGCGCGGGCGCGGCATCCGTCCATCTGGGCAACAATGGGGCGATGAGCGAACTGCCGGTCATCGACATCGCGCCCCTCTTCGGGGAGGACGAGGCGGGCAAGGCCGCCGTCGCCGGCGCCATCGGGGCCGCCTGCCGGGACAACGGCTTCTTCTACGTCGCCGGCCACGGCGTGCCGGCCGGGCTGATCGCCGACCTGGACGCCGCCGCCCGCCGCTTCTTCGCGCTGCCCGAGCCGGTCAAGAACGAGATCGCGATGGACCGGGGCGGCCGGGCCTGGCGGGGCTTCTTCCCCGTCGGCGGCGAGCTGACCTCGGGCCGGCCCGACCTCAAGGAGGGCGTCTACTTCGGCGCGGAGGAGCCCCCGGGCCCGCTGCCGCTGCACGGCCCCAACCTGTTCCCCGCGCAGGTGCCGGAGCTGCGCGAGGCGGTGCTGGCCTACCTGGACCGCATGACCGAAGTGGCGCAGACGGTGATGTCCGGCGTCGCGCTCAGCCTGGGGCTGGCTGAGGACTACTTCCGCACCGGCTGCACGGCCGACCCGACGATCCTGTTCCGCGTCTTCCACTATCCGCCCGCCCCGCCGGACCCGGAGAGCTGGGGCGTCGGCGAGCACACCGACTACGGCCTGCTCACGCTGCTCCTCCAGGACGCCAACGGCGGCCTCCAGGTCCGCACCCGGGACGGCTGGATCGACGCGCCGCCGCTGGAGGGCACGTTCGTGTGCAACATCGGCGACATGCTCGACAAGCTGACCGGCGGCCACTACCGCTCGACCCCGCACCGGGTGCGCAACCTCAGCGGGAACGAGCGGCTCAGCTTCCCGTTCTTCTTCGACCCCGGCTGGGACAGCGAGGTGCCGCCGCTCCCCTACGCCCCCGGCCACCGCTGGGACAGCCAGGTGGACTTCACCGGCACCTACGGGGAGTATCTGCTGGCGAAGGTCTCCAAGGTCTTCCCCCGCCTGTTCCAGACCCTCGACGAGCGGCCCGACTAGGCGGACTCCCGCACGACCAGCCGGACCGGCAGCGCCACCGACTCGGTGTGGCGGCCCTCCAGCCGCGACAGCAGCAGCCGGGCCAGCGCCAGCGCCTGCTCGGCCACCGGCACCCTGACCGTGGTGAGCCCGGGGACGACCGCCGAGGCGGCGTCCACGTCGTCGAAGCCCACGACCGCCAGGTCCTCGGGCACCCGCCGCCCGGCCTCCCGCGCCGCCTGCAGCGCACCGAGCGCGAGCTGGTCGGTGGCGGCGAAGACCGCGTCGAGCGCGGGCTCGTCGCCGAGGAGCCGGCGGGTGGCGGCCGCCCCGGAGGAGCGGGTGAGCTCGGCGGGCGCGAGCAGCGGCTGCCGGCCGGCCCGGCGCATCGCGTCGCGGTGACCGGCCAGGCGGTCCTGCATGGCGACCAGCTCCAGGGGGCCGGTGATCATGCCGATCCGGCTCCGGCCGCCGGCCAGCAGGTGCTCGGTGGCGGCCGCGGCGCCGCCCGCGTTGTCGACGTCCACGTACGGCACCAGCGAGGCGATCGCGGGCTTGCCCAGCAGCACGACCGGCACCCCGGTGCGCGAGAGCCGCTCGGCCAGGGTGTCGCCGCGGTCGGGCGGCAGCAGCACGACGCCGTCCACCAGCCGGGCCTCGACGTGCTGGACGATGCGCCGGTGGCTCTCGGCGGTGTCGGCCAGCATGAGCGTGATCTGCTTGCCGGCGCCTTCCAGGACGCTGGTGACGTACTGGACGACGGCGGCGGTGAGCTGGTCGCCGCCCTGGCGCGGCACGGACAGCACCAGCGCGACGGAGTTCGTGCTGCGGGTGACGAGGCTGCGGGCGGCGGCGTTGGGGACGTACCCGAGCTCCTTGATCGCCAGCAGCACCGTCTCGCGGACCTCGGGGCGGACGGACGCCTCGCCGTTGACCACCCGGGAGACGGTGGCGCGGGAGACGCCGGCGCGGGCGGCCACGGTCTCCAGGGTGGGCCGCTTCGGGCGCGACTCCAGCAGGCCGTTACGCCGGATGACGTCGCGGTACCAGAGCGCGCTGTCCTTCATCCGCCGCCGCTGGGTGGCGAAGTCGACGTGCACGAGGCCGAACTTGCGCCGGTAGCCGTCGGCCCATTCGAGGTTGTCCAGCAGCGTCCAGACGAGGTAGCCGCGGACCGGCACGCCCTCCTGGACGGCCGCGCGCACGGCGCGCAGGTGCTCCTCGATGAAGCTGATGCGCTCGACGTCGTGGATGCCGTCGCCGGTGACGACGTCCACGAAGTCGGCGCCGTTCTCGGTGACCATCAGCTCGGTGCCGGGGAACTCGGCGGCGAGGCGGCGCAGCACGAGTGACAGGCAGCCGGGGACGATGGGCCAGCCCATGGCGGTGACCGCCGTGGGAACGGTGCAGAACAGCACGCCCTCGCTGCCCGGGTAGGTGGGGTCGGCGGGCTCGCTGGGCTGGGCCTGCACCACGAGCGGGGTGTAGTAGTTGACGCCGAGCAGGTCGATCGGCCGGCCGATGAGCTCCAGGTCGCCGTCGCGCACATGGTCGAGCCCGGCCGTGCGCTCGACGATGGGCAGCAGCTCGGCGGGATAGGAGCCGCGCAGCATGGGGTCCAGGAACTGCCGGTTGACCAGGGCGTCGATGCGGCCCACCGCCTCGGCGTCCTCCTCCGACAGCGGCCGGCCGGGGTCGCCGACCTGGCCGGGGGTCAGCACCGGCGAGATGTTGAGCACGCCGCCGACCTTCGCCGCGCCGGCCGCGCGCAGGGCCTGGACGCCGAGTCCGTGCGCGAGCAGCAGGTGGTGGGCGGCGCGGAAGGCGTCGGCGGGCGAGGTGCGGCCGGGGGCGTGGATGCCGGAGCCGTAGCCGAGGAAGGCCGCGACCCAGGGCTCGTTGACGGTGAACCAGGTGTCCACGCGGTCCCCCAGCCGCGCGGCGACGGCCGCCGCATAGTCGGCGAAGCGGTGTGCGGTCTCGCGCTCCGGCCAGCCGCCCGCGTCCTCCAGCGCCTGCGGCAGGTCCCAGTGGTAGAGGGTGGCGTACGGCGTGATCCCCGCCTCCAGCAGCGCGTCCAGAAGCCGGTCGTAGAAGTCGAGCCCGGCGTCGTTGGGCTTGCCCGAGCCTTCGGGGAAGACCCGCGCCCAGCTCACCGAGAAGCGGTACGCGGCGATGCCCAGGTCCTTCATCAGCCGCACGTCTTCGCGGTAGCGGTGGTAGTGGTCGCACGCCTCGGCGCCGTCGGCGGAGAAGGTTTCCCAGATGGACCGGCCGCGCCCGCCGGCCGTCGTCGCTCCCTCGATCTGGTAGGCCGAGGTGGACACTCCCCAGACGAAGCCCTCGGGGAAGGCTGCGGTGCTCATTACGGCGGAAACCCTTCGTCATCGATCGCGAGGGACCAGTCTCCCGCGCGCCGCTCGTCGCGCGCCAGCCTGGCCAGGCGGTATACAGGGCGCGTGGAACTGGACCGGCTCGATCGTGACATCATCGCGGCGCTCGTGGACGACGCCCGCGCGACCTACGCGGAGGTGGGGCAGCTCGTGGGCCTCAGCGCCTCGGCGGTCAAGCGGCGGGTCGACCGGCTGCGCGAGAGCGGCGCGATCACCGGGTTCAGCGCCAGGGTGGCGCCGGAGGCGCTGGGCTGGACCACCGAGGCGTACGTCGAGCTGTTCTGCCAGGGCAAGACCAAGCCGTCGGACATCGCGCTGGCCGTGGCCAAGTTCCCCGAGGTGGTGGGGGCGGCCACGATCACCGGCGAGGCGGACGCCTTACTCCACATCAGGGCCACCGACGTGCGGCACGTGGAGCGGGTGATCGAGCGCATCGCGGCGGAGACTTTCGTGGTCCGCACCAAGAGCGCGATCGTGCTGTCGCGCCTGGTGGACGCCCCTTCCGGGGTGCTGCGCAACGAAACGCGGCTGATCGGGTGAAACTCGCAACAGACCCGCGCGACGACGCAATGCCACCCGCTTGGCCTGCGCAAATGTGATTCCTAGGCTGTGTCCGTCCCCCTGTGCCCGCATAAGTGCGACGGAGAAGCCGCATGCCCAAACACTTCCTGATGTGCCGTCCGGACTACTTCACGGTCGAGTACGCCATCAACCCGTGGATGCATCCCGAGGCCGGCGCGGACCGCGACGTCGCCGTCCGCCAGTGGGAGGGCCTGAAAGCGGCCTACGAGGAGCTCGGGCACCGGGTCGACCTCATCGACCCGATCGACGGCCTGCCCGACATGGTCTTCGCCGCCAACGGCGCGCTGGTCGTCGGCGGCCGCGTCTACGGTGCCCGCTTCGCCTTCCCGCAGCGCGGCCCGGAGGGCCCTGCCTACCTGCGGTGGTTCGCCGAGCGCGGCTACCCGGTGCTGGAGCCCGCGCACGTCAACGAGGGCGAGGGCGACTTCCTCACGCTCGACGAGGTCGTGCTGGCCGGCACCGGGTTCCGCACCGACGTGGTGGCCCACAAGGAGGCGCAGGAGTTCCTGGGCCGCCCGGTCGTCTCGCTGACCCTGGTGGACCCGCGCTTCTACCACCTCGACACGGCGCTGTTCCCGCTGGACGGCCGCAACGTCGCCTACTACCCGCAGGCGTTCTCGCCCGGCAGCCAGGAGGTGCTGCGCCGGATGTTCCCCGACGCCGTGCTCGCCGGGGCCGAGGACGCCGAGGTGCTGGGACTCAACGCGGTCAGCGACGGCAGGAACGTGGTGATCAACGCCGAGGCGTCCACGCTGCAGCTGGAGCTCAAGCGCCGTGGGTACGAGGTGATTCCGGTCGACCTGTCGGAGTTGCGCAAGGCGGGCGGCGGGCCGAAGTGCTGCACACTGGAAATCAGGGGGGAAAACTGACATGACCAGCAGCGCAGAGCTGATCGAGCTGAGCGAGCGCCGCAGCGCGCACAACTATCACCCGCTTCCCGTCGTGGTCCACGAGGCCGAGGGGGCCTGGGTCACCGACGTGGACGGCAAGCGATATCTGGACTGCCTGTCCGGCTATTCGTCGCTGAATTTCGGCCACCGCAACCCGAAGATCATCGAGGCGGCCCAGGAGCAGCTCCAGCGGCTGACCCTGACCAGCCGGGCGTTCTACCACGACCAGTTCGCGCAGTTCTGCGCCGGGCTGGGCGACCTCACGGGCAAGGACCTGATCCTGCCCATGAACACCGGCGCGGAGGCCGTGGAGACCGCCATCAAGGTGGCCCGCAAGTGGGGTTACGACGTCAAGGGCGTCGAGCCCGACCAGGCGAACATCATCGTGATGGAGAACAACTTCCACGGCCGCACCACCACGATCATCAGCTTCTCCACCGATCCCGACGCGCACGACGGCTTCGGGCCGTACACCCCGGGCTTCCGGATCGTGCCGTACGGGTCGGTCGAGGCGATCAGGGCGGCGATGGACGCGAGCACCGTGGCCGTGCTGGTCGAGCCCATCCAGGGCGAGGCCGGGGTGCTGGTGCCGCCGGACGGCTACCTGAGCGACGTGCGCGACCTGTGCACCGCCGAGGGCGTCCTGATGATCGCCGACGAGATCCAGTCGGGGCTCGGGCGCACCGGCCAGACGTTCGCCTGCGACCACGAGGGGGTCGTGCCGGACATCTACGTGCTGGGCAAGGCGCTCGGCGGCGGCGTCGTCCCTGTGTCGGCCATCGCCGCCAACCGCGACGTGCTCGGCGTGATCCACCCGGGGCAGCACGGCTCCACCTTCGGCGGCAACCCGCTCGCCTGCGCGGTCGCCAACGCCGTCATCGAGATCCTCGCCACCGGTGAGTTCCAGGCCAGGGCCGCCAAGCTCGGCGAGGTGCTGCACACCCGGCTGCGCGAGCTGGTCGGCAAGGGCGTGGTCGAGGTGCGCGGGCGCGGCCTGTGGGCCGGCGTGGACATCGACCCCGCGCTCGCCACCGGGCGCGAGGTGTCGAAGGCGCTGATGAAGCGGGGCGTGCTGGCCAAGGACACGCACGGCTCCACGATCCGGCTGGCCCCGCCCATCGTGATCAGCGAGGACGACCTGGTCTGGGCGGTGGACCAGCTCGCCGACGCCGTCTACGAGTTCAGGAACAAGGGCTAGCGGGCGCACCCTGCGCCGGCGGCTCAGCGCAGCCGCACCGAGTCGATCCGGCGCAGGGTGTCGTTGCGGGATTCGTACCAGCTCACCTCGTCGGGGAGGGCGAGCTCGGCGATGGCGTTCTGGAAGAACGGCCCCTTGGTGATCCGCCAGCGGAACGGCGGCCGACGGACACCCGCCAGGCGGGCCAGCAGGCCGCCCACCAGTGTGGCGACCGAGAACTGCGTGACCACATTGGCCCAGCGCAGCAGGCGGCTGAGCGGGTTGCGGATGGGCGAGCAGACGATCTGGAAGATCTGCCCCCTGTTGGTCCTGGCGAGGTAGGAGTAGTGGACGTCGCCGGAGAGGATCATCACCGGCTTGCCGGTCCTGACCAGCAGCCTGGCGAGGTCCTCGAACGAGCGCCGGAACGCCGCCCAGTGCTCCAGGTCGATCGCCTGCCTGAACCGCTCCGACCACTCCCGCACCCGCGACCCCCACTTGCCGTCGGCGAGGGCCTCGTTCCAGTTCTGGACGCCGTGGACGCCCTCGGGCAGCAGGAACGGGATCGACGAGCCGATGATCAGGCGCTCGGCCGGCGCGGCGAGCTGCTCCTCCAGCCAGGCCCACTCGTCGGGGTCGAGCATGCGCCGGTCGCCGGGCGTGAGCTGCCTCGCGCACCGGGTGTCGACCATGATCAGCCGGGCGTCGCCGAGGTCGCGCGCGTAGCTCCAGCGGTTGCTGCTCGGCTCGGCGTCGGCCTTCTCGGCGAAGGCGTCGAGCTCGGCGGCGCCGTCACGGCCGCCGAGGTCGAGCAGCGTGCGCATGAGCGGGTCGGCGGCCCGCTCGGCGGGCGAGAGGTTGCCGAGGTGCTGGTAGACCCAGTAGGCCCCGAGCCCGGCGACCACCCGCCGCTGCCACCAGGTGGTGCGGGCCATCTGCTCGCGCCAGGGCTGGGAGGTGTTCCAGTCGTCGCGCAGGTCGTGGTCGTCGAAGATCATCGCGGTCGGGACGGTGGACAGCAGCCACTGGATGTCGGGCTCGGTCCAGGCCTGGCGGTAGAGCTCGGCGTACTCCTCGAAGTCGGCGATCTCGTCCTGGGGCGCGGTGTCCCTGCGGGCCCGGATGAAGGCCAGGATGTCCTGGGAGGGGGCGTCGGCGTAGACCTGGTCGCCGATGAGCAGCAGCAGGTCGGGCCACTCCTCGTCGGGCGCCTCGTAGAGCCGGCGGCCGTAGGAGCGCAGCACGTCCTCGCCGTGGACGCGCACGGTGGCGGGGTCGTGCGGCACGCTGGTGCGGCACGAGCCGAACGCCAGCCGCCGGGCCCCGCTCTCGGGCATCAGCCGGATCCGGCTCGGCGGGCGACCCGCCAGCGGCCATACGCGCTCCCCGTCGAGGGTGACGGAATACGACGGGATATCCTGGGTGAGCTCGACGAGATCCACGATCGCATAGTGGTGTCCGTGCACGGTGAAGGTAGGCGACCGGTAAGTCCTGCCCTCCGCCTCGATGGCGACCGTGCAGGGTTCGGCGGTCTCCACCCAGATCGAGGCGCTATGGGAATCGACGTGTCTGAGCATCGGCCCCACCACGAGTGCGGGCATCCGACCCTCCGTTTCGATGTTTCGGCACATTGTCGCGGCCCAGCCTGCCAGAGTGGCAGGGTCACGGCATCTCGATCATCGGCTTGGATTTCTACCAACGGCTAGGCAACCTGAAACGCCCCGCCCTAGGATGATCGTGACAACCTCGCCCTAAGTGGAAAGCAATGGCGCTTTCTACGCAAAACGGGCGTATATACCAGGAGGACACTCTTCCATGAGCATCATGGTGCCGTCAAAGACGCCGGCCCTGATCACCCCGGGCCAACAGGCCCTCGACTCCGCCCTCCACCAGCTCCACCAGGCCGCCGAGCACCTCGGGCTCGACGGCGGGCTGCGTACGGTGCTGGCGACGCCGCGCCGCTCGCTGACCGTCTCGGTCCCGGTGCGGCGCGAGGACGGACGACTCGACGTCGTGCAGGGCTTCCGCGTCCAGCACAACGTCTCCCGCGGCCCCGCCAAGGGCGGCATCCGCTTTCATCCCGGCACCGACATCCACGAGGTCACCGCGCTCGCGATGTGGATGACCTGGAAGTGCGCGCTGGTCGGCATCCCGTACGGCGGCGCCAAAGGCGGCGTCGCCGTGGACCCGGCCACGCTCACCGTGGTCGAGCAGGAGCGGCTCACCCGCCGCTACGTCAACGAGATCCTGCCGCTGATCGGCCCGGAGAAGGACATCCCGGCGCCCGACGTCGGCACCGACGAGCAGACCATGGCCTGGATCATGGACACCTACAGCGTCAGCGCCGGCTACTCCGTGCCCGGGGTGGTCACCGGCAAGCCGATGACGCTGGGCGGCTCGCTCGGCCGCGCCGGCGCGACCTCGCGCGGCGTGCAGATCGCCACGCTGGCCGCGCTCGGCCGCTCGCCCGAGGGCGTGAGCGTGGCCGTGCAGGGCTTCGGCAAGGTGGGCGCGCTCGCCGCCCAGTACCTCGCCGACGCCGGCTGCAAGGTCGTCGCGGTCTCGGATGTCGGCGGCGCCGTGTACGCGAGCGGCGGCCTCGACGTCTCCCGCCTGCGCGCCTTCGCGGCCGAGCACGGGACCGTGCGCGGCTACCCGCACGCCGACGAGCTGCCGCTCGACGACCTGCTGGAGCTCGACGTGGACGTGCTGGTCCCGGCGGCGCTGGAAGGCGCGATCACCGAGGCCAACGCGCCCCGCGTGCGCGCCCGCCTGATCGTCGAGGGCGCCAACGGCCCGCTCACGCCCGAGGCCGACGAGATCGTGAACGCCAACGGCGCCACGGTCGTGCCGGACATCCTCGCCAACGCCGGCGGGGTGATCGTCTCCTACCTGGAGTGGGTGCAGAACATGCAGGCCTACTCCTGGAGCTCCGGCGAGGTCGAGGTCAAGCTGCGCGACCTCATGGAGAACGCCTTCGCCGAGGTGCGCTCGCTCGCCGGAGCCCGCGGGCTCACGCTGCGGCAGGCGGCGCACGTCATCGGCGTCGGCCGGGTGGCCGAGGCCCACCAGATGCGCGGGCTCTACCCGTGAGCTGACCTTCGAAAGGCTCCGGCCGCCCTCGGCGGGCGGCCGGGCCGTCGCGATCGGGCGGCTCAGACGCGCAGCTCGGCGTAGTCGAGCGCGGCCGTGAGGGTCTCCAGGTCGCGCATCAGTCGCTCGGTGCGCTCGTGGCCGAAGGCGTCGGCGATGAGCCGGTGGTGCTCGGCCACCGCGCCGTCGGTGCGGGCCAGCAGCTCGGCCCCCCGGTCGGAGACGAACACCGCCACCCGCCGCCGGTCGCCCTTCGACGGCCCCCGGTAGACCAGCGCCCGGTCGATGAGCCGGTCCACCGCCTTGGTCAACGTCGGATGCGGCATCAGCACGGCCTCGGCCAGCTCGCCCATGGAATGCCCGCGGCCCTCGGCCAGCGCCCGCAGAATGCGCCACTGCTCGACGGTGACGTCCTCGCCGGCCAGCACGGCGGCGAGACCGCGGGTGACGCTCCGCTCCGCACAGCTCAGCAGGTAGGCGAGTGAGGACCCGAGACCGGAGTCGTTCATGGACAAAGGTCCTTTCTTAGGGGAGCTATTCCGGAGGATACTCGTCGGCGTGGCGGCGGTCGTCGATCCCTTAGAAGCGCGGCTCCTCCCCTCCGACTCGCTCAGGATCGGCCTCGTCGTGCCGGTGTCCGGGGTGCTCGGGCTGGTGGGCCCCTGCGCGATCAACTGCGCCGTGCTGGCCGCCGAGGAGCTCAACGCGGCCGGCGGGGTGCTCGGCAGGCCGGTGGAGCTGGTCCTGGTGGACGGCGGCCGGCCGGCCCGCGAGGTGGCCGCCGAGGTCGCCGGGCTGGTCGCCTCGGGCACGGTCCAGGCGGTCGCCGGCACGCACGCCAGCGACGTGCGGGTGGAGGTGGTGGCGGCGCTCGCCGGGCGGGTGCCGTTCGTGTACGCGCCCCCGTACGAGGGCGGCGGCCACGCCCCCGGCGTCTACTTCCTGGGCGAGACCCCGCGCCGCCAGCTCGAACCGGCCATCGACTGGCTGATCCGCACCCGCCGGGCCCGCCGCTGGTTCCTGCTGGGCAACGACTACGTCTGGCCCCGGCTGGTGCACGCGGCCGCCCGCGTCCGCCTGGGCGCGGCCGGGGCGAGCGTCGTGGGCGAGGGCCTCGCCGGCTACGGGCAGGCGACGCGCTGGCTGGACCGGGTCGCCGGCGCCCGGCCCGACGCGATCCTGCTCACGCTGATCGGCAGCGACCTGGTGGCCTTCAACCGGGCCTACGCCGCCGCCGGGCTGGACGCGGCCCGGCTCTGCGGGGCCCTGGAGGAGCACGGCCTGCTCGGCATCGGCGGCGACGGCACCGGCGAGCTGTACGCGTCCATGGGCTACTTCCGCGACCTCACGACCGAGCCGGCGCTGAACTTCGCCGAGCGGTACGCGGCCCGCTTCGGCCCCGACGCCCCCATGCTCAACGCGCACGGCCACGGCTGCTACGAGGCGGTCGCCATGCTGGCGGCGCTGTGCGGGCGGGCGGGCTCGCTGGCGGTGCCCGCCCTGGACGCGGTGGCCGAGGGCGCCACGATCACCAGCGGGCGGGGCCGGCTCACGCTGCGGGACCGGCAGGTGGCCCACCCGGTCCACCTGGCCCGCGCGGACGGCCTCCAATTCTTTCTGGAGAAACCTTTTCTCTAGAAAGCTTTGGCTCTAAGGTGCCAATCGCCCCCCTGACGCAGCTAGGAGCCACGTCCATGAGCACCGTCGAGCAGTTCGGCTACCGCCAGGAACTACAGCGGTCCCTGGGTTTCGCCGACCTCATGATCTACGGCCTGATCTTCATGGTGCCGATCGCGCCGTTCGGCATCTTCGGCAACGTCTTCGCCGTCTCGCACGGCATGGTCGCGCTGGCGTACCTCATCGGCCTGGTGGCGATGGCGTTCACCGCGCTGTCGTACGCGCAGATGGCCCGCGCCTTCCCGATGGCCGGGTCCGTCTACACCTACGCCGGGCGCGGGATCGCCGCGCCGGTCGGGTTCATCGCCGGATGGGCGATCCTGCTCGACTACGTGCTCGTGCCGTCCCTGCTCTACCTGGTCGCGAGCGTGGCCATGAACTCCTTCGTGCCCGCCGTCCCCGTCGTGGCCTGGCTGGCGGCGTTCGTGGTGCTCAACACCGTCGTCAACTACCTCGGCATCCAGATGACCGCGAGGATCACCCGGATCATGCTGGCCGCCGAGCTGGTCGTGCTGGCGATCTTCCTGGTGGTCGGCGGCGTCGCCCTGGCGCAGGGCAAGGCGCAGACCGGCGCGCTCACGCCGCTGTTCGACTCGGCCGGGTTCAGCTGGAGCGTGGTGCTGGCCGCGGCGTCGGTCGCGGTGCTGTCGTTCCTCGGCTTCGACGGCATCTCGACGCTCGCCGAGGAGAACCGCGAGGACGCCCGCAGGCTCGGCCGGTCCATGCTGGCCGCCCTCGCCGTCGCCGCCGTGCTGTTCGTGGTGCAGACGTGGGTGGCCGCGCTGCTCACCCCCGGCCGGGCCGACCTTATCGCGAACGGCGACGAGGCCGGCAACGCCTTCTACGACACCGCCGAGTTCGCCGGCGGGCCCTGGCTGGCGGCGCTCACCGCCGTGGCCACCGCCGTCGCGTGGGGGTTCGCCAACTCGCTGGTCGCGCAGGCGGCCACCTCGCGGCTGCTGTTCGCGATGGGCCGGGACCGGATGCTGCCGTCGTTCCTCGCCAAGGTGCATCCCAAGCACAAGGTCCCGGTCAACGCCACGCTCGTGGTGGCCGCCATCTCGCTCGTCCTCGGGATCTTCATGAGCACCCGGGACAACGGCATCGGGGAGCTGGCCTCGCTGGTCAACTTCGGCGCGATGTTCGCGTTCCTGATGCTGCACGTCTCCGTCATGGTCCACTACCTGATCAGGAAGCGCAGCGGTAACCTGCTGGCGCACCTGGTCGTGCCCGTGGTCGGCTTCCTCGTGCTGGCCGCCGTCGTCATCAACCAGAACGTCGCGGCCCAGTGGGTCGGCGGCCTGTGGCTTTTGCTCGGCCTGGTCGTGCTCGGCATCACCTATCTGGCGGGCCGCCGGCCCGAGCTTCCCAAGGAGGTCGTGTGAACGTCGTTTCCTACCGCCCGAAGCCCGAGGAGCTGAGCTACACCTTCGGCGGCCGGCCGCCGGTGGGCAAGGTGCGCCCGGGCACGATCCTGGAGATCTTCACCGAGGACTGCTTCGGCGGCCTGGTGCGGACGGTGGACGACCTGCCGTCGCGGGTGTGCGAGTTCCCCTACCTCAACCCGGTGACCGGGCCGTTCCACGTGGAGGGGGCCGAGCCCGGCGACACGCTGGCGCTGCACTTCGTACGGATCACCCCGGCGCGGGACTGGGCGGTGTCCACGACGTTCCCGCACTTCGGCGCGCTGACCGGCACCCACACCACGGCCATGCTCCAGCCGCCGCTGGAGGAGCGCGTCTGGCGCTACGACCTCGACCTCGACAAGGGCGTGGCCGTCTACCACGCCCGCTCCAGCGACTTCAGCGTGGAGCTGCCGCTCGACCCCATGCACGGCACGGTCGGCGTCGCCCCCGGCGCGAACGAGGCCCGCATGACCATCACCCCCGACGCGCACGGCGGCAACATGGACACCCCCGAGCTGCGCGCGGGCGTCACCGTCTATCTGGGCGTCAACGTCGAGGGCGGCCTGTTCGCGATCGGCGACGGGCACGCCAGGCAGGGCCACGGCGAGGTGTGCGGCACCGCGGTCGAGTCCGCCATGAACACCGTGGTCGCGGTCGAGCTGATCAAGGGCGTGGCCACGCCGTGGCCGCGGCTGGAGGACGACCTGCACCTGATGTCCACGGGCTCGGCCCGGCCGCTGGAGGACGCCTACCGGATCAGCCAGCACGACCTGGTCACCTGGGCCGCCGAGCTGACCGGGCTCGACACCCTGGACGCCTACCAGCTCGTCAGCCAGGCCGGGGAGGCGCCGGTGGGCAACGTGTGCGACACCAACTACACGATGGTGGCCAAGCTGCCCAAGGCGTACCTCGGCGGGCCGGGCGTCTACGAGTCCGCGCACGAGCGGCTGCGCGCGCTCGGTTCCCAGTACACGAGTTAGTAAACCCGGATGTCGCAGGTCGGGGCGCTGATCATCTTCTGCTACCTGTTGGAGGGTGCTCAGGTTGGTGCTGTCCCTGCTCCTGCTCGATCCAAGCGCCGTCATCGAGGTGTCCCAACGCAACATCCCCGCCCCGCGCGTGCTCACCCCCGACGGCGACCGCCTCGGCTACGCCCCGGTGCCGCGCCCCTTCACGGGGGCGCGGCAGCTCACCGGCGTGCTGGTCGGGCGTGACGCGGCGACCGGCCAGGACATCATGTGCGGCGGCACCGTGATCGGCTCGCGCAGCCGCAGCCTGGTGCTGACGGCCGCGCACTGCCTCTACCACCAGGGGCGGCAGCTCGGGCGGCTGACCTTCCTGCCCGGTTACGACCGGGGGCGGGCGCGGCACGGCGTGTGGCCGGTGGTGCGCTCGTGGGTGCCGGCGCGGTGGCGGCACCGGCCGTACTCGACGGAGCTGCTGCCGTACGACGTGGGGCTGGCCGGCGTCACCCGGCGGGGCCGCCCGCTGGAGGCGGTCACCGGGCGCGGCCTCGCGCCCATGCCGACCACGCGCGGGACCGCGCTGCGCGGCCTGGAGCTGCTGGGCTACCCGGCCGGCAAGGGCTATCCGGGGGTGCGGCTGCACCGGTGCCTGGGCGACACGACCGAGGGCGTCTCGGAGGGGCCGGGGCTCATGGTCACCCGCAACTGCCACGCCGCCGCGGGCGGCAGCGGCGGGCCCGCGCTGTACGGCGGCGCGGTCGCGGGCGTGGTGTCGTCGTCGAGCCCGCTGAGCGACGCCAAGGGCTACACGGTGCTGACCCGGCTGGGCGGCCGGCCCTTCGAGCGGATGCTGGCGAGGGCCGACCGGGAGATGCGCGCCGAACGCGAGGACTGACCTCAGCCGGCCCGCGCCACTATCTCCTCGCACAGGGCGTGGGTGGCGAGCGCGTCGCCCGCGTCCAGCACCCGGCCCGCGCGGACCGCGTCCAGGAACTCCACGCAGACCTGCTCGATGCCGCGCTGACGGGACACCGGCACCCAGTCGGGCCGCCGGGTGAGCGTCTCGCCGCCGCGGTAGTCGACCACGTCGCCGAGGTTGACCACCCGCCGCTTGACGCCGTCGCCCATGACCTCGCAGGACTCCTCGCTCGCGCCGCTCACCCTGTTCATGATCCCGAGGGCGGTGCAGCCGTCGCCGGACAGCTCCAGCACGATGTGCTCGATGCGGCCGTCCCTGACCCTGGTCCTGATCGTGGTGTCCGTGACCGGGCCGGGCAGCAGGAACCTCAGCGTGTCGGCGACGTGGATGAAGTCGTCGAAGACCGCCCTGCGCGGGTCGTCGGGGTGGTTCTCCCTGTTCTTCTCCATGACGACCAGGTGCCGGGGCAGCGCGGCGAGCGCGGCGTAGCCGGGGGCGCGGCGGCGGTTGAAGCCGACCATGAGCGACCTGCCCTCGGCCCGCGCCAGGCGCACCAGCCGCTCGGACTCGGTCAGCGTGTACGCGATCGGCTTGTCGACGTAGACGTGCACCCCGGCGGCCAGCAGCGGCTCGACGATCTCCGGATGGGCCTCCGTGGCCGCGTGCACGAACGCCGCCTCCACCCCCGCCTTGATGACCTCGTCCACGCTGGTGGAGCGGCGGGCGACGCGGTAGGCGTCGCCGAGCCGGTCCAGCCGGGCGGTGTTGCGGGTGCACAGGTGCAGGTCGAGGCCGGGCTGGGCGGCGAGCACGGGCAGATAGGCCTTCTCCGCGATGTCGCCCAGGCCGATGATTGCTGTCTTCACAGGCCGAGCGTAGCCTTCAGCGCCTCGTCCACCGGCGTGGGCGCGACGCCGAACGTCCGCTGGAAGGCCGAGGAGTCCAGCACGTACGGCGCCGTGAACTGGTGACGGACGTGCCCCAGCTCCCCCATCATCGGCGAGAACAGCCCGCCCGCCCGCAGCACCGGCCACGGGATCCGGACGAGCCGCGGCGCGGGCCTGCCGAGCAGGGCGGCCATCCGCTCCCCCATCTGACGGAAGGTCAGCGGCTCGGCGGTCGGCACGTGCCAGGGCCGCCCCCAGGCCCGCTCGTCGCCCCCGGCCACGATGAGCGCGTCGGCCACGTCCGGCAGGTACGTCCAGGCGTGCGGCACGTCGGCCGGCCAGACGATCGGGACGGCCCGGCCGGCGCGCAGCGGCTTGATGAAGCGGTCGCCGAGGTAGGACTGGTCGGTGGCGCCGGGGCCGTAGTAGTCGGAGCCGCGCACCTCGGTGACCCTGATCCGGCCCGCCCGGTGGGCGGCGAGGGCGTCCTCCCACATCGTGGCGCGTACCTGGAACTTGGGGTCGGTGGAGGCGAGCGGCAGGTCCTCGGTCATCGGGCCGGCGACCGGGCCGTAGGGGTAGAGGTTGCCGAGCATGACGTACACGGCGCCGCTCGACTCGGCGGCGGCGAGGAACGACGCGGCCATCGGCGGCCAATCGGTCAGCCAGCGGTGGTAGGCGGGGTTGACGCAGTTGTAGAGGACGTCCGCGCCCTGGGCGACCTGGACGAGCCTGGCCTGGTCGGCGATGTCGGCCGCGACCTTGACCGCGCCCTCGGGGCCGCGGCCGGAGCGGGTCACGACGACGACCTCGTGCCCCTGGTCGAGGAGCTTGGCGGCGAGATGGCCGCCGACCTGCCCGGATCCGACGACGACGTGCTTACCCATGATCAGACCTGCTTCCATGCGAGACGGAGGACGGCGTTGACGACGAAGAGAACGGCGAGGACGGCCGCGGGGGTCGCGGCGCCGGCGGCATAGAACGCGAGCGCGCCGCCGCCGAACCAGACGATCTCCAGAGCGGCGCGGGCCAGGCCGGTGAGCGGGTAGACGGCGTTCGCGCCGCCGCCCGCGCCGAACAGCGCCCACGTCGCGATGAACAGCGCCGGGGCGCCGAGCCCGGCCAGCAGCTTCAGCGCCCAGTTCTGGCTGACCGTGAAGCCCCAGTAGCCGGCGGCGAACAGCACGCCCAGCTCCAGGAAGAACATCAGGGCGGCGTTGGCATGCTTGGCGAGGGTGAGCATCGGGGGGACTCCAGCGGTCGTTACTGCCGTTCACTTACGAGAGCAATGCTCTCTCAAGAGAGCGACAATCGTCAAGAGCACTGCTCTCGTTTTTTCGCACCGCTCTGATAGCCTGACGTCATGACCGCAAGCCGCACCGCCAGAGAACGTGTCCGGGCCGAGCTCACCAGGGAGATCACCGACATCGCGCGCCGCCAGCTCGCCACCGAGGGCGCGGGCGGGCTGTCGCTGCGCGCGGTGGCACGGGAGATGGGCATGGTCTCCTCGGCCATCTACCGCTACTTCCCGAGCCGCGACGACCTGCTGACCGCCCTCATCATCGACGGCTACAACGCGCTCGGCGAGGCCGTCGAGCAGGGCGAGGCCGCCTGCCCGCGGGAGGACCACCTGGGGCGGTGGCTCGCCGCCTGCCACGCGGTGCGGGACTGGGCGCTCGCGCACCCCCACGAGTACGCCCTGCTCTACGGCTCCCCCGTGCCCGGCTACCACGCTCCGCAGGACACCGTGGCGGCTCGGGCGCGTGACGTCACCGTGCTCGGGGCGCTCATCGCCGACGCCTGGCGGGCCGGGACCGTGCGTCTGCCCGACCGCCTGCCCGCGCCGCCGCCCGAGCTGGCCTCGCAGGCGAGGGCATTGAGCCAGCTGATGCCCGGCGTGCCGGACGAGGTCGTGTGGGCGTCCGCCGCGGCGTGGACGACGTTGTACGGGTGGGTCAACTTCGAGGTGTTCGGCCAGTTCAACAACGTCATCGACGACCGCCGCCCCGCCTTCGACCACGCCATGCGCCTCACCGCCGCCACCATGGGCCTCACCCTTCCATGAGCGGCGGCACCGGACAGTTGGCCGGGGGTGCCCCTCACCCTCTCGTCAGGAGCGGCACCAGCACCTCGTCCACGATCTGCACCACCAGCTCGTCGGGGACGGGTGTGCCGTCGAAGAGGAAGTGGTGCCGCAGCAACGCATGCCCCGCGTCCAGCCGCCTAGGGGTGATCACCCCCGGATCGACCTCCCCCCGCTCGACCGCCCGCCGCACGACCTCTTCCATGGCCTTCCTGCCCATCCCCTGCGACGTCCTGCGCATCGCGCCGAGCTGCGAGCCGCTGCTCAGCGCCTCCCCGAGGAGCCCGCGCAGCGCCTCCCCCGCCGGCCCCGACAGGGCCCGCGCGGCCTGCCCCAGCATGGCGATCAGATCGCCGCGCAGCTCCCCGGTGTCGGGGACCGACTCGGGCGTGGGCAGGACGGTCCGCACGGCCTCGGCCACCAGCTCCAGGCGTGACGGCCAGCGCCGGTAGAGCGACGCCTTGCCGGTTTTCGCCCGCTCGGCCACCCGTTCCATGGTGAGCCCGGCGTAGCCGCTCTCGGCCAGCTCGTCGAGCGTCGCCCGGTGGATCGCGGCGTTGAGCGCCTCCCCTCTGCGGCGGGGCAGCTTGCGGTGGTCGGTGACCATGACAGCCATCCTAGGCAGCGGGGACGACCGTGCCCGCGTCACCGTTCACGGTCACGACCTGGCCGTCCGCCAGCACGGACGTCCCGGTGCCCGTGCCCATGACGGCGGGGACGCCGTACTCCCGCGCCACGATCGCCGCGTGCGAGGCCGTCCCTCCGCTGTCCACGACCACGGCCGCGGCCCGCTGGAACAGCGGCGTCCACGACGGGTTCGTGTAGGGGCAGACGAGCACGTCGCCCGCCGCCAGCCGGCCGAACTCGGCGGGTTCCCTGATCACCTTCACCGGCCCGGTGGCGGTGCCCGCGCTCGCCGGGGCGCCGGTCACCAGCGCGTCCCCGTCCGCCGCCGCGGAAGGGAAGACGGCGGCGGGGTCGATGAGGCGTACGCCGGCCAGCTCCTCCCGTTTCGCCGCCCGCGCCCGCGCGAGCTCGCGCAGCCGGGCCCCGTCGGCACCGCTCAGCGCGGCCTCGCCGCCGATCGACTCCAGCTCCTCCAGCCGCAGGTGGAAGACGTCCTCGGGGCGGTCGAGCAGGCCGGCCGCGCACAGCCGCCGGCCCAGCTCGACGAGCGAGCGGCGCAGGACGGGCTGCGGCAGCGTGAAGTAAAAATGGCTGTCCTCGCGGAAGGCGATCCCGGCGCGGGCGGCGGCCACCCAGCGCCGCATCCGCTCCCGCCGCCTCGGGGCGCGCAGGAGCGGGTGGCCGAGCAGCCGGTCGAGGGCGTCGCCCGGCTCCCCGGCCGCCGGCGCGGGGTGCGCGGCCAGCATCCGGACCAGGCCGAGCACGGTCTCCGGCGCGTCCGCCCAGGTGGGCGGGGTGACGAGGATGGGGCTGGCGGTCTCGCGGTGGCCGTACTCGCGCAGGAACTCCTCGAACGCGGCCAGGAACTCGGCGGGCTTCGGGCCGTCGTCGAGCGCGCCGGTGCGGACGGCCAGCTCGGCCAGCCGTTCCAGCGCCCGGTTGGTCTCGCTCGTCCGGGTGACCGCGCCGGCCAGCAGCCCGGGGAAGAGCGCACCCCGGCGCAGCAGCTTGACGGCCGCCAGCAGCCGCAGCAGCGCGAGCCCGGTGCCCGGCAGGTAGTCGATGCGCAGGTCGGCCACCGGGGCGACCAGGTCGAGCGCCTTCCTGGGCACGCGGATCAGCTCCTCCCACGGCAGCGTCCCGAGGTCCAGGGCGGCCAGGTCGCGCGCCGCCGCCAGGTAGCCGGTGAAGCGGCGGTCCTCGGTCCAGCGGGCGGGGTCGTACCTCCTGGCCTTGGCCGCGAGGCGGAACGGCGCGGTCAGCGCCCTGGCCGTCGGGCGGGGCCTCGGCGGGACGAGCGCGACGACGACGCCGTCCTCCTCGCGCAGGAACCCCTCGAATCCGCCCCGGATCCCGAACGCGCCGGTCACCTTGCCCATCAGCCCCGCAGGCCCGTACGGCAGCCAGGTCGTCATGTCGATCGGGTACGGCCGGACCGGCAGGTATTCCATCAGGATGCCGGTGAGCCGGCGCCGCACCGTATTGAGCCGGCCGGGCGGGGGCGGCGGCAGGGCCGTCATGGGCCGCGCCTGGAGCAGGTGGAGGCGGCCGGCGGCATAGGCCCACTCGATGTCCTGGGGGCGGCCGTAGTGGGCGGCGACCCGGCGGGCCAGCCCGGCCAGCTCGGCCACGACGGCGTCCGGCAGCCGTGCCGTCCGGCCGTCGGGGCGGGTCTCGTGGACGACGCCGCCGCCGGGAGCGCTCCGGACGACGACCTCGCCCCGGCCGGGCCGGTAGGCGATGCGGCCCCGGCGGTCCACCTCGTAGTGGTCGGGCGTGACCAGGCCAGAGACGACGGCCTCCCCGAGACCGGCGCCCGCGTCGACGACGATGCGCTCCCGGTCGCCGGTGACCGGGTCGGCGGTGAACAGGACGCCCGCCGTGTCCGCCTCGACCATGCGCTGCACGACCACGGCGATGCTCACCCCGGCGTCGTCGATGCCGAGCCTGGCCCGGTAGGCGACGGCCCGTTCGGTGTGGAGCGAGCCCCAGCAGCGGCGCACCGCGTCGAGCAGCGCCTGCTCGCCCACCACGTTGAGGTAGGTGTCCTGCTGCCCGGCGAACGCGGCCCCCGGCAGGTCCTCGGCGGTCGCGCTCGACCGCACGGCCACCGGCCCGGCGCCGAGCGCCTCGTACCCGGCGGCGATCTCCCGCCGCAGCCCGGCGGGCAGCTCGCCGTCCCGGCCGGCGAGGTCGTAGGCGTGGGTGGTGACGACGAAGCCGGGCGGCACGGGGAAGCCGTTCCTGACCAGCTCGCCCAGGTTGGCGCCCTTGCCTCCGGCCAGGGGCAGGTCGGCACGGCCGACGGCGTCCAGGGGCGCGACGAGTCTCACGAGTTCTCCTTCACGGGGATGTCATCGGCGTGCGCCGTGGTGCGGAGCGGGCGCGCCGGCAGCGCCAGCGCCAGCCCGAACGCCACGACCAGCAGCGGCGCCATGGCCCCGAACACCGGGGGCACGGCCGTCGCGAACGACTCGCGCACGCCGTCGGGCAGCGCGGCCGGGGTCTCGGTGGCGGAGATCCCGGACCGCAGGGTGATGAAGGCGCCCACGACCGCGACCCCGGCCGACGCCCCGATCTGCCGCACGAACGTGACCGACGAGGTGGCCGTGCCGAGGTCGGCGTAGGGGACGGCGTTCTGCGCGGCCAGCAGCATGACCTGCATGACCAGGCCGACCCCCAGCCCGGTGACCAGCATGGACACGGCCAGCGCGGGCGGCGAGCCGGCCGTGAGCCCGACGAGCGCGAGCCCGGCCGCCGCGACGGCGGTCCCGGCGACGGGGAACGGTTTGTACCGGCCGGTCCTGGTGATCAGCCGCCCGGAGACGATCGTGGCGGCCAGCACCCCGCCCATGAGCGCGGTCACGAGCAGCCCGGCCTGGGTGGCGCCGGCGCGGTGCGCGATCTGGAGGTAGGCCGGCATGTACGTGATCGTCCCGAACAGCGCGAACCCGATGAGCAGGCTGATCGCCACGGGCACGGCGAAGGCCCGCTCGCGGAAGAGCCGCAGCGGCATGATGGGGTCGGCCGCGTACCTGGCGCTGACCAGCCAGCCGGCCAGCCCGCCCGCGGCCACCAGCAGGTGGACCGGCTCGCGGGTCTGCCCGACCAGCACCACGCCCACGACGAGGGCGCCCAGCGCGAGCGCCCCGGCCACGTCGAGGGGCCGCCGCCCGCCCTCGGGCCGCGGCAGCCGCAGCGCCACGGTGAGCAGGACCAGCGCCAGCAGCCCGAGCGGCGGGTAGATCGCGAAGATCCACCGCCAGCTCACCCGGTCGATGAGGAACCCGCCGATCAGCGGACCGCCGACGGCGGCCACGACGTACGCCGAGCCGAAGTAGCCGAGGAAGCGCCCCCGCTCGCGCGGGCTGACCAGCTCGCCGATGGTCGCCTGGGCGCCGATCATCAGCCCGCCGCCGCCCAGCCCCTGCACCACGCGGAACGCGATGAGCTGCGGCATCGACGTGGCGAGCGCGCACAGGACGGCCCCGGTCACGAACACGACGACGGCGGCCTGCAGCGTCGGCTTGCGGCCGTAGCGGTCGCCGAGCTTGCCGTAGACGGGCATGGAGACGGTGGCGGCGACGAGGTAGGCGGTGACGACGCCGGGCATCTGGTCGAGCCCGCCGAGGTCACCGGCCACGACGGGCAGCGCGGGAGCCATGATCGTCTGATCGAGCGCCGCGAGCAGCATGGCCAGGATCAGCCCGGTCACCACCAACCCCATGACGCCCTCCTTAGTGAACGAACCGTTCTCTAAGGAGCGTAAGTCTGCTGTCGCCCGAATTCAACACCTCATGAATATCCGCTGTGGGAGGGCGGCCGATCCGACGGGTTCGAGCCGATAACCCTCGGCTCCGCGCCAACCCTTGGCTACATTGTGTAGCCGATTGACTTCACGACGCCATCAACCGTTCCGACAAATATCCTGTCGGAACGGCGGTGACCCCCCAGGAGGTCAGATGCCAAAGGAAAGCGAGCTATGTCCCTCTGACTCGCCGACCGCGCTCTTCGGCTTCGAACTGCGGCGCCATCGCAAGGCCCGAGGCTGGTCCCAGATCCGCCTGTCGAAGGCGGTGCCGTACTCCGTCGGAACGATCAGCATGATCGAGACGGCCAGACGGTCACCGACCGAGGAGTTCGCCCGCCACTGCGACGAGGCGCTGGAAGCGGAAGGCGCGCTGATGCGGCTCTGGCCGATGGTCAGCCACGCGTCGGCGCCCCCATGGTTCCGGCCCTGGCTCGACGCGGAGGCCACGGCGGAGGCGATCCGCACATGGGAGCCCCTGGTCGTCCCCGGCCTGCTCCAGACCGAGGACTACGCGCGAGCGATCCTCAGCGGCGAGCCCGGCGTGACGACGCAGGAGATCGAGGCAAACGTCACGGCGCGCATGGAGCGCCAGTCCATCCTCCACCGGCCCAAGCCCCCGATGCTCTGGGCGGTTCTCGACGAAGGAGTCCTGCACCGCCCGATCGGCGGTCACGCCGTGATGGCCGCCCAACTCGCCCACCTCGCCGAACTCGGCACGGCGCCGCGGATCACCATCCAGATCCTTCCGCTCGGCGCGCGTTCCACCACCGGGCTCCTCGGCGGCTTCGCCATCAGCCAGGCGCACGGAGCCCCCGCCACGGCGTACGTCGAGGCCGCTTGCGACGCCCAGGTGACCGACGGGACAGAGAGCGTAAGGATCCTGGCATTCAGGTACGAAGGAATCCGCTCCGAAGCTCTGTCTCAACGGGAATCCATCAGATTGATCGAGGAGACGATGCAACGATGGACGAGCTGACCCACGAACTGCGCGCAGCCACGTGGACCAAGTCTTCTCACTCGGGCAGCAACGGCGGCAACTGCGTCGAGATCGCCACCCTCTCCGGAGGGCACCGCGGCGTACGCGACAGCAAGAACCCCACCGGCCCGGCCCTGGTCTTCACCCCGGGCGAATGGGACGCCTTCGTCAACGGGGTGAAGGACGGTGAGTTCGACTAGCCACCTCGAACGATCCTCCGAGAAGGCCCTTCGACTCGCTCGGGGCCTTCTCGGAAGTCTCGCCGTCCGTTGTCCAAGCGATCGTCCGTTCCCAGAAGTCCCGTACGAATGCGAGCGCCGACGACAGGTCTGCGGGCACAATCGTCAGTCCCTGTGCCTGAGTTGGATAGTCGATGTCCCATCGAGGAGGCAGGTCGGGAATCTCCTCGGGAAGAGCATGTGACGCCCTGACCGCGAAGACATGGCGACAGACGTCGACAAGCTCGCCATCGGGGACCAGGCCGTTCTCGATCAGCAGGACCAGATCCACCAGGTCCTTCACGCGGGTGTTCGGCCGGTCTCCGTAGTCTCTGGTCAGCGCGTGCAGCTTCTCGGCGAAGTGCTGACGAGGGTGGACCGCCTCGACACTGCGCGACGGGACCTCGGCGAAAGCGAGCGTCCCCGGCAGCATGAGCTGGTCAGTCTGCGCGATCTCCTCCGGGCGCATGACTGCGTCCAGCCTGAACAGGGCGAACTCCTTACCTGCCAACCGGCCCTGGATCCCGAAGCGGTACGCCCGGCGACCTTCGCCGTCCGGTTTCAACTCGGTGGGAGGGGCCACCTGGAAGACGAAGTTGTCGCCGTCGGGGTCCGAGCCGAGAGCCTCGATGAGTTCGTCCCGCAGGCCGTCGCCATCGAGCTGGCCGGAGCGGATCGCCATGTCGAGATCTTTGGTCGACCTCGCCCGATCCAGCAGCCGGAACTCCATCGCCATGCCGCCTTTGAGAATCCACCGCCCCGGCTGGGACGCGGACAGGCGCGCCAAGGCCCGCTCGAAGAGAACCCTGCGGCGGAGCCTGCCGAGGTCGGTGCCGTTCTCATCCGCCTGCCTCTTGAGCCTGCTCTCCAGTGCCTGGCGCAGCGCGACCGCGTTCCGGTAGCGGGTCATGTCCGCTCCGCCCTCAGCGCCCGCTCGACCCCTAGCTCGGCGCGGCTTCCGAGGCGCTGTGCCGCTCGAATGAGCTGGCCTCGGGTGGCTCCCCCGCGCTGCAGCAGTTCGGAGACGGCCGAATCGATCACGTCCTGGTCCGCCCCGTCTGCGGCGGACTCGCTGATCGCTCGCACCGGCGTGGTCACTCTGAACCCTTCGCGATCCTCGACGTCGTCCGCAGGCAGCTCCGCGCGATGCAGGACGACTTGGTCGTTCTTCTGCCGGAACCCTCGTCCGACGGTCAGGTGGATCTCAGCCGGATTGGCGATCCCGAGATCGTGAACTGCGAGCGCGCTGAGATGTGAGACAACGGCCCGTTGGCCGCTCCAGAGCCACCAACGGACAAAATGATCATGATCTCCCCCCGGCAGTATGGCGAATTCCCGAAGGCGGTAGAGCGCGCGTCCGATGCGCAGCCAGTTCCCCTGCTGGGCGTGGAAGTGTTGAGCCTGGTGGGAGTAGCCCAGTTCGACGGCTTGAGCTGCGGTGAAGTAGCCACGCTGGCTCGCGGCGAGTTCCCAGAGCCTGTCGCGGCGTACGTGTCCGGACCGCCGATGCCGTTCGATCGACATGCGGCAAGTCTAGGCCGCTGGAACTACAAGTCGCTTTTAGTTCCGCGCACATCTCTGCACGAAACTAAAGTTTTCTTGTAGTCAGGCCGCATCATAGGCTCCTACGGGCGTTCTGCAGAAAGACCAAGACCGCGCCACGATCGTCCGTGAGGCGCGGTCTTGGTACGGCGTCAGCGGGAGGCGCGGTTGACCGCCGAGATGATGGCCTTCAGCGAGGCGGTGGTGGTGTTGGCGTCGATGCCGACGCCCCACAGCACCTCGCCGTTGACGTCGCACTCCAGGTAGGAGGCGGCCTTGGCGTCGCTGCCCGAGCTCATGGCGTGCTCGGAGTAGTCGAGCACCCGTACGTCGATGCCGACGCCGCCGAGCGCGTCGATGAAGGCCGAGATGGGGCCGTTGCCGGTGCCGCCGACCTCGCGGATCTCGCCGTCGAGGCGGATGTCGGCGCTGATGCGGTCCTTGTCGTCGACCGTGGACTCGCTGCGGTGCGCCAGCAGGCTCAGCCGGCCCCAGCGGTTGGCCGGGTTGGGGAGGTATTCGTCGCGGAAGATCTCGTACATCTCCGCGGGGCTGACCTCGCCGCCCTCGCTGTCGGTGCGGGCCTGCACGACCTTGGAGAACTCGATCTGCAGCCGGCGCGGCAGGTCGAGCTGGTGGTCGGACTTCATGATGTACGCCACGCCGCCCTTGCCGGACTGGCTGTTGACCCGGATCACGGCTTCGTACGTGCGCCCGATGTCCTTCGGGTCGATCGGCAGGTAGGGGACCGCCCACGTGAACTCGTCCACCGGCGTCCCGGCGGCCGCGGCGTCGCGCTCCAGGTGCTCGAAGCCCTTCTTGATGGCGTCCTGGTGGGAGCCGGAGAAGGCGGTGTAGACCAGCTCGCCGCCCCACGGGTGGCGCGGGTGCACGGGAAGCTGGTTGCAGTATTCGGTGACGCGGCGGATCTCGTCGATGTCACTGAAGTCGATCTCGGGGTCGACGCCCTGGGAGAACAGGTTCATGCCGAGCGTGACCAGGCAGACGTTGCCGGTGCGCTCGCCGTTGCCGAACAGGCAGCCCTCGATGCGGTCGGCGCCGGCCATGTAGCCGAGCTCGGCGGCGGCGACGGCGGTGCCGCGGTCGTTGTGCGGGTGCAGCGACAGCACGATCGAGTCGCGGTGGCGCAGGTTGCGGCTCATCCACTCGATCTGGTCGGCGTAGACGTTGGGGGTGGCCATCTCGACCGTGGCGGGCAGGTTGATGATGACCTTGCGGTCGGGGGTGGGCTGCCACACCTCGTTGACGGCGTCGCAGACCTCGACGGCGTACTCCAGCTCGGTGCCGGTGAACGACTCCGGGGAGTACTCGAAGAAGACGTCCACGTCGCTCGCGTCGGCGAGCTTCTTCACCAGCTTGGCGCCCTCGACGGCGATCGCGGTGATGCCCTCCTTGTCCTGGCCGAAGACGACCCGGCGCTGCAGCGTGGAGGTGGAGTTGTAGAGGTGGACGATGGCCTGCTTGGCGCCCTGCAGCGACTCGAAGGTGCGCTCGATGAGCTCGGGCCGCGCCTGCGTCAGGACCTGGATGACGACGTCATCGGGGATGCGGTCCTCTTCGATGATCTGCCGGACGAAGTCGAAGTCGGTCTGCGAGGCGGCGGGGAAGCCGACCTCGATCTCCTTGAAGCCCAGGCGTACCAGCAGCTCGAACATCTGGAGCTTGCGGTGGGAGTCCATCGGGTCGATCAGCGCCTGGTTGCCGTCGCGCAGGTCCACCGCGCACCAGCGGGGCGCCTTGGTGATGACCTTGTCGGGCCAGGTGCGATCGGTCAGCTTGACGGGCTGAAAGGGCTGATAGCGATGGATCGGCATCCGGCTGGGCTGCTGAGCGGTCATGGTCGTTGCTCCTCGTCGGGCGGTTCGGAAAGGAAGCGGCCGACGCGCATGACTGGCTCCGCGGCGAGGGAGCCGGCCTTAAAGGCCCCCGCCGCGGCAGCTAAGAAGGAGCCCGCGCAGCATGTCTTGCACGCTATCAGACGTCTCGGTATGCGCTGTGCGTTATCTCAGATCGCGAGAAACGGTGTGTCGCGGCTCACTCCTCGACGAGCACGCTGAGGCAGGTCACGCAGCCTTCGAGCTTCTCGAACTCCGAGATGTCCACGGCCGTGACGGCGAGCCCGCGCCGCTCCAGCAGCTCGGCGGTACGCGGGGCGGAGGCCGCGATCAGCACGCTCTCGCCGCCCAGCGGGACGACGTGGGCGCCCGGTTCCTCCGGCGGCACCAGCAGGCCGGGCAGGTCCACGTGGCGGGGGTCGCCGATGAGGGTGCCGTCGGGCAGCGCGGTCACGGCGGACTTGAGGTGCAGGACGCCGCGTACGTCCACGGGCACGACGCGGCGCTCCGGCAGCAGGGCCGCGAGCTGGCGGATGCCCTCCTCGTTGGTGCGGGCGGAGCGGCCGACGTAGACGGTGGGGCCGGACTGCAGCACGTCGCCGCCCTCGAGCGTGCCCGGCCGGGCGATCATGACGGTCTTCAGCCCGAGGTCGCGTACGGTCCGCGCCACGGACTCCACCTCGGGCCGCCGCTCGGCCGCGCCGGGCCGGGTCAGCACCGCCACGCGGCCCGACACCACCACCGCGTCCTCCACGAACGGCGCGTCGGGCAGGTCGTCGGCGGGCTCGGCGTACACGATCCGCCGGCCGGCCGCCTCCAGCGCGGCGACGTACGCCTCGTGCTGGTCGAGGGCCCGACCGGGATCCACCGGCTCGCGCTGGAGGTGGGTCACGATGCCCTCGGCGATACGGGGGCCGGGCTTCCTTACCAGCGCGATACCAGACATAGGGCGTGTTCTATCACGTTCGGATTAGAGTCTTGGCATGAGTGATGACGAGATTCTGACGAGGATCAGCGCCCTGGTCGACGAGGAGCACCAGTTGCGCGAGAAGCTCTCGAACGGCGAGGTGACGACGGACGACGAGCACAACCGCGTCAAGGAGCTGGAGACGGCGCTCGACCAGTGCTGGGACCTGCTGAGGCAGCGCCGGGCCCGGCGCGGCGCGGGCGAGGACCCGGACGAGGCCGCGGTCCGCCCGGCCGGCCAGGTGGAGAACTACCGCCAGTGACCCGCGCTCCGGAGTGCGCGATCATCATTTGAGTGAACCCCCGTTTCTTTGGCATCACTGAGTTGGTCGAAACCCCGTCGGTGGCGGTCGTGGTGGACGTCATGCGCGCCTACACCGTGGCCGCCTGGGCCTTCGCCCAGGGGGCGGAGAAGATCGTGCTCGCCGAGTCGCTGGACGACGCCCTCGCGCTCAAGGCCCGCCACCCGGACTGGGTGGCGCTCAAGGACGGTCCGCCCGCGCCCGGGTTCGACGCCGTCAACTCGCCGGCCCTGCTGCGCTCCCTTGACCTCGGCGGACGGACCGTCGTGCAGAAGACCACGGCGGGGACGGTCGGCGCCCTCGCCGTCAAGGAGGCGTCGCTGGTGCTGTGCGCCGGCTTCGTGGTGGCGGAGGCGACGGCCCGGCTCCTGCGGGCACGCGGGTGCGACAGCGTCACGTTCGTGGTCACCGGCGAGGACGGGCAGGCCGACGAGGATCTGGCGTGCGCCCAGTACATCGCTCACCGCGCCGCCGAGGCCGGGACGGATGCGGCCGAATTCCTCCGCCGCGCCGCCGGGTCACGTGCCGCCGCCGAGCTGGCGGAGGGGGTGCGTGAAGGAGCCCATCCTGACGACGTCGCCCTCTGCCTTGAGCTCGACCGGTTCCCCTTCGCCATGGTGGCGACCCTGGAAGACTCGATCATGGTCCTCCGGCCGCACGCCGTGCCTATGCTGACCGGATGACTGTCCAGCGAGTCGATCTCGGCCGGGACGAGGGCATGGTCGCGGGCCTGTACGACGCCTACGTGGCGGCCAACGCCGACGACCCCGGCCCCCTCCCCACCCTGCCCCGCTTCCGCCTGAACTTCGGCGCCGACCGGCCGGGCCAGGGAGTGGAGATGTGGGTGGCGATCGAGCGCGGGAACGTCGCCGGCGGCTACAGCCTGGGGCTGCCGCGCCTCGACAACACGCACACCGCGTCGGTGTTCCCCCTGGTGGTGCGGCCCGAGCGGCGCGGGCGCGGACTGGGCGCCGCGCTGTTCGAGCACGCCGTGGGCCGGGCCCGCGCGCACGGCCGCCGGCTGCTGCTCACCGAGACGCCGGCCACGGGCGCGGGCGCGCGGTTCGCGCGGGCGCACGGCATGACGCCCTCGGTCACCGAGGCGCGCCGTACGCTCGACCTGCGCGCGGCCGACCCGGCGGCGCTGCGGGCGCTGACGCCGGCGGTCGAGGGTTACACGCTCCAGCAGTGGGTGGGCCCGGCGGGGCCGGAGCTGCTGGACGACCTCGCCACGCTGTTCGACGGCATGAACGACGCGCCGCGCGACGCCGGCGTCGAGGCGAGCCGCTACGACGCCGAGCGGGTCGGCGAGCGCGAGCGGAGCATCGCCGAGGCGGGCCAGACCTGCTACACGACGATCGCCCGCCGCGCCGGCGACGGCGCGCCCGCCGCCTTCACCCGCATCGTCCTGAAGGCCGACCGCTCCGACGGCTGGGCGAGCCAGGTGGACACGGTGGTGCTGCGCCCGCACCGGGGCCGCCGCCTCGGCCTGCTCGTCAAGCTCGCCAACCTGCTGTGGCTGCGCGAGAGCGAGCCGCACCTCGACCGCGTCATCACCTGGAACGCCGGCACGAACGTCCACATGCTGGCCATCAACGAGGCCATGGGATTCCGGCTGCTCGACGAGTGGCACACCTGGCGGCTTGAGCTGTGACCCTCCCCAGGCTCCTGCGGGCGGGTTACTCTGACGGCTTATGACCTTGGACGCGCTGCGCGACGGGGATCCACGCCAGGCCGGGCCCTACACCCTGCTGGGCCGGCTGGGCGAGGGCGGCATGGGGATCGTCTACCTCGGGCGGGCGCCGGACGGCGCCCGGGTGGCGGTCAAGCTGATCAACGCGCGGATGAGCGCGGACCCCGGGTTCCGCCGCCGCTTCGCCAGGGAGGTCGCCGCGGCGCGGCGGGTCGCCCGCTTCTGCACCGCCCCGGTCCTCGACGCCGACGTGGACGGCGACCCCGCCTACCTGGTCACCGAGTACGTCGAAGGCCCGAGCCTCGGTGACGCGGTACGCGCGTCGGGGCCTTTGACGGGGTCGGCGCTGGACGGGCTCGCGGCGGCCATGGCGGTGGCGCTGCGGGCCATCCACGGGGCGGGCGTGGTGCACCGGGACCTCAAACCGTCCAACGTGCTGCTCTCCCAGGTGGGGCCCAAGGTCATCGACTTCGGGATCGCGCGCTTCACCGAGGCGGAGGTGAGCAGCGCGATCGTGGGGACGCCCGCGTACATGTCGCCCGAGCAGGTGTCGGGGTCGCGGGTGGGGCCCGCGTCGGACATCTTCTCGTGGGGGTGCACGGTGGCGTTCGCGGCGTCGGGGGTGTCGCCGTTCGGTACGGGCTCGGTGCCGACGATCCTGCTGCGCATCGTGAACGAGGCTCCGGAGCTGCACGGGCTGTCGGGGGTGCTGCGGGAGCTGGTCGAGGCCGCGGTCACCAAGGACCCGGCGCGGCGGCCCACGGCCCAGGACCTCCTGGACCGTCTCAGCGCCGCCAATCCCTCGGCCCTCCCTGCGGACGCCTTTCCCGCCCCTCCCCCGCCGGCCTCCCAAGACGCGGCGGAGGGTGAGGGCGCGGCGGGAGACGAGGGGACGACCGCGCCGTCCGGTGGCCGGAGGCGGGGCAGGGTCGTGGCCGGGGTGGCGGCGGTGACCGTGGCCGTGGCCGGGGTGACGGTGGGGCTGGTGCTGAACGGGGTGGCCGGGCCCGGCGGCGGCTCGCCCGCCGAGAACGCCTCGCCCGGCGCGGCCTCCCGGGTGAGCGGCCGGGGCGATCCCAGGACGACGGCCACCGCGCCAGAAAACGGGAACCCGCTGCGCGCCGCCCGTCCCGTCGCCTTCTACTCCCCCGAAGAGCCCAACGCCGCCGGCCAGGCGGCCCTCTGGAAGAAGGACCGCCCCCAGGACGCCGCCCTGATGGAGAAGCTGGCGAAGGTCCCGCACGCCATCCGCCTCGGCAACCCGGAGGTACGCGACAAGGTGGCCCAAGCCGTGGACAACGCCGCGGGCGGGGTCCCGGTGTTCCTGGTCAACTACCTGCCGGGCAGCGACCAGTGCCGGCCCGCCACGCGGGCGGAGCTGGCGGCGTACCAGAGCTGGATCGAGGGGATCGCCGGCCAGATCGGCCCGTCCCCGGCCGTGGTCGTCCTGGAGCCGGGCAGCCTGGTCAAGCTGCCCGGCACGAAGAACTGCGACCCGCAGGGCTCCCCCGACCAGCGCTACGCGGCCCTGCGCGCGGCGGCCGGGGCGCTCAAGGCGAACCCGCGCACCGCCGTCTACCTCGACGGCGCCCAGGACCTCTACCCCGGCACCGAGGTCATGGCCGAGCGCCTGCTCAAGGCGGGCGTCGGCGAGACCGACGGCTTCTTCGTCAACGCCGCCGCCTTCCAGCGCACCGCGAAGGCCGTCGGGTACGGCAAGAAGCTCTCGGTTTGTGTCGCCCTGCGCCGCGCCGGCCGTTCCGGCTGCCCGCCCGACGCGCCGGTGGACCCGGCCGCGCTGCCGCACTTCGTCGTCGACACCGCGCGCAACGGGCAGGGTTCCTGGGCGCCGGAGAAGCACTACGCGGACCCGCAGACCTGGTGCAACCCGCCGGGCAGGGGCGTCGGCGACCGTCCGACGACCGAGACGGGCGAGGAACTGGCCGACGCCTACCTGTGGATCGCCCGTCCCGGCACCTCCGGCGGCCACTGCCGGCGCGGCACGAAGGGCGACAAGGACCCCGAGCGGGGCGTCGTCGCGCCGGAGGCGGGCACGTGGTGGGCGGAGATGGCCCTGGAGCGGGCGAAGCTGGCGAACCCGCCGTTGCGCTGACGTTTCCGCCGGAAGGCGCCGATGTTAAGCGGACGTTAGATCTCGGCCCCTCCACCTTGTCCGGGCTCCTTCCTGGGGTGAGGCTCTGACCTGCAGGTACTCCCCCAGCCCCCTGGAGGTCCCCAAGTGAGCAAACCCCGTGTGCCGTGGAAGGCGGTGGTCGGCGGCTCGGTCGGCAACCTGGTCGAGTGGTACGACTGGTTCGTCTACAGCAGCTTCGCCGTCTACTTCGCCGCGTCCTTCTTCCCGGAGGGCGACGACACGGCCAAGCTGCTCAACACCGCGGCGATCTTCGCCGTCGGCTTCTTCATGCGCCCGCTCGGCGGCTGGCTGCTCGGCCGTTACGCCGACCGCCGGGGCCGCAAGGCGGCGCTCACGCTGACGGTCACGCTGATGTCGGCCAGCGCCCTGCTGATCGCGATCGCGCCCACGTACGAGTCGGTCGGCTACTTCGGCGCGCTGGTGCTGGTCGTCGCCCGGCTGCTCCAGGGCCTGTCGGTGGGCGGCGAGTACGCGGCCAGCGCCACGTACCTCACGGAGGCGACCCCGCGCGGCCGCCGCGGCCTGGCCTCCAGCTTCCAGTACGTCTCGATGACCGCCGGCCAGCTCGTCGGCCTCGGCCTGCAGATCATCCTGCAGAACACGATGTCGAAGGAGGCGCTCAGCTCCTACGGCTGGCGCATCCCGTTCGTGGTCGGCGCCCTCGCCGCCGCGGTCGTGTTCTACCTGCGGCGGAGCCTGCTGGAGACCGAGGCGTACGACGAGGAGCGGCACGCCGAGGAGAGCTCGGACCGGGGGACGATCCGGGGGCTGCTCGCCCACAAGAGGGAGGCGCTGCTGGTGATCGCCCTGACGATGGGCGGCACGGTGGCGTACTACACCTACACGACCTACCTCACCAAATACCTGTCGAACACGGCGGGCCTGGCGAAGGAGACGGCCACGCTGGTGAGCTTCTGCGCGCTGTTCGTCTTCATGTGCCTGCAGCCGCTGGCGGGGGCGCTGTCGGACCGGATCGGGCGGCGGCCGCTGCTGATCACGTTCGGGATCGGGTCGATGCTGGGGACGGTGCCGCTGATGACGGCGCTCGGCGGGGCGAGCGGGTTCGGCGGGGCGCTGGCGCTGTCGCTGACCGGGCTGGTGATCGTCACCGGCTACACCTCGATCAACGCGGTGGTGAAGGCCGAGCTGTTCCCGACCGGGGTGCGGGCGCTCGGGGTGGCGTTGCCGTACGCGATCGCGAACGCGCTGTTCGGCGGCACCGCCGAGTACGTGGCGCTGTGGTTCAAGAACGCGAAGATGGAATCCGGTTTCTTCTGGTACGTCGCCGGTTGCGCCGCCGTCTCGCTCGTCGTCTACCTGTTCATGCGCGAGACCCGGGACGCGGCCCTGTCGCGGGCCGAGCAGACGGCGGGGGCCGTCCCGGAACGCGTGTAGCCCGCGCGCGTCTACCCTAGCGGCATGCGAGTTCTGCTGGTCGAGGACGATGACCGGCTGGCCGCCGCGCTGACGACGGCGCTCGCCCGGCACGGCCACCGGGTGACGCGGGCGGGTCTGGCCGTCGACGCCCTCCGCCTGGCGGGGGGCGTCGACTTCGTCCTGCTGGACCTGGGTCTGCCCGACATGGACGGCCTCGACGTGCTGCGCCGCCTGCGCCGGGTGTCGGCCGTGCCGCTGATCGTGGTGACCGCCCGCACCGAGGAGCGCGAGGTGCTGCGCGGCCTGCGCTCGGGGGCCGACGACTACCTGGTCAAGCCGTTCCGTACGGCGGAGCTGATGGCCCGTATGGAGGCGGTCGTGCGGCGCGGCACCCGCCCGCTGCCGCGCCGCGACGACGTGGTGCAGGTCGGCGACGTGCGCATCGACCTGGAGACGCGGCAGGTGACGGTGGCCGGGGAGGCGGTGACGCTGACCCGGCGGGAGTTCGACGTGCTGGCGCTGCTGGCCAGGGAGCCCGGCGTGGTGCGCAGCCGGGAGGAGATCCTCGACGAGGTGTGGGGCGACCCGCTGCTGTCGGCGTCGCGGTCGCTGGACGTGCACGTGGCGGGGCTGCGCGCCAAGACGGGCCGGCCGGGGCTGGTGGAGACCCTGCGGGGCACGGGCTACCGGCTGGGCTCAGCCGGATGAACGCGCGGCTGGTGGTCACGTTCACCACGCTGATCGCGATCCTCATCGCGGCGCTGGCGGTGCCGCTCGGCTGGGCGTACGCCTCCCACCGAACGAACCGGCTGCTCCTCGACCGCCGCGCCGACGCCACCCGCTTCGCCGAGCTGGCCGACCAGGCGGCGCGCGAGGGCGACTACGCGGGCCTGGTGCAGGAGGTGCGCCGCTACGCCGACCTGTACGGCGCGGCGGTCCGCGTGCGCGACCGGGACGGCTCGGTCCGCTTCACCGCCGGCTCCTTCGCCGCCGACGACCGGGAGGCCACCCGCCTGGCGCTGTCCGGCCGCACCACCGATGACCTGCCGATGACGACGCCGTTCGGGCCGGCGTACGCGCTGCTGGCCGAGCCCGCCGGGCGGGACGCGCAGCTCTCGGGCGTGGTGCTGCTCCAGGCCCCGGCGGGCCGCGCCCGGCTGGACGTGTCGCTGGTGTGGGGCGCGCTGGCGCTCGGCGCGCTGGCCGCGCTCGGGCTCGGCGCGCTGGTGGCCAGGCGGCTGGCCCGCTGGATCCTGCGCCCGGTCACCGAGCTGGACCGCACCACGCGGGCCATCGCGCGGGGCCGGCTGGACGCGCGGGCGCATCCGGGGGCCGGGCCGTCGGAGCTGCGGCGGCTGGAGGAGCGCTTCAACGCGATGGCCGACGCCGTGGCGGGGGCGATGGAGCGGCAGCGGGCCTTCGTCGCCGACGCCTCGCACGAGCTGCGCACCCCGCTCACCGTGCTGGGGCTGCGGCTGGAGAACCTGGAGCCGCATCTGAAGGCCGAGGGCTCGGCCGAGTACGCCGAGGCGATGGCCGAGCTGGACCGGCTGGCGCTGCTGGTGGAGGACCTGCTGACCCTCGCCAGAGTGGAGGCGGGAGCAGGGCTGGAGTCCCGGCCGGTCCCGCTGGGGCCGCGCCTCGCGGTCTGGCGCGAGGTGTACGCGGCCAAGGGGCTCGCCCTGGTGGCCCCCGAGCACGGCGAGGTGCCGGAGGCGGCGGCCAGGATCGCCGACATCGCGCTGGACAACGCGCAGAAGTTCGTCCCCGAGGGCGGGACGGTGACCGTCACCCTGGCCGGCGGGGTGCTGCGGGTGGCCGACGACGGGCCGGGGCTGGGCGAGGAGGAGCGGGCCGAGGCGCTGGGGCGCTTCTGGCGGGCGGGCTCGCACGCGAACGTGCCGGGGAGCGGGCTCGGCCTGGCCATCGCCGCCGAGCTGGCCCGCGCCTGCGGCGGCGCCCTCCACCTCCTGCCCACCGTTCCTCACGGACTGACCGTGGAGCTCCGTCTCCCCTCGTGAGCTCCGTGTCGGATTCCGGGGCCGGTCCGTGCCGAGTTGGAGAGCCGGCGGGCAGCGAAGACGCCGAGTGCCAGGTGCAGGACGCCGGCCACGGCGGCGGCCACGTGCAGGCCGGTCACGAAGGCCGTCTTCGCCTCCTCGGCCGCCGCCGCCGCGAGGCCGGGAAGCCGGAGGGTCTCGCCGAGGGTGGGCGCCAGGTCCGGCCCCTGGAGGCGGAAGACCAGGGCGGCGAGCGAGCCGAGGAGCGCGATGCCGAGGGCGTTGCCCAACTCGTTGCTGGTCTCCGCGATCGCGCCCGCCGAGCCCGCTCGTGCCGGAGGGACGGCGCCGACGGCGGTGTCGGCGACGACGCTGAAGGAGATGCCGTAGCCGATGCCCGCGACGACCGTGGAGGCGACGTACCAGCCCGTCCCGCCCGTGACGGCCGTGGGCAGCAGGAGCAGCAGACCGGCCGCGATGGAGAAGTGGCAGACCGCGAGGGCGGCGCGCTTCCCGACGCGGCCGGCCACGAGGGGCGTGACGACGCAGCTGACCGTGAGGACCACGGCGCCGGGCAGCGCGAGCAGGGCCGCGCGCAGGACGGGCAGGCCGAGGACGGACTGCAGGTAGACGCCCGCCAGGTACGCGGTCGCCGACCAGGCCGCCAGCGGCAGCAGCCCGGTGATGATCGCCACCGTGAAGACCCGGTCGCGGAAGAGCGAGAAGTCCACCAGCGGGTGCCGGAGGCCGCGCTGCCTGCGCGCGAACCACGCCAGCAGCGCCGCCCCCGCCATCCCCGGCACGACCGCGACGGCCGACGGGCCTTCGGCGGCGGCGTGCTTGAGCGCGTAGATGACGAGCAGGAGACCGGCCGCCGAGGTCACGACGCTGAGCACGTCGACGCGACCCGGGCGAGTCGCCCGGACCTCGCGTAGCAGGATGGGCGCGAGGAGCAGGAACAGGGCGACGACGGGCAGGTTGATCAGGAAGACCGAGCCCCACCAGAACCGCTCAAGCAGGATGCCGCCGACGACCGGGCCGATGGCGAACCCGGCCGCGAACGCCGCCGCGAAGACGCCGATGGCCTGCGCCCGCCGCCGCGGGTCGGCGAACAGCTCGCTCAGCACCGCGAGGGCCGACGGCAGGAGCGTGGCGCCCGCCACCCCCATCAGCGCGCGGGCGACGATCAGCAGCTCGGGGCCGGGCGCGAACGCCGCTCCCGCCGAGCCGATCCCGAACGCCGTCGCGCCGATCATGAGCAGTTTCAGCCGGCCGTACCGGTCGCCGAGGTTGCCGAACGCGATCAGCAGGGAGCCGACGGCGAAGCCGTAGACGTCCAGGATCCACAGGGCCTGGTCGGCGGTCGGCGTGAGGTCCTGGCTGATCCGGGGCATCGCCAGGAAGAGGATGGACCCGTCCATGGAGACCAGCAGGACGGGCCCGAGGATCACCACCAGGCCGAGCCAGGCCCGCGGCCCCGGCGAGGTGTGCGTGTGCTGTCGAGACATGGCATCGACGGTCCGCCAGGAGGGGGCCCGGCAGCCATCCCCCTGGCGTGGGTGCACTTGACAGGGACACCCTCCGGGGCGCCGCTCGGCCTACGATCGACGGCGTGGAGAGTTTCGGAGCGTTTCTGAAGAGCCGGCGTGACCAGGTGACGCCGGCCGCGATCGGTCTGCGCACCTTCGGGACCGCCCGCCGGGTCCCCGGCCTGCGGCGCGAGGAGCTCGCCCAGCTCGCGGGGGTGAGCGTCGGCTACTACACGCGCCTGGAGCAGGGGCACGCGGACACCGCCTCCGAGCAGGTGCTCGACGCGCTGGCGCGGGTGCTGCGGCTCGACCCGGTCGAGACCGTGCACCTGCACAACCTCGCCCGGCAGCCCGCGCGGCCCGGCCTCTCGGAACCGCCGCCGGAGGAGCCGCACCCGCGGGTCCTCGCGCTCCTGCGCTCCCTGGCGGACGCGACGCCGGCGATCGTGCTCGGCCGCCGGGGCGACGTGCTCGCCTGGAACCGCGCCGGTCACGCGCTCGTCGCCGAGCACCTTCCCTTCGACGCGCCGTGGGAGCCGGCGGGCCGCCCGTCCGTCCCGCGGATGTTCTTCCTCGACCCGCTCACCCGCGACCTGCACCGCAACTGGGACGAGCTGGCCCGCGTCCATGTCGCCTACCTGCGGCTCACCGCCGGGCGGTTCCCCACGGACGCGCGCCTGGCGGAGCTGATCGGCGAGCTCACGATGCGCAGCGACGCGTTCGCGACGATGTGGGCGGCCGGCGAGGTCGCCGACTGCACCGTGGGGGCCATGCGCCTGCGGCACCCCACCGTCGGCGCCGTGAACGTCACCTACCAGGTCTGGCTCCAGCCCGAGAGCCCGGACCACCGGCTGGAGTTCTACACCCCGGACGACCCGGGCTCCGCCGACGCCCTGCGCCTCCTGGCCCACCAGAGCCGGGCACTGGAAGGGTCTCAGCCCAGCTCCGCCCTCTCTCTCCAAGGACCTCAGCCCGGCTCCGCCCTCTCTCTCAAAGGACCTCAGCCCGGCTCCGCCCTTTCTCTCCAAGGACCTCAGCCGTAGACCGACCGGTAGTACCGGATCGCGCCCGGATGCAGCGGCACCACCCCGGTGCCGATGGCGTAGCGCGGGTCGAGCCGCCCGCCGGGCGCGGACGGCGCCTGGAGCCGGTCACGGGCCCTGAACACCGTCTCGACCACCGTGTACGCCACGTCCTCCCCCAGCGAGGCCCGGCACATCAGGTAGCTGGGCGTCCCGACGGTGGCCACCGGCCCGGCCGCGCCGTACGCGCCGGCGGGGACGGTGCCGTGCTCGTACACGGGGCCGAACTCCCGCCGCAGCACCGTCACCATGGGGTCCAGCGGCACGAGCCGGATCCCGCCGGCCGCCTCAAGCGCGGGCGTCGGCACCCCGCCCGACCAGAAGAACGCCTCCACCTCCCCGGCCCGCAGCGCCGCGATGGACGCGTCCAGCTCCAGCCGGACCAGCTCGGGCGGGCGGGCGAGCCCGGCCGCGGCGAGCACGCGGGTGGCGGTCACCGCGGTGCCCGACCCCTCCGCCCCGATCGCGACCCTGCGCCCGGCGAGGCCGCCGACGGCGGCGATCCCGGACCCGGCGGGCACGACGAGGTGGACGTAGTTCATGTAGACGCGGCCGAGCGCCGCGACCGCCTGGTGGCGTACCCGGATCGCGTCGTCGGCGGTGTCGGCCAGCGCGAAGCCGACGTCGGCGCGCCCGTCGGCCATCATCGTCAGGTTCTGCACGCTGGCCGCCGTGGACAGCACCCGTACGCGGAGCCCGTCCCGCCGCAGCTCCCCGGCCAGGCGGTCGCCGAGCTGCCCGTACGCGCCGCCGGTCTGCCCCGTGACCAGCCGCAGCTCGGCCTCGGGCGGGCCGCCGCCCGAGCAGGCGGCCGCCGCCAGGGGCAGCGCGAGCAGCGACCGGCGGGTAATGGACATGAACTCACGTTATCCGCCGGAGCAGAATGGACCTTGTGACCACCGCTCGCCTGCGCATCGCCCCAGAGCTGAGGATGTTCCTGCCCGTGAGCCGCCGCCAGGAGTGGCACGAGGTGACGCCGGACGGCACCTCCACCCTGGGCCACCACGTGGAGTCCACCGGCGTCCCGCTGACCGAGGTGGGCCAGCTCACCGTGGCCGGCCGCCCGGTGCCCTTCTCCTACCAGCTCGCGCCCGGGGACGTGGCGGAGGTCCCGCCCAAGCCCCGGCCCCAGCGCCTGCCCGACGACCCCCGTTTCCTGCTGGACGTGCACCTCGGCACCCTGGCCCGCCGCCTGCGCCTGCTCGGCGTCGACGCGGCCTACCACAACGACATGGACGACCCCTCGCTCGTGGCGCAGGCCAACGCCGAGCGCAGGGTCCTGCTCACCCAGGACCGCGGCCTGCTGCGCCGCCGCGCGCTGTGGCTCGGCGCGTACGTCCGCGGCTCCGACCCCGCCGACCAGCTGCACGACCTCCTCGACCGCTTCTCGCCGCCCCTGCGCCCGTGGTCGCGCTGCACGGCCTGCAACGGCGAGCTGGACCCGGTCGACAAGCAGGAGATCTCCCGGCAGCTGGAGTCGGGCACCAGGCGCAGCTACGACGCCTACGGCCGCTGCCGCGACTGCGGCCAGGTCTACTGGCGCGGCGCCCACAGCGGCCGGCTGGAGGAGATCGTGCGCTCGGCCCTCGCCTGGACCGGCGGCTCGGCGCCGGGTTGACCTTTCCGGGTAGCCGGAGCTCCAGGGGCCTGATAAGGAAGGGCGGTGGAATTCCGCATCATGGGGCCGCTGGAGGTCCGGGACGCCGACGGCGCGGACCGCACCCCGGCCGTGCCCAAGCACCGGGATCTGCTGGCGATGTTCCTGCTCAACGCCGGCCGGCCGCTCACCGCCGAGCGGCTGCGGCGGCTGCTGTGGCCGCGCGAGGGCGGTGAGCGCTCCGACTCGCTGATCCGCGGCTACGTCGGGCAGCTCCGCAAGCTCATCGGCCAGGACACGATCGCGACCGTCTCCGGCGCGTACGTGCTGCACCTCGGCGACGGCCGGCTCGACGTGGACCGGTTCCGGCTGCTGGTGGGCGAGGGCGCGTACGAGGAGGCTCTGGGCCTGTGGCGCGGGGAGGCGCTGGAGGACCTGGACCCTGACGGCGTGCGGTGGGTGGAGACGCGGCGGCTGCGCGAGGAGCTGGAGGAGTTGCGGCTGCTGGCCCTGGAGCGGCGGGTCCAGGCCGACCTGGACGCCGGGCGGCACCGCGAGCTGCTGGCGGAGCTGCGTCAGCTCACCAAGCGGTATCCGCTGTGGCAGCGCTTCCGCGGCCAGTACATGCTGGCGCTCTACCGGAGCGGGCGGCGGGTGGACGCGCTGGCCGCGTACGCGGTGCTGCGCGACCGGCTCGACGGCGGGCACGCGATCGAGCCGGACCCGGAGCTGCAGCTCCTCTACCACCGCATGCTGCACGACGACGTGTCGCTGCACGTCTCGGCCGGCCCGCCGGTGCTGCTGCCGCCCGACGTGGCCGACTTCACGGGCCGCGAGGACCTGCTGAGCGAGGTGGTCGGCGGGCTGGTCGTGGTGCACGGGCAGGCGGGGGCGGGCAAGTCGGCGCTGGCGGTGCACGCGGCCTGGCGGGCCCGCGAGCGTTTCGGCGACGGCATCCTGTACGCCGACCTGCGCGAGACCACGACCCCGGCCGCCGTCCTGGAGGACTTCCTGCGCTGGCTCGGCTGCCCCGCGCAGGCCATCCCGGCCGGGCTGGAGCAGCGCGAGCGATTGTTCCGCGCCTACACCGCCAACCGGCGGCTGCTCGTGCTGCTGGACAACGCCGTCGGCGAGGCGCAGGTCCGGCCGCTGCTCAGCGCCTGCCCGACGGTCGTGACCAGCCGTTCGCCGCTCGGCGGGCTGCCGGGCGCGCGGCGGCTGTCGGTGGGCGTCCTCGACGACGCGGCGGCGCTGGAGCTGCTGGCCAGGAGCTCGGGCCGGGCGGGCGACGACGGGCTGCGCGGCCTGGCCCGCTTCTGCGGCGGCCTGCCGATCGCGCTGCGCATCGCGGGCTCGCGCCTCGCGGCCCGCCCCGAGTGGACCGTCGGCTACCTGGTCCGCCTGCTGGAGGACGAGCACGAGCGGCTGGACCGGCTGCACGCCGGCGACCTGGCGGTGCGCAGCGTGTTCGCGATCGGGTTCGACGGGCTGCCGGAGGCGGCCAGGCGCACGCTGCGCGGCCTCGGCGCGCTGTCGGCCCCCGACTTCGCCGACTGGGTGACCGACCTGCTGGGCGGCCAGGCCGAGGCGCTGGTGGACGCGGGGCTGCTGGAGACGCACGGCGTGGACGTGGCGGGCCAGGTCCGCTACCGGCTGCACGACCTGACCCGGCTGTTCGCCCGCGAGCGGCCGGTGCCCGAGGTGCTGCCGCGGCTCGCGGAGGTGGTGCTGGAACGGGTCCGCGCCTCCCGCTTCCAGCTGGTGTCCGGCGATCCCGCGACGACCGTGGCGACCCGCGACATCCGCGAGTCGGTGGAGTGGCTGGCGGCCGAACGTGGCTTCCTGGTGAGCCTGGTGGCCGACCTGCACGCGGCCGGCCTCGACGGGCCGTGCTGGCGGCTCGCGCACCTGCTGGCGCCCTACCTGGAGCGGCAGCGCTTCCTGGACGACTGGCGGGCCGTCACCTCTCTCGCGCTGGTGTCGGCGCGGCGCTCCGGCGACGGCGAGGGGCTCGTCCTGCTGGACCTGGGCGATCTGCACCTGGCCGAGCGGGACTGGGCGCGGGCCGAGGAACTGCTGCTCGCGGCGCTGGCCAAGCTGGCCGGACAGCCCAGGGAGAGCGCCCGCGCCACCCGCAGGCTCGGCCGGGTGCACCTGGAGCTGGGCCGGCTGGAGGAGGCCGAGCGCACGCTGCTGGCCTGCCTTTCACGGGCGGAGAACCAGCGCGACGCGGCCGACGCCGAGCAGGCCCTCGGCATGGTGCTGCGCCGCGCGGGACGCCTGGACGAGGCCGCCGACCGGCTGACCGCCGCCGTGGACCGGCTGGCCGCGCTGGGCGACCGGCACCGGCAGGCCGACACGCTGCTGGAGCTCGCGGCGGCGCGCCTCGCGCAGGGGCGCAAGCCGGACGCCCGCGCCGCCGCCGAGCAGGCGAGAAGCCTCGCGGTACGCCTCGGCGACCGGCTGCTCGACGCCCACGCCCTGCTGGCCCTCGCCCGGGTGGGCCGGGCGGAGGGCGCGGCCGGGCGGGCCGGCGAGCTGGCAAGGGCGGCGCTGGAGATCTTCGACAGGACGGGCGAGCGCCGGGGCGCCGCGAACGCCCGCAGCCTGCTCGCCCTCCTGGGCTCCTCCGCGTGAGCGGCCTACACCGCCAGCAGCCTGCGTACGTCGTCGCGCCGCAGCTCCTCGGCGTTCCCGGTGCGGACGACGTGCCCGGCGTCGAGGATGACGAACCGGTCGGCGAGCCGCAGCGCGATGTCCAGATACTGCTCCACGAGCAGCACCGCCAGCCCGGCGGCGTGCAGCCGCTCGATGGCCGCCTCGATCTCCAGGATGATCGACGGCTGGATGCCCTCGGTCGGCTCGTCCAGGATGAGCATCCGGGGACGGGTGACCAGGGCGCGGGCCATCGCGAGCTGCTGCTGCTGGCCGCCGGACAGGTGCCCGGCGCTCCGCCTGAGCATGGGCTTGAGCGCCGGAAACAGGTCCAGGGCCTCGTCCACGGCCTCCTTCGGCTGCTTGGCGGCCTCGACGGTGACCAGCAGGTTGCCGAGCACCGAGAGCTGGGGGAAGCACTGGTGGCCCTGCGGGACGTACCCCATGCCGAGCCTGACCCGCTCGTGCGGCTTCAGCCCGGTCACGTCGCGGCCGTCGAAGGTGACCGTGCCGGCCGTGGCGGGCAGCACGCCCATGACGGTGTTGAGCAGGGTCGTCTTGCCGACGCCGTTGCGGCCCATCACGCAGACGAGCCGGCCGGGCTCCACCTCCAGCGACACTCCGAACAGCACGCGCGCCCGTCCGTACCCCGACTCAAGTCCGTTCACCGACAGCAGCATCGCTCGGCCTCCTCCCGAGATAGACCTCCTGCACCCGCGGGTCGGCGCTGACCTGCTCCACCGACCCCTCCACGAGCACCTTGCCCTCGTGCAGCACGGTCACGGTGGACGCGTGCCGCCGCAGGAACTCCATGTCGTGCTCGACCACGATCACCGTGTGGTCCGCGGCGATCTCGGTGAGCAGCCGGCCGGTGCGCTCGCGTTCGTCTCCGGACATGCCGGCCACCGGCTCGTCCAGCAGCAGCAGCCGCGGCCGCTGCGCCAGCAGCATCCCGATCTCCAGCCACTGGCGCTGGCCGTGCGAGAGAACGCCCGCTGAACGTTCGGCGAGCTCTTCGAGCCCGGTCCTGGCCAGGGCCTCGGCGACGGCCTCGGAGACGCCGCGGCGCCGCCGGGCGAGCGACCAGAGCGGGCTGCGGAAACCGGCCGCCAGGTCGAGGTTCTCGAGGACGGTCAGCTCCTCGAACACCACCGACGTCTGGAACGTCCGGCCGACGCCGAGCCGGACGATCTGGTGCTCCTTGCGGCCTGCCAGGTCGTGGCCGGCGAAGCGCACGCTTCCCGCGACCGGCCGGGTCAGCCCGGTGATCACGTCGATCAGCGTGGTCTTGCCCGCGCCGTTCGGCCCGATGAGGAAGCGCAACTCGCCCTCGGGGACCGTCAGGTCCACGCCGTCGAGCGCCCGGTAGCCGTCGAACTCCACCCGCACGTCACGCAGTTCGAGCACGGCGCACCTTCCCGAGAAGCCCGGTGATCCCCTTGGGCGCCAGGGTCATGACCAGGATGAACAGCGCGCCCTGCAGGTAGAGCCAGCCGTCGGCGAACTGCTCGCTGAAGGCGGTCTTGGCGTAGCCCATGACGACCGCGCCCAGCACGGCCCCCGCCAGGACGTGCCGCCCGCCGACCGCCACCGCGACCACCAGCTCCAGCGACGGCACGACGCCGAGCAGCGCCGGCGAGATGATGCCGACGACCGGCACGAACAGCGCGCCCGCCAGCCCGGCCATGCCGGCCGAGATCGCGAAGGTGACGGTCTTGACGAGGGCCGGGTCGTAGCCGAGGAAGCGCACCCGGTCCTCGCCGTCGCGCACCGCCACCAGCAGCCGGCCGAAGCGGCTGTTCACGAGCTGCCGGGTGGCCAGGTAGAGGACGCCGAGCACGCCCGCGGTCACCAGGTAGAGCCCGCGCTGCGTGGAGTCCTCGGCGAGGTCCTGGCCGAACAGCTCGAAGAAGTTCGTCATGCCGTTGGTGCCGCCGGTCAGCCCCTGCTGACCGACCAGCAGGATGACCAGGGCGGCGGCCAGCGCCTGGGTGAGGATCGCGAAGTACGCCCCGCGCACCCGCTGCCGGAACACCAGCGTGCCGAGGACCGCCGCGAGCGCCATCGGCCCGAGCACGGCCATCGCGAGCGCGAGGACCGGGCTGGCGAACGGCGCCCACAGCGCCGGCAGCTCCTCCACGCCGCTCCACACCATGAAGTCCGGCAGCCCGCCGGGCCCGGCCTCGGTGAGCTTGAGGTACATCGCCATCGCGTAGCCGCCGAGCCCGAAGAAGACGCCCTGCCCGAGGGTGAGCATGCCGCCCTTGCCCCACGCCAGCCCGATGCCGAGCGCGACGATCGCGTAGCACAGGTACTTCGCCAGCAGGCCCAGCCGGAACGGCTCCAGCAGCAGCGGCGCGGCGACCAGCGCCACCACGGCGACGGCGGCGAACGGCAGGTTGCGCCGGATCAGCCCTCTCATGTGAGCACCCGCGATCGGAGCACGAACATCCCCTGCGGGCGCACTTGGAGGAACGCGATGATCACGGCGAACACGATCACCTTCGCCAGCGAGGCGTCCGACCAGAACTCGGCGTAGGAGTTGAGCAGGCCGAGCCCGGCCGCCGCGAGCACCGCCCCGCGCAGCTGCCCGAGCCCGCCCGCGACCACCACGAGGAAGGCGTCCACGATGTAGTACGTGCCGAGCCCCGGCCCGACCGGCCCGATGAGGGTGAGCGCCACCCCGGCCACGCCGGCCAGCCCGGAGCCGACGAAGAACGTCAGCATGTCCACCCGCCCGGTGTCGATCCCGCTGGTCGCGGCGAGCCGCCGGTTCTGCACCACCGCCTGCGTACGCCGCCCGAGCGCGGTCCGGTTGAGGTAGACCCAGACCGCGACCACGCCGGCGACGGCCAGCGCCATGATGAACAGCCGGTTGTAGGGCAGGATGCCGACGCCCCCGGCCAGCCAGGAGGGCGCGGGCACCTGCACGTTGGGCGCGCCGAACAGGTCGCGGGCGAGCTGCTGCAGCACCAGGCTGACGCCCCAGGTGAGCAGCAGCGTGTCCAGCGGGCGGCCGTAGAAGTGGCGGACGGCCGCGCGTTCCAGGACCAGCCCCATGGCCCCGGCGACGAGGAACGCCGCCGGGAGCGCGAGCACGAGGTCGCCGATGAGGAACGCGGTGTACGCGCCCGCCATGATGAACTCCCCGTGCGCCATGTTGATCACGCCCATCTGGCCGAACGTGAACGTCAGCCCGAGCGCCACGAGCAGCAGCACCGCCCCGATGGACAGCCCGATGGGGAGCTGGTTGACGAAGGCCGTCATCAGGAGGCCGCCAGCCCGGCCGCCCAGGGGTAGCCCTTCAGGTACGGGTCGGGCTTGATCGGCTCGCCGGAGTCCCACACCTGCTTGATCAGCCCGTCGGGCTGGATGATGCCGATGCGGGCGGTCTTGTACAGGTGCTGGTTCTCGCCGTCGATGGTGACCTTGCCCTCGGGGCGGTCCAGCGAGATGCCGGGCGCGGCCTTCTTCACCGCCTCGACCTCGGTGGTGCCGGCCTTCTTGACGGCCTCGGCCCACAGGTAGACGGCGTTGTAGCCGGCCTCCATCGGGTCGGAGGTGACCTTGTTCGCGCCGTACTTGGCCTTGTACGCCTTGACGAACGCCTCGTTGGCCGGGGTCTCGGTGGTCTGGTAGTAGTTCCAGGCGACCGGGTGGCCGGCGATGTTGTCCACGCCGATGCCGGTGACCTCCTCCTCGGCGACGCTGACCGACAGCACGGGCATCGTCTCGGCGGTGACGCCGGCGCTCTTGAGCTGCTTGAAGAAGGCGACGTTGCTGTCGCCGTTGAGGGTGTTGAACACGGCGTCCGGCTTGGCCTGGACGACCTTGTTGACGAGGGTCGAGTATTCGGTGTGGCCGAGCGGGGTGTACTCCTCGCCGAGGACCTCCATGCCGTTGGCGGCCGCGTACGCCTTGATGATCTTGTTGGCGGTGCGCGGGAAGACGTAGTCGCTGCCGACCAGGAAGACCTTCTTCTTGCCCTGCTCCTTCAGGTAGTCGAGGCCGGGGATGATCTGCTGGTTGGTGGTGGCGCCGGTGTAGAAGATGTACGGCGAGCTCTCCAGGCCCTCGTACTGCACCGGATACCACAGCAGCGCCTTGTAGCGCTCGAAGACCGGGAGCATGGCCTTGCGGCTGGCGGAGGTCCAGCCGCCGAAGACGGTGGCGACCTTGTCCTGCCTGATGAGCTTGGTGGCCTTCTCGGCGAAGGTCGGCCAGTCGGAGGCGCCGTCCTCGGCCACGGGGACGAGCTTCTTGCCGAGCACCCCGCCCGCCCGGTTGATCTCGTCGATGGCCAGCAGCTCGGCGTCGCGTACGGTGACCTCGCTGATCGCCATCGTGCCGCTGAGCGAGTGGAGGAGGCCGACCTTGATCTCCTGGGCCTCGGCGGCCGGCTGGGCGTTGGATCCGCAGGCCGCTAAGGCCAGGACGAGGGCTCCTGAGACAATCGGGCGGGAGATGCGCATGGCGGTTCCTTCCTGCCGACCGGTTCTGCGAGAAAGGTGACCCCGGCGCGTTTCGCGCGCGGATCCCGGGCGTTAATACGCCTTTGCCGGATCTTCACAAGTGCACATAACCCGTCATGTGCGCCTTCTCCGCAGCGCGAAACAGACCCGACATCCCCCGGCAACGGCGGCGAAACCCCCGGTTCCTATGGTCCGGCCATGCGGCTTACCTCACACGAGCAGGAACGGCTGCTCATCCACGTCGCCGCCGGGGTGGCGCGCGAGCGGCAGGCCAGGGGCCTGCGGCTCAACCACCCCGAGGCCACCGCCGTCATCGCCTCGTTCCTCATGGAGGGCGCCAGGGACGGGCGCACCGTGGCCGAGCTCATGGAGGCCGGCCGCGCGGTGTTGAGCCGGGCCGACGTCATGGAGGGCGTGCCGGAGATGCTGGAACGCGTGCAGATCGAGGCCACGTTCCCCGACGGCACGAAGCTCGTGACCGTGCACAGGCCGATCCCGTGATCCCCGGCGAGTACGCGCACCCCGAGGGCTCCCACCCGCTCAACCCCGGGCGCGAACGGACGACGCTGCGCGTGGTCAACACGGCAGACCGGCCGGTCCAGGTGGGCTCCCACTACCACTTCGCGGCCGTCAACCCGGGGCTGGAGTTCGACAGGAAGGCGGCGTGGGGGATGCGGCTGGACGTGCCCGCGGGCACCGCGATCAGGTTCGAGCCGGGCGTCGAGCGCGACGTCACGCTCGTGCCGCTGGCCGGCGGCCGGATCGTCCCCGGCCTGCGTCCCGAGTGGGCGGGGCCGCTCGATGGCTGACCTCTCGCGGGCCCGCTACGCCGCGCTCTACGGTCCCACCACCGGCGACCGGATCCGGCTGGCCGACACCGACCTGTTCATCGAGGTCACCGAGGACCTGTCGATGGGGCCCGCGGGCGCCGGCGACGAGGCCGTGTTCGGCGGCGGCAAGGTCATCCGCGAGTCCATGGGGCAGTCGCGCGCCACCCGCGCCGAGGGCGCGATGGACCTCGTCATCACCGGCGCGGTCATCCTCGACCACTGGGGCGTGATCAAGGCCGACGTCGGCATCCGCGACGGCCGCGTCCACGGCCTCGGCAAGGCCGGCAACCCCGACACCATGGACGGCGTGGACCTCGTCATCGGCCCGTCCACCGAGATCCTCTCCGGCAACGGCAAGATCCTCACCGCCGGGGCCGTCGACTCGCACGTCCACCTGATCTGCCCGCAGCTCCTCGACGAGGCCATCGGATCGGGCGTCACCACGATCGTCGGCGGCGGCACCGGACCCGTGGACGGCACCAAGGCCACCACCGTGACCGGCACCTGGTATCTCGGCCGCATGCTGGAGTCGCTCGACTCCTACCCGCTGAACTTCGCGCTGCTCGGCAAGGGCAACACCGTCAGCGCCGAGGGCCTGCTGGAGCAGTTGCGCGCCGGCGCCTCCGGCTTCAAGCTGCACGAGGACTGGGGCACCACCCCGGCCGCCATCGACGCCTGCCTGCGGGTGGCCGACGCGACCGGCGTACAGGTGACGATCCACACCGACACCCTGAACGAGGCCGGGTTCGTCGAGTCGACGCTCGCCGCCATCGGCGACCGGATGATCCACGCCTACCACACCGAGGGCGCGGGCGGCGGCCACGCCCCCGACATCATCCGCGTCGCCGCCTACCCCAACGTGCTGCCCTCCTCCACCAACCCCACCCGGCCGCACACCGTCAACACGCTCGACGAGCACCTCGACATGCTGATGGTCTGCCACCACCTCAACCCGTCGATCCCCGAGGACCTCGCCTTCGCCGAGTCGCGCATCCGGCCCACGACGATGGCCGCCGAGGACGTGCTGCACGACATGGGCGCGATCTCGATGATCGGCTCCGACTCGCAGGCCATGGGCCGCATCGGCGAGACGATCATCCGCACCTGGCAGACCGCGCACGTCATGAAGACCCGCCGCGGGCGGCTCGGCGACGGGCCGGCGGACAACCTGCGGGCCCGCCGCTACGTCGCCAAATACACCATCTGCCCGGCCGTCGCCCACGGCCTGGACGGCGAGGTCGGCTCCGTCGAACGCGGCAAGCTCGCCGACCTCGTCCTGTGGGACCCGGCGTTCTTCGGCGTCAAGCCGGACCTCGTGCTCAAGGGCGGCGTGGTCGCCTGGGCGCAGATGGGCGACGCCAACGCCTCCATCCCGACGCCGCAGCCGGTGCTGCCACGGCCCATGTTCGGCGCCTCGCCGGTCACCGCCGCGGCCACCTCGCTGCACTTCGTGGCGCCGATGGCGCTGGAGTCGGGGCTCGCCGACCGGCTCGCCGTGCGGCGGCGGCTCGCTCCTGCCGCCGACGTACGCCGGCGCGGCAAGTCCGCCATGCCGCTCAACGACGCCCTGCCGAGGATCGAGGTGGCGGCCGACACGTTCGAGGTGCGGGTCGACGGCGAGCTCATCGAGCCCGCCCCGGCCGTCAGCCTGCCCATGGCCCAGCGTTACTTCCTGTTCTGATGACCTCATGCTGAGTCCAGGTCTGCTGCTGCTCGCCGACTCCCGCCTGCCGGCCGGCGGCCACGCGCACTCCGGCGGCGCCGAGCGGGCGATCGCGTCGGGGGCGGTGCACGACGTGCCGTCCCTGGAGCGGTTCCTGCGGGGCCGCCTGCACACGGCGGGCGCGCTGGCCGCCGCCCTCGCCGCCGCCGCGCACGCCGCCGTGGTGGCCGAGCGTCCCGGGTGGGAGCTGCTGGACGAGGAGGCCGACGCCCGCACCGCCTCCCCCGCCCAGCGGGCGGCGTCCCGTACGCAGGGCCGCCTGCTGCTGCGGGTCGCCCGCCGGGTGTGGCCGGCCGAGGCTCTGGAGGAGCTGGCGCGGCGGACGCCGAGCCCGCACCACCCGGTCGCGCTCGGCGTGGCCGCGTACGCCGCCGGGGCCACGGCCGGGGAGGCGGCGCTGGCGGCGGCGTACCACGCGGTCAGCGGCCCGGCCACGGCGGCGGTCCGGCTGCTCGGCCTGGACCCGGTCGCCGTGCACGCCCTGCTCGCCGCCCTCGGCCCCGACCTCGCGGCGGTGGCCGGACGGGCGCACCCGCCCGGCTCATGGGCGGAGCTGCCCGCGTGCTCGGCCCCGGCCCTGGACCTGCTCGCCGAGCAGCACGCGAGGGCCGAGGTCCGGCTGTTCGTCTCCTAGGAAGGACCCTTCACATGGGCGCTCGACACGACGACCACCACCACGCTCCCGACGGCCACGGCCGGGCGCTGCGCCTCGGCGTGGGCGGACCCGTGGGCAGCGGCAAGACGGCCCTGGTGGCCGCGCTGTGCCGGACGCTCGGGCCCGTCATGTCCCTGGGCGTGGTGACCAACGACATCTACACCACCGAGGACGCCGACTTCCTGCGCCGCGCGGGCGTGCTCGACCCCGAGCGCATCCTCGCCGTCGAGACCGGCTGCTGCCCGCACACCGCCATCCGCGACGACATCGCGGCCAACCTCGACGCCGTCGAGACGCTGGAGGACCGGTTCGGGCCGCTCGACCTGGTCATCGTGGAGAGCGGCGGCGACAACCTCACGGCCACGTTCAGCCGCGGGCTCGCCGACCGGCAGATCTTCGTCCTCGACGTGTCGGGCGGCGACAAGGTGCCGCGCAAGGGCGGGCCCGGCGTCACCACCGCCGACCTGCTGGTGATCAACAAGACGGACCTGGCGCCGATGGTGGGCGCCGACCTCGGCGTGATGGATCGCGACGCGGCCGCCGTACGCGGCGAGCGCCCGGTCCTGTTCACCTCGATCCGCGAGCAGCCGTCGGCGGGCGCGGTCGCGAGCTGGGTCAGCGACCAGGTGACCACCTGGTCCCACGCGCACGCCGCCCCCGCCTCCTGATGCGTGCGGCCGGGATGCGTGCCGCCGCGGCCGTGGGGACGGCGCTCGGCCCCGGCGGGCGGAGCGTGCTGCGGCGGCTGGCCTCGGCGCCGCCGTTGACGCTGCGCCAGACCGGCCCGCACACCGTGCACCTGGTCTCGACGGCGGCCGGCCCGCTCGGCGGTGACCGCCTGTGGCTGGACCTGGACGTCGCTCCCCGTACGACGCTGGAGCTGGCGTCGGTGGCCGGCACGCTGGTCCTACCCGGCACCGGCGAGTCGGAGCTGCTGGTCACCGCCCGGGTCGGCGCGGGCGCGCGGCTCCGCTTCGTCCCCGAGCCGACGGTGCTCGCCGCCGGCTGCGCGCACCGGCTGATCGTCCGCCTGGAGCTGGAGCCGGAGGCGAGCGTGCTGTGGCGCGAGGAGATCGTGCTCGGCCGGCACGGCGAGCGGCCCGGCCGCTGCCGCACCCGCTTCGACGCCACCCTCGCCGGCCGCCCGCTGCTGCGGCAGGAGCTCACGCTCGGCGATCCCGGCCTCGACGCCTCCCCGGCGGTGCTCGGCGGGGCGCGCTGCCTCGGCACCACGTTCCTCACCGCCACCGCGAAGGAGCCCCTGGTGTCCGACGGGCTCGCGGTGCTGCCGCTGGCGGCGTCCGGCACGGTGGTGTCGGCCCTCGCCACGGACGCGGTGGAGCTGCGCGCCCGCCTGGAACGTGGGGAGCGCGCGGTGTCCGGAGATGGTGACGACACTGTCGCAGGCCGTGGCGGTGGCGCGCGGCCCGGCATACCCTGATCGTGTGGCCGAAGACCTGCAGCTCGTCCGCCGCCCCGGCCGCGGCTACCCGCTGGCCGTGACCGTCGTCGCGGCGCTCCTGGTGTTCTGTGCGATCCTGCCCTGGGCCGGCGTCGAGGCCAGGATCGGCGTGCTCGGCGCCGGGGTGTCGGGCGACGTGCGCGGCATCGACGACGGGCTCGGCGTCCATGCCCTGCTGGCCGGGCTGGCGGCGCTCGCCTGCGGGCTCGCCGGGCTGCTGGCGCATCCGCGCCTCGCCGCCCTGGCCGTGCTGCCCGGCGGGCTGGCCGTGGCCGCCACCCTGATGTTCCAGCTGCAGGGGGGCGGCGTGCGGGACCGGCTCTCGGTGGACCTCGGCCTGCTGTCGGTCACGCCGGTGATCAGGGCCGGCTGGTTCGCCACGCTGGCCTGCGCGCTCGCGCTCGTCGTGCTCGGGGTCCTGGCGCTGGTCAGGAGGGCCAGGCCCGCAGGCCAGTCGTAGCAGGTCAGTCGTAGAAGCCGAGGCGGCGCAGCTGCTTGGGGTCGCGCTGCCAGTCCTTGGCCACGCTGATGCGCAGGTCGAGGTAGACGCGGGTGCCGAGCAGCGCCTCGATCTGCTTGCGGGCCTTGGTGCCCACCTCGCGCAGCCGCTCGCCCTTGTGCCCGATGACGATGGCCTTCTGCGAGGGCCGTTCGACGAACATGTGGGCGTAGATGTCGAGCAGGTCGTCACGCCCCTCGCGGGGCAGCATCTCGTCGACGACCACGGCGATGGAGTGGGGCAGCTCGTCGCGTACGCCCTCCAGCGCGGCCTCCCTGATCAGCTCGCCGACCAGCACCTGCTCGGGCTCGTCGGTGAGGGTGCCGTCCTCGTAGAGCGGCGGCGACTCCGGCAGGTGCTTGATCAGCACGTCGCCGACGACGTCGAGCTGCTCGCCGGACTGCGCCGAGACCGGCACCACGTCGGCGAACTCCGCGATCTGCGACACCGCGAGCAGCTGCTCGGCGATCTGCTCGCGCGAGGCCAGGTCGCACTTGGTGACCACGGCCACCACCGGCGTCTTCTTCACCGCCGACAGCTTGTCGGCGATGAACCGGTCGCCCTTGCCGATCGGCTCGTTGGCCGGCACGCAGAAGCCGATCACGTCCACCTCGGTCAGCGTGGACAGCACCAGGCTGTCCAGTCGCTCGCCGAGCAGCGTGCGCGGGCGGTGCAGGCCGGGGGTGTCCACGATGACGAGCTGGGCGTCGGGACGGTGCACGATGCCCCTGATGGCGCGCCTGGTGGTCTGCGGCTTGGAGGAGGTGATCGCCACCTTGGAGCCGACCAGGGCGTTCATCAGCGTGGACTTGCCGACGTTCGGCCTGCCCACGAAGCAGGCGAATCCGGCGCGATGGCTGTCTGGCGAGGTCACCTCTGCATTCTGTCCTATCGGCGGGCGTGTTCACGCCACCAGGCGAACGCCTCGGGCGCCGCCAGCGGCATCCAGGCGGTGGTGTCGAGGCCGGCCAGCTCCTCCTCCCTCACCCACCGGCACTCGTTGATCTCGTCGCCGTCGGGCTCGGGATCGCCGGAGACGATCACGCAGGCGTAGCCGGCGATGACGTAGCCGACCTGGTGGCCGTTGGGGTAGCGGACGCGGAACTCCGGGCCGCCGTAGACGCCGACCAGGCCGCGTACCTCGATCTCGATGCCGAGCTCCTCGCGCAGCTCGCGCGCCACGGCGTCCTGGGGGCGCTCGTCGGGGTCGACGCCGCCGCCGGGCGCCGCCCACAGGCCCACGTCGCCGTGCCTGGCCACCAGCAGCCGCCCCGTCCCGTCGAAGACGAACCCGGTCACCGAGGGCAGCATGAGCAGGTCGCCGCCCACCTTCTCGCGCAGCCTGGCGAGGAACGGGGACATCGGCATGTCAGCTCCGCAGCGTGCCGTCGGGGCCGGCCACGAGCAGCGTCGGCACGCCCAGCTCGGCGGCCACGGCCCGGTCGGCGTCGCCCGGCTCGCCCTCGGTCACCACCGCGACCGCCTCCAGGGACCGCGCGCCGCTGGAGATGGCCATGGCCACCGCGACCTGCACGGCCGAGAGCGAGAGCGCGGCCAGCTTGACGTCGGTCGCCGAGTAGGTGCGCCCGGTCTCATCGCGCACCGCGGCGCCCTCGGCCGAGCCGTTGCGCGCCCGCGCGGCCCGCGCCAAGGTGATGATCTTGCTGTCTTCAGGGTCGAGAGTCACGCGCTCTAGATTAGGCGCCCCGGATCAGGTGCCGGCCATCGCCATGGCCGCCTCGACCACCTGCCTGGTGCGTGCCGGGTCCACGTCGTTCATGCCCGTGTGCACCACCGACACGAGCGTGTCGCCCACCCGGGAGAAGACCACGTCCAGCGCGTACGGATACCCGTGCAGCCGCCCCTGCAGCCGCGCGCCGACGGCGTCGTCCCCGGCGGCCTCCGGCGGCAGCTCGCTCAGCCACAGGTCGGTCCCCGACGAGGTGCGCACCACCTGGCACTCCCTGCGGGCCCTGTCCAGCTCGTCGAGGTGCGCCCCGGCCTCCCCGCCGGCGTACCGGGCCAGGCCCACCCCGGCCTGCTCCCCCAGTCCGTCGCCCTGGTAGCTGACCGCCGCCTGCGCGGTGAGCGCCTGGCCGGGCGCGTGCCCGGCGGCCGGCTCCAGCAGCGCGCGGCAACTGCGCTGCGCCGGGCCGAACGGCATCCGCCACGCCTGGTCGGGCCGGGCCGTGAAGCCGTCGGGCAGGCTCGGCTCCTTGCTGAGCGCCTCACGCAGCTGCGCCATCGCGCGCGGGTCGATGAAGCTCTCCCCGCCTCCGCCGCCGCAGCCCGCCAGCGCGCCCGTGAGCACTCCGGCGAGCGCCCAGGCGAGCAGGGCCGTGGCGGCGGTCCTCCGTCTTCGTCTCATGATTCCCCCAGCGCGGAAAATGCCCTGGGCGCTCACGAGGGGATCTCGGCGACACGCAAAAAGGGTGTCCTCATCCGGTATGCCGGACAAGAACACCCTTTACGCCGATCAGCGCCTCAGCCGGCCGCCCGGCCGGGACGCTGTCGTCCCCCCTGGAGTCGTCCTCCCGCCGCGAACCCCACCCGGCGTTCGGACGCCTCCCCCTTGACACCCACCGCACTGGATGTCGTGATTCACAGAGTGCCCGACGGTGCTTGCAGAAAACTTGTAGATCGCTTGCGAGCGGCCTTCCCGCCTACTCCTGCCCCGCGTTCGCCGGGACCGACTCCTCGTCCTCCTCGGGGGAGGCCACGCGACGTACGACGACGGTGCTGATGCGGTTGCGCCGGCCGGCCAGCGTCTCGGCGGTCAGCGACAGCCCGGCCACCTCCGCGTGGGAGCCCGCGATGGGCACCCGGCCGAGCGCGTGGGCCAGCAGGCCGCCGACGGTCTCGACGTCGTCGACCTCGATCTCGGTGTCGAACAGCTCGGCCAGCTCGTCGACCGGCATCCGGGCGGTGACCCGCAGGGCGCCGTCGGGGACCCGCTCGACCCGGGGGGCCTCCTGGTCGTACTCGTCGGTGATCTCGCCGACGATCTCCTCCAGGACGTCCTCGATGGTGACCAGGCCGGCGGTGCCGCCGTACTCGTCGATGACGATGGCGATGTGGATCTGCCGGGCCTGCATCTCGCGCATGAGCTGGTCGATGGGCTTGCTCTCCGGCACGTACGCGGCCGGCCGCATGATCGTCTCGACCGGCTCCTTGCCGCCGCCCTCGCCCGACTCGTGGATCTTGCGGGCGATGTCCTTGAGATAGGCGATGCCGACGACGTCGTCCTCGTTCTCGCCCGCGACCGGGATGCGGGAGAAGCCGCTGCGCAGCGCCAGCGACAGCGCCTGGCTGATCGTCTTGCCGCGCTCGATGTAGACCATGTCGGTGCGCGGCACCATGACCTCGCGCACGAGCGTGTCGCCCAGCTCGAACACCGAGTGGATCATCTCGCGCTCGTCCGGCTCGATCACCCGGCGCTCCTCGGCCAGGTCGACCAGGTCACGCAGCTCGGCCTCCGAGGTGAACGGGCCGTCGCGGAACCCCTTGCCGGGCGTGAGCGCGTTGCCGAGCAGGATGAGCAGCTTGGGCAGCGGGCCGAAGATGCGGGTGAGCCCGTAGACGACCGGCGCACTGGCCAGCGCGACCGGCTCGGCGTGCTGGCGGCCCAGCGTGCGGGGCATGACCCCGACCACCACGTAGCTGATCACGATCATCACGACCGCGGCCCAGACGTACGCCCAGCCCTGGTCCTCCATGACGTCGATGAACAGCAGCGTGGCGATGACCGTGGCCACCAGCTCGCAGCTCAGCCGGAGCAGCAGCAGCAGGTTGAGATAGCGCGGCGGGTCGGTCACGATGGCCTGCAGCCGCCGCGCCCCCCGCCGGCCGTCGCGGACGAACTCCTCGGCCCGCACGCGGGAGATGCGCGTCAGCGCGGTCTCCGCACTGGCGATCAGGCCACCGATGATGACGAGCGCGACGGCCAGGAGCAACCAGGGCACGTTCACCGCGAGTCGCGCACCTCCTGCCACGACTCCAGGAGCTGCGCCTGGAGCCCGAACATCTCCTTGTGCTCCTCCGGCTCGGCGTGGTCGTAGCCGAGCAGGTGGAGGATGCCGTGCGTGCACAGCAGTTCGAGCTCGTCGGCGGTGGCGTGGCCGGCCTCCTGGGCCTGCCGGGCGGCCACCTGCGGGCAGAGCACGACGTCGCCGAGGAGCGCCGGGTCGGCCGGGCTCTCGGAGTCGCCGCGCGCGCCGCCGCCGGGGCGCAGCTCGTCCATCGGGAAGGCGAGCACGTCGGTGGGGCCGGGCTCGCCCATCCACTTCTCGTGCAGCTCGGCCATGGCGTTCTCGTCGATCACGACGATGGACAGCTCGGCGAGCGGGTTGATGCCCATCTCGCCGAGCACGTGCGTGGCCAGCGCGACCAGGCTCTCCTCGTCGACGCCTACGCCGGACTCGTTGTTGATCTCGATGCTCATGGCCGGCGCTTCCCCCGCTGCTGGATGGCCTTGGGCTCCTGGGCCGCCTGCGAGGCGTCGTAGCGCCCGTAGGCGTCGACGATCTCGCTCACCAGCTTGTGGCGGACGACGTCGGCGCTGGACAGGCGGGCGAAGTGGATGTCGGGGATCCCGTCGAGGATCTCCTGGACCACCCGCAGCCCGCTGACCGTGCCCGAGGGCAGGTCGACCTGCGTGACGTCACCGGTCACCACGATCTTGGAGTTGAACCCCAGCCGGGTGAGGAACATCTTCATCTGCTCGGCCGAGGAGTTCTGTGCCTCGTCGAGGATGATGAAGGCGTCGTTGAGCGTCCTGCCGCGCATGTAGGCGAGCGGCGCGACCTCGATCGTCCCGGCGGCCATCAGCTTGGGGATGGAGTCGGGGTCGACCATGTCGTGCAGCGCGTCGTAGAGCGGGCGCAGGTAGGGGTCGATCTTCTCGTAGAGCGTGCCGGGCAGGAAGCCGAGCCGCTCGCCGGCCTCGACCGCCGGGCGGGTCAGGATGATGCGGTTGACCCGCTTCTCCTGCAGCGCCCGGACCGCCTTGGCCATGGCCAGGTAGGTCTTGCCGGTGCCGGCGGGACCGATGCCGAAGACGACCGTGTGCTTGTCGATCGCGTCGACGTAGCGTTTCTGGTTGACGGTCTTGGGCCTGATCGTGCGGCCGCGCGAGGACAGGATGTCGAGCGACAGCACCTCGGCGGGACGGTCGGAGGTCATGCGGAGCATGGCGATGCTGCGCTCGACCGCGTCGGGGGTGAGCTCGCCGCCGCTGCGGAGCACCTCGACGAGCTCCTCGAACAGGCGCACGACGACGCCGCTCTCGTCCGGGCTGCCGGTGACGGTGATCTCGTTGCCCCGTACGTGGATGTCGGCCTTGAAAGCGCCCTCGATGACGCGAAGCAGCTCATCACGGGAGCCGAGGAGGCTGACCATCGGGTATTCGTCCGGAATCAGCACCTTGGCTTGAGTGCGCGAGGGAGGTGCCGTGCGTCGGGATTCATGTAGTTCGGACATGGGCAGGCCAGTGGCCTGATGCCTCCCGGTCTCTTGCGGAGTTCTTCTCCGCCCATCGTATCCGGGGCCAGGCGGTTTGCTCGCGTCAATATCACCGCACCGGCCCCTCTCGACACCACAACAGGTCTAACCGGGCGGCTCTAACCGGGCGGCCAGGTGAGGTCGCGGCCGCCCAGGACATGGGCGTGCGTGTGGAAGACGGTCTGCCCGGCGGCGGGTCCGGTGTTGAAGACGACGCGGTAGCCGCGCTCGGCCACCTGGTCGAGCACGGCCACGGCGTGCGCGGTCTTCAGCACCTCGTCGGCCAGGCCGTCGTCGGCCTCGGCGAGCGCCGCCGCGTCCGCGTGGTGCTCCTTGGGGATCACCAGGACGTGGGTCGGCGCCTTGGGGTCGATGTCGCGGAACGCCAGTGTCCTGCCGGTTTCGTAGACGATCTCGGCGGGAATCTCCTTGGCGACGATTTTGCAGAAGAGGCAGTCCTTCACAGCAGCACCATACCGACCCGCCTCCCGCCCGCCGGTCCGTTGCGAATCGGTAATCGGCGGTGTCGTGCGCGGGAAGATCAACGCGGTTAGGGTGGGTGTGCGACACTTCAACAAAAAAGACGATTCAGGGTCGGGCGAGCGCCACCTGGCGAGGACACGACTGGGTAATGCACCCTAAGGAACCGGGGAAACCTCAAGAACCGGAAGAGCGTAAACCCACTGGGAAGGCCGCGCGTCCCACTGATGTGACCACCGAAACCCTTCTGGCCGACAGGTCGATGGGGGCGGTGCCGGTCGAGTGGGATGCCGACATGGCCGTTACCGCGCTCTACAGCGCGCACTTTCGGTCGTTGGTGCGTCTCGCTGTGTTGCTGGTGCGCGACATCGCGACCGCCGAGGAGGTCGTGCAGGACGCGTTCGTCGCCATTCACGGCGCCTGGCGCAGGCTGCGCGACCCCGACAAAGCACTCGCCTACCTCCGTCAGTCCGTCGTCAACCGCTCGCGTTCGGTGCTGCGCCACCGCGCCGTCGTCGAGAAATACGCGCCCAAGGGCCTGCCCGACGCGCCGAGCGCCGAGAACGGCGCGATCGGCGAGCTGGAACGGTCCGCCGTCATCGAGGCGTTACGAGCCCTCCCGACCCGGCAGAGAGAAGCACTGGTTCTGCGGTATTACGGTGATCTGTCCGAAGCTGAGATCGCTCACGCGATGGGCATCAGCAAGGGCGCGGTCAAGAGCCACACCGCCCGTGGCATGGCCGCGTTGCGATCCGTCCTGGAGAAAATGTCATGACCCTTCGCCCCGACGAGCACGGCGACCTCCTGCGCCGTGCGCTCCGCGCGGAGGCGGACGCGGTCGTGCCCTCGCCGGACGGTCTGGAGATCATCCGTGCCAGGATCGAGCGGCGCGGCGTGCGCAACCTCTTCTGGTGGCGGGCCGGCGCGGCCGCGGCCAGCGCCGTCCTGGTGGCCGGCACGATCGTCATGGTGGTGCCCGAGCTGCGGTCCAAGGTGATCAACGAGAGCCCGATCACGGTGGTCGATCAGGAGACCACGGGCAGGGTGCCGTCCAACTCCTCCACCACCCGCTCCCATCAGCCGCCCCCGCCTCCGCCCAGCCAGGACAACCCGGTCGTCGTGCCGCCGGAGCCCACCACCGAGTCGCCGAGCAAGCCGCCCAGGACCGCCGGGTCCACGAGCCGGCCGTCGCCGACCCCGCGTACGGAGACCACCACCACCTGCCCGCCCGTGGCCGCGACCCCGGGCGACGACTGCCCGGCCACGTCGGCGTCGCCGGCGCCCACGGAGGCCGACCCCGCCGCTCAGCCCTCGACGTGCCCCACCGAGCAGTGCCCGGCCGACAGCATCAGCGAGAGCCCCGCCGAGATCGCCACCCCGCTCATCGAGACCGGCGGCGGCACCACCCCTTAGCACCAGGTGTCGACCGGCGGCTCACCACCGGCCCGTGCGCGTGAGCAGCACGGCCGCCGCCGCCACCCCCGCCGTGGACGTGCGCAGCACCGTCGGCCCGAGCAGCGCCGGCGCCGCCCCCGCGGCCTTGAACCGGTCGAGCTCCTCGTCCGAGACGCCGCCCTCCGGCCCGACGACCACCACGATGTCGCCCTCGGCCGGCAGCGCCACCTTCGACAGCGGCTCGGCCGCCTCCTCGTGCAGCACCAGCCCGAGCGCCGCCCCGGCCAGCAATTCCGCCACCCGCGCGGTGGTGGCCGGCTCGCTCACCTCGGGCAGGTGGAAGCGGCGGGACTGCTTGCCCGCCTCGCGCGCGGTCGCACGCCAGCGGCCGAGGCCCTTGGCGACCTTGTCGCCCTTCCACTGGGCGATGCTGCGCGAGGCCGACCAGGGGACGATGACGTCCACCCCGGCCTCGGTCATCATCTCGACGGCCAGCTCGCCCCGGTCGCCCTTGGGCAGCCCCTGGACCACGGTCAGCCGCGGTCGCGGGGCCGGCACCTCGTAGCGGCGCAGCACGTCCAGGCCGAGCGCGTCCTTGGACGCCTCGCGCACCACGCACTCGGCGACCCGGCCGGCCCCGTCGGTGAGATCGACCCGCTCGCCGGCCCGCAGACGGCGCACCGAGGCGGCGTGGCGCCCCTCGGGGCCGTCGAGCGTCAGCTCCGGACCGTCGCCCAGCTCGGGGGCGATGAACACCGGAACGCTCACGTCACCTGCCGTTGAACGCGTCGCGCAGGCGCGAGAAGAAACCCTGCTGGCCCGGCGCGAACTTGCCCGGCGGGCGCTCCTCGCCCCGCAGCCTGGCCAGCTCGCGCAGCAGGTCCTCCTGCTGGGTGTCGAGCTTCGAGGGGGTCTCGACGTTGACGTGGATGAGCAGGTCGCCCCGGCCGGACTCGTTGAGGCGCTGCACGCCCCGCCCGAACATGGTGATGACCTGGCCGGACTGCGTGCCGGGCCGGACGTCGACCTCCTCGGTGCCGTCGAGCGTCTCGACCGCGAGCACCGTGCCGAGCGCGGCGGCCGTCATCGGGAGCTGGACGGTGCAGTGGAGGTCGTCGCCGCGCCGCTCGAAGATCTCATGGGCGCGCTCGACGATCTCCAGGAACAGGTCTCCGGGCGGGCCGCCGCCGGGGCCGACCTCGCCCTCGCCGGCGAGCTGGATGTGGGTGCCGTCCTCGACGCCCGCCGGGATGCGGACCTTGATGGTGCGGCGGGTGCGCACCCGGCCGTCGCCCGAGCACTCCTGGCAGGGGTGGCGGATGATGGTGCCGAAGCCGCCGCACTGCGGGCACGGCCGCGAGGTCATGACCTGGCCCAGGAACGAGCGGGTGACCTGGGAGATCTCGCCGCGCCCGTTGCACATGTCGCAGGTGTCGGGGTGGGTGCCGGGCGAGGCGCCGGCGCCGTGGCAGACCTCGCAGACCACGGCCGTGTCGACGACCAGCTCACGAGTGGTGCCGAACGCCGTCTCGCGCAGGTCGAGCTCGACCCGGATGGTGGCGTTGCGACCCCGGCGGGCGCGCGAGCGCGGGCCACGGGCGCCCGCGGCGGTGCCGAAGAAGGCGTCCATGATGTCGCTGAACGGGAAGCCGGCGCCGAAGCCCCCGGCGCCCGCTCCCGCGCCGGCGAAGGAGGAGTCGCCCCCCAGGTCGTACATCTGGCGCTTGTTCGGGTCGGACAGCACCTCGTAGGCCTGCGTGATCTCCTTGAACCGCTCCTGGGTGTCAGGATCGGGGTTCACGTCGGGGTGCAACTCGCGGGCGAGCCGGCGGTATGCCTTCTTGATCTCGTCCTGACTCGCGTCACGCCGCACCCCGAGGGTGGCGTAATAGTCGCTGTTTGCCACTTATCGACCTCTTATGATGCAGCCAGGATCTGGCTGACGTAGCGAGCCACCGCGCGCACGGCGCCCATCGTCACGGGATAGTCCATCCTGGTGGGACCCAGCACACCGAGCCGGGCGAGTTGGTTGTCGCCAAGACCGTATCCGGTCGCGACCACGGATGTGCCCTGGAGGTAGGGGTTTTCCGAGCCGATCCGTACGGTGAGGGCGGACGGGGTGTCGGGGGAGGTCTCGCCGAGCAGCCGCATGAGCACGACCTGCTCCTCCAGCGCCTCCAGCACGTCGCGCAGGCCGACGGAGAAGTCCGCTCCGGCGAGGTTGGCCGCACCCGCGAAGACGATCTTTTCGTCGTACCGCTCCACCAGGGTCTCCAGCAGCACGGACAGGATCGTGGCGGCGGCCGGCCGGTCCTCCACGGGCAGCCGCTCCGGCAGGTCGGCGACCAGCTCGGGAACGCTGCTGAGCTGGCAGCCGTCGAGGCCGGAGTTGAGCACCGCGCGCAGGTGCGCGATGCGGGTGTCCTCCAGCGCCTCGGGCAGCTCGACGACGCGCTGCTCGACGCGGCCGGTGTTGGTGATGAGCACCAGCATGACGCGGCGCTCGCTCAGCGGCACCAGCTCGACGTGCCGGACGGTCGAACGGGTGAGCGTGGGGTATTGCACGACGGCCACCTGCCGGGTGAGCTGCGCGAGCAGCCGCACCGTGCGCATCACCACGTCGTCCAGATCGACGGCGCCGGCCAGGAACGTCTCGATCGCCCGGCGCTCGGCGCCGGACAGCGGCTTGATCTGCGAGAGCCGGTCGACGAACAGGCGGTAGCCCTTGTCCGTCGGCACCCGCCCCGCACTCGTGTGCGGCTGGGTGATGTAGCCCTCCTCCTCCAGCGCGGCCATGTCGTTCCTGACCGTCGCCGGGGAGACCTTCAGATTGTGGCGCTCGGCCAGCGCCTTGGAGCCCACCGGTTCGTTGGTGGACACGTAGTCCTCGACAATGGCGCGGAGCACCGCCAGCTTCCGTTCGTCGAGCACGTGCTCACCTCCTGCCTCTGCCCGTAGGGAAAACGCGGTGCCTAGCACTCTGTGTTCCCGAGTGCCAAGTGTACGGCTCTCGCCCACAGGGTGCGATGACACCGGCTCCCATCCTCTTGCTAGCGTCTTACAAGCGACAGGCTTCACACTTGCGGACATGTCGGACGAAGCACAGCCCCCGTACGGGCCACCGCCCGGACAGGGTCCGTACCACCATCAGCCATTCCCGCCTCAGCCCGGATACGGCCCGCAGCCCGGCTCCCAGCCCGCATACGGGCCGCAGCCCGGATACGGTGGGCAGCCGGGATACGGCACGCCTCCACAGCCGTATGGTCCGCCGCCTCAGTACGGACAATACGGCCAACAACCACAGTTCCCACCACGAATCGATTCCAAAGCCATCAAACCCAGCTTGTGGTGGGTCGGCGGCGCCTGGATCGTGGCCGTGCTCTGCGGCGTCCTCGGCATCGTGCTCTTCGTGAACGGCGTCGCCGGCGGCGTGAACGACCTCGCGCCCACCAAGACGTTCGCCTCGGGGGAGAACGTCACCGTCACCGTGGACCCGGCCGACAAGCCCGCCGTCTACCTCTCCTCCGACACGCCGGTCACATACTCGTGCCAGATCGCCGGCGGATCGGGGCAGGCCAAGCTGGCCAAGACCGGCGGCTCGCAGACCGTCACGGTCAACGGCGTCGTGTGGGAGCAGATCCTCGTGGTCAACGCGCCCGCCAAGGGCGACTACCAGCTCACCTGCAGCAACGAGGAGTCGGCCGCGGTCAAGTACGGCGTCGGCAAGCCGCTGTCGTCCGCCGCCGGCGGGGTGGTCGGCGGGGTCGTCGCGCTGCTCGCGATCCCCGGCGCGGGCATCCTGCTCGCGATCATCGCCACCATCGTGGTCCTGGTGCGCCGCTCCTCCGCGCGCAAGCGCCTTGCGGCCGCCGGGTGATTTGCTACGGTCCCCCCTGTGTACGACGGTGATGTTCTGGCGGGTAACTGGCGGCGGCCCGGCAAGGGCAAGATTCCGAAGGTGCCCGCCGAGCCGGATCTCGTCGTGGAGGACGCCGACAGCGGCTTCTGCGGCGCCGTGGTGGCCTGCGACAAGGAGGCCGTCACGCTGGAGGACCGGTTCGGCAGGCGGCGGCTGTTCCCGCTGGCGCCGGCCGCGTTCCTCCTGGAGGGCAGGCCGGTGACCCTGGTGCGCCCCGCGCCGGCCGCCGCCCCCGAAGGCCCCCGGCGCAGCGCGTCGGGCTCCATCGCCGTCGAAGGGCTGCGGGCCCGCGTGGCCAGGGAGAGCCGCATCTACGTCGAGGGCGTGCACGACGCCGCGCTCGTGGAGAAGATCTGGGGCCACGACCTGCGGGTCGAGGGGGTCGTGGTCGAATACCTCGAAGGCGTGGACCACCTGCCGGACATCGTCGCCGAGTTCGGCCCCGAACCGGGGCGGCGGCTGGGGGTCCTCGTGGACCACCTCGTCCCCGGCTCCAAGGAGAGCCGGATCGCCGCCGAGATCACCTCGCCGGACGTGCTCGTCGTGGGGCATCCGTTCGTCGACATCTGGCAGGCGGTCAAGCCGTCCGTGCTGCGCATCCCCGCCTGGCCCGAGGTGCCGCGCGGGGTGCCGTGGAAGGAGGGCGTGATCGCCGCCCTGGGCTGGCGCCTGGAGCCGGCCGACGCCTGGCGGCGCATCCTCGGCGCCGTCTCGACCTTCACCGACCTGGAGCCCGAACTGCTCGGCCGGGTCGAAGAACTGATCGACTTCGTTACGGAGACATGATGAGCCAGGATCCCCACGCCCCGCCGCCGGACGACGACGCGACCCGGTACGTCCCGCCGTCGGCCGTCCCCCAGCAGCCGGGCTACGGCTACGGCCAGCAGCCGCCCTCCCAGCCCGGTTACGGGTACGGGCAGGAACCCCCTTCCCAGCCCGGCTATGGATACGGCCAGCAACCCCCTTCCCAGCCCGGCTACGGATACGGGCAGCAGCCCGGCTCCCAGCCCGGCTACGGGTACGGGCAGCAGCCCCCGTCCCAGCCCGCCTACGGGTACGGTCAGCAGCCCGGTTACGGGTACGGCGAGCAGCCCCCGTCACAGCCGGGCTACGGCTACGGCCAGCAGCCCGGCTACGGCTACCAGCAGCAGCCCCCGCCCGGCTACGGCTACGCGAAGCCCCCCGGCGGCCCGTACGTGCCAGGAATGCACGGCCCCCGCCCCGGCACCGACGACACCACGATGGCGATGCTGGCGCACCTGCTCGGCCTGCTCGCCTCCTGGATCGGCCCGCTGATCATCTACCTGATCAAGCGTGACCAGTCCCCCTACGTCCGCGACCAGGCGGCGGAGGCGCTGAACTTCCAGATCACGATGTTCATCGGCTACGTGGTGGCGGGCGTCCTGTCGGTGGTGTTCATCGGCGTCCTGCTGCTGCCGGTGATCTGGGTGCTGTCGCTGATCTTCCACATCCAGGCGGCCGTGGCCACGAACAAGGGCCAGCGCTACCGCTACCCGCTCTCCATCCGGATGATCACCTAGACCAGCAGGTCGCGTACGAGGGCGTCGGCCAGCAGCCGCCCCCTCAGCGTGAGCACCATCAGCCCGGCCTTGAACGGCTCGGGCTCCAGCAGCCCCCGCGCCAGCGCGTCCGCCACCACCGGGCGCGCCCGCGGCGCCACGTCGCCGAGCGGGTAGCCGGTGACCAGGCGCAGCTCCAGCATGAGGCGTTCGGCCGCGCGGTCGTCCGCGTCCAGGACCTCACGGGAGTGGGCGGGCGAGACGCCGGCGGCCAGGCGCTGGGCGTAGGCGGCGGGATGCTTGACGTTCCACCAGCGGGTGCCGCCCACGTGGCTGTGCGCGCCGGGCCCGGCGGCCCACCAGTCGCCGCCGGTCCAGTAGAGCAGGTTGTGCCGGCAGCGGGCCTGCTCGGAGGTCGCCCAGTTGGACACCTCGTACCAGTGGAAGCCCGCCTCGGCCAGTAGTTCGTCGGCGATGAGGTAGCGGTCGGCGGCCACGTCGTCGTCGGGCAGGGGCAGCTCGCCGCGCCGGATGCGGGCGGCGAGCCTGGTGCCGTCCTCGACGATGAGCGAGTAGGCCGACACGTGGTCGGGCCCGGCCTCGATCGCGGCGGCCAGCGAGGCCCGCCAGTCGTCGTCGGACTCCCCCGGCGTGCTGTAGATGAGGTCGAGGTTGACGTGCTCGAACCCGGCCTCCCTGGCCTCGCGCACGGCCGCCGCCGGGCGTCCCGGCGTGTGCTTGCGGTCGAGCACGCGCAGCACGTGCTCGCGGGCGCTCTGCATGCCGAAGCTGATGCGGTTGAACCCGCCGTGGCGCAGCTTCTCCAGCGAGGAGGGATCGACGGACTCGGGGTTGGCCTCCGTGGTGACCTCGGCCCCCGGCCGCAGCCCGAACTCGGAGTCGATCGCCGCGAGGATCCGCGCGAGATCCTCGGGCGGCAGCAGCGTGGGGGTGCCCCCGCCGAAGAACACGGTGTCCACCGGCAGCTCGCGCTCGCCCAGGACGCGCCTGGCGAGGCGCACCTCCTCCACGACCGTGTCGGCGTAGTCGCGCTGGGAGGCGCCGGGGCCGAGCTCGGCGGCGGTGTAGGTGTTGAAGTCGCAGTAGCCGCAGCGGGTCACGCAGAACGGCACGTGGACGTAGAAGCCGAACGGCCGCTCGCCGAGGCCGCGCAGGGCGCTGTCGGGCAGCTCGCCCGTGCTGGGCGCGGGGTCGCCGTCGGGCAGGGTGGATGGCACCCTTCCAGTCTGCCGGTCGTCAGGGGGTGGTCCCGCCTGCGGGATCGTTGACGCCCTGGTACGCGGGCTCTACCATCACGTCAACTTATAGGAAAGTTTCTTATGAGTTGACGGGAGTCGCCCGGTGAAGAAGAAGACCCTGATCATGCTCTCGCTCTTACTGGGACTCACGGCGGTCTCCGCGCCCGCCGAGGCCCAGACCCGCAGCGGCTTCAAGCGGGTCGCGTACTTCATCCAATGGGGTGTCTACGGCCGCGACTACCACGTCAGGGACGTGGACGTCAGCGGCGCCGCCGCCAAGCTCACCCACCTCAACTACGCGTTCGGCTTCGTCGACGCCGGGGGCTCCTGCTACTCGGCGGACCCGTGGGCCGACTGGCAGCGTCCGGTGCCGGCCGAGCAGAGCGTGGACGGCGTGGCCGACGCGCCCGGCCAGGCGCTCAACGGCAACCTCAACCAGCTGCGCAAGCTCAAGGCCAAGCACCCCGGGCTCAAGGTGCTGATCTCGCTCGGCGGCTGGACCGGGTCCAAGTACTTCTCCGACGCCGTGCTCACCGCCGACTCGCGCGCGAAGCTCGCCCGGTCCTGCGTCGACCTGTGGCTGCGCGGCAACCTGCCGGGGCTGGAGCCGGGCGCGGGCGCCGGCGTCTTCGACGGCATCGACCTGGACTGGGAGTGGCCCGGCTCGGCCGGAGCCGAGGGGAACGTCATCCGGCCCGAGGACAGGCGCAACTTCACGCTGTTCGTCGAGGAGCTGCGCGGGCAGCTCGACGCCTACGCCCGCGACGCCGAGCTCAGCGCCTTCCTGCCGGCCGCCGCCGCCAAGATCGACGCCGGGTACGAGGTGCGCCGCGTCTTCAAGCAGCTCGACTTCGCCACCGTCCAGGGCTACGACCTGCACGGCACCTGGGAGCCGCAGACCGGGCACAACGGCAACCTCCTCACCGACCGCCGCGACCCGAACCCCGTCAGGTACAGCGTCGACCAGACCGTGCGCGACTACCTGTCGCGGGGCGCGCCCGCCCGCAAGCTCGTGATCGGCGTGCCCGCCTACGGCCAGGGCTGGACCGGCGTGACCGGCGGCGGCGACGGCCTCTACAAGCCCGCCACCGGCCCCGCGCCCGGCAAGTGGGCCGCCGGCAACGAGGACTACAAGGACCTGGTGAACAAGCCGGGCAAGCGCTACCGGGACCTGCTGACCGGCGCGATGTGGCTGTACGACGGCAACGAGTTCTGGTCGTACGACGATCCGGCGGTGCTGGTGCAGAAGGCGGCGTACATCCGGCTCAAGGGGCTGGGCGGCTCGATGATGTGGTCCATCGACCAGGACGACTCGCGCGCCTCCCTGACGTCGGCGTTGTACTCGGTCCTCCGCTGACACCCCGGCCGGGGACTCAGCCGGCCGGAGCCGCCGCGGGCTCGTCCTGCCCGGCGCTCCGGACCGGCGTCCCCAGGGTCCTCGCCGCCAGCTCGTCCCAGTGCGGGTCGCGGCCCGGCAGCGTCAGCACGCGCCGCAGCGCGTCCCCGTCGCCGTGGCGGGCCAGGAACCAGTCGGAGATCGTCACCCCGTGCCCGGGCCGTGCGACGATCGCCACCTCGTCGCCCGCCCCCACGTCACCGGTCTCGATCACCCGCAGATACGCACCCGGCCGTCCCGCCTCGGTGAACCGCCTGACCCACGCCGGCTCGTCCATCCAGTTGCGGAACACCACGCACGGCACCCGGGGCCTGGTCACCTCCAGCAGCGCGCCGCCGATCCGCCACCGCTCGCCGATGACGGCCCCGTTGACGTCGAGCCCCGCCGTGGTGAGGTTCTCGCCGAAGAGCCCGTCGCGCAGCTCCCGCCCGAGCCGGTCCTGCCACCAGTCGTAGTCCTCCCGGGCGTAGGCGTAGACCGCCTGGTCGGAGGAGCCGTGGTGCTTGTGGTCGGCGCGCTCGTCGCCGGCGAGCCCGTTGAGGAGCACCGGGACGCGGTGCCCGGCGGGCTGCTTGTCGATCGCGGTCCGTCCGAGCCTCCCCGACCACTCAGCCGTCACCGCGACGCCGACATTTACCGAGATGATGCGCATTCCTGAACGGTAGCCGAGCTTCCTGTCGCGAGCGAGTCCGTGACACAACGATGACAGGGCGCTGACGAGGCGCGGACATGATCAGCCGACAGTGGTGGGGCCCTGTCCCGCTGCCGAGAAAGGCTGATCGATCGTGGCCCGACGCATACGTGTGGCCGTGCTGGCGGGCGGCCCGTCCGCCGAGCACGAGGTGTCCCTGCAATCGGCGCAGTCCGTGCTCGCCGCCCTGCCGAGGGATCGGTACGAGCCCGTCCCCGTCATCATCGGCCGCGACGGCGGATGGCCGGTGGACCTGCGGCGCGACGTGGCGGACGTGGTCTTCCCCGTGCTGCACGGCCCGTTCGGCGAGGACGGCGTGGTCCAGGGGCACCTGGAGACGCTGGGCATCCCGTACGTGGGGTGCGGCGTCCTGGCCTCGGCCGTGGCCATGGACAAGGTCGCGATGCGGCGCGCGTTCCTGGCCGAGGACATCCCGGTCACCCCGTACGTGTGGTTCAGCGCGCACGAATGGCGCACCGCCACCGACCACGGGGAGCTGGTGAAGCCGCTCGACTGGCCGATGTACGTCAAACCGGCCGGCCTGGGCTCCTCCATCGGCATCTCCCGCGTCACCGGCATGGCGGAGCTGCGCGCGGGCGTGGAGCTGGCGCTGGCCCACGGCCGGACGGTCGTCGTCGAGCAGGGCGTGACCGCGCGCGAGCTGATCTGCGGCGTCCTCGGCGGCCACGACAACCCGGACGTCTCGGTGCCGGGCGAGCTCATCGTGCCCGGCGACTGGCTCGACTACGAGGCCAAATACCTCAGCGGGGCCGAGATCGCCACCATCCCCGCCGTCCTGACAGGGCGGGTGGCCGGGGAGGTGCGCGAGCTGGCCCTGCGCGCCTTCCGCGCGATCGGCGGCTACGGCCTGGCCCGGGTCGACTTCCTCCACGAGGAGGACACGGGACGCCTGTACGTGCTGGAGATCAACACCATGCCCGGCTTCACCTCCCGGTCCGTCTACGCCAGGGCCTGGGCGGCGAGCGGCGTCCCGTACCCGGAGCTGCTGCGCCGCCTCATCGACCTCGCGTTCGCGAGGAGCGGCTCGTGATCCCGATGACGCTGGACGAGATCGCGCGGGCCTGCGGCGCGAGCCCGCACGACGTGCCCGACCCCGGGGCGCTGGTGACGGCGCCCGCGGCGGTCGACTCCCGCGAGGTGGCGCCCGGTGGGCTGTTCGCCGCGACGGCCGGCGCCCGGACCGACGGTCACGACCACGCGGCCGCCGCCGTCGCGGCCGGGGCCGTGGCCGTGCTGGCCGCGCGGCCCGTCGGCGTGCCCGCCCTCGTGGTGGCCGACGTGCGGCTCGCGCTCGGCCTGCTGGCCAGGCAGCTGCTCCGGCGCATCAGCCCGACCGTGATCGGCCTCACCGGCTCCGTGGGCAAGACCACCACCAAGGACCTGCTGGCCCAGGTGCTCGAACGGCACGCGGCCACGGTCGCCACCGACCGGTCGTACAACAACGAGCTCGGGCTGCCGCTCACCGTGCTGCGTGCCGACGCCGCCACCCGCCACCTGGTGCTGGAGATGGGCGCGAGCAGGAAGGGCGATCTGACGTACCTGACCGGGATCGCGCCGCCCCGCGTCGGGCTGGTGCTCAACGTCGGCACCGCGCACCTGGAACGGATGGGGACCGGGCGGGCCGACGTGGCCGAGGCGAAGGGCGAGCTGGTCGAGGCGCTGCCCGCGGACGGGCACGCGCTGCTCAACGCCGACGATCCGTACGTGCTGGGCATGGCCGCCCGCACCGAGGCCCAGATCCTGCTGTACGGCAGGTCGCCGCGGGCGCGGGTGCGCGCCGAACGCGTGCGGATGGACGAGCGGGCGCGGACGGCGTTCGAGCTGGTGACGCCCTCCGGCCGCGCTCCGGTCGCGCTCGACTTCATCGGCGAGCACCAGGTGAGCAACGCCCTGGCCGCGGCCGCCGTCGCCACCGCGCTCGGTCTGGACGCCGCCGAGATCGCGGACGGGCTGACCGCCGCCCGGCGGCGCTCCGCGGGCCGGCTGCAGATCACGGAACGACCCGACGGCGTCACCGTCGTCGACGACGCCTACAACGCCAACCCCGAGTCCATGCGGGCCGGGCTGCGCGCGGCCAAGGCCCTGGCCGGCGTCCGCCGTACCGTCGCCGTCCTCGGCGGGATGGGGCAGCAGGCGGACGCCTCCCGCGCCCGGCACGCGGAGGTGGGCCGGCTCGTCGCCGGCCTCCGCTTCGACGTGCTGATCACGGTCGGCACGGGCGATCCGCTCGCGACGGCGGAGGCTGCGCGGTCCTCGGGCCGGGGCGTGGCCGTCCACGCCGTCGAAGACGTGAAAGAGGCGATCGAGCTGGCCACCGCCCTCCTCGAACCGGGCGACGTGGTGTTCGTCAAGGCCTCCAGCGAGTACGGGCTCGGCGCCTGCGCCAGGGCCCTCGCCACCGCAAACCAGTGAAACGGAGTTCCATGCGCGCCATCGGCCTCATCGGCGGGTTGAGCTGGGAGTCGACAGTGATCTACTACCAGATCATCAACCAGCGGGTACGCGAGCGGCTCGGCGGCAGCCATTCCGCCGACAGCCTCATCTGGTCGGTCGACTACACGACCGTCGAGGACCTCATCTTCGCCGACCGCTGGGACGAGGTGAGCGCGCTGCTGGCCGACGCCGGCCGGAAACTGCAGAGCCTCGGCGCCGGCGTCCTGCTCGTCTGCAGCAACACCTTCAGCCGGGTGAGCGACGACGTGGCACGCGCCGCGAGCGTGCCCGTGCTGCACATCGCCGACGTCGTGGGCGCCGAGGTCCGGGCCAGGGGGATGCGCAGGGTCGGCCTGCTGGGCACCCGCTTCACCATGGAGCAGCCCTTCTACCGGGACCGGCTGGCCGCCCACGGCTTCGACGTGGTCGTCCCGCCGCGGGAGCAGCGGGAGCTGGTCCATCGCGTGATCTTCGACGAGCTGGTGCGCGGGGTGCTCAGGGAATCGTCCAGGGACGCGTTCGCCCGGATCATCGCCGGCCTCGCGGACCGCGGAGCGGAGGGTGTCATCCTCGGCTGCACGGAGATCGAGCTCCTGATCACCGAGAAGGACACCCCGGTTCCGCTGCTGCCGAGCGCGCGGCTGCACGCGGAGGCCGCGGCCGGCTTCGCCCTGAGCGGCTAGTTCCCGATGACGTGGCCCGCGCCCGGATGGGGCCGTCGTGGTGGGGGCGTGCCGCCGCACTCCGGGCGGTGCTCGAAGTGCCACCATTCGTTGTCGTACAGGCGGTAGAGGTCGTAGCGGGCGCCGTGTTCCTCCAGCCACCGCGCGCCCTCATGGGGACGGACGTCCAGCGCGACGCCCTTCACGTGGCCGGACTCCGCCGGCGGCAGCACGAGCATGCGTGCCGAGGCCGGAGAGCCGGAGCGGCGGACCTCCTCGTCGAACATCCGCTGCTGGACGGCGGGGTCGCGATAGCCCGAGGTGAGGCCGATGAGCTGGCGGTGCCGCCAGAGCGCCTCGGTGCGCGCCGCGGTGAACGCCGCCCTTGCGCCCTCGGTGAGCCCGGTCAGGTCCTCGGCGGGGAAACGCATCGCCAGCACCCAGCCGCAGGCCAGCTCGCGGGCGCGGCCAGGACGGCGGACGAACGCCACGGGCAGCAGCAGCACGGCGAGCACCAGCGTGACGGCGGCGTACAGCCGGTCCCGGGGCCGAGGTGGGATGGTGCGTGGTTCGTTCATGGCGAACTACGATTGGCGCCGAATGTGCGCGCGTCGTCAGCCGTATGTCACCGTTCGTCGACGCGTTCGTCGACGGGGACCCCCGCTCGTGCGACCGTGACACAACCATGACATGGCGCTGACGGGACGAGGACACGACCGGCCGACAGTGGTTGGGGTCGACCGACGGGCGAGTTACGGAGTGTGCGGTGAAACCCGGGGGCATGTCGCGAATACTGCTCATCGAGGACGACCCGGCCGTGCGGGAGGGCCTTGAGCTGGCGCTGTCCCGGCACGGGCACCGGGTGCGCGCGGTGGAGTCCGGCGAGCAGGGGCTGGACCGGCTGCGCGCGGACGTCCCCGACGTCGTCGTGCTCGACCTGATGCTGCCCGGCATGGACGGGTTCGAGGTCTGCCGCCGCATCAGGGCCACCGGGAACGTGCCGATCATCATGCTGACCGCGCGCGGCGACGACATGGACGTGGTGGCCGGGCTGGAGTCGGGCGCCGACGACTACGTGGTCAAGCCCGCGCAGCCCAGGGTGCTGGAGGCCCGCATCCGCGCGGTGCTGCGGCGGATCGGCCGCGAGCAGGCCGAGCTCGAACGGCACGGCGACCTGACCATCGACCGGGCCGGGCTGGTGGTCGGTAAGCGCGGCGTGCCGGTCAGCCTCGCCCCGACCGAGCTGCGCCTGCTGCTCGTGCTCTCCAGCACGCCCGGCCGGGTGCACAGCCGCCAGCAGCTGCTGGAGTCGGTGTGGGAGCACGGCTACTTCGGCGACTCGCGGCTGGTGGACGCGTGCGTGCAGCGGTTGCGCGCGAAGATCGAGGACGACTCGGCGGCACCCGTCTACGTGCAGACGGTGCGCGGGTTCGGCTACCGGTTCGGGCCGGTGTGAGCCCGCGGTGGCGCCTCGACCGAGCCTGGGGCTGCGGGCCCGGCTGCTGTTCGCGTTCGCGCTGCTGTGCGTGGTCACCGCGGCGGCGGTGGCCGGCGGGAGCTACGTCCAGGCCCGCAACGCCATCCTGAAGCGGACCCAGGACGCCGCGGTGCAGGCGCTGACCAGCCGCCTGCAGGCGCTCTACCCGCTGCCGACCGCCACGCCGGACCAGGAGGAGCTCGCCGAGATCGCCGCGGCCGCCCAGTCCGACTTCTCGGTCGCCGTCTACGGCGAGCGGTACGCGCCGGTCCGCCCTCCCCAGCCACCGGCGCCGGGGCACGAAGGCCCGGGGCCGGAGGCTCGGGTGCAGGCTCTCTCGGTGATCTCGCCGGAGATGCGGCGGACGGTGGCCGGCGGCCGTACCGCGTGGCAGCGGGTGGCGTGGCAGGGCTCACCCTGGCTGATCGTCGGCATGCCGCTGCTGGTCACCGAACGGGGCCGGCCGGCGCAGCCGTCCGGCATCGAGGTCTACGTCGCGCGCAGCCTGCTCGCCGAACAGCGCAGCATCGACGAGCTCGCCACCCGCGCCTGGCTCACCGGAGGGGCGGCGCTGGCGTTCGCGGTCGTCCTCGCGTCGCTGGCCACCCGCGGCGTGCTGGGCCCGGTACGCGAACTGGGCCGGGCGGCGCGCCTGCTGGGCGAGGGCGACCTGCGGACCAGGATCGAGGTCCGCGGCTCCGACGAGCTGGCCGACGTGGCGCGTACGTTCAACAACACCGCCGCCGAGCTGGAACGGCACGTCGAGCAGCTGCGTGCGATGGAGGCCGACGCCCGCCGGTTCGTGGCCGACGTGTCCCACGAGCTGCGCACCCCGCTGGCCGCGCTCGCCGCGGTCGCCGACGTCCTCGACGAGGAGGCGGCCCGGCTGCCCGACCCCGCCGCCAGGGCCGCCCGGCTGGTCAGCCAGGAGACGCACAACCTCACCGGCCTGGTGAACGACCTGATCGAGGTCAGCCGGTTCGACGCCGGCGTCGCGGCCCTCGCGCTGAACGACATCGACGTGGCCGAGCTGGTGCACGCGACCCTGCGTGCCCGGGGCTGGCCGGATCGGGTGGAGGCCGAGCTGCCGTCCGGGGTGACGGCCCGGCTGGACCCGCGCCGGGTGGACGTCATCCTCGCCAACCTGGTCGGCAACGCTTTGCGGCACGGCGAGCCACCGGTGTCGGTGCGCCTGTCCGCCGACCCGGAGTGGATCGAACTGCAGGTCCGCGACCACGGGCCGGGGCTGGACGACGCGGTGCTGCCGCACGTGTTCGGCCGCTTCTACAAGGCCGGCGCGGCCAGGACCAGGTCCGAGGGCAACGGCCTCGGCCTGGCCATCGCCCGCGAGAACGCCCGCCTGCACCAGGGGGACATCACCGTCACCAACGCCGAGGACGGAGGCGCCCTCTTCACCTTGCGCCTGCCCCGCCGATCCTCCGATCCGGAGGAGGACCCGGCATGAGGACCCGGTTCACCGCTTCCACCCCACCGCACCTCACACTCGCACGGAGATCCGGCGTGAGGACCCGGTTCACCGCCTCGCCCAGCCAAGCAGGCAACCCCGACGGAGGTTCGGTGTGAGGACTCGGTTCGCCCGTCGCGTGTTCGCTGCGGACTTCGTCGGGCTCGTCGTGGGCTTCGTCGCGCTTGTCGCCGTGGCGGGGTGTGGCGTGCGGCCCAGCGATGTCATCCTCGCCGGTGATCCGCCGAGCGGGCCCGTCCAGCATGCCACGACGGTCACCCTCTACCTGGTCAAGGACGGGCGGCTCAGCGTGGTGGCACGGCCCGACGGGCGGCTGACCCCGGCGGACACGCTCGCGCTGCTGGCGGCCGGCCCCACGCCGAGGGAACAGGCGCACGGGCTCACCTCCGAGGTCCCGCCCGACGCCGGCCCGTTCTCGCTGACCGCCGGCCCGGCCGGCCAGCTGGTGGTGACCCTGTCCGCTCCGGCCGGTGAGCTGTCGGCGCCGGCCGTCGACCAGATCGTCTGCACAGCCGCTGCCACGATGCGGGGCAGCTCCGCACAGGTCACCGTGGTCGGCGCCGGCGAGAGCATCGGCCCCCGGACTTGCCCGTCCTCCCCTCCTGACGTTGCGGACGGGCCGAGACGGCCGCCTTCTACCGCATCCCCCCGCCCGAGTTGAGCTGCGACTCGTCGTCGAACCCGGCGAGCTGTAACAAGGTCTCCAACGCCGCCTGCCGCGTCTCCTCGACCGAGCCGCCCCGCTCGCCGAAACACTCGGCCGCCACGTCGAGCAGGGCCGTGACCACTGCGGCGTCGGGATAGGGCACGTCGACCAGCACGGTGCCGTCCGCCCCCTCCTCGCTCGCCGCAGGGTCGAGATGCCGGCTCAGCAGCCGCCTGGCCTCCTCCGCCACAGCGACCCCCAGCACCGCAGCACGCTCGAAGCGCTCAGAAGCAATCATGCCGACCTCCAGTCGCACAGGTGTTCGGAACAGAAGGTAGACGACGGCACCGACAGAATCGCCTGTGCGCACGGGGATCTGGCTAGGCTCGAACGGTGGACGAGCCGATCATCAGTGTCGAGAACCTCACGGTCGAGCTCGGCGGCAACCCCGTGCTGCGCGAGCTCACACTGACCGTGTCACCAGGCGAGATCGTCGCGGTCGTGGGCCCGAACGGCTCCGGCAAGTCGACGTTGCTCCGCACCCTCGCCGGGCTCCAGCCGGTCTCGGGCGGCGAGGTACACGTGTTCGGGGCCCCGCCGGTGGACGACGCGGCGTTCTGGCGCAGGGTGGCGCATCTCGGCGACGAGCCCGCCTGGTACCCGGGGCTGACGGCGGGCGAGCATCTGGAGCTGATGGCGGCCGTGCATCCGTGTGCCCGGATGGACGCCGGGACGGCGCTGGAGGTGTTCGACCTGGTGGAGCGGGCGGACGCGGCGCCGCTCAACCTGTCCACCGGGCAGCGGCAGCGGCTCGCGCTGGCGGCCACGCTGCTGAGACCGAGCAGCGTGCTGCTGCTGGACGAGCCGGAACGCGGCCTGGACCTCGGGTTCCGGCTGCGCCTGGCGGAGTTGCTGACGGCGTACCGGGACGAAGGCGGCACCGTGGTCATGGCCACGCACGATTCCGGCCTGGCCGCGCACGGGCGGCTGATCTCACCGGCGGGGATGGCGGCGTGAGCGGGGGTGGCGGCGTCGGTGCTGGTGCCGGTGCTGGTGGCGGCATGAGTGTGGGCGGTGGCGTGGGTCAGGGGCAGGGGCAGGGTGGTGTGCGGGCGGTGCGCGGGTTCCTGCGGGCGCGGAGCCGGACCCGATCGACGTCGCTCGACCGGTACGTCACCCTCTTCTGCCTGCTGATGTTCGCCGCCGTCGCCGGGCAGCCGGTGTCGGAGCTGCTGACCGACCTGGCCGGGGCGGCGGGGGCCGTCGAGCCGGCCCGCATGGGGGCGGGGGTGGCGCTGCTGGCGCTCGGGCTGGCCGGGTTCCTGGCCGTGGCGCGGGCCGCCGGGCCGGTGATGATGACGGCGCCGGACGCGTCCTGGCTGCTGCTGTCGCCACTGGACCGCAGGCAGGTGCTCGGGCGTACCGGGCGGGCGCTGCTGATGGTCGCCGTGGCGGCGGGGCTGGTGCTCGGGCTGGGGCTGGTGGCCGTGCTGGGCGCGCCCGACCAGCTCGCCTGGCGGGTGCTCGGCGCGCTGGTGCTCGGGGTGTCGGCGAGCCTTGGCGCGATGGCGCTGGCCGTGCTGGCGCGGGCGTCCCAGTCGTGGCAGGTGTGGCTCGTCGTGGCGATGGTCGCGCTCCTGGTGGTGGCCGTGGTGGCGGTCAGCGGCCAGGCCCGTACGGTGCTCGCGATCGCCTCCGGCGCTCCCCTGACCGCCGTGGCCGTCGCCGCCTCGCTCGCGGCGGCGGGCTCGGCCCTCCTGGCGTGGCAGGCGTGGCGGGCGTTCGGCCGGATCCCGGCTCGGGAGATCGCCGCCGCCTCCACGCGGGGCGGGCACGTCGCGGACGCGGCCACGGGGGTCGATCCCAGTGCGCTCACCTGGATCGCCGAGGACAACCACTGGCGGGGCAGGAGGCTCAGGTCGCGGAGGTGGCCGGCGCTGCCGGCGGCGTTCGCGACCGCCTGGCAGGACTGGAGGCGGCTTGCGCGGCGGCCGGGACGGCTGGCGTTCACGCTGGCCACGGCCGGGCTGCCGGCCCTCCTGGCGCAGGCGGGCGGCGCGCCCGGCATGCTCGGGGTGGTGGTGCTGGCGGGCGGGCTGGCGGTGGCGGCCTCCGCCGCGACGGGGGCGCGCCGCGACGCCGCCAACCCGGCCCTGGCCCGGCTCCTCGGCATCGGCCACCGATCGACGCTGGCGGCGCGTGCGGTGCTGCCCGCCCTGCTCGCGGCCCTCTGGACCTCGGCCGCCCTCGCGGGCCTCACTCTGACGGCCGCGCCGCCGTCCCCGGCCCCTGCCGTGGTCCAGGCGACGAGCAGCGCTGCCCCGGTGGCGGGCGCTCCGGCGCACCAGTCGAACGCCGCCGGGCCGGAAGCGAGCGCCGCAGGAGCGGGAACGGGCGTCCCAGAGCACGGACCGAGCGCCGTCGTACCCGGAGCGGGCGCCCCAGGGCACGGGCCCGGGACGGGCGCTCGCGAGGCGAGTGTCGCCGGGGGCGGTGAGGGCGTTGCCGTGGTGGTGTTGTTCGGGGTGTTGGCGGCGCCGGGGTTGGCGGCTGGGGCGTTGCGGGTGGTGCGGCGGCAGCCGGTCGATCATTCGTTGCCCGTCATCGACACGGGCGCGGGTCCGGTCCCCCTCGGTCCCGTCCTCTGGGCGGTCACCGGGCTCGACCTGGCCCTCGTCGGGTGCCTGCCCGCTCTCCTCGCGTTGTCCACCGCTCCCCCGCAGCCGGGCCCGTACCTGGCGGCCCAGGCCGTGACGGGGGCGGCGGCGCTGGCGGGCTACGTCCTGCGGGCCGGCAGGGCGACGTAGACGTAGCTGGGCACGCCCCCGTACGGGATCGCGCGGTCCCGGCGCATCCCCGCGCGCTCGGCCACCCGGAGCGAGCGGGTGTTGACGTCGCGGATGACCGCGACGACCGTCCCTAGCGGGCCGCCGATGCGCAGCGCCGCTCTGACCAGCTCCACGGCGTACCCGTGGCCCCAGGACATCGGATGGAATCGGTAGTAGAGGTTGAGCACCTCGGCGCCGTCCACGACGGCGTGCCGGAGACCGCCGACGCCGATGAGGTCCGGTGACGTCAGCGGCCGGGCGGCCCAGTAGCCGAGGCCGTGTTCGGCCCAGTCGGCCAGCCACAGGTCCAGCATCGCGCGGCTGGACTCCAGGTCCGGGGACGGGCCGGCCGGGTTGTACACGCTGGTACGCGGATCGGAGTGAAGCTCGTGCACGGCCTCCAGGTCGTCGGCCGTGACGCGAGATAGGAGCATTCGCGCCGTTTGCACCACTTCCATGGTTCCAGCGTAGCCCCTACCATCGGAAGGCAATTGATACCGATCGAAGGAGCGATCGATGGACGTTCCGAAGATCCAGAGTGCGCTGCGGACCATCGCGCGCGGCCTGGAGGAGCTGGCCGGGGCGCTCGGCGACGAGCAGGAGGCCGGCGAGGACGAGCGCACCGCGCGGGTCATCAGGGAGTGGGGGCGGCGAGGGCTCACCCAGAAGGAGGCGTCCGCGCTGTTCCAGCGGCACGGGTTCGCCCCGCAGACCACCGGCGGCTGGGCGCGCGGCGAGTGGGTGGAGCTCGGCGACGACGGCCTGCGCTACCTCACCGCGAAGTCGCACGCCTGGCTGGAGGGCCGGCCGTGACCTTCTCCGTACGCGTCGCCGTACGCGGCTACGAGCTCGACACGCAGGGCCACCTCAACAACGCCGTCTACCACCAGTACGGCGACCACGCCCGCTGGGAGTGCCTGCGCGCCGCGGGCATCGAGCTCGGCGAGATGCTCGCCGCCGGCATCGGCCCGGTCACCCTGGAGAACACCATCCGCTTCCGCCGCGAGCTGCGCGGCGGCGACGAGGTGGACGTGACGTGCGCGTTCGAGTGGGGCGCGGGGAAGACGTTCCGGGTCAGGCAGGAGTTCCTGCGGGTGCGGGACGGCGCGCAGGCCGCCGCGCTGACCGGCGTCGGCGGCCTCATGGACCTGCGCGAGCGCCGCCTGCTCGACGACCCGGGGGCGCGCTGGCGAGCCCTCGCCCGCGCGCCCGAGGTGCTCAACCTCTGAGACCGGCTACTTCTTCGGCTTGTCGGAGCTGGACTCGGTGGACAGCGCGGCGACGAAGGCCTCCTGCGGCACCTCGACGCGGCCGACCATCTTCATCCGCTTCTTGCCTTCCTTCTGCTTCTCCAGCAGCTTGCGCTTACGGGAGATGTCACCGCCGTAGCACTTGGCCAGAACGTCCTTCCGGATGGCCCGGATGTTCTCGCGGGCGATCACCCGGGCCCCGATGGCGGCCTGGATCGGCACCTCGAACTGCTGCCTCGGGATCAGCTCGCGCAGCTTCTTGGCCATGTCGACGCCGTAGGTGTAGGCCTTGTCCTTGTGGACGATCGCGCTGAAGGCGTCGACCGGCTCGCCCTGGAGCAGGATGTCGACCTTGACGAGGTCGGCCTCCTGCTCGCCGGCCGGCTCGTAGTCGAGCGAGGCGTAGCCGCGGGTGCGGGACTTGAGCTGGTCGAAGAAGTCGAAGATAATCTCGCCGAGGGGCAGCGTGTAGCGGATCTCGACGCGGTCCTCCGACAGGTAGTCCATGCCGAGGAGCTGGCCGCGCCGCCCCTGGCAGATCTCCATGATCGCGCCGATGAACTCGGACGGCGCCAGGATCGTGGACTTGGTCACCGGCTCGTGGACGGTCGCGATCTTGCCGCCGGCCGGGAACTCCGACGGGTTGGTGACCGTGAACTCCTTGCCGTCCTCCATGACGACCCGGTAGATCACGTTGGGCGCGGTGGAGATGAGCGACAGGCCGAACTCGCGCTCCAGCCGCTCGCGCACGATCTCCATGTGGAGCAGCCCGAGGAAGCCGACGCGGAAGCCGAACCCGAGCGCGGCTGAGGTCTCGGGCTCGTAGACCAGCGCGGCGTCGTTGAGCTGGAGCTTGTCGAGCGCCTCGCGCAGCTCGGGGTATTCGTCGCCGTCGATCGGATAGAGGCCGGAGAACACCATCGGCTTGGGGTGCTCGTAGCCGGCCAGCATGTCGCCGGCTGGCTTGGCGGCCGAGGTGACGGTGTCGCCGACCCGCGACTGGCGGACGTCCTTGACGCCGGTGATGAGGTAGCCCACCTCGCCGACGCCGAGGCCGAGGTCGGCGGGCTTGGGCTCGGGCGAGATGACGCCGATCTCCAGCGTCTCGTGGGTGGCGCTGGTGGACATCATGAGGATGCGCTCGCGCTTGCCCAGGTGGCCGTCCACGACCCGGACGTAGGTGACCACGCCGCGGTAGGTGTCGTAGACGGAGTCGAAGATCAGCGCCCGCGCGGCGGCGTCGGCGACGCCCACCGGCGCGGGGATGGTCTGCACGACGTGGTCGAGCAGCTCGCGTACGCCCTCGCCGGTCTTGCCCGAGACCCTGAGCACGTCGGACGGGTCGCAGCCGATGAGCCCTGCCAGCTCCTCGGCGAACTTCTCCGGCTGCGCGGCGGGCAGGTCGATCTTGTTGAGGACCGGGATGATGTGCAGGTCGGCGTTCATGGCCAGGTAGAGGTTGGCCAGCGTCTGCGCCTCGATGCCCTGGGCCGCGTCGACCAGCAGGATCGCGCCCTCGCACGCCTGGAGCGACCGGGAGACCTCGTAGGTGAAGTCGACGTGGCCCGGTGTGTCGATCATGTTGAGCACGTGGCCGTCCCACGGCAGGCGGACCGCCTGCGACTTGATGGTGATGCCGCGCTCGCGCTCGATGTCCATCCGGTCGAGGTATTGGGCGCGCATGGAGCGGTCGTCGACCACCCCGGTGATCTGCAGCATCCGGTCGGCAAGGGTCGACTTGCCATGGTCGATGTGCGCGATGATGCAGAAGTTGCGGATCAACGCGGGGTCGGTCTGGCCAGGCTGAGTGCGCACCGAAGTCCGTTTCAACAGATTTGAGGTCAGGCAGTCTTCTATGGTGACATGCCCGGATGATTGTCCGGACCGTCATCCGCCGCGGCCTGCGCCTGCTCGCGCTTGCCTTGGTCGTCGTGGTCGCGCTGGCCGGCCTGCTCGCCGCAGCGCTCCGCGTCCAGTTTACCGGTGCCCCGGCCGCGTGGGCGAAGAGCACGGGAGATGACGCTCTGTGGCTGGGGCACATGTGGGTGGACGGCCGGCGCGGGGAGGCGGACGTCGAGCGGCTGGCACGGCGGCTGGGGGCGACGGGGATCAAGGACGTGTACGTCCATTCCGGACCATTCGATGAGGGCGGCCGCCTCGCCCGGCGCTACACCGGGCCGCTGTCCACCTCGGCGCCCCAGATCGAGCCGTACCCCGGTCTGCGCCTGACCGCGCGGGCGCCGTTATGACGTACGTCTCCGGCACGCCCGCCCGGTCCCTCTACGGCGGCCACGTCGCCCGCTAGGCCGAGCTGGCCCTGGACCTGACGCCGGCGGGCAAGCACCTGCTCATCGGCGCGGCCGCCGAGGGCGCCCGCCTGGCGCTGACCGGGCACGGCCCCCGCCAACGTTTCGGCCCGGCCCTCTACGTGGACTTCGCCGCCACCGAGGAGGACTGGCGGGAGTACTTGACATCCTCCCCCTCGTAAACGAGGGGGATTCCCACGGTCACCCGTGAGGGTTCCTGCTTCACTGCCGGTCGCCCGCCAGGAAGGACTTCCCTTGAGGTCTTACACCAGCTCCACAGGCGTTTCAGCTCTCCGCCAGCCCGGCGGCGAGGGTGTTTCTGATCATTCGGCAGGTGGCTTAGTTGTCGCCACCGTCGAACACAATACCGAACCGTGCGGTGTCGTGCGGCGTTTCGACGGCGGTCCGCCTGGCGGCGGATCGCCTGCCCCTGCCCTGCTCCGCAGAGTCCGATTCCTCCCCCGCCTGGAGGCGGGGGTTCCCTCGGAGGTATCCGATGACCGGCTGGATGGCCGTAGACTCGTGACAGCCCATTCGCCCAGGCTGTTGATTTGAGGAGCCGCCTGGGTTATTGGTAATCTGTTCAACTGCGTGTGTGGCGCGCCCTCTCTCGAGCCCGCGCGCCCCATCCATCACTCAGACTTTCACCGAGGCTTCTTCGTGGCGAACATCAAGTCCCAGATCAAGCGCAACAAGCAGAACGAGAAGGCTCGTCTGCGCAACAAGGCGGTCAAGTCCTCTCTGAAGACGGCCGTCCGCAAGTTCCGCGAGGCCGCCGAGCAGGGCGACGCGGCACAGGCCGCCGCGCTGCAGCAGGCCGCCGCCCGCCAGCTCGACAAGGCTGTCAGCAAGGGCGTCATCCACAAGAACCAGGCCGCCAACCGCAAGTCGGCCATCGCCAAGCAGGCCGCCGCGCTGGCCGCCAAGTAAGGCCAAGGCCCGGCGGCACGCCGGGCCTGTCATTGCGGACGCCGCTCCCCTAGGGGGCGGCGTTCTCGTTTTCTCCACGGTTTCGTCACGGTTTCGATATCACACCGCCGTATCGGGTGAGTCACCGTTCCAAAGATCACCTTGATTGCGTCCGGCCCCTCCCCGAAGGTGCACTCAACGGACAAGAGGGGGATCGGATGCGGGGGCCGCTGGTCGTCAAGCGGGCGTTCAGCGAGCCGCTGCTCCTGCTGGCCGCGTTCGGGGCGATCCTGCTGGCCACCACCACGCTGGTGGCGCTGACGATGTACGCCTCCTCCATCGCCGACGCGGGCGTCCGCCGGACGATGGAGACCGCCTCGTTCCGCCAGACCGCCGCCGTCATCAGCGCGCCCGTCACCGCCGAGACCTTCCCCAGGTACGACCACGCGGTCCGCGACGAGCTCACCCGCGCCTACGGCGCCGCCCCGGCGATCGGCACCAGCTTCCGCTCCGACTCCTACGTGATGCCGGGCCAGGACGGCGAGCCGCAGCCCGAGCTGCTCAGGTTCGGCAGCTACGACGGGCTCGACCGGCACGCCAGGCTCGTCTCGGGGAGCTGGCCGCGGCCCGGCGGCCCGGCCGTCGAGGCGGCGCTGTCGCTGCCCGCCGCCTCCGCCGCCGGCCTGGAGGTGGGCCGCGAGTTCACCACGAAAGGCCGGCTCGACCCGCGCCCGGTCACCGTGCGCGTGGTCGGCGTCTTCCAGCTCACCGACCCCGCGGGCGAGCGCTGGGCGAACGAGCCGCTGCTCACGCGGGGCGTCGAACGCGGCGACTTCACCACGTACGGCCCGCTGATGATCCCCCGCGAGACCTTCCTGGCCCGCTTCGCGACCAGCGTCAACGCCACCTGGACGGCCGAGCCCGACCTCGGCGCGCTCACGCCCGAGCGGCTGCGCCCGCTGGCGGCGGCGCTCGGCCAGGTCGGCGAGCGGCTCAAGGAGGGCGGCTGCCCGAGCTGCGTGGCGTCGGGGCGGCTGCCCGAGATCCTCACTCAGCTCGACACGGCGTCCCTGGTGGCGCGCTCGACGATGCTGATCCCGGTGCTGCAGCTGCTGTTGCTGGCCGCGTACGCGCTGATGCTCACCGCCCGGCTGCTGGCCGAGCACCGGCGCATGGAGGTGGCGCTGCTGCGCTCGCGCGGCGCGGGCACCGGCCGGCTGGCCGCGCTGGCCGGGGGCGAGGCGCTGCTGGTGGCGCTGCCCTGCGCGATCGTCGCGCCGTTCCTCGGCCCGCCGCTGCTGGCGCTGGTCGGCGAGCTGCCGTGGATCAGGTCCACAGGTGTGCGGCTCGCGCCGTCTCCCGATCTCGGCACGTTCCTGGTCTCCTCGGCGGTGGCGCTGGCCGCGGCCGTGCTGCTGGCGCTGCCGGCGCTGGCGGGGGCGCGGCGCACGTACGTGGAGGAGCAGTCGGCGCGCGGGCGCGGCGGCGGGCGCGGGCTGGTCGAGCGGGCGGGCGCGGACCTCGCGCTGCTGACGGTGGCCGGGCTCGCGATCTGGCAGCTGCGCCGCTACGGCGCGCCGGTCACCACGACGGCCGGCGGCGGGCTCGGCATCGACCCGCTGATCATCTCCGGGCCCGCGCTGGCCCTGCTCACCGGCGGCATGCTGGGCCTGCGGCTGGTGCCGCGGGTGTCGAGGCTGGCGGCGCGGCTCACCGCCCGGCGGCGGACGCTGGCCCCCGCGCTGGGGGCCTGGCAGGTGAGCCGGCGGCCGCTCACGTACGCGGGGCCGGCGCTGCTGCTGACCATGGCGATCGCCATCGGCGTGGTCTCCCTGGCCACGGCGGCGACCTGGCGGGCCTCCCAGCTCGACCAGGCCCGGCACCAGGCGGGGGCGGACCTGCGGCTGTCCGGGCCGCCGGACGGGCCGGAGCTGGGCGCGCTCGGGCGCGGCACGGCGTTCACCGCACTGCCCGGCGTCACCGCCCACTCCCCCGCCTTCCGGGGACAGAGCGAGGTCAGCGGCGAGAGCGCGCTGCTGCTCGGCCTGGACGCGGCCCGGCTCGGCGAGCTGTTCCACCTGCGGGCCGACCTGTCGGAGCAGAGCGTCGCGCAGTTGTCCCGCGCCCTCGCGGGGAATCAGGCGGGCGGGCTGACGCTGCCCGGCGAGCCCGCCACGCTGACCGTACGGGCCGAGGCGGACGCCGCGCTGCCGGCCAGGCTGGTGCTCTCCGACGCGCTCGGCGTGTGGCGGGACCTGCCGCTCGGCCCGCTGCGTACCGGTGACAACCAGGTGGAGCTCGACCTGAAGGAGCTGGCCGGGCGGTCAGGGAAGATCAGCTATCCGCTGACGCTGCGCGGCCTGATCGCGGGCGCGTCCCGCGCGGAGGCCACGGTGAAGGTGACCGGGATCAGCGCCGACGGCCGCGAGGTGCCCGCCGCCGCGCTGTCGGTGATGGCGGCCGACCGGCCGGCCGCCGCGGTGTACGGGCCCGGCGCCGCCCCCGGGCCGCTGCCGGTGGTGCTCACCGCGAACCTCGCCGCCGCGCTCAAGCTGGACGCCGGGCAGACCGGACCGGTCAGCATCGACCGGCGGGTGCTCCAGGTGACCGTGGTGGGCGTGGTGGACAGCATGCCGACGGCCGTGGCCGGGCAGCAGGCGCTGCTGGTGGACTGGGGGACGTTGCAGGCGTACGAGCTGGGCGCGGCGCAGCCGCCGAGACCGGCCACCGAGTGGTGGCTGGCCGCCGCCGACCCCGCGCCCGCCCGCGCCGCGCTGCGCGAGCAGCCCGGCTGGGACGTCAGCGTCGTCGACGAGCGCGAGCTCGCGGCGAGGCTGCGCGACGACCCGCTCGCGAGCGGGCTCCAGGGGGCGCTGATGCTGGGCTTCGGTGCGGCGCTGGTGTTCGCCGGGCTCGGCTTCCTGGTGAACGCGGCCGTCGCGGCGCGCGAGCGGCGGGCCGAGTTCGCGGTGCTGCGGGCGCTCGGCACGAGCGCGCGGCAGATGTTCGGGCTGCTGGCGGTCGAGCAGGCGTTCGTCGTCGGGCTGTCGCTGGTCGCCGGTACGGGGCTCGCGGTGGCCGTCGGAGCGCTGGTGGTGCCGCACATCGTGCTGACCGGGCAGGCGTCGGCCGTCACGCCAGGCGTGCTGCTGGAGATCCCGTGGGGCGCCACGGGCCTGATGCTGGCGCTGGTGGCGGCGGTGCTGTTCGCCATCGTCGCCGGGCTGGCGCGGCGCCTGCGGCGCGGGCAGATCCTGGAGGACCGGTGAGGATCCCGCTGCTGGCCCGGGCGCACGCGGGCGCGCTGATCGTGCTCTTCGTGCTGACCGCGCTCGCCTGCCTGCTGGTCTCGGGGCTGCCCCGGGCCACGCAGGCGGCCTTCGACCGGGCGCTGCAACGCGCGCTGACCGACGCGCCCGCGGTGCGTACGGACCTGACCGTCGCGGGCGAGTCCCGCTCCCCCCGCGACGACCTGCACGAGCCCGCCGCCTTCGCCGAGCGCGAGCGGCGCCTGCGGGCGCTGCTGCCCGCCACGCTGCGTCCGCTGGTCGCCCCCGACGGGCACATGAGCGCCAAGACCACCCTCACGCCCGTCACCGGGACCGGCGGGAACACCTACATCAACCTGGGCTGGCTGTCCGACGCCGACCGGCGGGTGGACTGGGTGGCGGGCCGCGCGCCCGGCGCGCCCTCCACCACGCGCTTCCAGGGGCAGCAGATCCCGTTGTTCGAGGTGGGGGTCGTCGAGGAGGCCCTCGACCAGATGAACCTCCGCCTCGGCGACACCCGGACGCTCGGCGAGAGCGACTTCGCGGCCGTACGGATCGTCGGCGTCTTCCGCGCCAAGGACCCCGCCGACCGCTACTGGACCCACAACACCGACATCCTGCACGTCACCAAGCTGCAGCCGCCCGGCAAGCTGGACTTCGAGCTCCACACCACGACCCTCATCCCGGACGCCGGCCTCGCCGCGCTGAGCGGTGAGTCCCGCAACCTGACCTACCGCTGGGTGCTGCCGGTGAACGGGCGGGCCGCGAGCGCGCTGGCCGTGCCCGGCGTCGAGGCGGGGGTCGCCGAGCTCGAACGGGTGCTGACCCTCCAGGCCACGACGTCCGCCCCCTACCGGCTGGAGACCGGGCTGCCCAAGGTGCTCGGCGACTTCACGGCGGCGCTGGCCACCGCGCAGACCGTCATGTACCTGCTGCTCGCCGGGCTGCTCGCGGTCGCGCTCGGCGTGATCGTGCTCGGCGTACGGCTGCTCACCGACCGCCTGGACCGGGCGCTCGCGCTCGCCCGCGCCCGTGGCGGCTCGCTGCGGCAGGTGGCGGGGACGGGCGCGGCGCTCACCGCGGCGGCGGTCGTCCCCGCCGCGCTGGCCGGGTACGCCCTCGCCTTCCTCGTCCCCGGCCCCGTGCTGCCGCTCGCGCATCTCGGACCGGCGTTCGTGCTGGTGGCGGGCGTCGGGTTCGGGGCGGCGCGGGTGGCGCTCGCGCACCGGACGCCGCTGCACGAGCGGCGCGACGACGTGGCCGCGGCCCGGCCGACGGCGCGGCGGATCACGGTGGAGGCGCTGGTCGTGGTGCTCGCGCTGACGGGGGCCTACCTGCTGCGGGCGCGAGGGCTGTCGGCGCAGGCGGGGCTGGATCCGTTCCTGCTGCTGGTGCCGATCGCGCTGACGCTGGCGGCGGCGCTGGTCACGGTGCGGTGCTACCCGTACCCACTGCGGCTGCTCGTCCGGCTCGCCGCGCGCGGGCGGGCGGCGGTGCCGTTCCTGGGGCTGACCAGGGCGGCGCGGGCCCGCGCGGCCGGCGGGCTGCCGGTGCTGATCCTGCTGCCCGCGCTGGCCGTGTCGGTGTTCGCCGCGGTGATCTCGGACGGCATCACCGGTACGCAGCGGCTGGCGTCCTGGCAGCAGGTGGGCGCGCCCATCAAGATCACCTCGACGATCGAGATCCCGGCCGCGACGATCGACAGGATCCGCGCGACGCCGGGCGTCGAGCAGGTGGTGACCGCCCAGACCGCGCGGGTGCAGCTCGGCTACACCAGCGAACGCGCCGAGGCCATCGCCGTGGACGTCGCCCAGTGGCGGCGGCTGCTCGCCGGGGCGCCCATCGACCTGCCCGAGCTGCCCGGTGGCCCGTCCGCGCTGGTCTCGCCCGAGCTGCGGGAGCGCGGGACGCTCGACGTCGGCTGGCAGTCGCGGATCAAGGCCAGGGTGGCCGGCGTCGTCGACGCGGTGCCCGGCTTCTACCGCACCGGGAAGTTCCTCGTCCTGCCCCTGGACACGTTGACCCGGCCGGCCGTCAACACGCTGCTGATCAAGGGCGATGTCGCGCCGGGCGAGCTGGCGCGGCTGGTCCCGTCGGCCACCGTGGAGTCCCAGGAGGGGGCGCTGGCCGCCATCCAGGGCGATCCGCTCACCGGCGCGGTCCTGACGACGCTGGTCGTGGTGACCGCGGCGCTGGCGCTCTACGCGCTGGTGGCGGTGATCCTGTCGCTGGTCGTGGGAGCCGCCGACCGGGCCAGGGCGGTGGCGTTCCTGCGTACGCTCGGGCTGTCGGACCGGCAGGCGCAGCGGCTCACCATGCTGGAGGTGCTGCCGATGGTGCTGGTGACGGCGGTCGTCGGGTTCGGGCTGGGGCTGGCGCTGCCGGCCGCGCTCGGCCCCGGCGTCGACCTGTCCGCGTACGCCGGAGACCTGCCCGTCGGCGGCTACTCCCCCGACCTGCTCACGCCGGGCGCGCTGGCGGCCGGGCTGGCCCTGGTCGCGGTGCTCGGCGCGTACGCGCACACCGCGCTCGACCGGCGGCGCGGCCTCGGCGCCGCGCTGCGCGCGGGAGACCTCTCATGAACGCGTTCCTGCCGGAGGACTCACGATGAATCCCACCCTGTCCGAGCTGGAGGCCAAGGCCACGCGCGGGAAGGCGGCCTTCGGCGGCGACGCGCACATCGTCTGCGACAACCTCGTCCGCATCTACAAGACCGAAGGCGTCGAGGTCGTCGCGTTGCAGGGCCTCGACCTGGTGATCGACGAGGGCGAGCTGGTCGCCATCGTCGGCGCGTCGGGATCGGGCAAGTCGACGCTGCTCAACGTGCTGTCCGGGCTCGACGTGCCGACCGCCGGGGTGGCCAGGGTGGCGGGCATGGACCTGCTGTCCATGACGCCCAAGGACCGGCTGCGTTACCGGCGGTCGGTGGTCGGGTTCATCTGGCAGCAGACGGCCCGCAACCTGCTGCCCTACCTGAACGCCAGGGAGAACGTCGAGCTGCCGATGAAGCTCGCCGGCGTGCCGCGCAAAGATCGCGGCCGGGCCATGGAGCTGCTGGAGCTGCTCGGCGTGGCCTCCTGCGCCGGGCGGAAGATCCCCGAGATGTCGGGCGGCGAGCAGCAGCGGGTGGCCATCGCCGTCGCCCTGGCCAACTCCCCGCAGCTCATCCTCGCCGACGAGCCCACGGGCGAGCTCGACAGCGAGACCTCGGGGCAGGTCTTCGACGCGCTGCGCACCGCGAACCGGCAGCTCGGCGTGACCGTCGTCATCGTCACCCACGATCCCATGGTGGCCGGGCAGGTGGACCGGACGATCGGCATCCGCGACGGGCGTACCAGCAGCGAGACGCTGCGCCGCGAGGGCGCCGAGGGCGAGATCGTCGCCGAGGAGTACGCCGTGCTCGACCGCGTGGGGCGGCTGCAGCTCCCCCGCGACTTCATGAACGCCCTCAACATGGAGCGCCGGGTGCGCCTCGAGCTGGAGAGCGACCACATCGGCGTGTGGCCCGCACGGGAGGAGCCCTCTGATGAGCGATGAACCGTTGGTCGTGGTGGAGGGGCTGCGCAAGGTCTACCGCAGCGGCCCCAAGGAGGTCGTGGCGCTGCGGGAGGTGTCGTTCGTCGTGCGTCCCGGGGAGCTGGTCGCCGTACGCGGCCGCTCCGGCTCCGGAAAGACCACCCTGCTCAACCAGATCGGCGGCCTGGACCGGCCGGACGCGGGCCGGGTGCTGATCTCCGGCCAGGACGTCACGGCGATGTCCGAGGACGCGCTGCTGGAGCTGCGCAGGGACGTGGTCGGCTTCGTGTTCCAGTCGTTCGGGCTGATCCCCGTGCTGTCGGCGGCCGAGAACGTCGGGGTGCCGATGCGGCTGGCCCGGATGCCGGTCGAGGAGCGCGAGGCCCGCGTCCGGATGCTGCTCGCCCTGGTGGGCCTGGAGCAGCACGCCAACCAGCGGCCGTTCGAGCTGTCCGGCGGCCAGCGGCAGCGGGTGGCGATCGCCAGGTCCCTGGCGAACCGGCCCCGCCTCCTCGTGGCCGACGAGCCGACGGGGCAGCTCGACTCGCAGACGGGGCGGCAGATCATGGAGCTGCTGCGGGCGCTCGTGCGCAGCGAGGGCGTCACGGCGCTGGTCGCCACCCACGATCCCAGCCTGATCACGCTGGCGGACCGGGTCCTGGAGATCAGCGACGGCGTCGTCCACGAGGCCGACCTGGCCGCGCCGGCCGGCTGATCGAGGCTTACGTCCGAAAGTTCACGGCTCGTCTACTCTTTACATAGGGTTCTGGTGGTTTGTCGGTTTACGCTCGCCGACATGCATGCAAAGTCCCGGGTCCCGGTGATCCTCTTAGCGGCCGGCGCCCTCGCCGCCACGTTCGCCGCCCTGCCCGCAACCTCCGCGTCCGCGGCTCCCGCGAACGTGGTCATCAGCCAGGTCTACGGCGGAGGCGGCAACTCCGGCGCCCCCTTCACCAACGACTACGTGGAGCTGTTCAACCGCAGCGCCGCCCCCGTGCCGCTGGACGGCTGGTCGGTGCAGTACACCAGCGCCACCGGCACCGGGAACTTCGCCGCCAACACGGCCGCGCTCTCCGGCACCCTCGCCCCCGGCCAGTACCACCTGGTGCAGCTCGCGGCGGGCACCACCCCGAGCGGCGCGCTCCCCCAGCCCGACAGCACCGGCTCGATCAACATGAGCGGCAGCGCGGGCAAGGTCGCGCTGGTCCGCTCCGCCTCCGGCCTGGCCTGCAACGGCTCCACCGCGCCCTGCTCCGACGAGCAGCTCGCGCTGCTCGCCGACCTGGTCGGGTACGGCAGCGCGAACTTCTCCGAAGGCGCCCCGGCTCCCGCGCTCACCAACGCGACCGCCGCCTTCCGCAGGAGCGGCGGCTGCGCCGACACCGACGACAACGGCGCCGACTTCGAGTCCGCGGCCCCCGCGCCGCGCAACTCCGCCACCGCCCCGGCCCCCTGCGGCGCCGACCCGTCCCCCTCCCCCACAGTGACTCCCACGGCTACGCCCACGGTGACGCCGACCTCCACTCCTTCCGAGACCTGCGACACCCCGGCCACGCACCCGATCTCCCAGGTGCAGGGCAACGGCGAGACCAGTCCGCTCGCCGGGCAGAACGTACGGGTGGAAGGCGTCGTCACCGGCTCCTTCCAGGGCTCCGGCGGACTCGGCGGCTTCTACCTGCAGTCCCTCACCCCGGACGCCGACCCGGCGACCTCCGAGGGCCTGTTCGCCTTCTCGTCCTCGCCGGTCAAGCCCGGCGACCGGGTGCTCGTCTCCGGCAAGGCCGTCGAGTTCAACGGCCTCACCGAGCTCTCGCCGGTCACGTCGGTGAACGTCTGCGGCACCGGCACGGTCAAGCCCGTCAAGGTGAAGCTGCCGCTCCCCAAGGACGTCACCTTCGAACGGTACGAGAACATGCTCGTGACCTTCCCCGACGACCTCGCCGCCTCCGAGGTCTACAACCTCGGCCGGTTCGGTGAGATCACCCTCGCCGAGGACGAGCGGCTGTGGCAGCCGACCGACCGCAAGGGCGTGGACCCCGCGAAGGACGCGCGGCGTACGATCCTGCTGGACGACGGCTCCAACGCGCAGAACCCGGCGACGCTGCCGTACCACACCGAGGGCGCGGCGAGCGTACGGCTCGGCGACGAGGTCGAGGACCTGACCGGCGTCCTCAGCTACGGCTTCGACCGCTACCGCGTGCAGCCGACCAAGCCCGTCGTCTTCACCGCCGAGAACCCGCGCCCCACCCGCCCCGAGAAGGTCGGCGGCGACGTACGGGTGGCGAGCCTCAACACCCTCAACTGGTTCACCACGCTCGGCTCCCGTGGCGCGACCAACGCCGCCGAGCGGGACCGCCAGCTCGCCAAGCTGGTCGCCACCATCACCACGCTCGACCCGGACGTGGCCGGCCTGATGGAGGTCGAGCGCAACGGCGACGTGGCGCTGAACGCCCTGGTCGACGCCCTCAACGCCAAGGCCGGCGCGGGCACCTACAAGGGCATCACCCACCCGAACCCGGGCACCGACCTCATCCAGACCGCGCTGATCTACAAGCCGGGCAAGGTGACCCCGATCGGCGCGGCCCGGTCCTCGGCCGACCCGATCTTCAACCGCCCGCCGCTCGCGCAGACCTTCGGGCCCGCCAATGGCAAGGGCAAGACGTTCACCGTGCTGGTGAACCACTTCAAGTCCAAGGGCTGCACCGACGGCGACGAGACCGCGAGCGGCGCCGACGCCGACCAGGGCGACGGGCAGAGCTGCTACAACGCCAAGCGCGTCAAGCAGGCCCAGGCGGTGCTGGCCCTGATCGACGACCTGCGGCTGCCGAACGCGCTCGTCCTCGGCGACCTCAACGCCTACGGCGAGGAGGACCCGATCCACGTCCTCGAGGATGCCAGGCTCACCAGCCTGAGCAAGAAGCACGTCAAGAAGGACGGCCGCTACAGCTACGTCTTCGAGGGCCTGTCCGGCGAGCTCGACCACGTGCTCGCCGACAAGGGGGCACGCAAGCTCGTGACCGGCGCCACGATCTGGCACATCAACGCCGACGAGGGCCGGTTCATGGACTACAACACCGAGTTCAACCCGCCCTACCTGTACGCCCCCGACCCGTTCCGCTCCTCCGACCACGACCCGCTCCTGGTGGGCCTACGCCTCTGACCTGAGGCCTGTCCACCTGCCGCCCCTTTGCGCCGACTACCCTCTCCGGCGCAAAGGGGCTCCCCGGCTGGGCCACGCAAACAACTCCCCACCCGCCCGGCCCACACTCCAGCAGCATCACCCACAGCCGACGAGGCCACAGAACCTACAGCGGCGCCAGCGACGGCAACGGCAACGGCGGAAGAAGCAGCGACAACGACGGCAGCAGCACCGAAGGTCACCTAAGGTCGCGGCTCGCTGCAATCACCCGCCTGTGCGCCGCCATCCAGTCATCTGCCGGCTCAGCCCCGTCCGCTCGCCCGCCGGTCCGCCACCATCCAGCCACCTGCCGGCACAGCTCCATCCGCTCACCTACCGGCGCGGGCCCATCCAGCCACCTACCGGTACGGCCCCATCCGCTCACCCGCCGATGCGCCGCCATCCAGCCACCTGCCGGCACAGCTCCATCCGCTCACCTACCGGCGCGGGCCCATCCAGCCACCTACCGGTACAGCCCCATCCGCTCACCCGCCGATGCGCCGCCATCCAGCCACCTGCCGGCACAGCTCCATCCGCTCACCTACCGGCGCGGGCCCATCCGACCACCTGCCGGCACAGCTCCATCCGCTCACCTACCGGCGCGGGCCCATCCAGCCACCTGCCGGTGGGGCTCCATCCGCTCACCTACCAGTGCGGCTCGCCACGATGACCTGCACTGTGTGCTCCAGCGCGTACGCCGGATCCGCTCCCCCGCCCTTGACCTGCTCATCCGCGTCGGCCACCGCCTGGATGGCCCTCGACAACCCGTCCGGCCCCCAGCCGTTGAGCTGCCGCTTCACCCGGTCCACCTTCCAGGGCGGCATGCCGAGCTGACCGGCGAGCTGCGCCCCCCGCGCGTTGCGCGGTGCCCCGGCGACCTTGGCCAGCGAACGCAACCCGTTGGCCAGCGCGCTCACCAGCAGCACTGGCGCCACTCCCGTGCCGAGCGCCCACCGAAGCTGCTCCAGCGCCTCCGCCAGCCGCCCCTCGATGGCCGAGTCGGCCACGTTGAACCCGCTGACCTCCGCCCGCCCCTTGTGGTAGCGGGCCACGGAGGTCGTACCGATCGTCTTGTCATCCGTGTCGAACGCCAGCTGGCTGCACGCCGCCGCCAGCTCCCGCAGGTCATTGCCCACCGCGTCGAGCAGCGCCTGCGCCGCGTCCGGCGCGATCCCTCGCCCCACCCGCTTGAACTCCCCCTTGATGAAGTCCAGGCGCTCGCCCGCCTTGGTGACCTTGCTGATTGTGATCACCGCGGCCTTGGCCTTCTTCACCCCGTCGACCAGCGCCTTCCCCTTGACCCCGCCGGGGTGCGCCAGCACGAGCACAGTGTCGTCGGAGGGCTGCTTGGCGTACGTCACGATCTTCGTGATCACGTCCTTGGGCAGATCCTGCGCGTTCCGGATCACCACCACCGACCGATCCCCGAACAACGACGGCGAGGTCAGCTGGGTCAGCTCCCCCGTCGTCACCTTGCCACCGACGAGGTCGTGCACCTCGGCACTCGGATCGACGGCCCGCGCCGCCGCGACCACGCCACTCACCGCCCGCTCGGCCAGCAGTTCCTCATCGCCGAGGACCAGGGTCACAGGTGCTGGATCGGTTGCCGCCATGCCAGGCAGCATGCCATGCACCGCCGACAACCCGGTACTCGAACCCCACACCCCACGCCCCTCACATGGCAGTCGAAGCGAGCCGTCCGGGCGAGGCGGCCAGCACAAGAACCGCTGAGAGATCCGCCGCAGACGTGCCACCCATGCCGACAGCCCTCTGCCAGACTCGCGATCACGGCTTGCGTCTTCTGCAATCTCATCCGCGAGGACTCGGCGATCACCAGCTAGTTGAGGCCACCTGTTCCTCGAAGGCGTGTGCGTCGGAAGGCGATCGTCTCCTCAAGGCGCGGCTCTGCCCCAGCTCATCCCCAGGCAGCCTTTCTCCCTGATGCTCGTGGTCCCCGTGGTCCCCGTGGTCCCCGTAGCCGCCGTGGTCCCCGTAGCCGCCTTGGTCCCCGCGGCCGCCGTGGCCGCCGTGGCCGCCGTGGCCGCCGTGGCCGCCGTGGTCCCCTTGGTCGCCGCGGTCCCCGCGGCGTGGGCCGTACGCCTTCGGTGCCCTGGGATCACCCCGCGCCACGATCGCCAGGCCGCCGTCGCGCTCCACCACGGCCAGGTCGCCTGATCGGTCGGTCCGGTAGGGCCTGGCACCGATGCGTTGCAACAGGGCGAGCGTAGACGGGGCAGGGTGGCCGTAGTCGTTGTCGGCTCCCACGCTGATCAGCGCCGCCCGTGCTCCCAGCGAGGCGAGGAAGGCCGGTGACTGACGGTTCGACCCGTGGTGGGGCGTCTTGAGAATGTCGGCGCGTACGGGATGCCGGCGTAACAGCTCGTCCTGGGCCTCGGTCTCCAGGTCGCCGCCGAAGAGCATCGACCCCGCCCGCCAGCGGACCCACAGCACCACGCTCGCGTTGTTGATCGTGCTTCCCTCCCCCTGCCCGTGCGCAGGGCCGCCGCCGGCCTCGGGCGCGATGACGCTCACCTCCGACGGCCCGAACCGCCAACCGGTCCCCGGCGCCACCGCCCATTCGGGGATGCGGCGGCGTGCCAGGTCGGCCGAGATGCGGGTGCTCGCCTGCGGGTTGGTAGGACGGGAGCTGATGACCACCGCCCCGACTCGCCGGTTCCTCAACACCCCAGGTAGACCGTTGACGTGGTCGGCGTGCGGGTGAGTGAGCACAAGCAGCGGTACGTCCTTGATGCCGGCTCTTCGCAGGCATTTATCCATGAGGACCGGGTCCGGTCCGGTGTCCACCACCACGCCCTGCCCGGCTCCAGCCGCGATCACCATGCCGTCGCCCTGGCCAACGTCGCACATGATCATGAGCCATCCGTCCGGCGGCCATGACCCCACGAGCGGGCGGACGACCAGCACCGCCACCAGCGCCGTACCCGCGAGGGTCAACGCCAGCACGCGCCAAGCCCGACGGCGAAGCACGATCATCACCACGGCCACGGTGACAGCCAGCAGGCCGAGTCCCGCGAGCCCGCTCGGCCACGGGACCGTGGCGAACGGCAGATCGACGGCCCAACCGGCGACCGTGATGATCCAGCCGACGGCGTACCCGGCGGGGATGACCAGCAGCGCGGCGGCGTCCGGCCAGAGGGGCGCGACGAGCGCCGCCCCGAACCCCAGCAACGTCGCCGGCGCCACGGCCGGGGCGACGAGCAGGTTCGCGAGCAACGCCACGGGCGTCACCTGACCCGACATCAGCACGAGGACAGGCGTCACGGCCACCTGCGCCGCCGCAGGCACGGCCACCGCCTCCGCCAGCCAGCGCGGCAGCAGGAGACGGCCGCCTCCCGGTCGCGCATCCTGGTGCTCGGCGGCGTCTTCCTTGTTCGCGGTCGTCCGTGACCAGCGGTCGCGCCAGCGTGGGGCGATGAGCAGGATGCCGGCGGTGGCCGCCACCGACAGGGCGAAGCCGTAGGAGCGGGCCAGCTCGGGAGCGAACAACGTCAACAGCAGAACGGTCGCCGAGAGCGCCGCGAACCCGTCCTTGGCGCGGCCCGTGGCCAGGGCTACGCAGGCGGCCAACCCCATGAGGAGCGCTCTCAGGACGCTCGGCGACGGACGTGCCACCACGGCGAAGCAGAGCATGGCAAGGGCGGCGAAGCCGGCTCTCGTGGTGAGGGAGAGCCTGAGCAGGCGGGACAGCGCGAGCGTAGCGCCCGCGACGATGGCGAGGTTGGCGCCGCTCACCGCGTTCAAGTGGTTCAGGCCGGTCTCCTTGAGGTCGGCCGACACCTGGGGGTCCATGCGGGAGACGTCGCCCACCACGAGGCCGGGCAGGAGGCCGCGCTGGTCCGGAGGCAACGCGTCGGCGGCGGTACGCAGGCCCGCTCGCAGGCTGCCGGCCGCGGTTTGGAGGGGCGACGGGGCCGTCAGTACGCGTGGTGGTCCGCGTACGAGGAGGATCGCCGCCTCCAGGTCGCCAGGGGTGGGTCTGGCGAGGCGGCCGGTGACCTCAACCTGCTGGCTCGGCAGCAGGGCACCCCATGTGCGGCCGCTGGCGAAGACGGTGATGGGGACGTTGACTGACTGGTGGCCGGTGGTCGTGGTGGCGTGCGACCGGATGGTCTTCAGGGTGGCCGGGACGACGTACCTGTCCTGGATGAACTGTTGTGGGCCTTGGTAGTGGTGCTGGGGTCTGCGTCTCGGATCATCGGTGATCGCGATCTGGGCGGTGATGGTCACGTTCCTGGCCGCCAGATCGGCTACTGGTCCGGTGGTGAGGGCGTGTACTCGGAGTGCGACAGAGGCTGAGGACGCGGCTGCGGCGATCAGTGAGGCTAGGACGATATTGCGCCATCTGTGCTGCTCGGTAGTGGCATCTATCCCCGCTTGGCCTGCTTGCGGTTGTCGGGACGTGGAGGGGCGTGTGGCGTCCTGATTCCCCCAGCGGGGGCGGCGGCGGGTGTGCCAGGCGGTTGTTCCGGCGGCCACGGCTGCGATGGCAGCGACGAGCATGCCCACGGTGGCGGAGCAGCTCAGGAGAACCAAGGCGCTGGCCCAGGCGGCCAGGGCAGGCAGCATGAGGGGCCAGGAGGGCTTGTGCTCGCTGTCCGGTGCGTGCTCGCCGTTGGAGGCGTTCGGTGAGTCCTGTTGTGACGTGGGCTTGTGTACTGATGCTGCTGCCGTGCTGATGGCGGTTGGGTGGGGATCGGACTCGGTTCGTCGGGGCGTGGTTGGCTGCGCACCTGGTGGCTGTGAGCTTGGCGGAGGGCCTTTGCGCCTGGTCATGTCAGATGCGGACCTTCGGCTTGATCTCCGCGTACTTGCGCGGGCCTATGCCGGAGACCTCGCGTAGTTGCTCGACGCTGGTGAAGCCGCCGTGGGAGTCGCGGAACTCGGCGATGCGGGCGGCGAGGACTTCGCCGACGCCTGGGAGTTGTTCGAGCTGGTCGGGGGTCGCGGTGTTCAGGTCGAGGACGGCGTCTGCCGGGCTCGCCCCGGGGACGGCAGCGGATGTTCCTGGGGCTCCTACGACGATCTGCTCGCCGTCGATCAGGCGTCTGGCCAGGTTGAGGGAGCCCGTCGCGCTGGTACGGGAGGGGCCGCCGGCCGCTGTCACCGCGTCTGCCACTCGGGTGCCTGCGGGGAGGAGATAGACGCCTGGTTTGCGGACCTTGCCGGTGACATGGACGGTCAATCTGATCGTGGCGGCGGCGGTGGGTGTCACGAGGGCGGTCGGGGTGGGGGGCGGCAGCGGTTGCGGGGTTGGCTGTGATTGCCAGACGAAGTAGACGGCGGCCGCTACCGCGACTGCTCCGATGGCGAGCAGCACGCGGAGGCCCGGCCTGCCGGGATCGAGGGTTGGGGCCCGGGAGGTCAGGGCGGCGCGGAATGCCTGGAAGGAGGGAGAGATGGGGGCGGCGGCGGTGTCGGGATGGCGCGGCGGTGGTTCGAAGGGCTGGTGGCCGCTGTCCGGCGAAGGGAAGGCGTGCTGGTCGAAGTCGTCGGTGACAGGTGGGGATCCGGCGGCTTCTGAGGTGAGGTCGTGGTCCTGGGGGCTCGTGAGTTCAGGGCCGGAGTAGAAGGGGCCGGCATCGCGGATGGCGAGCAAGTCGTCGAGGTCGTGGGTGGGGCGGAAAGTGCCGGGGTTCGGGGTGGCGGCGTAGGGAGTGCTGTCAAGAGTGGCGGTGCCGTCGCGGGAACGGCGGAAGGGGGGAGATGGGTCGGTGGGGTGGAGGGGTGCACTGTCCTGGTGGCGGTGAGTGCCGGGTATGCGGTTCTTGGCGAGCTCCTGGCCCCGGGTGGTGAGGGTTGTGAGCTTGTGCGGGGCGTGGCTGGGCGTGCGACGGTAGGGCAAGAGACGGCGGGGGCGGCGTGGAGGGTTGATGAGCGACCGTAGCCGGGATTCGGCTATGGCCCGCTCTGTGGTCGGATCGGGAGTTCGCACGGCAGAGACAGTAGGGCGATTGCGAACGAGGCGAAGGGCCGAACGGGGTTCTGGGGATAGCGGTGACGATGGGCGTAGAGCCTGTGGATAGCAGCGCTGCACAGGCCGTTACGAGGGCTCACGGGGTCCGAACGGCCCAGAGGGGGTGCAGAGGTACCGAGGACGCCGTGCGATTGGGACGGAGGCTCGGCTCAGAGGGCGCGAGGGCGCCGCAGGAGGGGTGGCAGCTCAGGCTCGACTAGGGCTCAGGAGGGGTGGCGGCTCAGGAGGCGCGCTCGGGCCCAGGAAGTGCGGCCGCTCAGGAAGCGCCAGGGCCCCAGGGAGTGCGCCGGTTCAAAAGGCGCCAAGGCCAGGAAGTGGGGCCGCTCACGAAGCGCTCGGGCCCAGGAAGGTGCGGCCGCTCAAGAGGAGGCGCTAGGGCCCAGGAAGTGTGGGGGCTCAAGAGGTGTGGGGGGTGATGGTGAGGCCGAGCATGCCAGGGCCCACGTGTACGCCGATGACCGGACCGACCTCGACCACCTGAAGGTCGGCGAGGGCGGGGAGGCGTTTACGGAGGCGTTCCGCCAGGGCTTCGGCTCGGGGGCGGGCGGCCAGGTGCTGGACTGCCAGTTCCACGGGGCCGTCGCCGGCCGCTTGCACCGCCAGATCCTCCAGGCGGGCGATGGCGCGCGTGGCGGTGCGGACCTTCTCCAGAAGGGAGATCTGGCCGTCCACGATGTGGAGCAGAGGCTTGATCATGAGAGCCGAGCCGAGGAGGCGGGCGGCGGCGCCGATGCGGCCGCTGCGGCGCAAGTTGTCCAGGGTGTCGACGTAGAAGTACGTCCGCGTGGACGTGGCGCACCGGCGGGCGGCCGATGTCACCGTCTCCAATGACGCGCCGGCGGCGGCGGCGCGGGCGGCGGCCAGGACCGGGTAGCCGAGGCCCATCCCTATGGACCGGCTGTCGATCACCTCGACCGGGATGGCCGCGTCGCGGGCAGCCGCTCGTGCGGAGTCCACGGTGCCCGACATTTCGGCTGATAAGTGGATTGAGGCGACTGCAGTGACGCCTGATTCCGCGAGCGCCGCATAGCAGGCGGCGAAGCGGGCGGGCGAGGGACGGGAGGTGGAGGCCGAGCCCGAACCAGAGCCGGAGCCCAAAGCTGTGGGGTCGAAGGAGGCCGGAGGGGCCTGGTTCGGGTGGGGGATGGGGTCCTCGTGGGGCGTGGGGTCGTCGTGGGGCGTGGGGTCGTCGTGGGGGGTGGGGTCGTCGTGGGGGGTGGGGTCGTCGTGGGGGGTGCCGCTGACGATCATGGTGATCGGGACCACCGTAACCCCGTCCACCTCGTCAACCAGGCAGGCAGTCGAGTCGGTCACGACGGCGATTCGGGGCAAAGACGGCATACCCCGAGACTAACTACTGAACGGGCGTCCCACCCCGCCACACTCGGCGTGGCTTGAGGCCGAAGGACCAGGCGAAGGCGCCTTCGTGGTCGGCGTCCCACTGGACGATGTCGGCGAGGCGGCCGGGCGCGAGGACGCCGCGGTCGGGCGCCCCGAGCACGGTCGCGCCGCCCAGCGTGGCGGCCCGCAGCGCGTCGTTGACGCTCATCCCGAACGCCGACACCGCCATCGCGATGACCAGCGACATCGAGGTGATGCCGCAGTAGCCGGGGTTGTGGTCGCTGCCGAGCGCGATCTGCACGCCGTGCTTGATCATCTGGCGGACCGGCGGGAGGTGGCCGCGCTGGAGGGCGGTGGCCGGGCAGACCACGGCGGGCACGCCGTAGCGGGACATGATGGCGATGTCCTCGTCGGACATGTGGTGCAACCCGTCGGCGGAGGCGCAGCCGAGCTCGGCGGCGAGCTGGACGGCGCCGCGGCGGGCGAAGAGGCCGGCGTGGATGCGCGGCAGCAGGCCGACGTTGCGGCCGGAGGCGAGGACCCAGCGGGATTCCTCGGTGGTGAAGTGGCCCTCGTCGCAGTAGACGTCGACGCTGTCGGCGCCGGCCGCGGCCGCGTCGGCGCACCAGGCGCCCACGGCCTCGACGTATTCGCGCTGACGGCCGAAGTATTCCGGAGGCACGACGTGCGCCGCGAGGAACGTGACGTGCACGCGCGGCATCATCGGCTCCTTCTCCAGCTCACGCAGGAGCCGCACGTCGGCGAGCTCGCCGTCGCGCGTGAGGTGGTAGCCGGTCTTGGCCTCGACGGTGGTGGTGCCGCTGAGCAGCCAGCTGCGCAGCCGCTCGCGTACGCCGTTGCACAGGGTCCACGGGTCGGTGCCGCGGGTCACGGTGACGGTCGAGCCGACGCCGCCGCCCGCCGCGGTGATCGAGGCGGCGCTGGAGCCGCCGGTGCGGATGGCCAGCTCGGCGTAGCGGTTGCCGGCGTAGACGGGGTGCGTGTGGGCGTCGATGAGGCCGGGCGTGACCAGCGCGCCGCCGAGGTTCTCCACGTGGTCGACGTCGACGATGTCGTCGACGACCCCGGGCACGCTCTGCGGCAGGTCGGGCGCCCGCCCGACCCACGCGATGCGGTCGTTGTGCACGAGGATGGCCGCGTTGCTGAGGACCTCGTTGCCGGTCCAGAGGCGGCCGATGTTGGTCAGGAGCCGAACGGTCACCGCATCACCGCCCTGCGCGAGCCCCCGCGCGAGCGCATGGCCCAGCGCACGGCCTGTGCCGCGCCCACTGAGTCCGCTCCGGGTCCGGACGACATGGGGGGTCTCCTGCTCTCATCCGCGTCTGTTGTGCGGTGACCGTATCGCCAGAGTCATGATCCGGCGATTTCAGTTCAGTTACGTTATTTCACATATCGGGCCGGTGTACAGGGTTATTCGGAAGAAAGACCAGTCATCCCCACCGTCACCCAGCCCCACCTCGTTCACGCGGCCCCCGCTGATGACTTTGACACCTTCAGTCATCATCCGAAACCCGGAAGCCGAACCTCAGCCAAGACAGCCAGACCTACGTCAGGTCTGGCCAATCGTAGCAATACCAGGGCTTCAGGGACCACTGCCGCTTTTGGGCAAGTCTGCACGCTTTGCGGCAAGACCTCCCCAGCCATGCCGTGACGTGCCCGACAATCGGACCGCCCCACCGTACCGCAGTACGGCGGGGCGCCCCGGGTGAATCGTGAAAGTGCTTCTACGAAACGCGCTCCACCGGCTTGCCCACCCGCTCCAGCTCCTGGAACAGACTGGGCAGCACGCGGGCGTGAAGGACCGTGCCGTCCTCGACGTGGTCCACGGAGAGCACCTCGCCCTCCTTGTGGGCCCGCGAGACCAGGTCGCCCCGCTCGTACGGCACCAGCAGGTGCACCTCGTGGTCGAGCCGCGGCAGCTCCCGCTCGATGAGCTCCATGAGCTCGGGGATGCCCTTGCCGGTGCGCGCCGAGACCACGATGCTGCGCCGCTCGCGCCGCGTGATGCGGTCGAGGACCTCCTGGTCGGCCGCGTCGGCCTTGTTGACCACGACGATCTCGGGGATGCCCGAGACGCCGTCGAGGTCGGCCAGCACCTCGCGCACGGCGGCGAGCTGGCCTTCGGGGTCGGGGTGCGAGCCGTCGACCACGTGCAGGATCAGATCGGCGTCGGCGACCTCCTCCAGCGTGGAGCGGAACGCCTCGACGAGCTGGTGCGGCAGGTGGCGGACGAAGCCGACGGTGTCGGCGATCGTGAACAGCCTGCCTTCGGGCGTGCGCGCGCGGCGCACGGTCGGGTCGAGGGTGGCGAACAGCGCGTCCTCCACCAGCACGCCCGCGCCGGTGACGCGGTTGAGCAGCGAGGACTTGCCGGCGTTGGTGTAGCCGGCGATGGCCACGGCCGGGACCTCGCGCTGCTGGCGCGCTTGACGCTTGGTGTCGCGCGCGGTGGACATGCCACCGATCTGCCGGCGGAGCTTGGCCATCCGCTCGCGGATGCGGCGGCGGTCCAGCTCGATCTTGGTCTCACCGGGGCCGCGGCCGCCGATGCCGACGCCGCCCGCCGCCCGTCCGCCGACCTGGCGGGACAGGTTGCCACCCCAGCCGCGCAGCCGCGGCAGCAGGTATTGGAGCTGCGCCAGCTCGACCTGGGCCTTGCCCTCGCGGCTCTTGGCATGCTGGGCGAAGATGTCGAGGATCAGCGCCGTGCGGTCGATGACCTTGACCTTGACGGTGTCTTCGAGCTGGCGGAGCTGGCCGGGGGTCAGCTCACCGTCGCAGATCACGGTGTCGGCGCCGGTCGACTCCACGATGTCGCGCAGCTCAAGGGCCTTGCCCGAGCCGATGTAGGTCGCGGGGTCGGGCTTCTGGCGCCGCTGGATGAGGCCGTCGAGCACCTGGGAGCCGGCCGTCTCCGCGAGAAGCTTGAGCTCCAGCAAGGAGTTGTCTGCGTCCTCGGCGGTGCCGGAGGTCCAGACGCCGACGAGAACGACCCGTTCAAGCCGCAGCTGCCGGTACTCGACCTCGGAGACGTCCTGGAGCTCGGTGGAGAGGCCCGCCACGCGCCGCAGCGCCTGACGCTCCTCAAGGTCGAATTCCCCGGTGTCGAAGCCTGTGGTCTCGAACTCGTCGAGTGCGGTGTTTTTGTGCATTCGTGTCATCTCTATGAGGGAAACGTCTGGACACCTCGATGTCTTCCCCGATGGTGGCACGACATCCCCTGCGTAAGCACCTGGTTATCGCGCTGACACGCTGATGTTGCCCGACCCGGTGCTGACGGAGATCTTGTTCGGGGAGGAGCGGTCGTTCTTCACCGAGACCTCCACGTCGCCCGAGCCCACGTCGGTCGACACGTCGTAGGCGCCGTCGGGGACGAACAGGGAGACGTCCCCCGAACCGGCCTTGAGCCGGGCGCTGGTGGGGGCGGTGGCGTACTTGAGCTCGACGTTGCCGGAGCCGGAGTCGGCCACGACGTTCTTGCCGCTCAGGTCGGCGGCGTCCACGTCGCCGGAGGCCACGTGGACGCGTACGTCCCCGCTGAGGGCGCGCAGCGTGATGTCACCCGACCCGGTCTCCAGGTCGACGGCGAGCCCCTTGGGGACCTCGATCCTGTAGTCGACGCCGCAGGTGCCCAGGCTGGACGGGCAGGAGTAGAAGAGGGCCAGCGTGCCGCCCTCGACCTTGTGCTCGGGCGTGGGCCTGGAGTCGCCGCTCCAGCGCAGGGTCTCGGTGACGCGGACGGCCGTGCCGCCGGTCTCGGTGATCACGGCATCGCCGGAGGCGCCGTCGAGCCGCAGCTCGGTCACCCGGTCGGTCACCTCGTAGGACTTGGTGTCCTTGTTGGTGGGGCCGGCGATGGCGTCCAGTCCGCAGCCCGTCAGCAGCGCGGCCCCGGCCAGCAGGCCACCCGCGATCGCGATCGTTCTCATGGATCGATCTTCCCCCCGGCGAGCCGCCCGCGCCCATCGGGGATGTCCCCTAAGACGACCCGGGGGACCCCCGGTCTTTGACCCGGAAGGCCGGGCAGAGTAGCGTCACTTCCACAATCCAGAATCCATTTTCCACAGAGCGGAAAAGAGGCCCTGTATGGAGATCACCGGCCCGAGGCTCGACCGGTTCGACGAGATCCTCACCCCGCAGGCGCTCGACTTCGTGGCGGCGCTCCACCGGGAGTTCGACTCCAGGCGGCTGGAGCTGCTGGAGGCCCGGCAGGCGCGGCAGGCGGAGCTGTCGGCGGGCGGCACCCTCGACTTCCTGCCGGAGACGAAGGAGATCAGGGAGGGCGACTGGCAGGTCGCGTCCCCGGCGTCCGGCCTGGAGGACCGGCGCGTCGAGATCACCGGACCGGTCGACAAGAAGATGACCATCAACGCGCTCAACTCCGGCGCGAAGGTGTGGCTGGCCGACTTCGAGGACGCCAACTCGCCGCTCTGGGAGAACTGCGTGGCCGGCCAGCTCAACCTGCGCGACGCGCTCGACCGCGCGATCGACTTCGAGACCGGCGGCAAGTCCTACGCGCTGCGCCCGGACGACGAGCTGGCCACGATCGTGGTCCGGCCGCGCGGCTGGCACCTGGACGAGAAGCACGCGAACGTCGACGGGCGGCCGGTGTCGGCCTCGCTGTTCGACTTCGGCCTCTACTTCTTCCACTGCGCGCAGCGGCAGCTCGACAAGGGCAAGGGCCCGTACTTCTATCTGCCGAAGATGGAGTCGCACCTGGAGGCGCGGCTCTGGAACGACGTCTTCACCCGCGCGCAGGAGCTGCTCGGCATCCCGCACGGCACCATCAGGGCCACCGTGCTCATCGAGACCTACCCGGCCGCGTTCGAGATGGAGGAGATCCTCTACGAGCTGCGCGAGCACTCGGCGGGGCTCAACGCGGGCCGCTGGGACTACCTGTTCAGCGTGATCAAGAAGTTCCGCACCCGGGGGCGGGAGTTCCTGCTGCCGGAGCGGAACGCGGTGACGATGACGGCGCCGTTCATGCGCGCGTACACCGAGCTGCTGGTGCGCACCTGCCACAAGCGCGGCGCGCACGCGATCGGCGGGATGGCGGCGTTCATCCCCTCGCGCCGCGACCCCGAGGTCAACGCGGTGGCGCTGGAGAAGGTGCGGGCGGACAAGACGCGCGAGTCGGGCGATGGGTTCGACGGCTCGTGGGTGGCGCACCCGGACCTGGTGCCGATCTGCAGGGAGGTCTTCGACGGGGTGCTCGGCGAGCGGCCCAACCAGCTCGACCGGGTGCGTGAGGACGTCGCCGTCTCGGCCGCCGACCTGCTGTCGGTCTCCGAGACGCCGGGCGACATCACCGAGGCCGGGCTGCGCAGCAACGTGGACGTGGCGCTGCGCTACCTGGCCGCGTGGATGGGCGGCTCCGGCGCGGTGGCCATCCACAACCTCATGGAGGACGCCGCCACGGCCGAGATCTCCCGCTCGCAGATCTGGCAGTGGATCCACAACGACATCACGCTGGCCGACACGGGCGAGCGGGTGACGAAGGAGCTGGTCGAGCGGATCATCGCGGAGGAGCTGGAGCAGGCGGCCAAGGAGCCGGGGTACGACGAGAAGCTGTTCGGCCAGGCCACGGCGCTGTTCAAGGAAGTGGCGCTCGACGACGACTTCGCCGAGTTCCTGACCCTCCCCGCCTACGCCCGGATGCCGTAGAAAAGGCGTGATGGAGACACTGACGACGGCGTTGCTCTCGGTGCTGCCCCGCGATTCGGTCATCACCGATCCGGTGCGCCTGCGCACCTACGAGTGCGACGGCCTCACCTACCACCGGGCGACCCCGGGCGTGGTCGTGCTGCCGGCCACGGCCGAGCAGGTCGCCCGGGTGGTACGCCTCTGCAACGACTTCGGGGTGCCCTTCGTGGCCAGGGGCGCGGGCACCGGCCTGTCCGGGGGCGCGCTCCCCCGCGAGGACGGCGTGCTCATCGTGACCTCGAAGATGCGCGCCGTCCTGGAGATCGACCTGCCGGGCCGGCGGGCCGTGGTGGAGCCGGGCGTGACGAACCTCGCCATCACCGAGGCCGTGCGCGAGCAGGGCTACTACTACGCGCCCGACCCCTCCAGCCAGCAGGTCTGCTCGATCGGCGGCAACGTGGCGGAGAACTCGGGCGGCGCCCACTGCCTCAAGTACGGCTTCACCGTCAACCACGTCGAGGCGTGCGAGATCGTCACCCCTGACGGCGACCTGGTCACGCTGGACCGGATGGACCCCGGCTACGACCTGCTGGGCGCGTTCATCGGCTCGGAGGGCACGCTCGGCATCGCCACCAAGATCACCGTACGGCTCAGCCGGGCGCCGGAGGCCGTCACCACGGTGCTGGCCGCGTACGAGAGCATCGAGCAGGGCGGCCAGGCGGTCTCGGAGATCATCGGGGCGGGCATCGTGCCGGCCGCGATCGAGATGATGGACGCGCTCGCGATCGAGGCGGCCGAGGCCGCCGTGGCCTGCTCCTACCCCGAGGGCGCCGGGGCGGTGCTGATCGTGGAGCTGGACGGGCCGGCGGCGGAGGTGGAGCGGCAGTTCGCGCGGCTCAGGGAGATTTGCGCGGGCGCGTTCGAGCTGCGCGTGGCGGCGGACGCGGCCGAGCGGGCGGCGATCTGGAAGGGCCGCAAGTCGGCGTTCGCGGCGGTGGGCCGCATCAGCCCGGCCTACATCGTCCAGGACGGCGTGGTGCCGCGCACGGCGCTGCCCGGCGTGCTGGCCGCCATCGACCGGATCTCGGCCGAGCACGGCATCAGGGTGGCGAACGTCTTCCACGCGGGAGACGGCAACCTGCATCCGCTGGTGCTGTTCGACGACGCCGAGCCGGGCGCGGGCGAGCGGGCCGAGGTGGTGTCGGGCGCGATCCTCGACCTGTGCGTCGAGCACGGCGGCTCGATCACCGGGGAGCACGGCGTCGGCGTGGACAAGGCGCGCTACATGCCGCGGATGTTCAGCGCGACCGATCTCGACACCATGCAGCTCGTCCGGTGCGCGTTCGACCCGGAGGGCCTGGCCAATCCGGGCAAGGTGTTCCCCACGCCGCGCCTGTGCGGCGAGGTGCCGGGCGTGCGCAAGGGCGTCCATCCGCTGGTCGAGTCGGGGAAGGCGGAGCAGTTTTGATCGAGGGTGTGACGGTCGGGCAGGCGGGCCCCGGGGACGCCGTCGGCGGCGTGCTCCCCCGGTGGGTCGCGCTGCCCGAGAGCGTCGAGGAGGTCGCGGCGGTGCTGCGGGCCTGCGCCGAGCGGGACCTCGCGGTGGTGCCCGCGGGCGGCGGCACGAAGCTGCACTGGGGGGCGCCCCCGGAGCGCTGCGACGTGCGGCTCGACCTGAGCCGTCTCGACAAGGTCCTGGAGCACGCGGCGGGCGACCTGGTGGTCCGCGCGCAGGCGGGGGTGACGATGGGCGCCCTGGCCGCCGCGCTCGCGGACGAGGGCCAGGAGCTGGCGGTCGACGCGCCCGAGGACGCGACGGTGGGCGGCACGCTGGCCACCGGGGCCGCCGGCCCGCGCGCCTTCCGCTACGGCACGCCGCGCGACCTGCTCATCGGCGTCACGGTGGTGCTGGCGGACGGCACGATCGCCCGCTCGGGCGGCAAGGTCGTCAAGAACGTCGCGGGCTACGACCTCGGCAAGCTCTTCACCGGCTCCTACGGCACGCTCGGCGTCATCGCCGAGGCCACGTTCCGGCTGCACCCGCTGCCCGCCGCGCGGCGCTGGGTGTGTGCCGAGGTCGAGGCGGCGGACCTGCCGGGGATCGCGGCGGCGCTGGCCGCCTCGCAGGCCGAGCCGAGCGCCGCCGAGGTGGAGCGGCCGGAGCCGGACGCGCGCCCGGTGCTCGCGGTGCTGGCCGAGGGTGCGGCGGCGGAGAGCCGGGCGGCGGCGCTGCGCGAGCTGGTGGGCGGCGGCGAGATCTCCGACGCGCCGCCCCCGTGGTGGGGGCTGGTCCCCCGGGACGAGACGCTGGTCGAGGCGCGGTTCCCCGCCACGGGCCTGGCGGCCGTGCTGGAGGCGGCCGAGCGGGCCGGGCTGGCGCTGCGCGGGTCGGTGCTGTCCGGGCGGGTGCTGCTGGTGCCGGCTGAACCTGTGGAAGCCGAGGTCCTGGCCGGGTTGCGGCGACGGGTGGAGGCCGGGGGCGGGCGGGTGAACGTGCTGGCCGCGCCGCGCGCCGGGCTCGACCGGTGGGGGCAGGTGAGCGCGCTGCCGCTGATGCGGCGCGTCAAGGAACGGTTCGATCCCGGGCGCAGGATGTCTCCCGGCCGGTTCGTGGGAGGCATCTGAGCATGGACCCCAAACTGATCAACGACTGCGTGCACTGCGGGTTCTGCCTGCCGACGTGCCCGACGTACGTGCTGTGGGGCGAGGAGATGGACTCGCCGCGCGGGCGCATCCACCTGATGAAGCAGCACGTCGAGGGCACGCCGGTGACGCCGGAGATGGCCGGGCACTTCGACGCCTGCCTCGGCTGCATGGCCTGCGTGACCGCCTGCCCGTCGGGCGTGCGCTACGACCGGCTGATCGAGCTGACCCGGGTGGAGGTGGAGCGGCGGCACGAGCGCGACCCCCAGGAGCGGGCGGTGCGCGGCATCGTGTTCAGCCTCTTCCCCTATCCGCGCCGGCTGCGGCTGACGCGGCCGGTGACGCCGCTCGCCCGGCGCATGGCCGGCTACGTCGGCAGGGCCAACCCGAGCCTCGGCGCGATGGCCGCGCTCGCGCCCCGCGTCGAGCGGCGCGAGCGGCTGCCGCGCGTGGTGCGGGCCAGGGGCGAGCGCCGGGCCGTGGTCGGCATGCTGCTCGGCTGCGTGCAGCGCGAGTTCTTCCCGCAGGTCAACGCGGCCACGGCGCGGGTGCTGTCGATGGAGGGCTGCGACGTGGTGATCCCGCCCCGTCAGGGCTGCTGCGGCGCGCTCAGCGTGCACGCCGGGCGCGAGGAGCAGGCCAGGCGGCTGGCCCGGCGCACGGTCCGGGCCTTCGAGCGGGCCGGGGTGAGCACGGTCGTGGTCAACTCGGCGGGCTGCGGCTCCTCGATGAAGGAGTACGGCGAGCTGCTGGGCGAGGAGCCCCGGTTCGAGGTGCGCGACCTGTCGGAGTTCCTGACCGAGCTGGGGCCGGTCGCCGAGCGGCATCCGCTGCCGCTCACCGTCGCCTACCACGACGCCTGCCACCTGGCCCACGCCCAGGGCGTACGCTCGCAGCCACGCGAGCTGCTGGCCGGCATCCCCGGGCTGGAGGTGCGCGAGATCCCCGAGTCGGCGATCTGCTGCGGCTCGGCCGGCACGTACAACATCTTCCGCCCCGAGGCCGCCCGCGAGCTCGGCGACCGCAAGGCGAAGGCGGTCGGCTCGACCGGCGCGGAGCTGCTGGTGTCGGCCAACCCGGGGTGCACGATGCAGATCGCGGCCGCGATGCGGCGGGCGGGCGACGACATCCGGGTGGCGCACACGGCCGAGGTCCTCGACGCCTCCCTGCGCGGGGTGAGCCTGTGAGCGTCCAGTCGGTGGAGCGGGCGCTCGACGTGCTGGAGGCGCTGGCCGAGCACGGGGGCGAGGCGGGGCTGTCGGAGATCGCGGCACGCACGGGGCTGCCGTACGGCACGATCCACCGGCTGCTGCAGACGCTGGTCGCCCGCGGCTACGTACGCCAGGAGGCCGACCGGCGCTACGCGCTCGGGGGCGGGCTGGTGCGGCTCGGCGGGGTCGCGGAGGGCATGGTCGGGGTGCGGGCGCAGCCGTACCTCGAGAAGATGGTGGAGCTGTCCGGCGAGACGGCGAACCTGGCCGTGCTCGAAGGCGACTTCATCGTCTACGTGGCGCAGGCGTCCTCGCCGCGCCGGCTGCGGATGTTCGCCGAGGTGGGGCGGCGGGTGCTGCCGCACAGCACGGCGGTGGGCAAGGTGCTGCTGGCGGGGCGGCCCCCGCAGGAGGCGGTCGCGGTGTTCGAGCGCACCGGCATGCCCCGCCGCACCCCCAACACCATCACCGAGATCGACGCCATGCTCGCCGAGCTGGCGGCGGTGCACGAGCGCGGCTACGCCATGGACCTCGGCGAGGAGGAGCTGGGCGTGCACTGCATGGCGGTGCCGGTACGCGACGGCGAGCGGGTGGTGGCGGCCATGTCGGTGTCGGGGCCGGCCGAGCGGATCGACGCGTTGGACCGAACGGAGCTGGCCGAGGGGCTGGGGAAGATCGCTCTCGACTTCGGCAGGGAGTTCGGCCCGCACTCCTAGTAACCTGTTGCGCCATGAGCAACAGCACGACGGTCCAGTCGGTCGACCGGGCCATCGCGATCCTGGAGATCCTCGCCCGCGAGGGCGCCACCCGGGTGACCGACCTCGCGGCGGAGCTCGACGTGCACAAGTCCACCGCGTTCCGGCTGCTCGCGGCGCTGGAGCAGGGCGGGCTGGTGGAGCAGAGCGGCGACCGGGGCCGTTACCGGCTCGGGTTCGGGGTGATCAGGCTGGCCGGCGCGGCCAGCGCGCAGCTCGACCTGGCCCGCGAGAGCCGGCCCGTGTGCCTGCGCCTGGCCGCCGCGGTCGGCGAGACCGTCAACGTCGCGGTGGCGCAGGACGGCGCCACGGTCAACATCAGCCAGGTGCGCGGCCCGGCCGCGATCAGCGGCCACAACTGGGTGGGCCAGCGCACCCCCTCCCACGCCACCTCCAGCGGCAAGGTGCTGCTCGCCTTCGGCGCGCTGCGGCTGCCCGGCGGCGAGCTGGAGCGCTACACCCCGCGTACGATCACCGCGCCGGACGCGCTCGGGCTGGCCGAGATCAGGGAGCGCGGCTGGGCGGTCACCGTGGAGGAGCTGGAGGTCGGGCTCAACGCCGTGGCCGCGCCGGTGCGCGGCGGCGACGGGACCGTGGTGGCCGCGGTCAGCGCGTCAGGGCCGTCCTACCGGCTGACGCCCGAGCGGCTGCCCGAGGTGGGCGAGCTGCTGGCCCGGGGCGCCCAGGAGATAAGCGAGCGCATCGGCTATTACGGTTGAGTCATGTGCAGGAGCATCAAGACCCTCCGTCCTCCTTACGTCGAGAGCGTCAGCGAGGACGACGTGCGCGCCGCGGCGCTGCAGTACGTCAGGAAGATCTCCGGATTCCGCGCGCCGGCCGCGCACAACGCCGAGGCGTTCGACCGTGCGGTCGAGGCCGTCACGAGGGCGTCCGAGGAGCTGCTCGGCGCGCTCGAGGTGCGCGGGAGCCGCTGACGGCTCCCGCGCGGACGTCAGCAGGGCGTCTCGACGAAGACCGGGACGCCGCGGGTGCCCCACATGGAGCGGTTGCCGGCGCAGTCCTCGTAGAGCTCCCCGACGACGGTCGTGTACGTGCCGTCGGAGTAGAACGTGGTCACGCAGGTGTGGTCGATCCTGCATGCGCGGGCCTGGGCCGGGGACGCGGTGGCGGCCGTGACGGCGGCGGCGGCGAGCAGAGTGGCGAGCAGAGGGGTGAGGACGCGGCGGATCATCGGCGGTCCCTTCCGTCGTTGAGGGGGGTCGCTCCGATGATCGCTCCGCGACGGCCGGTTGAAAAGGTCAGCCGTGGAGCAGGACCGGCCGGCCCGCCGAGCAGCCGATCGTCAGCTCGATCTCCTCGCCCTCGCGCGGCTCGAACTCGACCTTTGCCTCGGCCGCCGGCCCCGGCTCGACGCCGTCGACCGAGTAGTCCTGGGCCGGGCTCCACGAGCGCAGCGTCACCAGGCCGCCGTCGCAGGAGGCGATGACCGTGCCGCCCGCGCTGCGGATGAGCCTGCCCTGCCGGCTGCTTTCCGGCGCGGCGGCGGGCGTGGCGGCGGCGCGTACGGTGGCGGTGGCGAGCGCGGCGGCCACGTCCTCCTCGGACAGGACGTGCCCCGAGGCGCCGGTGACCCCGGTGCCGACGAGCCCGAGCACGGCCAGGGAGGTCCCGGTCGCGACGACGGCGGTGGCGGCCCATGCCAGCAGGTATCTCTTCATCCCCGCCAGCTTCCCCCACGTCGGGCTAAGAGCGGGTTAAAGGGAGGCTAAGGCGTCCCAAGCCAGGGTCAGTGAGCGGCTACGTTCGTGCTATGGCCGACATTCTGCTCATCGAGGACGACGTGGCGATCCGCACGGCGCTCAGCCGGGGGCTGCGGGAGCTGGGGCACGCGGTGTCCTCCTCGCCGACCGCCCTCGACGGGCTCAAACTGGCCGTGCAGGACCGGCCCGACCTCATCGTGCTCGACCTGGGACTGCCCGACCTGGACGGGGTGGAGCTGCTGCGGATGCTCCGGGCGGTCAGCCGGGTGCCGGTCATCGTGGCGACCGCCCGCGACGGGGACGCCGAGATGGTGCCCGTGCTGGACGCGGGGGCCGACGACTACGTGGTCAAGCCGTACAGCGCGGCGCAGCTCGACGCCCGGGTGCGGGCGGTGCTGCGGCGGGCGGGCGGGTCGGCGCCCGAGCCGCTGGCGGTCGGGGAGCTGCGGGTGGATCCGCGGGCGCGTACCGCGACGCTGGACGGCACGCAGCTCGACCTGACGCCGCGCGAGTTCGACGTGCTGCACTACCTGGCGGCGCGGCCCGGTGAGGTGGTGACCAAGCGGGAGCTGCTGACCGAGGTGTGGCAGCTCCCGTACGGGGGCGCCGACAAGACCGTGGACGTGCACCTGTCCTGGCTGCGCAGGAAGCTCGGCGAGACCGCGGCCGAGCCCCGCTACCTGCACACCGTGCGCGGGGTCGGCGTCAAGCTGGTCGAGCCGGCATGAGGCGCTGGCTGGCGCTGCTGGTGGCGGCCACCACGTCGCTGGTGCTGATCGCGCTGCTGGTGCCGATGGCGGTGCTCATCAGGTCCGTGGCCGAGAACGGCGCCATGGACCGGGCGCTCACCACGGCCGGGTCCGTGGCGGTCGCCGTCGGCACGCCGGACCTGCCGCTCGCGGTGGAGCAGGTGGCGCGGCCGGTGACGGTGTTCCTGCCGGACGGCACCACCCTCGGCGCGCGGGCCGAGCGCTCGGCCGCGGTGCGGCTGGCCGCCACCGGGCGCAGCGTGACCGCCGAGGCCGACGACGGCAGGGAGGTGCTGGTCTCCGCCCAGTCGCCCGAGGGCACGGCGGTGATCAGGGTGTTCGTGCCGGAGTCCGAGCTCATGCGGGGGGTGCGCGAGGCGTGGGCCGCGCTGCTCGCGCTGGGGCTGGGGCTGGTGGTGCTCGGGATCGTGCTGGCCGACCGGCTGGCGCAGGCCGTGACCCGGCCGGTGGACGGCCTCGCCCGCGTCTCGCACCGGCTGGCCGGCGGCGACCTCGCCGCGCGGGCCGAGCCGGGCGGGCCGCCCGAGGTGCGCTCGGTGGCGCTGGCGCTCAACCACCTGGCAGGACGGATCGACGAGCTGCTGGTCGCCGAGCGTGAGTCGGTCGCGGACCTGTCGCACCGGCTGCGTACGCCGCTGACCGGCCTCCGGCTCGACGTCGAGTCGCTGCGCGAGCCCGAGGAGGCGGCGCGGCTGCAGGCCCGGGTGGACGCGCTGGAACGGGCGGTGAGCGCGCTCATCACGGAGGCGCGCAACCGCACGGCCGACCGGGAGCCGTGCGAGGCGGGCGCCGTGGTGCGCGAACGGGTGCGGTTCTGGTCGGTGCTGGCCGAGGACCAGGGGCGCGAGGTCGAGGTGACGCTGCCCGGCGAGCCGCTGAGCGTCGCCGTACGGGCCCAGGAGCTGGCGGCGTGCGTGGACGCGCTGCTGGGCAACGTCTTCGCGCACACGCCCGAGGGCGCCGCGTTGTCGGTACGACTGACCGGGCACCCGGACGGCGCGCTGCTGACCGTGGAGGACGCCGGGCCGGGGTTCGATCCCGCGCTGCTGGAGCGCGGCATCAGCGGCGGCGGCTCGACCGGGCTGGGGCTGGACATCGTCCGGCGTACGGCCGAGTCGTCCGGCGGCCGGCTGGCCGTCTCCTCGCCGTCCGGGGGCGGGGCGCGTGTTGAGGTGGTTTTAGGAGCCGCTTAGCGCGCGGTTATCGGCGTTCGCGATGTCCTTGGGTCATGCGAAACACGAAGAAGTTCATCGTCATCGGTGCCGGGGCCGTCACGCTGCTGGCGGGTGGCGGAGCCGCCGCCTACGCCGCGACCGCCGCGCCCACCGCCCCCAAGATCACCGCCGAGAAGGCCATCGAGCTGGCCCACCAGCAGGTCCAGGGCGCCTGGGTGAGCGAGGTGGACCACGACGACTCCGGCAAGTGGGAGCTGGAGCTCGTCAAGGGCGACCAGGTGCACGAGGTCGACGTGGACGCCACCAGCGGCAAGGTGACCGCGCACGCCCCCAAGGCGGCCGACAAGGACGACGACGGCAACGGTGACGACAACGGCGGCGACCGCGACGACGACTGACCCTGCCCGGCTGAGATCCCCTTGTGGAACGTCCCGCCCGCCTCCCCCGTTCACGGGGGAGGCGGGCGGTCCCGTTTCCGGAGGGGTCAGCGCGTGAGGCGGTTCAGGTAGGCGTAGCAGGGGTCGCGGCGGAAGTCGTGGAAGGTCGCGCAGGGGTCGATCGGGGTCCCGGGATGCGCGGGGCGCGGCTCCTCGCGCGGGGCCTCCGGGGGAGGCTGCGGCGTGGGAGAGCCCGTACGGCGGGGGCCCAGCGGCGGGGCGGCGGGCTCGGCGCCACGGGGGCGAGGCTCCGTCAGCGAACGCGGCTCTGCCGGCGGTCTGGGCTCCGCCGGCGGTCTGGGCTCCGTCGGCCGCCTGGGCGCCGCCGGTGGCCCCGGCTCCGCCGGCCGGAGCGCGGAAGGGGCGGGCAGCGCCCCCGGTGAAGGCCGCGCGCCCGGGACGGACCGCACTGACGCGAGGTCCGGGAAGGGCGGGGTGTCCGCCGGCGCTCCCGGGGAGGGCACGGCGCGCACCCAGGGAGCCGGAACCGGCGTTCTCACCGCGAATTGGAGCGTTCCATCATCATCCGTTGGAGATGCGATCAATGTCATACGAGTGACGCGCGGAGTGCTGTCCGATGAATTCGATCTTGTGGAAATCGGCGTTTCCCCTTGGTTTTCCGGCGTACTTCGGGGGGCCGGACCAGGTGCGCCGCTGAATGCCAGGAATATGCCGACAACCGCGGTGGCGAGGACTCCGGCCGCTCCGGCGACCGACCCGAGGCGACCCCGGCTACCAGCAGAAATGGATCTAAGGGGGGACAAGTCGTGATTCCTTTGTGATTGGTGTGCGAGCATTCCGCCGATGCGGCTAGTGTGGTCCATCACCCGCGGAAGCCGGCGAGCTTTCCCCGATACGACCGCGAGGAGCTGCACCCTCATGCAAGATCCGACCGCACCGGATCACCACGAGATCCTGACCGGGCCGGGCGATTCACGCCCGGCGAAGAACAATCGCGGCGCCGCCCGCCAGAAGAAGACCAAGAAGACCGCCGCCATCGCGGCCGGAGTGCTCGTCGCGCTGATCGCGGCGGGCGGCGCGGGCTACGTGGTGGCCTCCGGCGACTCCACCCCCGGCACCCGGCAGGAGGCCGGGCCGTCGCAGGGCACCGGCGGCGACGACAGCGCCCAGGACGGCCTCCAGGACGACCTTCAGGACGACGCCGCCGACGACGCCACCATGGGCGACGCCCGCACCGACGCCCCCGACGACGGCCTGCCCGACGACGGCAGCATGGGCGACGCCGCCACCGACCCGGGCCGCGCGGCCGACACGGGTTCGACCGGCACGGGCACCTCCACGAGCCGCGACTCCGCCAGCGGCGCCGGCGCGAAGCAGACCGGCGACGGCAAGAAGGCCACCACCTCGCCCACCAAGGCCCCGCAGTCCTCGGAGGCCGACAGTCCGGCCGACGGGCCCGGGGGCCTGGTCTCCGGCCAGTGCGCCACCAGCGGCTGCTGAACCGCCTCCGCTGACGCCGGGAGGCGGCAGGGGCGAAGTGGTCCGGAGGTTATGGCCATCATTGGACCTTCGAGACAGGCCACCTCGCGCCTAGGGTCAGGGGCATGACGACGATCGACGACGCCGGTGTCCTCCGTGGGCTGCATGTGCCCGGAACGCCCGTGATCCTGCCCAACGTCTGGGACGCCGCCTCCGCGCGCGCCGTCCAGGAGGCCGGCTTCCCCGCCGTGGCGACCGGCAGCGCCGCCGTCGCCCGGGTCCTCGGCCACGAGGACGGCGAGCGCGTCCCGGTGGACGAGATGATGTCCGCCGTGGCCCGCATCGCCCGCGCGGTGGACGTGCCGGTCACCGCCGACGTCGAGCGCGGCTACGGTCTCAAGCCCGCCGAGCTGGCCGAACGCCTCCTGGCGGCCGGCGCGGCCGGCTGCAACCTGGAGGACAGCGACCCGCGCACCGGCGAGCTGATCGACCCGGGCGAGCAGGCGGACTTCCTGGCCGAGGTGCGGGCGGCGGCCGGCCAGGCACTGGTGATCAACGCCCGCGTGGACACCTACCTGCACGGCTCGACCTCACGGGAGCAGGCGCTCGCGCGGGCGGAGCGCTACCTGGAGGCGGGGGCCGACTGCGTCTACCCCATCATGCTCGCCGACGAGGACGAGATCCGCGCCCTGGTGACCGCGCTCGGCGGCCGGCCGGTGAATGTGCTGTTCCGGCCGGGCGCGCCGAGCCTCACGCGGCTGGCCGAGCTGGGCGTGGCGCGCGTCAGCTTCGGGGCCGGCCTGCACCGGCTCGCTCACGCCCACACCGTGGCGCTGCTGGCCAAGGTCAAGGCGGGCGGCAGCCCCTTCTGAGCGGCCCTCGCGAGGGGCGGGCGGTGACGGGCCGCGTACGCTTGCGCTCGTGCTTGCCGCCGCGGCCGTCTGCCCGCAAACCCCGCTGATCGTGACCGGGATGCCCCGGCTCCGCGCCGCCTGCGACGCCGCCGTCCAAGGCGTGCTCGCCGCCCGTCCCGACGTGCTGATCGTGGTGGGCGGGGCCGCGGACAGCGAGGCGTACGCGGGCGGCGCGGCGGGCAGCCTGCGCCCCTGGGGCCTGGACGCCGGCGCGGGCACGGGCGAGCCCGTCCTGCCGCTGTCGCTGACCGTGGGCCGCTGCCTCCTGGACGGGCGCGTGCCCCACGCCTGCCAGGCCGTGGGCTTCGACGCCGCGCCGGCCGAGTGCCTGGCGCTCGGCGAGAAGCTGGCCGCGTCCGGCGAACGGGTGGGGCTGCTGGTGCTCGCCGACGGCTCGGCCTGCCTGACCCCGAAGGCGCCCGGCAGGTACGACGAGGCCGCCGGCCCGTTCGACGACCGGGTGGCGCGGGCGCTCGACGCCGCCGACCCGGCCGCGCTCGCCGCACTCGACCCGGCGGAGGCCGACCGGCTGTGGGCCACCGGCCGCGCCGCCCTCCAGGTGCTCGCCGGGGCCGCCACCGGCGCCGCGCCGCGCGGCAGGCTGCTGGCGCGCGACGCCCCCTACGGCGTCGGCTACTTCGCCGCGCTGTGGGACTGACGCCGCGGCACCGGCACCTTCATGAGGTCGCGGGCCAGCACGACCTCCCCGTCGTAGCTGCGCCGCACCTCGGCGACGAACGCGGGCTCGTCGTCGAAGCCGTACCGTTCGGAGAAGTGCGTGAGCACCAGCCGCCGCACGCCCGCGTCGGCCGCCACGAGGCCCGCCTCGTACGCCGTCAGGTGCCCGTACTCCTTGGCGAGCGCGCTCTCCCCCGACAGGAACGTGGCCTCGATGACCAGCAGGTCGGCCCCGTTGGCCAGCTCGAAGACGGTGTCGCAGAGCCGGGTGTCCATGACGAAGGCGACGGCCTGCCCCGGCCGGGGCTCGCTGCACTCCTCCAGCGTGACGCCGCGTACGGAGCCCTTGCGCTGCAGCTCGCCGACCTCGGGGCCGCGGATGCCGTGGGCGGCGAGCCTGGCGGGCAGCATGCGGCGGCCGAGGTGGAGCCGCCTCGATGCCCACCGCCGGCCGGTGTCCCTGGCGCAGACACTTTGCCCTTACATGCAGCATCAGCCGAGGATCACAGAGACCGTGGGCCAGATCACAATGTACTGCCGCTGTAACAATTCTTCTTCCCAGCCGACATGCGACCCGCCAAATCTCCTCATTGCGGACAAATAACGCGCAGCTATGCAGGAAGGAGAACTGAAGATCGTCTGCACCGCTTCCGCTACCACTCCGGGGATTCTGCCCACGAAGCGACGAGACAGCAGAAGCAGTTATAGTGAAAGCTGTTGCGGCCGGGGGCGGCGATACGCTTGGCTTCTCTCGTGAGAGTCAAGAGAGTGCGTATCCAGAATTTTCGCTGCCTGCGCGATGTCGACATTCAGTTCGACAACATCACAACGTTCATCGGACCCAATGGCATCGGAAAGTCATCTGTGCTTCGCGCCCTCAACTGGTTCTTCAATGGCGCATCGAGCACTCCTCTCACGGAAGACGACGTGGCCGTTGGAGCCGGCCGCCGCCAAATCGTGGTCGAAGTTGAGTTCAGTGATCTTACACCGGAAGATCGGAACGCGTTGGGAAAGTACGCGCCAGCCGGGGCGGAAACGGTCACCATCTGGCGGCGCTGGGAGTCTGGAGTCGAAAAGATCTCAGCCAGAGCGTTCACGAACCCACTGTTCGACGCATTCAGGACTGCTCGCTCTGCAGAGGACAAACGAGCTGCTTATAAAACACTTCGCGAGGAGCGACCCGATTTCGATCTTCCGGCGGTTCGCAGCGTAAGGGATATGGAATCCGCACTGACCGTGTGGGAGAGCCAGAATCAGGGCAGCCTGTCATCACGGGAACTAAGCGCAGACGGTCATTTCTTCGGATTCAATGGCCAGGCAGTAATGTCTGGGCTTTTCGATTATGTCTTCGTCAGCGCAGACTTGAGGGCCGTCGAGGAAACCCAAGACTCAAAAGCTTCGGTGATCGGACGCATTCTAGAGCAGGCCATCGACAGGACCGCAGCCGAGGAAGATCTCGCACTATTGGGCAGCCTGCTGGTGGAGCGCCACAGCGAGGTTCACACCAAACATTTCACTCAACAACTCGCCGACCTTTCCAACGAGTTGACCAATGCTGTCGAAGAGTTTACACGCGGACGCCGAGTAGACGTCGAGCCTCGCGTCCCTACCTATAAGCCGCCTCCGGTGCAGTTCGAAGTGAGCGTTCGAGACGGGGCCGCAGTGACACAAGTAGATCGACAGGGTCACGGTTTCCAACGTGCGCTCATAATATCCGCTCTTGAGCTTCTAGCCCGACGCAAGGCAATCGCTACCGACCGTGTCATCTGCCTGGCCATTGAGGAACCCGAGTTGTTCCAGCATCCCGTTCAGGCTCGCGCGTTCTCAGCCGCTCTCCGACGATTGGCCAGCGATCGCAAACGCGGGATTCAAGTCACCTATGCCACCCACGCCCCTTACTTCTTGGCGGCGGACGGAATCCCTGAGATTAGACGACTCACGAGACAGCCCTCCACAGGAAAGGGCATGTACGAGACAATAGTGCGAACCGCCACTCAAGAGGATGTACAGCAATCCCTGGCCGGAGACGTAAGACAGGAGTCAGTTGAGCGCAACTTGGCGAAGCTGGCCCTGGAGTATCTACCCGAGGCCCTCTTCGCACGATCCGTCATACTTACGGAGGGAGACACAGAGCGAGCAGTGCTCGAAGGTGCAGCCCTGCGCGGTGAGGGTCTTGCAGCACACGGAGTCGTGGTCGCCGAGGTTAACGGAAAGGGCAACTTGGCACTTGCTCACGCCATTCTACGAGAATTTGGAGTACCCTGCTTCGTAGTTTTCGACGGAGACAAAGGCAAGGATGTCGCCAAAGCCGAAAACAGGCGCCTACTTCGACGGCTAAACGCGCCTCAAGAGGACTACCCAAGCACACAGGTCAACGAGCGATACGCCGCGTTCGAGTACGACCTAGAAAGAACTTTGCTCTCCGAGTGGCCAGAATGGAATACGGCACTCTCACACCTCCAACTTAGCGGTTCCGGAAGTCCTCGGAAGAGTGCCGCCTTGTACCGTCACGCGGCAATAAATGCCACGTCCGATGCACCCCAGATTCTAAAAGACATCATCGACGCAGCGATCAAGCTCGCCGCCGATAACGCATAGACCAATGCTACATAGAGGACCTGTTGAAGTGGACCGAAAAAACGTCGTCTCTTCCAACTTGGATTCCGTTGGGTACGATGCGCTCACACAGACACTGGAGATCCGATTCAAGAACGGATCCATATACCAATATGCCGACGTCCCCCTACACGTGCACCTGGAATTGATGAATGCTCCCAGCAAAGGACAGTTCCTGGCTCGCACAATAAAAGGGGTCTACCGATATCGGCGAGTACCAGGTTAAATTCGTAGAGTCGGTCATGGCTTTGCCGGGGTATCGAGGGTGAGCCCGGTCTGGGTCAGACAGCCGGTGAGCAGGTGAGGCCGGTACTGGATCTTCCTCAGCTTGCGTTTGACGATCCGGACCAGACCTGGCTGGTCGGTGACGGCGAAGTGGGCCAAGGCCCGGCGGAGCAGCGACCACACGCCCTCGGCGGGGTTGAGCTCGGGAGCGTAGGCGGGGAGCTGGACGATACGTAACCAGTCTGCGTTCTGGGCGGCGAAGTCGGCGAGCTGGCCGGCCAGGTGCACGTTCAAGTTGTCCCAGCACCACACCAGCGGCGCGCCCAGATGGTGGTGGGTGGCCACGATCAGGTCCCGATAGTCCATCCAGGAGAAGGTCTTGGGCTCGCCCCTGCGGCCGTGGTAGATGTGCATGCGGTAGAACAGGTGCGGCCGTTCGCCGTCCCGGAAGGCCAGGACGCCGGCCATGTTGACTTGGCCCGAGCCTCTGCCGCGGACCGTCACCACCGGCCGGGCGCCGACCGGTGCCCAGGTGCGTCCTTTCGGCGGCCTCAGCCCTTGCCCGGCTTCGTCTTCGAAGCAGAGGTAGGCGCCCAGGTCCGCCGCGGTTCTTTTACCGCGGGCCACACCTCGGCCTTCCACAACGCGATGGTCTCCTCGTCCCGCTCGATCGCGCGCCGGGCCGGGACCTGCACCGACCAGCCGTGGCGGTGCAGCAGCTTGCCCACGCCCTCGATGGTGTAGCCGATGTGGAACAGCCGTCCAATCAGTGTCTTGACCCGGCCCAGCGTCCAGCACTGATCCTCGGCATATCCCCAGGCCAGTGGGCCCCGCCGTAACTCGGCATCCAGCCGCGCCCACTGCCGGTCCGACAGCTTCTCCCTCGACACCGGCCCCTTGGACAGCAGCGCCGGTCTGCCGGCCTCCCGCCATGCCTTGCGCCAGCGGGTCACCGACCGCTCGTGCACCTGTAACCGCGCCGCGACCGTCCTGGTCGACTCTCCGGCCTCGAACCACTCGGCCGCCTGCAGCCGTACACGCTCCCGCCGCGCCTGCTCCGCGGGCGTGTACCCACCCCTTTGCCCGTACCGCATGCTCCGGTCGTACCGCATCGAACGCGATCCGTCACGAGGCTAGGACTCTACACTTTCAACCGGTGTATCGGGGGCGGGGGGAAAAGTGGTCGTGGGATGCACCAGCCACCAACTGGGCGAGTTGTTCCAGCTCATGCACGCACTCGGGACACGCTCGCGAAGCCGTGGGCGCGAACGGCATGGACCATCCCAAGACCGGCAAGGGCTTGGCTGCCTCACCACACAGGCTGTCGGTCGAGTCGGCAGGTACGGCATGGACGACCTCACTGCCACTTTCCGTTATCCCGAGCCGATGCCTTTCGGGCTGCTTCGGCGGCGCAGCGTCGTCGTAGATCTCCAGGTCGTCCAGGTGCACGGCCCAGCGGCGCACCCCATACGGCGCCTCGTCGGCGTCGCCGTCGAGTTCGACCAAGGCCAGGGTGCCATCGCGCAGGAGGCCGACAACGATTCCCTTCCGCCCGATCAGGCATGAGGCCAAGTAACGAGTGCGCGACGGGCTGTGCAGCATTTGCTTGATCACGACCCGAGCATGCGACGTAATCACCGTACGCTCACGATCGAGTGGACGAGGCGAGATCAGCAATCGGCCCCGGGCGCGGATGGTTCCGGTACAGCTCGGCATAGCGGAAGGCCACCCGGCGAGCGGCCCGCGCCGGTTCGTCCGCCGGGTGACGGGCGTACATGACTTGTTTACGTTGCTCGTTCCAGCCCACGCGCCACCAGAACCACTGGCCATCGCACCAGACCACCAGGCCGACCCACACCGACACCAGCGCCAAGCCGTAACCGTCGTGCACCTCGGCGGTAACGTCGTGATCCTTGAGGGCCACCTGCAAGCGTTCGGCGGCCACCACAGGGAAAGCCGCCGTGTTCACGTGCTTGACGGGAACGCTCATCGGTACTGCCTCCTGACACCAGGAATCCGGTCAGCAGGAACCGTAGGCAGCGACGATCAGCACAGCCCGCAACGCTGTGAAGGTCAAGAACCCGCAGAAAAGTGCGGGTCAGATGATGCCAGCGCGTTGTGCCAGCGGCCTGAGTTCGGGCGTGCTCGCCCGGTGTTCACGCTTGAGCAACTGCGTCAGCAGTTCGCGGGGCCGCCCGCCATACCGTACGAGTTCGGGGGAGAGCCGTTCCGCTTGCAGGAGCATGTTGACCGAGGCGGCGTCCTTGCGCTGCATCGAGTACGCCCGAGCCAAGTCCAGGTGCACCTGTGCCCGCCGCCCGACAAGGCCCGTGGCCAGTGTCGAGAGGTTCACGGACTCCCCGGTGCTGATCGCTCGCCGGGCGTCGCCGAACTCGACGGCTGCCGACACCTCGTGAATGGCCACGTTCGTCAGGCCGAAGGCCGTCCAGAAGTCGTTACGATCTTCACCGATCGCATCGGCCGCGTGCCGTGCCTGGTTGAGGAAGGTCTCGACACCGGCCCGGTCGTAGGCCGCCGCAGCAGCCGTGACGGCGACCAGGTAGAGAGCGCCGAGCACCGGCAAGGATCGCGGGCCACGGCGCAGCGAGTCGGCGGCCTGGAGGACGAGCTGTAGCGCCCGCTCCGTCTCATGCAGCCGGATCAGGACATAGCCGAGCCGGTACGCGCTCACGGCGACCAGCAGCGGCCGTTCGGCCTCTTCGGCGGCGGCGAGAGAACGATCCGCCGCCACCCACGCCAGCTCCGGTTCGCCCACTCGCCGCAGCGTCGTCGTGGCGCAGTGGTACGTCAGCGAGCGGAGCGTCTGATAGGCCCGGCGAGCACCTGCGGGAGCGTGACGGCTGCCCAGTTCCGTCGCCACGATCAGGCGTGGCAGCCGGCGGCCGACCTCGTCGTAGCGCGTCGCCTGATAGAGATCGTTCACTCTACGGATCTCATGCTGGAGCCAGAGGAGGGATTCCACCGACCCTCCCGCGAGGTGGGGGGCAATGGAGGAGGACAGGCCGTCGTACCCCATCATGGCCCTCCGGATGCCGGGGGCGGCCTCGTATCGCGTCATGGTGGTGCTCTTCTTCGCGGTGAGTTCGTCGACGGCCAGGCCCAGGATCTCGGCGAGGGCGTTGATCACGGTGTGGTTGTCCACCGAGCGCTGGCCTCGTTCCACCTGGCTGAGCCAGCTCTCGGAGCGGCCGACGAGGCCGGACAGGACGGCCTGTGACAGGCCCCGCCGACGGCGTGCGCGAGCGATACGTTGGCCGATCTCCTGCCGGGCGTCCATGACATCACTCCCGCGAGTGTCGCTCTCCGACCACGCTGTGCAGCTCCTGCATGATTCGTTCCCAGGATGGCATGCGGAACTCGGGCGGGGCGTCGGGATCGAAGAGGACCCGCGCGCCCATCTCCTCAAGGCAGGTGACATTGCGGGCAAAGGCCAGGTGCCGGGCGAGCGCCGCCTTGAGCAGGGGCACGGCCAGGATCGGCACACCGAAGCCCATCACCTCGCACAGCAGCCCGACCGCGAACGTGTCGGCGATCCCGCCCGCCCACTTGTTGATCGTGTTGAACGTGGCCGGAGCGACGACCACCGCGTCGGCCGGGGGCAGCCCCTTCGGTTCGTCCGGCATCCGGTACGTGCTGCGAACTCGGTCACCGGTCAATCGCTCCAGTCGCGGAACGTCGACGAAGCGTTCGCCCATCGGGGTCGTGACGACATGCACCTGCCATCCGGCGGCCTGAGCCAACAGAACCAGGTCATGCACATGGGCAGCCGCAGGCGCCCCACACGCGATCACGTAGAGAACGCCGCGCGTCGCTGGCACAGGTCCCATAAGCCATGATCCTAATCCGAACATTGCTTGGCGATTCGCCTCGCTGTGGCGATCCGGTTGCGGGTGACTTCGGCCCAGAACGCCTCCCCGTGGCGGTGACCGCTTCCGGCGTAGGACCACTCCGCCAAGGTGAGGGCCTTGTCCGGGTCCGGTGCCGGTAGGCCGAGGAGAAGACGCGCTTGCTCGGCGCGGTACTCGGCCCGAGTCCGGCGCAGGTCTCCGAGCGTGATCGAGTAGTGGCGTGACTTCGTGGAGAAGTGGCCCCGGTAGCCGAGCATGTGAGCCCACCGCCGTAGCGAGATCTCCCGGTATTCGGGCAGGCGGCCGAGGGCGAAGCACGTGTAGATCATGCGGCGTGCGTGGTCGGTGACGGGCAGGAGTTCGATGTCGCTCGCGTTCTTGATGGGCCGGTCCACGGTCCCGGCGGACTCCGCGCCCTTGGTCGCGTACTTGGCCACGTAGGCGGCGACGCGCTGATCACTCACGCCGTCCAGTTCCGTCGAGACGTAGACGGGCCGGACGTCGAGTTGGTCACCCCACATCAGATCAGCTCCGGAACCGCCGGGCATGGGTACCGCGACGCAGCGGGCGGCGTCCCTGATCGCGCGGTCCAGGAGGGCGACCGTCGCCCACGGCGGGGGGCGGTCGGCTGGACCGTCGGGGCCGTCAAGGCGGATCACAGCGTGGAAGTGGACCAGGCCCCGCGACTGATACTCGGCGACCTTCGCGTAGGAGATGCGCAGCAGACGCCGCAGAGCAGCCCGGCGCATGCCGACGAGCCGGGCCAGCGCTGTGGGTAGCGCCTGGGTGAAGCGCCGCCACAGCTCGCCCGCGTGGGCGTTCCACAGGACAGCACTGCGGTAGTCGTAGCAGTCCGCGCACAGCGGTTGGCCGATGTGGGGGTCATCGCGTTCGTGGCGCGCAGGCCGGAGATGGTCAGGTGGTACATGTCGTCCCGATAGGTGGCCGAGCAGGCCGGGCAGCGAGAGGCGCGCCGGTTGCCGCAGGCCGTGAGGAGGAAGCCGGTGGACTCGTCGGCCGTGCGGTAGATGTCCAAGGCCTCACCCGTCCCGGCATCCACGGTCACTCGTTCGCCGTGGAGCCGGACGGGTTGCGACATCAGGGCCGCTCTCCAGCGAGCCTCCATGCCCGACTTCTCCCGCTGGCTTCATGCCGCCACCCCTTGACCTGAGCCAGGATGGTCGCCGGTGTCACTCATGATCCCGATTTATGACCCCGATCCGCTGCCATTTCTCGTCGGACCATTGCGGCCGTCTCCGTCCTTCGGCTTGCCGCAGCGCACGATGCCCGACAGCAGGTACCGGTGTTCGCGCTCGTCGGTCGGTATCGGCGCGCCGACGCTTCCATCGCCGTTGACCCGGTGCCCTTCCGCTTGTCCATCACAACCATGACAGCCCGCCACTCGTCGGGCGACAGGATCGGCTCCCACTGGCCCACCACGGGGATGCCGTGGGGCGTCACGGACGAAGTTCCCCGCCGATCATCCGCCAGCCGCACAGCGGTGGTTCTCCAGAGCGGACCGCAGGGACATCCGAATCCAGGGGTTGCCCCGTGAGGTGACGACGCCGAGGCGCTGCCACTCCTTGACGATCGAGTCCAGCGAGCGACCGGCCGCGAACTCAAGCGCGGCCTTGCGCGAAGGACAGGGGGCTCCTCCGGATCGAGCGTCACGCGGTCGGGCAGCCAGCCGAAGGGGCGAGGCCCGCCCACCGGCTTGCCCTGCTCGGCTCGCGCCTGGTGGGAGCGGCGCACCCGGCGCTGCATCTTGCGTACTTCCATCTTGGAAATGACGGCGCTGCTGGCGCGGGACGCCCCCTACGGCGTCGGCTACTTCGCCGCGCTGTGGGACTGACGCCGCGGCACCGGCACCTTCATGAGGTCGCGGGCCAGCACGACCTCCCCGTCGTAGCTGCGCCGCACCTCGGCGACGAACGCGGGCTCGTCGTCGAAGCCGTACCGTTCGGAGAAGTGCGTGAGCACCAGCCGCCGCACGCCCGCGTCGGCCGCCACGAGGCCCGCCTCGTACGCCGTCAGGTGCCCGTACTCCTTGGCGAGCGCGCTCTCCCCCGACAGGAACGTGGCCTCGATGACCAGCAGGTCGGCCCCGTTGGCCAGCTCGAAGACGGTGTCGCAGAGCCGGGTGTCCATGACGAAGGCGACGGCCTGCCCCGGCCGGGGCTCGCTGCACTCCTCCAGCGTGACGCCGCGTACGGAGCCCTTGCGCTGCAGCTCGCCGACCTCGGGGCCGCGGATGCCGTGGGCGGCGAGCCTGGCGGGCAGCATGCGGCGGCCGGGCGGCTCCTGGACGCGGTAGCCGTACGACTCCACGGGGTGGGACAGGCGGCGCGCGGTCAGCGGCCCGATCGCGGCCAGCGGGCCGGAGACGGGATGCTCGGAGATCACGTCGGTGTCGGCGAAGGCGGCGGCGTGCCGCAGCCGCCGCCAGTACGTCGTCCCGGAGGCCGGGAACACCGCCCGCACCGGATGCCGCACCCGGTCACGGGCGATGCGCTGCACGACGCCGGGGACGCCGAGGCAGTGGTCGCCGTGGAAGTGCGTGACGCAGAGCCAGTGCACGTCGTTCGCGCGCGCCCCGGCGTGCACCATCTGCCGCTGCGTGCCCTCGCCGGGGTCGAAGAGGAAACCCTGACCGTCCCAGCGCAGGAGGTAGCCGTTGTGGTTACGGTGTCGGGTGGGAACGGCGCTGGAGGTGCCGAGCACCACGAGCTCACGAGAGGACATGATGACCATCACTGAGACCGGCGCGGCGGGCACGGTGGCGCTGGCCGAGGTGCCGACGCCGGTGGGCGCGTTCACGCTGGCCGTCACGGAGACGGGGCTCGTGGCGTCGGGCTGGGGCTCCGGCGCGGGCCTGGCGGAGCGGCTCGGGCTGGTCGAGGTGCATGATCCGGATCGTACGGCCTCGGCCGTCGCCGAGCTCGACGCGTATTTCGCCGGGGAGCTGCGCGCCTTCCGCACGCCGATCGACTGGCGGCTGATGGCGGGGTCGCGGCGGCGGGTGCTCCAGGCGCTGCACGCGGTCCCGTACGGGTCCGCCGTCACCTACGGCGAGCTGGCGAAGCTCAGCGGCACGAGCGTGCCCGCCCGGGGCATCGGCTCCATCATGGGCTCCAACCCGATCCCGATCTTCGTGCCCTGCCACCGGGTGATCGCGGGCACCGGGCTCGGCGGGTTCAGCGGCGGCGTGGGCGTGGAGACCAAGCGGTGGCTGCTCACCCACGAGGGCTACCTGCAGCCGACCCTGCTGGATCTCTGAGCGGCTCGGACACTCCCCGGCCTCCGACAGACTGGTGCGTGTGCGCCAGCAGCCTGTCATCGCCGTCGTCGGCCCCACCGCGGCCGGGAAGTCCGACCTCGCCGTGGAGCTCGCCCTCCGCCTCGGGGGCGAGTGCGTCAACGCCGACTCCATGCAGCTCTACCGAGGCATGGACATCGGCACCGCGAAGCTGACGCCCGCCGAGATGCGCGGCGTGCCGCACCACCTGCTGGACATCTGGGACGTCACGGTCACCGCGAGCGTGGCCGAGTACCAACGGCTGGCGCGCGAGGTGTTCGACAAGGTCGCGACGCCGGTGCTGGTCGGCGGCAGCGGCCTGTACGTCCGGGCGGCGCTCGACGACCTGGAGTTCCCCGGCACCGACCCCGAGATCCGGGCCCGGCTGGAGGCCGAGCTTGCCGAGCGCGGCCCGGCCCCGCTGTACGAGCGGCTGCGCGGCCTCGACCCGGCCGCCGCCTCGGCGATCCTGCCCGGCAACGGCCGCCGCATCGTGCGGGCGCTGGAGGTGATCGAGCACTCGGGCCGGCCGTTCTCGGCCACGATGCCGTCGTACGACGCGCTCTACCCGAGCGTCCAGATCGGCCTGGACGTGCCGCGCCCCGTGCTGGACGAGCGGATCGAGCTCCGGGTGGACCGGATGTGGGCGGCGGGCCTGGTGGAGGAGGTGCGCGCGCTGCTCGGTCAGGGCCTGGCCGAGGGCCGTACGGCCGGCCGCGCGCTCGGCTACGCGCAGGTGATCCGTTTCCTGAACGGCGAGTGGAGCGAGGAGCAGGCCCGGGCCGAGACGGTGCGGGCGACCAGGCGTTTCGCCCGCCGCCAGGAGTCGTGGTTCAGGCGCGATCCGCGGGTGCGGTGGCTGCCGTACGACGCCCCTGATCTTGTCGAGCGCTCCCTCGCCGAGATCCCCGGACACCCCGCACCCTAAACTTGCAATATGCGCTTCCTGAAGGGTCACGGCACCGAGAACGACTTCGTCATCCTGCCCGATCACGACGGCGAGCTGGACGTGACGGCCGCGCTCGTCGCCAGGATCTGCGACAGGAGGGCGGGACTCGGGGCCGACGGCGTGCTCCGGGTGGTGCGCACCAAGCGGAGCCACGAGGTGGCCGGGCAGGCGTCCGCCGCGGAGTGGTTCATGGACTACCGAAACGCCGACGGCAGCATGGCCGAGATGTGCGGCAACGGCGTGCGCGTCTTCGCCCGCTACCTCATCGACGCGGGACTCGCCGACTCCTCCGGGTTCGCCGTCGCCACGCGGGGCGGCCTGCGCCAGGTGCACCTGGAGCCGAACGGCGACGTCACGGTCGACATGGGCAAGCCGAACGTGCTCGGCGAGAGCACGGCCCACGTGGGCGGCATCGACTATCCCGGCATGCGGATCGACATGGGCAACCCGCACCTGGCCTGCCCCATCGGCGATCCGGTCGCCCAGCTCGACCTCACGCACCAGCCCGGCTTCGACACCGGCGTCTTCCCGAGCGGCGTCAACATCGAGCTGTTCAACCCGGTGGGCGTCAGCCGCGCGGTGATGCGCGTCTTCGAGCGCGGCTCGGGAGAGACCCGCGCGTGCGGCACGGGCGCGGTGGCGACGGCGGTCGCGGCGGCGGCCCTGTCGGGCGACACCACCGGCACCTGGACGGTGGAGGTGCTCGGCGGCACGCTCACCGTCATCCTCGAAGAGGAGACGAGCTACCTGTCCGGGCCGGCGGTGATCGTGGCCAGCGGCGAGCTCATGCTTGCAGAATGATGTTCTGCTGAGGCATGCTGGGTCTGATTCCCGAACCGAGAGGTGGGGCATGGCAGACCCGCGCACGACCGCAGTCCAGGTGAAAGCGCCCATCGGGCAGCTCGGCGGCGGCTTCATGGTCTCCCGGGAGGCCAAGGCCGCCTGCGAGGAGCACGGCCTCGGCCCCCGCGAGCTCTACTTCCGCGGCCGCTGCGGCGTGCTCGGCGAGTGCGACGCCGACGTGGTCCACTCCGTCGCCGTCTTCTTCCCGCGCGAGCACGTCGAGGAGAGCTGGAACGGCGGCCGCAAACTCGCCGCCGACCGCGCCGTCGAGGTCTACGCAGAGGTGTGCCGCGCCTGGGGCCGGCGCAAGCTGGGCGGATACGAGGGCTGCGCCAGGCTCGCCGAGCTGCTGGAGCCGGTGGTCGCCGCGGCGTCGTCCGTGGGCGCGCCGCTGTTCGCCGGCTGGCGGGCGGTGCCGCTCGCCGACGACCCGCCGGCACGCGCCGTCCAGCTCATGCACTGCGTACGCGAGCTGCGCGGCGGCCTGCACGCCAACGTCGTGCTCGCCGCCGGGCTGCACCCGCTGGAGGCCACGCTCGCCGCCGAGCACGACACGACCCCGTTCGGACAGGCCACCGGCACCCGGATCGCCCAGTTCTTCTCCTGGCCGGAGCCCTACCCCGAGCCGACTCCTGAGCTCATGGCCCGCCGGGCCGAGGCCGAGGAGCGCACCGACGATCTCATGGCGCCGGTCTTCTCCGTGCTCGGCGACAGCGAAACGGACGAGCTGATCGGCCTTCTGCGTTTTGGGCACGCTCGTTGACCTGGCAGACTGACTGCCCATGGACGTGGACATCTGGGCCTGGGTCGGCGACACCCAGCAGCAGCTTTCCGAGGCGGGCAACGTTGGCCTCGCCATGGCGCTGGGAGACCTTCCCGCACAGGCCTATGAGGGCCGATACCCGCAGCTCGACGTCATGGCCCCCGCCATCGCGCAGCAGGCCGAGACCCTTGAGCTGCCCTGGCTGGAGTTCTACGCCCGCTACTGGCACCTCGTCGGCCGCATCGGCGACCGCGCCCAGGGCGCGGTCGCGCTCGACGACGCGCGGCAGCTGCTGGCGTTCGCCCAGCGCGAAGACGTGCGCGAGTGCCCGTCCGCCCCGGCGGCGGTCGAGGCCCTCGCCATCGCCCTGGCCAACACCGACGGCCCCGGCTACGCCACCGAGCGCCTGGAGACGCTGGGCGCCCACCTGGAGGCCCTGAGCCCCGAGCGACCCGCCTTCACCGGCCTCGTCACCCAATACGTCGCCGCGCTGATCGACGCCGGCAAGGCGGACGAGGCCGTCAGCTACGCCGAGTCCGCCACCGAGCGGCTGCGCACCGCCGGCCGCGCGCCGAGCTGGGAGCTCGGCGCCGAGCACGCCCGCGCGCTGCTGGCCGCGGGCCGCGCCGAGGCCGCGCTCGACGCCCTGCAGGCCGCCTCCGGCCACCAGCCCGACGACCCGGTGGCCAAGGAGCACCGCGACGGCGTGCGCCGGGCGCTGATCCTCGCCACGCTCGGCCGGGTCGCCGAGGCCGTCGACGCGCTGCCCGACCTCGACGTGGTCGGCGAGCACCCGCGCGTGTTCGTCGAGTGGTCGCGCGCGGTCGCCCTGATGGCCGGCTCCGCGCAGATCACCAACACCTGGCAGCTCGGCCGGGTGCTGCGCCAGTGGATCGACTACTTCGGCATGATGGGCGGCTACCGCGCCCGGGTCGAGCTCGCGCTGATCGCCGGCGACCTCGCCGTCGGCCGCAAGGGCGTCTGGCAGGCCAGGCTGCTGGCCGACGTCGCCGAGTCCGGCACCGCCGAGCTGCGCGCGGGCGACGACCTCACCGAGCGCATCGCCGCGCTGCGGGCCGCCGCCGACGCCACCGCCGAGCACGAGGCCCCCGGCACGCTGGAGGAGCGGGTGGGCCTGTTCGACGCGGCCGACGGCTTCAACGCCGACCCCGAGAAGTGGGTGGGCTGGCTGGCGCCGCTGTCCGGCGACGACATCGAGGCGACCCGCCGCCACACCACCACGCTGGGCTTCCTCGGCTACCCCGCGGCCGGCGCCGACATCTACTGGAAGACCCTCGTCGACACCGGCAAGATCGGCGAGGCCGACGCCGACGACGTCGCCTACCTCACCACCCTGCTCATCGAGGCCCGCCAGGACGAGCGGCTGGAGCAGATGGCCGCGCTGCTGCCGCACGCCGCGCAGCAGGTCGCGCTCGCCCGCCTGCACAGCGCCCGCGAGCGCTGGCCGGAGGCGCTCGACGCCGCCGAGCACGCCGTCGCGGCCGGGGCCGGCATCGACGCCCGCCGCCTGCTGTCCGGCGCCGCCCAGCAGCTCGACCAGAACGCCAGGGCCGCCCAGGTGCTGGTGGAGGTCCTTGACGAGCTGGCCGACGAGGACGTCTGGCGCATGATCGTCATGGCCACCTCCGCCGAGGACTGGGACATCGTCCGCAAGGGCGCCGCCAAGATCGGCATGCCGGTCAAGTCCAAGGAGGGCCCGATCGAGGAGGAGATGGGCCTCATCCGGGTCATCCTCCCCGCGCCCGACGGCGGCCAGCGCCAGGTGCTGTCCATCCGCACCGGCCCCGCCACCGCCCGGCTGGCCCTGCCGCAGCCGCGCGGCATGGACTACAACGCCGGCGACCTGGTCGTCTTCGACCCGCAGCTGCTGGAGCCGGTGCCCGACGACCCGCAGGAGCAGCAGAACTTCGTGCCGCCGTTCGCGGCCGTACGCATTCTGCGCCCCGGCGGCTACACCAGCTACTTCTTCGACGGCGCCGCGCCGAGCGAGTCCGACTGGGCCGAGTTCACCGAGGTCATGGCCGAGCGGGGCTGGCCGATGTGGGTCTACAGCGACGAGAACTACAAGGTCACCCACCCCACCTCGGGCGAGCCGCTGCCGGGCGTGTTCGGCTGGGTCGCGGTGCCGCCGGACGTCAGCCCGCAGGAGGTCGACGCCCTGCTCGACGACGCCACCGAGCGGTGGGTGCACCCGCTGGCCTGGCTCGACCTCGCCCGCGAGATCGACGTCGAGGTCGGCCGGCACGAGCGCATCGTCAAGGAATACGGCCTGTAGGCGAAAACGGAGAAGGGCGGCGCGGGTGCTGGAGCGGTTCCGTCTGGACGGGAAGGTGGCGATCGTCACCGGAGCCTCGTCCGGGCTCGGGGTGGCCTTCGCCCGCGGCCTGGCCGAGGCGGGCGCCGACGTCGTGATCGGCGCCCGGCGTGCCGACCGCCTGGAGAAGACGCGGCGGCTGGTCGAGGAGACCGGCCGCCGGTGCCTGGTCGTGCCCGCCGACGTGGCGAAGCCCGAGGACTGCGAGGCGCTCGCCGCCGCCGCGGTCGAGGGCCTCGGCGGCCTCGACGTGTTAGTCAACAACGCCGGGCTCGGCACCGCCGTCCCCGCGCTGAAGGAGATGCCCGCCGAGTTCCGCCAGGTGGTCGAGGTCAACCTGATGGGCGCCTACTGGATGGCGCAGGCGTGCGCGCGGGTGATGCGGCCGGGCTCGTCGATCGTCAACATCGGCAGCGTGCTGGCCGAGAGCACCGCCGGGCTGCCGCAGGCCGCCTACACCGCCTCCAAGGCGGCGCTCGCCGGGCTGACCCGCGACCTCGCGCAGCAGTGGACGGGGCGGCGCGGCATCCGGGTCAACTGCCTGGAGCCGGGGTTCTTCGCCTCCGAGATGACCGACCAATACCGGCCCGGCTACCTCGAGCAGATGGTGGACGCGCGGGTGGTCATGCGGCGGCCGGGCGACCCCGCCGAGCTGGTGGCCGCCGCCGTGTTCCTGGCGAGCGAGGCGTCCTCCTACGTCACCGGCGTCGTCCTCCCGGTGGACGGCGGCTTCCTGCTCACCTAGGCGTGCTGCTCGTTCATTCGTTGAGCAGGTCGTGTCGGGCGGCGAGGATGCCGGCGTGGAAGCGGGTGCGGGCGCCGAGGCGTTCGCAGAGCACCTGGACGCGGCGTTGCACCGTGCGCGGGCTGAGGCCGAGCTGGCGGGCGATGGCGTCGTCCTTCATGCCGCCGGCGAGCAGGGCGAGCACCTCGGCGTCGGGGGCGCGGGGCCGGCCGTCGGGCTGGAGGCGGTCCTCGGACAGGCGCAGCGGCACCGCGGCCCGCCACAGCGTCTCGAAGAGCCCGACCAGGGCGTCCAGCAGCGCTGACGGGTGCACGACGAGCGCGCTCTCGACGGCCAGGTCCTCGTCCGAGGCCAGCGGCAGGATGGCGGTGCGGGCGTCGGCGACGGCCAGCTTGACCGGCACCTCGCCCAGCCTGGCCTGCTCGCCGTCGGCGACGGCGCGGCGGGTGTGGGCGAGCATGCCGGGCTGCTCGAAGGCGAGCGGGCTGTAGATGCCGCGGACGACGGGCGCTCCCCTGCGGGCGGCGCGGCGCGAGGGCCGGTGGCCGTCGCCGATGTCCACCGCGTACGGCGGATGCACCAGCACCAGCAGCTCCCGGATGGCGTCGCGTTCGAGCTGGAGGTAGCGGCGGGCGACGGCGTCGCGCCCGGTCACCACCTCCAGCACCTCCTCAGGCTGCGGCCCGCCGCGCCCGGCGGCCTCGGTGGCCAGCAGCGCGGCGGCGGCGCGGCTGTGGGTCAGCTCCTCCTGGCGGCGGGCGACGAGGATGTCGACGGCGATGTCCGGCGGGGTGGCGACGAGCCGGAGCGGCCGGCCGGCGACGCGGGAGGTGAGCCCGAGGTCCTCGAGGCGGGGCAGCACGCGGCGGACGGCGGCGGCCGAGGAGCCGGTCTCGGCGGCCAGCTCGCCGAGGGTCGCGGGGCCGTGCCGGAGCAGGGCGCGGTAGGCCGTCTCCTCGGCGACGGTGACCCCCAGCCCTTCCAGTAAGCGCCGCTGCGCCATGCCGACCTCTCTGAACAGGCCATGATCCATCACGAGCGTACGGCGGGCCGGCTCCGGCGGTCCACAGGCGGACGGAGGTCTTGTTCGAGGGGCGGGCGGCCATCTATGGTCGTTGCGTAGTCCGGTGCGTGTTGCGCATTAAGGAACAACCGGAGGCGCCATGAGTCGGCCCCGCTTGGTGATCATCGGCGCCGGGATCGTCGGGTGCGCCCTGGCCGACGAGCTCACCGAACGCGGCTGGACCGACGTCACCGTGCTGGAGCAGGGGCCGCTGTTCGCGGCGGGCGGATCCAGCTCGCACGCGCCCGGCCTGGTCTTCCAGACCAACCCCGCCAAGACGATGACGGAGTTCGCCGCCTACACCGTGCGCAAGTACACGGCGCTCGGCGAGCACTGCTTCCGCCAGGTGGGCGGCCTGGAGGTGGCCACCACCCCCGAACGCTGGGCCGACCTGCACCGCAAGCTCGGCTGGGCCGAGTCGTGGGGCGTCGAGGGCCGGCTGCTCGACGCCGACGCCTGCGTGGAGCTGTGGCCGCTGCTGGACCGTACGAAGGTGTTCGGGGGCTTCCACGTGCCCACGGACGGACTCGCCGCGGCGCCCGCCTGCGGCGAGACGCAGGCGGCGCGGGCGAGCGAGCGCGGCGCGCGCTTCCTGGAACGGCACACGGTCGTCGGCATCGAGCAGCACGGCGGCCGGGTCACCGGCGTGTCGGTGCTGGCCGGCGGGGAGCACCGGACGATCCCCGCCGACGTGGTGGTGTGCGCGGCCGGCTTCTGGGGGCCGTCGATCGGCAAGCTGGCCGGCCTGACGGTGCCGCTGCTGCCGCTCGCCCACCAGTACGCCAAGTCGGGCCCGCTCGACCTGGGCCGCCCCGGCCCTATCCTCCGCCACCAGGACCGCGACCTGTACTTCCGGCAGCACGGCGACCGCATCGGCATCGGCTCCTACGCCCACCGCCCCATGCCGGTCACCCAGGAGGAGATCCCGGCCAAGGGCACCGTGATGCCGTCGGTGCAGGCGTTCACCGAGGAGGACTTCGAGCCGGCCTGGCGGGACGCCGTCGAGCTGCTGCCCGCCCTCGCCGGCTCCGCGTACGAGGACGGCATCAACGGCGTCTTCTCCTTCACCCCCGACGGCTTCCCGCTGATCGGCGAGGCGCCGCACCTCGACGGCTTCTGGCTGGCCGAGGCCGTGTGGGTGACGCACTCGGCGGGGGTCGCGCGGGCGGTGGCCGAGCTGCTGGTGGACGGGACGTCCGGGTTCGACCTGCACGAGTGCGACCTGGCCAGGTTCGAGCAGGCGCAGCTCTCGCCCGCTTTCGTCGAGGAGCGCGGCAAGCAGAACTTCGTCGAGGTCTACGACGTCATCCATCCGCTGCAGCCGATGGAGTCGCCGCGGCCGCTGCGTACCAGCCCGTTCCACGTGCGGCAGCGGGAGCTGGGGGCGTACTTCCTGGAGGGGTCCGGCTGGGAGCGGCCGCAGTGGTTCGAGGCGAACGCGCCGCTGCTGGAGAGCCTCTCGGACGAGGGCGCGGCGCAGCGGGACGCCTGGGCGAGCCGCTACTGGTCGCCGATCGCGGCCGCCGAGTCGCACGCGACCAGGGAGCGCGTGGCGCTCTACGACATGACCCCGCTCAAGCGGATCGAGGTGAGCGGCCCGGGCTCGGCGGCGTTCCTGCAGCGCATGACCACGAACAACGTGGACAGGAAGCCCGGCTCGGTCACCTACACCCTGCTGCTGGACGCCAGGGGCGGCATCCGCTCGGACCTGACCGTCGCCCGCCTGGCCGAGGAGCGCTTCCAGATCGGCGCGAACGGCAACCTCGACCTCGACTGGCTCTCCTGGCACGCGCCGGGCGGCGTACGGGTGAGCGACATCACGCCCGGCACCTGCTGCGTCGGGGTGTGGGGGCCGCGGGCGAGAGAGCTGGCGCAGCCGCTGACGGACCTGGACCTGTCGAACGAGGGCTTCCGCTACTTCACCTGCAAGTCCGGATATGTCGGGCACGTTCCGGTGCTGGCCCTGCGGGTGTCGTACGTCGGCGAGCTGGGCTGGGAGCTCTACACCACCGCCGACATGGGGCTCAAGCTGTGGGACACCCTCTGGGCCAGGGGCCTCGCGGTGGCCGGCGGGCGGGCCGCGTTCAACAGCCTGCGGGTGGAGAAGGGCTACCGTCTGTGGGGGGTGGACATGACGAGCGAGCACAACCCGTACGAGGCCGGGCTCGCCTTCGCCGTCCGCGACGACAAGGACTTCCTCGGCCGCGACGCGCTGCGCCGCGAGGTCACCCGCAAGCTGGTCCCGCTGCTCAGCGCCGAGGTGGTCATGGGCAAGGAGCCCGTACGGCACGGCGGCCGCACCGTCGGATACGTCACCAGCGCCGCCTACGGGCACACCGTCCAGCGCCCGATCGCCTACGCCTGGTTGCCGGCCGAGCTGGCCGTCCCCGGGACCAATGTCGATATTTCCTACTTCGGCCGCCGTGTCCCCGCGGAGGTCGCCGCCGAGCCGCTGTACGACCCCGGGATGGAGAAGATCAGGCGTTGACCCGGCCCACCACCCACCCCGACTTCCTCTGGCGCGACCCCGACCCGCGCCCGTCCTACGACGTGGTGATCGTCGGCGGCGGCGGCCACGGCCTGGCCACCGCCTACTACCTGGCCAGGAACCACGGCCTGACCAACGTCGCCGTCCTGGAGAAGGGCTGGCTGGCCGGCGGCAACATGGCCCGCAACACCACGATCATCCGCTCCAACTACCTGTGGGACGAGAGCGCCGCCATCTACGAGCACTCGCTCAAGCTGTGGGAGGGGCTGAGCGAGGAGCTGGACTACGACCTGCAGTTCAGCCAGCGCGGCGTGCTCAACCTGGCGCACAGCCTGGGCGACGTGCGCGAGGGCCGCCGCCGGGTCGAGGCCAACCGGCTCAACGGCGTGGACGCCGAGTGGCTGGAGGCCGCCGAGGTGAAGAAGTTCTGCCCGATCATCGACGTCTCCGACCGGCCCAGGCACCCGGTCCTGGGCGCGACGCTGCAGCGGCGCGGCGGCATCGCCAAGCACGACCACGTGGCATGGGCGCTGGCCCGGCAGGCGGACGCGTACGGGATCGACCTCGTCCAGGGCTGCGAGGTCACCGGCTTCGAGATCACCGGCGGCCGGGTCGCGGCCGTGCGCACCACGCGCGGCCGGATCGCGGCGGGCAAGGTGGCGCTGGCCGCCGCCGGGCACACGTCGGTGCTGGCGGAGCTGGCCGGGTTCCGGCTGCCGCTGCAGTCGCACCCGTTGCAGGCGCTGGTGTCGGAGCTGCTGGAGCCGGTGCTGGACTGCGTGGTGATGTCGAACGCCGTCCACGTCTACGTGAGCCAGGCGCACAAGGGCGAGCTGGTCATGGGGGCGGGCATCGACGCGTACAACTCCTACGGCCAGCGCGGCGGCGTGCACGTGATCGAGGCGCAGATGGCGGCGGCGCTGGAGCTGTTCCCGATCTTCAGCCGGGTGCGCGTGCTGCGCACCTGGGCCGGCATCGTGGACGTCTCCCCCGACGCCTCCCCGATCATCGGCCGCACGCCGGTCGAGAACCTTTTCATCAACGCGGGCTGGGGCACCGGCGGCTTCAAGGCCACCCCGGGCTCCGGCTGGGTGTACGCCGACACGATCGCGCACGGCCGCCCGCACCCGCTCGCGGAGCCGTTCGCGCTGGAGAGGTTCACCACGGGGGCGCTCATCGACGAGCACGGCGCGGCGGCGGTGGCGCACTGATGCTGCTCATCCCCTGCCCCTTCTGCGGCCCGCGCGACGAGACCGAGTTCCGCTACGGCGGCCAGGCCGGCATCGCCTACCCGGACGGCGAGACCACGGACGCCGAGTGGGCCGAGTACGTCTTCATGCGCGACAACCCCAAGGGCTGGTTCCACGAGCGCTGGTTCCACGCGCACGGCTGCCGCACCTGGTTCACCGTCGAGCGGCACACGGTCACGCAGGAGATCAGATGAGATTCACCTTCGACGGCCGCGCCTACCGGGGCGAGCCGGGCGACACGCTGGCCGCCGCGCTGCTGCGTAACGAGGTGCGCGTGGTCGGCCGGAGCGTGGAGCTGGGCCGCCCGCGCGGCGTCTTCACGGCCGGCCCCGAGGAGCCGAACGCGCTGGTCCGCGTCGGCGCCGACCCCATGCTCGCGGCCACCACGGTCGAGCTGCACGACGGGCTGGAGGCATGGAGCCTGCGCGGCAAGGGCCGCGTCGACCCCGGCGCGCGGGACGAGCGCCGCTGCGACAAGGGCTACCTGCACTGCGACGTGCTCGTGGTCGGCGGCGGCCCGGCCGGGCTGGCGGCCACGGCGGCCGCCGGGCGGGCGGGCGCGCGGGTGATCCTCGTCGACGACCAGCCGCGGCTCGGCGGCGACCTGCTGAACAGCCGGGTCACGCTGGACGGCCGGCCCGCCCTGGAGTGGGTGGCCGGCCTGGAGCTGCCCGCCCGCGTGCTGACCAGGACCACCGCCGTCGGCTACTACGACCACGACTACGTGGTCGCCGTGGAGCGGCGGCCGCGCGGCGAGCGGCTGTGGCACATCAGGGCGCGGCGGGTGGTGCTGGCGACGGGCGCGCACGAGCGCTCGCTCGCCTTCCCCGGCAACGACCGGCCCGGGGTGATGCTCGCCTCGGCCGCCCGCGCGTACGCCAACCGGTACGGCGTGCGGGCCGGACGGCGGGCGGTGGTGTTCGCCTGCGCCGACTCCGGCTACGAGGCCGCCCGCGACCTGGCGGACGCCGGGGTGGAGGTGCTGGCGATCGTGGACCCGCGGCCCGGCCCGCCGCCCGCCGAGGGGGTGGAGGTGCTGGCCGGGCAGGTCGTGACGGGCACCTCCGGCGACGCCGAGGGCGTGCTGACCGGCGTACGGGCGGGCGACCGGGAGTTCGCGTGCGATCTGCTGGCCGTCGCGGGCGGCTGGAACCCGGCGGTGCAGCTGTTCAGCCAGTCCCAGGGCCGGCTCCGCTACGACGAGGAGCTGCTGGCCTTCGTGCCGGGCACGTCCGCGCAGGCCGAGCGTTCGGCCGGGGCCTGCCGCGGGCTCTACGGCACGAGCGAGGCCATCGCCGACGGGTACGCCGCCGGGGCCGAGGCGGCCGGGAGCTCCTGGGACGGGTCAGGCGTCCCCGAGGACGACCGGCGGCCCGAGCGCCCGCCGGCGGCCGTCTGGTCCGTGACCGGTCCTTCGCCGGAGCCCGAGCCCGCCTTCGCCGACCTGCACCGGGACGTGACCGTGGCCGACCTGGCCAGGGCCACCGGGGCCGGGCTGCGTTCGGTGGAGCACGTCAAGCGCTACACGACCGCGGGCACCGGCGCCGACCAGGGCAAGACCTCGGGCGTGGTGGTCGTGGGCGTGATGGCCGCCCTGCTGGGCGCGGCGCCGGGGCAGGTGGGGACGACGACGTTCCGGCCGCCGTACACGCCGGTGTCCTTTGCCACGCTGGCCGGGCGCGACCGGGGCGAGCTGTCCGACCCGGTCAGGACCACGGCCATGCACGACGCGCACGTCGCGCTCGGGGCCGTGTTCGAGGACGTCGGTCAGTGGAAGCGCCCCTGGTACTTCCCGCGCGCGGGCGAGACGATGGCGGCCGCCGTGCGGCGCGAGTGCGAGGCCGCGCGCACCGGCGTCGCCGCCATGGACGCCTCCACGCTCGGCAAGATCGACGTCCGGGGCGCGGACGCGGGCGCCTTCCTCGACCGGATCTACACGAACCTCTACTCCACGCTGCCCGTCGGCGCCTGCCGCTACGGGCTGATGTGCGGCGCGGACGGCATGGTGTTCGACGACGGCACGACGACCCGGCTGGCCGAGGCGCACTATCTCATGACCACGACCACCGGCAACGCCGCCGCCGTGCTCGACTGGCTGGAGGAGTGGCACCAGACCGAGTGGCCGGAGCTGGAGGTGTCGTTCACCTCGGTGACCGACCACTGGGCGACGGTCGCGGTGGCCGGGCCGCGGGCCCGCGAGGTGATCGCCGCCGTCGCGCCCGGCGCGGTGGACCTGGCGTTCATGCGCTACGCGGAGACCGACGTGCTCGGGGTGCCTGGGCGGGTGTTCAGGATCAGTTTCTCGGGCGAGCTGGCGTACGAGGTGAACGTGCCCTGGCGGCACGGCCGGGCGCTGTGGGAGGCGGTGCTCGACCTGGGCGCGGTGCCGTACGGGACCGAGACCATGCACGTGCTGCGCGCCGAGAAGGGCTTCGCCATCGTCGGCCAGGACACCGACGGCACCGTGACGCCGCAGGACCTCGGCATGTCGTGGATCGTCTCCTCCCGCAAGCCCGACTTCGTCGGCAAGCGCTCCCACGCCCGCCCGGACACCGCCCGCCCCGACCGCAAACGCCTGGTCGGCCTGCTGCCCGACGACCCGGCGACGGTCGTGCCCGAGGGCGCGCAACTCGTCCGCACGCCGGCGCCCGCCGACGGCGGGACGCTCGGGCAGCTCACCCCCGGCAACGGCACACTCCCGCTCGGGCAGGTCGCCTCCGGAGACGGCACGCCGTCGCTGGGGCACGTCACCTCCGGCTACGCGAGCGCGGCGCTCGGCCGCGGCTTCGCGCTCGCCCTGGTCAGGGACGTCGAGCCGGGCGACCGGCTCACCGCCGTGTGCGACGGCGCGGCCCACCCCGTCACCGTCTGCTCCCCCGTCTTCCTCGATCCTGGCAACGACCGCCGCGACGGCCTGCCGCTGACCGTGGAAGTGGGCCCCTACCAGGGGGAGCCGCGGCCCGCCGAGAGCCCGGCCGCCGCGTTCGCCGCCCGCTTCCAGGCGGCGAGCACCCCGGCCGCGCGGCTGCGCGAGATCGCCTTCGAGCCCATGTGGGAGGTCCGGGGGGCAGACCCCGGGATGGGCCTCGCGCTGGGCCCGTCTTGGTGGCTCGTCACCGGGAACGTCGCTCCCGGCCCGGAATGGGTGGACGTGTCGGACCAGCGGACGATTCTGGAGCTGTCCGGCCCCGCGGCCGACGACGTCCTGATCACCGGCTGCCCGCTCGACCTGCATCCGTCGGTGTTCCCCGGCCACGCCCAGACCTTCCTGGGGCAGGCGTCGGTGCTGCTGGAGCGGCGGGCCGCGGACACGTACCGGATCCATGTGCGGTCGTCGTTCACCCGTTATCTCGCGGAATGGCTACTCGACGCTCTTGAGGGCATTTATCCCTAAGCTTTACGAAAACCTTGAGTTTCGGGAGTTCGACGTGCGCGTACGGGCGTTGGTGGCGGGTCTGTCCACGGTGGCGGTGCTGGCGACAGGGTGCGGCGAGCTGGACGCCCAGCTCTCCACCGGTGACTCCTCCGGCAAGGCGTCCAAGCCCGACTCGGCCTCGATCTCCGACGCCCGCAAGAAGCTCGCCAAGCTCCAGGTCAAGGGCCGCGCCCCGCGCACCGGCTTCGACCGCGACAAGTTCGGCCCCTCCTGGGCCGACGTCGACCGCAACGGCTGCGACACCCGCAACGACATTCTCAAGCGCGACCTGGAGGACGAGACCTTCAAGTCCGGCACGCACGACTGCATCGTGCTGACCGGCACGCTGAAGGACCCCTACAGCGGCAAGACGATCAAGTTCAAGCGCGGCCAGGACACCAGCACGGCCGTCCAGATCGACCACCTCATCCCGCTCTCGGACGCCTGGCAGAAGGGCGCCCAGCAGTGGTCGGCCACCAAGCGCAAGGAGTTCGCCAACGACCCGCTGAACCTCCAGGCCACGGACGGCCCGCTGAACGGCCAGAAGAGCGATTCCGACGCCGCAACCTGGCTGCCGCCGCTCAAGTCCTACCGCTGCACGTACATCGCCCGCCAGATCGACGTCAAGGCGAAGTACGACGTCTGGGTCACCGCCGCCGAGAAGTCGGCCATGGAGACCATCCTCGACGGCTGTTGACCGGGAAGGAGGCGGGCGGCCGGTCTCATGGCCGCCCGCCGCCCGATCACCTGACGGTCACCGCGCGCCAGTCGCTCCAGGCGTCAGCGCCGCCCGTGCCGGTGACACGGAAGCGCCACCTGAGTTCCTGTCCGGCCCGCAGCCGGCTCTTCGGAATCCGCACGGTCACGAGGGAGTCGCCCGCGGCGGCCGTGGCCCGGCCGGACCAGATCGCCCGCTCGGTTCTGGCCTTGCCGCCCTGCTCGCCGGCCATGGGCGCCCGGGCGAGCTGCACCTCGACCGTCGCCTCGCCGGAACGGCCAGGCGCGAGCCAGGTGGTCACGTGCGGGACGCCGGTCGCGGTCAGCTTGCCGACGCTCTTGTCGGTGGCGGGCGCGCTCATCCCCCGCGCCGCCGCCGCGGTCCGCGCCGGGGCGCCGATCGCGGTGTTCATGTCGGACTGGATCTCGGCCGCGGTCTGGGGACGGTTGTAGACGCGCACCTCGTCGATGAGGCCCTTGAAGTACTCGCCCCAGAGGTTGTTCCCGCCGATGCGCACGTCGCCGCCGTCGTCGATGATGTGACCGCCGAGGGCGGACTGGGCCACCTGGACGCCGTTCACGTACAGGCGGTTGACCTGGCCGTCATAGGTCGAGGCCAGGTGGCTCCACTGGTTCAGTGGCAGTGTGGTGGTCCTGACGGCGCCCCCCTCGCCCGCCTCGGTCATGACCCAGCCCGAGGGGCCGGTGGTGGTGGAGGCGTACAGGCCGTAGGAGCCGCCGAACTCGTGCTCCTTCAGCAGCACCGTGCGCCAGGAGCCGCCCGAGGTTGTGGGCTGGACCCATGCCGAGACCGTCACGCCCGAGCTCATGGTCAGGGACGTGGAGTTCGGGACGGTGACCCAGCTGTAGGAGCCGTTGAAGGACAGGGCCCCGCCGTGCCGGCCGGTCGCCCAGGTGGTGTCCGCGGCCGCGCCGGTGTTGCCGTGGCCGGAGGAGTCGTTGACGGTGGTGCCGGAGCCCTCGTTCATCCCGTAGGCCGCCACTAGGCCGTCCGGCGTCGGGGTGGGGGTCGACGTGGGGCTGACGGTCGGGGTCGGCGTGTCCGTCGGTGTCACTGTCGGGGTCGGGGTGTCCGACGGTGTCACCGTCGGGGTCGGGGTGTCCGACGGTGTCACCGTCGGGGTCGGCGTGTCCGACGGTGTCACCGTCGGGGTCGGCGTGTCCGACGGTGTCACTGTCGGAGTCGGCGTATCGGTCGGGGTGGGGGTCGGAGTCTGCGTCGGGGTGGGGGTCGGGGCCGCCGTGATCGGCGTGGCCATGTCGCTCTGGATCTCGCTCGCGCTCTGCGCCCGGTTGTAGATCCGCACCTCGTCGATCAGGCCCTTGAAGAACTCGCCCCAGACGTTGTTCCCGCCGATCCGCAGCGCGCCGCCGTCGTCGGCGATGGTGCCGCTCAGCGGGGTCTGGGTGACCTGCCGACCGTTGACGAACAGCCGCAGCGCGGCGTTGTCGTAGGTGACCGCGAGATGGCTCCAGGTGTTCACCGCCAGCGGAGACGTGCCGTCGGCGGTGGTCCAGCTGTCGGCGGAGGTCTGCGCCCAGCCGGTCGGGACCGACCCGTCGGTGGAGGCGTACAGGCCGTAGGACAGCCCCTCGCTGCCCAGCTCCTTGGCGGCCACGCTCCGCCAGGCGGCCACGGTGGACGGCCTGACCCAGGCCGACAGCGTCATACCGGTCGTCAGGCGCAGCGAGGCGGCGTGCGGGACGGCGACCCAGCTGAAGGTGCCGTTGAAGGACAGCGCCTGGCCGTACTTGCCGCCGGCCCAGGTCGTGCTCTCCGCCTCGCCTGTGTTGCCCAGGCCCGAGGAGTCGGACACCGTCGTGCCCGTCCCCTCGTTCATCCCGTACGCGGCCACGAGCCCCGTCGTGTCCGCCTGCGACGTCGTGCTCGCCGCGGAGGACATGGGGGTGAAGATCGATTGTGCGGCCGCGGTGGCGGCCATGAGCGAAAGCGGCAGCGCCAGCGCGCTGACGAGAGCGATGCGCCGCCGCGTCCGGGGGTCCTCCCCCGGGAGTAATCGTCGTGTAGTCACTCCGGCCCTTTCGAAAATCGCGGGCAAAACCCAGCGATCATCACATAGGCCGGACTGACAGTAAAGATCGTTTTCAGTAAGGGGAAAGCTCGGCTCCGTTAGCGAACGCGCCGGTCAGAGCGGTCAGGTGAGGGAGCAGCCACTCGCCGCCGGGGCGGGAGCGGGAGCCGGGCGGCCGATGGTCGGCATGCCGAGCATCACACCGGGAGCGGCCCCCGAGCCGCCCTGCCGGGCCTCCCAGGCGTCGCCGGCGCGGGTGCGGCGCAGCGCGCGCACCGGGCCGTCGGCCACCAGGTGGTGCGGCGCCGCGTACGTCACCTCGACCGTCACCAGGTCGCCCGGCCGCGGCGTCTCGTCGCCGGCGGCGAAGTGGACCAGGCGGTTGTCGGGGGCGCGGCCGGACAGGCGGCGCGTGGCGTCGTCCTTGCGGCCCTCGCCCTCGGCGACCAGCACGTCGAGGGTGCGGCCGACCTGCTTCTTGTTCTCCTCCCAGGAGATCTCCTCCTGCAGCGCGACCAGCCGCTCGTAGCGCTCCTGGACGACCTCCTTCGGCACCTGGTCGGGCATGGTGGCCGCCGGAGTGCCGGGGCGGATGGAGTACTGGAAGGTGAAGGCGTTGGCGAAGCGGCTCTGCCGCACCACGTCGAGCGTGCCCTGGAAGTCCTCCTCGGTCTCGCCGGGGAAGCCCACGATGATGTCGGTGGAGATCGCCGCGTCGGGCATGGCGGCGCGCACCCGCTCGATGATGCCGAGGTAGCGCTCGGCGCGGTAGGAGCGGCGCATGGCCTTCAGCACCCGGTCGGAGCCCGACTGGAGCGGCATGTGGAGCTGGTGCATGACGTTGGGCGTCTCGGCCATGGCGGCGATCACGTCGTCGGTGAACGCGGCCGGGTGCGGCGAGGTGAAGCGCACCCGCTCCAGGCCCTCGACGTCGCCGCAGGCGCGCAGCAGCTTGCCGAAGGCGAGCCGGTCGCCGAACTCGACGCCGTAGGTGTTGACGTTCTGGCCCAGCAGCGTGACCTCAAGGACGCCCTGCTCGACCAGCGTGCGCACCTCGGCCAGGATGTCGCCCGGCCGGCGGTCCTTCTCCTTGCCGCGCAGCGACGGCACGATGCAGAAGGTGCAGGTGTTGTTGCAGCCGACCGAGATCGCGACCCAGGCGGCGTAGGCGGACTCGCGCCTGGTGGGCAGCGTGGAGGGGAAGGTCTCCAGCGACTCCTTCAGCTCGACCTGCGCCTCGCCCTCGACGCGGGCCCGCTCCAGCAGCACCGGCAGCGAGCCGATGTTGTGGGTGCCGAACACCACGTCCACCCAGGGCGCCTTGCGGACGATCTCGCCCTGGTCCTTCTGCGCCAGGCAGCCGCCCACCGCGATCTGCATGCGCGGGTTGCGTACCTTGGCGGGGCGGAGGTGGCCGAGGTTGCCGTACAGGCGGTTGTCGGCGTTCTCCCGCACGGCGCACGTGTTGAACACGACCACGTCGGCGGTCTCGCCGCCGGACGCGGGCACGTAGCCGGCCTCCTCCAGCAGGCCGGAAAGCCGCTCGGAGTCGTGGACGTTCATCTGGCACCCGTATGTGCGCACTTCGTACGTGCGGGCGCCCTCCTGGGTCACAGTCATGGCACATTCCAGGGTAGTCGTTGTCCGGCTCCCGACGGTCCGTACCGATCTAAAAGGCCAGCTTGACGGCCGGATGTGATCGGATCGGTACCGCTCGGTTAGTGACCAGCGTCCTGGAGGCCCGTACGGTTCTACCCATGACGGACAACGGTGACGGCGCTCCACTCGTACGGTTGGAGAACGTCAACAAGCACTTCGGGGCGCTGCACGTCCTGAAGGACATCAACTTGACCGTCTTCCGGGGCGAGGTCCTGGTCGTCATCGGCCCCTCGGGGGGCGGGAAGTCGACCCTCTGCCGGACCGTCAACCGGCTGGAGACGATCGACGGAGGCCGCATCGTCTTCGACGGTCAGCCTCTTCCCGAGGAGGGCAAGGGGCTGGCCAGGCTGCGTTCGGAAGTCGGCATGGTCTTTCAGTCCTTCAACCTGTTCGCGCACAAGACGATCCTGGAGAACGTCACGCTCGGCCCGATCAAGGTGCGCGGCCAGAGCCGCGAGGCCGCCGAGCGGCGGGCCATGGAGCTGCTGGAGCGGGTCGGCATCGCCGCGCAGGCGCAGAAGTACCCCGCGCAGCTCTCCGGCGGCCAGCAGCAGCGGGTGGCGATCGCGCGGGCGCTCGCCATGGAGCCGAAGATGATCCTCTTCGACGAGCCGACGTCCGCGCTGGACCCCGAGATGGTGCAGGAAGTCCTGGATGTCATGGTGAGCCTGGCCCGCGATGGGATGACCATGATGGTGGTCACCCACGAGATGGGCTTCGCCCGCCGGGCGGCGAACCGGGTGGTGTTCATGGCCGACGGCCAGATCGTCGAGGAGAACACCCCCGACGCCTTCTTCGGCTCGCCTCAGACCGACCGGGCCAAGGATTTCCTTTCCAAGATTCTGACGCATTGAGAGAGCCGAGGTAGGACATGCAGTTCCGACGGGTGGGTGTTGCCCTGGCCGCGGCCGGCGCCATGATCGCCGGTCTCACCGCCTGCGGCGGCGGCGAGGCCACCACCGTGTTGCAGAAGGCCAAGGACGAGAAGAAGCTCGTCATCGGCGTGAAGTACGACCAACCCGGGCTCGGGCTGAAGAAGCCTGACGGCACGGTCGAGGGCTTCGACGTCGATGTGGCCAAGTACATCGCCGGCAAGCTCGGCGTTCCTGAGAGCGGGATCGAGTTCAAGGAGGCCCGCTCGGCCAACCGTGAGAGCTTCCTGAAGCAGGGCCAGGTCGACATGGTGATCGCGACCTACTCGATCACCGAGGCCCGCAAGCCCCAGGTGACCTTCTCCGGGCCCTACTACCTGGCGCACCAGGACTCCCTGATCCGGGCCGACGACTCCTCGATCACCAGCCTGGAGACGCTGAAGGGCAAGAAGGTCTGCCAGGTCAGCGGCTCCAACTCGTGGAAGAACATCACCGAGGGCACCAACAAGCAGAACCTCAAGGTCGAGGCCACCCTCGTCCCCGCGGGCGGTTACGACGAGTGCATCGCCAAGCTCAAGAGCAGCGCCGTCGACGTGGTGACGACCGACGACACGATCCTCGCCGGCTTCGCCAAGCGCGAGGGCTCCAGCGTGAAGGTCGCGGGCGCCCCGTTCACGGACGAGAAGTACGGCGTCGGCCTGAAGAAGGGCGACCTCGAGACCTGCAACGAGATCAACAAGATCATCGGTGAGATGTGGTCCGACGGCACGGCCGCCAAGCTCCTGGCGAAGCACTTCGACGGCACCGGACTGAAGATGGAGACCGCGGCGCCCCCCGCCGAGGGCTGCGCCTGATCCCCGTCCAAGACCCGGTCACTCACCGGCGGGCGCGTCTGCGTGCCCGCCGGTGAGCTCCCCTGACGAGGAAAGTCATGGACACCTCCGCCCTTTTTGATTTCTCGCCGCTCGTCCAGGAGCTCGACAAGATCCTCCTCGGGTTCTGGGCGACCATCAGGCTCACCCTCACCAGCGCCGTCATCGCGCTCATTCTCGGCACGGTCCTGGTGGCCATGCGGGTCGCGCCGACGCCCGTCCTGCGCTGGGCCGGCGCGGCGTACGTCAACGTGGTGCGCAACACCCCGCTCACCCTCGTGCTGATCCTGTGCGCACTCGGGCTGAGCGACACGATGCAGCTCACCTTCTCCGGCGACCCCACCACCAACTACTTCTGGTGGGCGGTGGCCGGTCTGTCCGCCTACACCGCGACGTTCGTCTGCGAGGCGCTGCGCTCGGGCATCAACACCGTGTCCATGGGGCAGGCGGAAGCGGCCCGCGCGATCGGCCTGACGTTCACGCAGACGCTGCGGCTCGTGGTGCTGCCCCAGGCGTTCCGTTCGGTCATCTCGCCGCTCGGCAGCATCCTGATCGCGCTCGCCAAGAACACCACGATCGTCATCGTGGCGAGCTACCTCGACGCCGCGGCGCAGATGAAGCAGATGTTCGACGACTACGGCGGCACCATCCCCATCTTCCTGGGCTTCGCCTTCGGTTACATGGTCCTGACCCTTCCCACCGGCTTCCTGTTCGGCTGGCTGGCCAAGCGCATGGCGGTGGCGCGATGAGCACGAACGTCCTGTTCGACGCCCCCGGGCCGCGTGCCCGGCTGCGCAACAACGCGCTCACGCTGCTGTCGGCCGCCGTGCTGCTGTTCATCGCCTACCTGGTCATCTCCACGCTGGGCGAGAAGGGCCAGCTCGACGCGGCCAAGTGGGAGCCGTTCCTGCGCGGTGACACCTGGACCGGGTTCATCCTGCCCGGCCTGGTCGGCACGTTGCAGGCGGCGGTGGTCGCGGCGGTGCTCGCGGTGATCTTCGGCGTGCTGTTCGGCCTCGGCCGGCTCTCCGACCACAAGGTGATCCGTACGGTGTGCGGCGGCGTCGTGGAGTTCTTCCGCGCCATCCCGCTGCTCATCCTCATCTTCTTCGTGCAGGCCGGCCCGGCGACGCTGAGCGGCTACACGATGAGCGTGCCGGCGTTCTGGGCCGTGGTCATCGGCCTGACGCTGTACAACGGGTCGGTGCTGGCGGAGATCGTCCGGGCCGGCATCCTCGCCGTGCCGAAGGGGCAGTCCGAGGCCGCGTACGCCATCGGGCTGCGCAAGTCGCAGGTCATGCGGCTGGTGCTGGTGCCGCAGGCGACGACGGCCATGATGCCGGCGATCGTCAGCCAGATGGTCGTGCTGCTCAAGGACACCGCGCTCGGCTGGATCATCGCCTACGAGGACCTGCTGAACGCCGGGCTCAAGCAGTTCGCGGTCAACTACGGCAACCTCATCCCGAGCGCGATCGTGCTGGCGCTGATCTACGTGCTGATCAACCTGGCACTCGGCGCCCTCGCGCACTGGCTGGAACGGCGCAGCCGGCGCAGCCGTACGTCCGCGGCGGGCCCGGTCGCGGCTCCCCCGGCCGTCGGCGCCGGAGGGGCCGGCGCAGGGGCCACCGCCACGCTCTGAGGACCTGATCCCCTGGCAGGGAAAGCCCCAAGAAGGGGTCACGGCTCGGTGAGGGCCGCTCGCGTGGCGGCCCTCCCGCGATCTTCGGCACGCACACTTCTCCTGGACGCAGGGAGAGGTCGGTGGTGGGATGCGGGTCGCGGGGACGCCCCTCTGCCTGGCCGTGTGTCTCGTCTCCTGCGGCTCCGGCGGCTCGTACGCCACCGTCGTGGAAAAGGTCAGGGGCAGCGGACGGGTCACCGTCGGCACCAAGTGGGACCAGCCGGGGCTGGGGCTGAAGCCCGGCACCGGCGAGCCGCAGGGCTTCGACGTCGACGTCGCCAAGTACGTCGTCCAGGCGCTCGCCCCCGGCGAGGACGTGCGGATCACCTGGAGGGAGACGCCCTCGTCCAGCCGCGAGGCCATGCTCCAGAACGGCGCCGTGGACCTGGTCTTCGCCACCTACGCGATCACCGAGGCGCGCAGGCCCAAGGTGACGTTCGGCGGGCCGTACGTCTCGGTGCCCCAGGACACGATGGTCCGCGCCACGGACACCTCGATCCGTACCGTCCAGGACCTGCGCGGCACGCGGCTCTGCCTGGCCAAGGGGTCGAACTCGTACCGGCGGATCGTCGACCCGCCGCCGGACGGCAAACTGGGCCTGCCGGCGCGCCTGGTGTCCGCCGAGAACTACTCCGACTGCGTACGCAAGCTCGACGCCGGACAGCTCGACGCGGTGAGCACCGAGAACCTGGTGCTGGCCGGCTACGCGGCGGCCGCCCCCGGGCGGTTCCGGCTGCTCGGCGATCCCATCGGCGAGGAGCGGTGGGGAGTCGGGATCAAGAAGGGGGACACGGCGACCTGCGAGGCGGTGAACGCGGCGGTCGCCGCGATGTGGCACGACGGGACGGCCACCCGGCTGCTGCACAAGTGGTTCGGCGACACCGGCCTCCCCCTCCCCGCCGCCCTCCCCCGCCCAGAACCCTGCCCCTGACCCTCCCTGCCCCTCTCGGGGTCTCGCCTTCTCACTCTGGGTCCTCCGCCGGCTCCTGCGGGAAGCCGCAGCCCTTGGCGGAACATGAGCGCAGCTCAGACGGGGGTCGGAAGTGCCGGTGATCTAGGGGGACCTGGCGGCACCGCCGGTGATCTTCCGGCAGGATGCGGGTATGCCTTTCTGGCCCTCCCCCATATCGACGCGAGACGTGGCGGCTTCGGGCACGCGCCCCGCCTGGCCCACCGCCAGGGACGGCCGGGTGTGGTGGACGGAGGACCGCCCCGACGAGGGCGGACGCACCACGATCATCTGCCGCACCCCCGACGGCACCTGCCACGACCTGCTCGCGCCCCCGTGGAACGCCCGCACCAGGGTCCACGAGTACGGCGGCCACCCCTACGCCGTGACCCCTGCGAACGAGGTCGTCTTCGCCAACCTGGAGGACCAGCGGCTCTACCTGCTCGGCGCCGACGGCAAACCGCAGCCCCTCACCCAGGACGGCGCCCGCTACGCCGACCTGCTGGTTCGCGACGGGCAGGTCTGGTGCGTACGCGAACGGCACACCGACGACGGCACGGTCAGCCGGGCCATCGTGACCGTCCCCCTCGGCGGCGACGCCGAGCCCCGCGTACGGGTCACCGGGCACGACTTCTACGCCTCCCCCACCCTGTCCCCCGACGGGCGACATCTCGCCTATGTCTGCTGGAACCACCCCCACATGCCCTGGAACGCCACCGAGGTCCGCGTCACCAGGCTGGAGACCGGCGAGTCATGGCCGGTGAAGGGCGGCCCCGCCGAGTCGGTGCTGGCCCCCTCCTGGCGCGACGACGCCCACCTCTACCTCGTCTCCGACGCCTCCGGCTGGTGGAACCTGTACGAGACCGACCTGCACGGCGAGGACGTCCGTGCCCTCTGCCCCGCCGAGGAGGAGTTCGCGGCGGCGCCGTGGCAGCTCGGCGGCCTGCCGTACGCGGTGCTCGAAGACGACCGGCTCGCGGTCCTGCACGGGCGCGGCGACCTGCGGCTCGGCGTGCTCGACCCGGAGTCGGGCACCCTCACCGACCTGGAGACCCCCTTCAGCGGCTGGGCCGCCGCGCTGACCGCCGACGGCACGTCCGTCACGGGCGTCGGCTACGCCGCCACGGTCCCCCGCTCCGTCGCGACCGTCGACCTCGCCTCGGGCGCCGCGACGCCGCTGCGGCCGGACGCCGCCGAACGGCTGCCCGATCCCGCGCTCCTGCCCGTCCCCCGCGCGGTCCTGGTGCCGGGGGGCGAGGAGGTGCACGCCTACCTCTATCCGCCGTACGAGCCCGCCGCCGAGGGCCTTCCCCCATACGTGATCTTCGTGCACGGCGGCCCGACCTCCCACGCGGGCAGCGCGTTCGACCTGGAGAAGGCGTTCTTCACCACGCGCGGCATCGGCGTGCTCGACGTCAACTACGGCGGCTCGACCGGCTACGGCCGGGCCTACCGCGAGCGCCTGCGCGGCCAGTGGGGCCTGGTGGACGTGGCCGACGTCGTCGCCGCCGCGAAATGGCTGGCCGCCGAGGGGCTCGCCGACCCGGCCAGGATCGCGGTACGCGGCGGCAGCGCGGGCGGCTGGACCGTGATGGCCGCCTGCTGCCGCTCGGACGTCTTCGCCGGCGGGGTGTCCTACTACGGCGTCAGCGCCCTCAGCCCGCTCGTCGCCCACACCCACGACTTCGAATCCCGGTACGTGGAATGGCTCGTCGGCCGCCCCGACCCGGCGGTCTACGCCCAGCGCGAACCGCTCGCCCTGGCCGGCGGCGTCTCCTGCCCCATGCTGCTCCTGCAGGGCCTGGACGATCCCGTGGTGCCGCCCGAGCAGTCGGCGGCCTTCGCCGACGCGCTGTCGGAGCGCGGGGTGGCCTGCACCTATCTGGCGTTCGAGAGCGAGTCACACGGCTTCCGCCGCACCGAGACCCGCACCGCCGCCCTGGCCGCCGAACTCGCCTTCTACCAGCAGATCTTCTCGTAAGGCGCGGGCCCCGGGGCGGCTCCGCTCGGCTCAGCGGGCGAACTCGGTCGCCCGCGACTCCCGCACCACCGTGATCCTGATCTGCCCGGGATAGGTCAGCTCCTCCTCGACCTGCTTGGCCACGTCCCGCGCGATCACCTGGGCCTGGATGTCGTCGATGGCGTCCGGCTTCACCATGACCCGGATCTCCCGCCCGGCCTGCATGGCGAACACCTTCTCCACGCCCTCGTACGACTGCGCGATCTCCTCCAGCCGCTCCAGCCGCTTCACGTACGCCTCCAGCGACTCCCGCCGCGCGCCCGGCCGGCTGCCGCTGATGGCGTCGGCCGCCTGCGTGAGAACCGCTTCGACGGTCTTCACCTCGACCTCGTTGTGGTGCGCCTCGATGGCGTGCACCACGTCCTCCTCCTCGCCGTAGCGGCGGGCGATCTCGGCGCCGATGAGCGCGTGGCTGCCCTCGACCTCGTGCGTGAGGGCCTTGCCGATGTCGTGCAGCAGGGCGCACCGCTTGACCAGCCGCTGGTCCAGCTTCAGCTCGGCGGCCATGATGCCCGCGATGTGCGCGGACTCGATGAGGTGCTTCAGCACGTTCTGGCCGTAGGAGGTGCGGTAGCGGAGCTGGCCCAGCAGGAGCGTCAGCTCGGGGTGCATGTCCGTGATGCCCAGCTCGACGAGGGCGTCCTCCCCGGCCCGCGCGCAGAGGTCCTGGACCTCCTGCCGGCTGCGCTCGTGCGCCTCCTCGATGCGCTGCGGGTGGATGCGCCCGTCGAGGACGAGCTTCTCCAGGGTGAGCCGCGCGGTCTCCCGGCGTACCGGGTCGAAGCAGGACAGCAGCACCGCTTCGGGCGTGTCGTCGATGATGAGGTTGACGCCGGTCGTGGACTCGAAGGCGCGTATGTTGCGCCCTTCGCGCCCGATGATGCGCCCCTTCATCTCGTCGCCCGGCAGGTGCAGCACGCTGACCACCGACTCGGCCGTCTGCTCGGCCGCCACCCGCTGCACGGCCAGCGTCACGATCTTGGTGGCGCGCTTCTCGCCCTCCTTGCGGGCCTGGCTCTCGATCTCCCGTACGATGAGCGCCGCCTCGCGCTTGGCCTGGTTCTCGATCTCCTTGACCAGCTCGGCCTTGGCCTGCTCGGCCGTCAGCCCGGTCACCCGCTCCAGGATGAGCCGCCGCTCGTCCTCCACCTGCAGCAGTTCCTCGCGCCGGCCGGCCAGCTCGATCTCCGTCTCCGCCAGCTTCCTGTCCCGCTCGGACTGCCGGCGGGCCTCCTCGTCCAGCCGCTGCTCGCGCTCGGCCAGGCGGGCCTCGCGGCGTTCGAGGTCGGCGCGCAGCTCCTTGAGCTCGGTCTTGAGCACGCGGCTCTCCGCCTCGACCTCCTGCCGCATCCGCGCGGCGCTCTCGGCGGCCGCCTCGGACCTGCGCAGCATCTCCTCGGCGTCGACCTCCGCCTTCTGGCGGATCTCCCGAGCCTCCTCACGCGCCTGTTCGAGCTCCTCGTGCACGACCTGCACCTGCTCGGGACTCGGCCGCGCCACCCCTTTGGGTGCGGTGCCGGACGTGCGGCGTATGACGACGAGCAGCGCGACGATCATCCCGAACGCGAGCACGAGCACCGCCACCATCAGCACCACGACCAGCGGCCCCATGTGCGCCCCGCCCTCCTCGCGTCGTCAACACCCCATAACGCGGACCCAGACCATGGGAGGGGTCACAAGCACGCCACGCGAAGCCCGTACGGTGCCGGGATCGATATCAAGCCAAGACTGACCGGGCGTCGACCCGCACAGCCGACACCTCGCCCGCCTTCATCAACCACGCTCGTTCGTCCGTCGCTCACCGGTATGGCAATCCGCACTGCGCGGAGTAACTCCTCACTGCCGTCGAGGTTATGCGTCGAACTGGTCACGAGCAAGCAAACGAGTCGTCAAGCGTGTCTTACGGGCCCGTGACTCCCCATCAAGCCCAAGATCATCCATCGATGCCGCAATCCCCCCTCGCCGCCCCGATCCCGTCCGGAGACGGGGCAGACGGGCGGCCGGCCACGTCCCTACGGAAAGCCATCGCCCTCCACATCGATGCCCTCCTCATCCAGCGCCTCCCGAATCACCCGGTACGCCAGCCCCGAGGAGTACCCCTTGCGGGCGAGCATGCCGGCCAGACGGCGGGTACGGGTCTGCGGATCGAGAGAGCGGGTGGACGCCAGCTTGCGATCCACCAGCCGCCGAGCCGTCTCCGCCTCCTGATCGGAATCCAGGCGCTCCACAGCCTCCTTGACCGTGTCGTTGTCCACGCCCCGATGACGCAACTCGGCCGCCAGCGCACGCTTGGCCAGCCCGCGCCCGTGATGGCGGGAATCGACCCACGCCTCGGCGAACGCCTCATCGTTGATCAGCCCCAACTCCGAGAACCGATCGAGAACCGCGTCGGCCGCCTCCTCCGGCACATCCCGCTTCCGAAGCGCCTCGGCGAGCTGAGCCCGCGTCTTGGGCGCCATCGTCAGGAGCCGAAGCACGATGGCCCGAGCCACCGACTCCGGATCCGCCGGCGGCGCGGACGCGGCCTGGCTCTCCTCATCGGGCCCATCCGGCAGCCCCGAACGCCCGGAACTCCGCCGCCCCTTACTACCGGCACGACGCCCGCCCCGCCCCCCTTTCCTCGCGCTGCCTCGCTGCCTCTCCTCAGCCCCACCACCCAGCAGACTCCCACCCCAGTCCAGGGCACTGGAACCGTCAGCAGAGCGCCTTTCGCCGCCCCGATCCCCCGAAGCCCCTTCAAGAGACTCCGCGACAACACCCGCAGCACCGCCCTCCGTGGCACCACTCTCTTCAGCGCCACCTATCGTGGCGCCACCATCCGCAGCGCCACCGCCCCCCGCCACGCTCTCGGCGGTGACGCCCGGAGTGGTGACGCCACCCTCGGTGCCGTCCTCCTCGGTATCGGCGTCCTCCTCGGGGGACCCCGCTACGACGGTTTCCTCTGCGGAGCGCCGAGTAGTGGCGTTCTCGGCGGGATCATCCACGGCATCCTCTTCAGCGAGGTCCGCCGCCTGGTTCCCTTCGGCGGCATTCGCTGTCAGGTCCTCGTGCGGGGGATCCACCGCGATCTCCCGCACGGAGGGATACGCCGTCCCATGTTCCTGGGTTGGATCCGGCATGGTGCTGCCCTCAGCGGGATGCGCCGCTACGCCCCCTTCGAGGGGATCCGGCTGTGCATCCTCTTCGGCGGAATCCGCTGTGGCGTGTACCTCGAAGGGGTCGGCGTCGCTTCCCCCTGCCGGAGGAGTGCCTCCGCGTACGGTCTCGCCTCGAAAACCGCTCGCTGCGGAAGGATCACCTATGGGGAGGCCGGAAGAGCCATCTGAAGGCGTATCCGAAGCGCTGCCGATCGGCACGTCGAGGACGTCAGCGGCCTCGTACGTGCGGGAACGGCTCTCAAGCTCCTGCGCCTCATCAGCCGATCCAGAGCCCTCCAGAACGAAGGGTCCCGGGCTGTCTGTCGTCGCGTCGCGAGGGCCACTCAGCGGCATGCCCAGCGGCCCCGCAGGGGAACGGCTGGACGGTATCTCGCGAGGCTCGCCAGCAGACGTGTCGGCTGACGAGTCCTCCTGCGGAATCTCGCGCAGGCCGGCGGAGGCCATGGGCATGACGACGGGACTGGCCCCAGACGCAAGCCCAGCAGAATCGCCACCGCCCGAGGCAGCATCTCCCTCCAAAGAGTCCGCGGCGGGCGCTACGGCATCGACAGGAGAACCCCCAGGTAGCACAGGCTCTCCGTCGGAAGAGCCGGTGGAAGGTGCTGCTGGTGTGTTGGCGAAGAAGGGGTGGGTGCTTGAGGCTTCGCCGGGAGTGTGGCTTGAAGCGTCGCCGAAGAAGGACGTGGCGGCGGCCGCCGCACGGTCTCTGAAGGAGGCGGACGAGTGTGGTTCGTCCGCGAGGGTTGATGACCAGGCCCCAGCGGGGACCGACGGTGACCAGGCCCCGGTGGAGGTAGCGGGTGACCGGCCCTCGGTGGGAGTGGCGGGCGACCAGGTCTCGGTCGGGGTAGCGGGTGACCGGCCCTCAGTGGGGGAGGCGGACGACCAAGCCCCGGTTGGGGTGGCTGGTGACCGGTCCTCGGCGGGGGCAGCGGGCGACCAGGTCTCGGTCGGGGTAGCGGGTGACCAGCCCTCGGCTGGGGCGGAGGGCGACCATCCCTCAGTGGGGGAGGCGGACGACCAGCCCTCGGCCGGGGTCGTCGGTGTGGGGTCGTCGGTGTGGGGGGTGGGGGTGCGGTCTTCGTCCTCGCGGGGGCGTCGCTTGGTGCGGCGGCGGGGCTTGGTGGCTTTGGCGCTGGCTGCGGGGGTTTTCTGGCGGGGAGTGTGCTGGTCGCCGGGGGCGTAGGCGGCGTTCTCCGGGTCCACCGGGCCGGAGGTGGTGTCGGTGGAGGGCTCGGGCTGCTCCTCGCCGGGGTCCTGGGAGGGGTCCGAGGCGCGTTGGGCGAGGCGTTGGGCGCGCCACTCCTCCACGGAGGGCCAGCCGTCCGCGGCGGAGCGGGCCAGGTCACGGGAACTGGAACCGGAACTGGCCCGGGAACCGGAACGGGAACGAGGAGGGGTCGGTGAGTCAGTCACGGGTCAGGCCCCAGTGGTGCAGGGGTGGTCGGGCCAGGCGCCCCGCGGCCGGGGCGCCTGTGGCCAAGGCGTGTCACTCATGGGCGACGATCAGACGTCACCCGGCTTCGGAGTGGACTTCGAGCCGCGGCCCGAGGTGGCAGGCGCCGGAGCCGGAGCGGCGACGGGCTCGGCCGGGGCATCGAGGCGCGGGCCCACGCCCAGCTTGTCCTTGATCTTCTTCTCGATCTCGTTGGCCATGTCGGGGTGGTTACGCAGGAAGTTGCGGGCGTTCTCCTTGCCCTGGCCGAGCTGGTCGCCCTCGTAGGTGTACCAGGCTCCCGACTTGCGCACGAAGCCGTGCTCCACGCCCATGTCGATCAGGCCGCCCTCGCGGGAGATGCCCACCCCGTAGAGGATGTCGAAGTCGGCGACCCGGAAGGGCGGGGCCATCTTGTTCTTGACGACCTTGACCCGGGTGCGGTTGCCGACCGCCTCCGTGCCGTCCTTGAGCGTCTCGATGCGGCGGATGTCCATGCGCACCGAGGCGTAGAACTTGAGCGCCTTGCCACCGGTCGTGGTCTCGGGGCTGCCGAACATGACGCCGATCTTCTCGCGCAGCTGGTTGATGAAGATGGCGGTGGTGCCGGTGCTGTTGAGCGCGCCGGCGACCTTGCGCAGGGCCTGCGACATGAGGCGGGCCTGAAGGCCGACGTGGCTGTCGCCCATCTCGCCCTCGATCTCGGCCTTGGGCACCAGGGCGGCCACCGAGTCGATGACGATGATGTCGACGGCACCGGACCGGATCAGCATGTCGGCGATCTCCAGCGCCTGCTCACCGGTGTCGGGCTGGGAGACCAGCAGGGCGTCGGTGTCGACCCCCAGCTTCTTGGCGTATTCGGGGTCGAGGGCGTGCTCGGCGTCGATGAACGCCGCGATGCCCCCGGCCCGCTGGGCGTTGGCGACCGCGTGCAGCGCGATCGTGGTCTTGCCGGACGACTCCGGACCGTAGATCTCGACGATGCGGCCGCGCGGGAGGCCGCCGATGCCGAGCGCCACGTCGAGGGAGATCGACCCGGTGGGGATCACCTCGATGGGAGCTCGGGCGTCGTCGCCCAGGCGCATCACAGAGCCCTTGCCGAACTGCCGCTCGATCTGAGCGAGTGCGGTCTCGAGGGCCTTCTCGCGGTCGTTGATTGCCATGGGAACTCCCCCTGGAGGGTCGTGGTCCGATCAGTCGAGTGAAAGCTACGGCCTGCCACCGACATTTTCTGCGACTGCCGGGGAAGACGTGGCCCGGCGTTCTCCATGGTAGCCGAACGGCTGTTCGATCACAGCAGGAACACACGGGAGCCGGAAGGTTACCCGGAGCACGGCGGGAGCGGGCCCCTGATGATGTTCACGACCGTTCGCGACGGCGTGTTGTCATGCGCGGTGAGCTGGGGAGACTCACTGGAGGGGGCGACGGTTGGAGGCGGTGACGTGGCGAGCGGCTACACCGGTGAACGACGCGCCCATCTGCAGGCTCTCGCGGAGCTGCTGCCGGACCACGGACTGGTGAGCCGCATGGTCGGCGGCGACGAGCCGGTGCTGTGGGCGTGGCATCCGCGTACGGGCCGCCAGACGCTCGTCTTCGCCACCCCGTCGTCGGGCGGCTGGGTGTTCCTGTGGTCGCCGAGAGGTCAGGGCGGCGCGGACGACCTCGGCCGTACGGCGGACGCGCTCCGGCAGACCCTGGACGCCACCTCCCAGGGCCAGGAGTGAGCGGCGTCAGCGCAGCTTGGACGAGACGTCCTCGACCTGGCACACCGCCCGCCAGACCGTCTTGGCGCTCTCGCCGTCGGCCAGGGCCTGCATCACGGTGCGCCCACCCAACGGGGCGATCACGTAGTCGCGGGCCCACGACTCGGCGTACGCCTCGCCGAAGTGTGCGTTCATACGCCGCCAGAATTCCGTAAGCCGCATGCCATCAAGTATGGAAGCGCCCAGGGGGTGGGTAGGACACCCCCATGCCAAAGACCCACAAGTCTTCACCCCCGAAGACACCCACGACGAAGGCCAACAGGGCCAGACGCCGCCGGCTGCTGTCGGCGTTACGTGACGCCGTCAAGAAGGAGAAGGCGGAGCGCGCGGAGCGGCACGCCGGCATCAGGCAGGCGCCCCGGGCGGGCAAGCCGCGCACGCGCCGGCCCTCGCGGCGCTAGCCGCTCGACCGCACCCCGAGCAGCCGCTCAGCCAGACGGCTGACCCTCCAGAGCCGCCGCTCATCCGGATGAGCTCAGCCGGATGAACAGCGTCCGACCAGACACAAGGCAGATGGTCGGCGCCCCGAGCAGACCCTCAGTCGGACGGCTGACGCTCCAAGCGGGCGGTCAGGCGGATGCGCGTCTGAGCGGGTGCCGAGGGGTGTGGATGACAGACACGTGCGGGGTCACAGCACCCGCGCGCCGTACATCTCACCGAGATGGTCGGCGAGCAGCTCCAGCCGCGCGCCGTCGGGGTCCTTGAAGTAAATGGAGGCGCCGCTCTCGATCTGGTGCGGCACGCCGGCCATCTCCAGTTTCCCGCGCAGGCGCTCCCACGTGGCCGGGTCCACGGAGATCGCGATGTGGTGCAGCCCTCCCAGCACCTCCTGGTAAGGCCCCAGGTCGAGGCCGGGGAAGTCGAAGAAGGCGAGCAGGTTGCCGTTGCCGATGTCGAAGAAGAAGTGGCTGGAGCCCTTGTAGTCGCGGTTCTCGATGATCTCGGTGAGCGGGAACTCCAGCAGATCCTGGTAGAACTGGACGGTCCGCTCCACGTCCGACGAGAGCAGGGCGACATGGTGCAGGCCACGGGCGCTGCTCGACGGCCGGCGCGCTAACACGTGACGGCGCCTGATCTCGGCACGGCGGGCTTCGATGGCCGCGTGGTCAATGGTCACGGTCGCTGTATGTCCGCCAGGAGGCCCGCTCAACCACCCGCCGTCCGCACAATGCGTTTTCTGTCGGTGGCGCGAGGCAATATGGGCTGGTGAGCACGCTAGCCCAGTTCAGCCCGATGACCCAGCAGTGGTTCACGGGGGCGTTCGAGGCCCCCACGGCCGCCCAGGAGGGGGCGTGGGAGTCGATCGCGCGCGGCGACAACACGCTGGTCGTCGCGCCCACGGGGTCGGGCAAGACGCTGGCGGCGTTCCTGTGGTCGCTCGACCGGCTGGCCGCGCAGCCCCGTGATCCCGGGGCGGGCGGGGGCACGCGGGTCCTTTACGTCTCGCCGCTCAAGGCCCTCGCCGTCGACGTCGAGCGCAACCTGCGCGCGCCGCTGGCCGGGCTGAAGCAGACGGCGCGGCGGCTCGGGCTGCCGGTGCCGGAGATCTCGGTGGCGATCCGCTCGGGCGACACGCCCGCGGAGGACCGCAGGAGGTTCGCGGCCAAGCCGTCCGACATCCTCATCACCACGCCGGAGTCGCTGTTCCTGCTGCTCACCAGCCAGGCGCGGGAGGCGCTGCGCGGGGTCGAGACGGTCATCGTGGACGAGGTGCACGCGGTCGCCGCCACCAAGCGCGGGGCCCACCTGGCGCTCACGCTTGAGCGGCTGGACGTGCTGCTGGAGCGGCCGGCGCAGCGCATCGGCCTGTCGGCGACGGTGCGGCCGGTGAGCGAGGTGGCGGCGTTCCTGGGCGGGGCGCGGCCGGCCACGGTGGTGCAGCCGCCCGCCGACAAGCGGATCGAGGTCGAGGTCGTGGTCCCGGTCGAGGACATGACCGAGACCGCCGCCGGCCCCGAGGAGGGCGGCGACGGCGAGGAGCCGCGGGGCAGGTCGATCTGGCCGCACGTCGAGGACCGGTTGTTCGAGCTCATCGAGGCCCACAGCTCGACGATCGTGTTCGCCAACTCCCGTCGGCTGGCCGAGCGGCTGTGCTCGCGCCTCAACGAGCTGGCCTACGAACGTTCCCAGGGCGTGGAGGCCGTCGACCTGTCGATCTGGGAGACGCCGTCCGACCTGCCGCGGCGCACCCCGGCCGAGGTCATGGCGCAGGCGGGCGGCACCAAGGGCGTCGTCACGGAGGTCGTACGCGCCCACCACGGCTCGGTGTCGAAGGAGGAGCGGGCGCAGATCGAGGAGGCGCTGAAGTCGGGCCGGCTGCCCGCCGTGGTCGCCACCTCCAGCCTGGAGCTGGGCATCGACATGGGCTCGGTCGATCTCGTCGCGTGCGTGGAGGCGCCGCCGAGCGTGGCGAGCGGCCTGCAGCGCATCGGCCGGGCCGGGCACCAGGTCGGTGCGGTGTCCAAGGGCGTGATCTTCCCGAAATACCGCGGCGACCTGGTGCAGACCGCCGTGGTGGCCGAGCGCATGCAGGCCGGCCACATCGAGGAGATGCGTTATCCGCGCAACCCGCTCGACGTGCTGGCCCAGCAGATCGTGGCCATGACGGCGATGGACGAGTGGACGGTCGACGAGCTGGAGTCCGTGGTCAAGCGGGCCGCGCCCTACGCCACGCTGCCGCGCACAGCGCTGGAGGCCACGCTCGACATGCTGGCCGGCCGCTACCCGAGCGAGGAGTTCGCCGAGCTGCGCCCGCGCGTCGTCTGGGACCGTGTCACCGGCACGCTCCAGGGCCGGCCGGGCGCGCAGCGGCTCGCGGTCACCAACGGCGGCACGATCCCCGACCGCGGCCTGTTCGGCGTGTTCCTGGTGGGCGAGCGGGCCTCCCGGGTCGGCGAGCTGGACGAGGAGATGGTCTACGAGTCGCGCGTGGGCGACGTGTTCGTGCTGGGCGCGACCTCGTGGCGGATCGAGGACATCACGGCCGACCGGGTGCTGGTCTCCCCCGCGCCCGGGCAGCCGGGCAAACTGCCGTTCTGGCACGGCGACGCGCCGGGGCGGCCGGCCGAGCTGGGGCGGGCCATCGGGGAGTTCCTGCGCGAGCAGGCCAAGGGCGGCGCGGCCGAACGGCTGCGGGCGGCCGGGCTCGACGACTTCGCCGCGGGCAACCTCCTCGCCTACCTGGAGGAGCAGCGCCAGGCCACCGGCTACGTGCCCGACGACCGCACGCTGCTGGTCGAGCGGTTCCACGACGAGCTGGGCGACTGGCGGATAGTGATCCACTCGCCCTACGGCGCGCGGGTGCACGCGCCGTGGGCGCTGGCGATCAACCGGCGGCTGCGCGAGCGCTACGGCGTCGACGTGCAGGCGCTCCATTCCGACGACGGCATCGTGCTGCGCGTCCCCGACACGCTGGCCGAGCCGCCGGCCGACGTGGCGGCCTTCGACGCCGACGAGATCGAGCAGATCGTCACCGAGGAGCTGGGCGGCTCGGCGCTGTTTGCCTCCCGCTTCCGCGAGTGCGCGGGGCGGGCGCTGCTGCTGCCGCGCCGCACGCCGGGGCGGCGCAGCCCGCTGTGGCAGCAGCGGCAGCGGGCGGCCCATCTGCTGGGGGTGGCCTCGCAGTACGCCTCGTTCCCGATCGTGCTGGAGACGATGCGCGAGTGCCTGCAGGACGTGTTCGACGTGCCGGGGCTGGTGCGGCTCATGCGCGACATCGCCGCCCGCCGGGTGCGGGTGGTGGAGGTGGAGACCTCGCAGGCCTCGCCGTTCGCGGCGTCGCTGCTGTTCCACTACGTGGGCGCGTTCATGTACGAGGGCGACGCGCCGCTGGCCGAGCGGCGGGCGCAGGCGCTGGCCCTGGACACGTCGCTGCTGGCGGAGCTGCTGGGCCAGGCCGACCTGCGTGAGCTGCTCGATCCTGACGTCATCTCCGACGCCGAGCGCGAGCTGGCCCGGCTCGACCGGCCGCTGCGCGATGCCGAGGACCTCGCCGACCTGCTGCGCTCGCACGGGCCGCTGCTGGCGCCCGACGTCAGCGTACGCGGCGGCGATCCGGCCTGGCTGGAGGAGCTGGAGCGGGCGCGGCGGGCCATCCGGGTGCGCGTCGCGGGCGAGGAGCAGTGGGCGGCCGTCGAGGACGCCGGCCGGCTGCGTGACGCGCTGGGCGTGCCGCTGCCGGTGGGGGTGCCGCACGTGTTCCTGGAGCCGGTGCCCGATCCGCTGGCCGACCTGGTGGCGCGGCACGCCCGCACCCGCGGCCCGTTCCACGCCGGCACCGCCGCCGCCAGGTTCGGGCTCGGCGTGGCCGTGGTGACCGACGCCCTGCGGCGGCTGGCCGGGCCCGGGCGGGTGGTCAGCGGGGAGTTCCGGCCCGGCGGGCGGGGCGAGGAGTGGTGCGACGCCGGGGTGCTGCGGATGTTGCGGCGGCGGTCGCTGGCCCGGCTGCGCAAGGAGGTGGAGCCGGTCGCGCCGGAGACGCTCGCCCTGTTCCTGCCGGCCTGGCACGGCATCACGGGCGCCTCCGCCGACGGGCCGATGGCGGGCGGTGACCGGCGGGGCGGCGCGACGGCGCGGGCCATGGACGCGCTGGTCCGGGCGATCGAGCAGCTCCAGGGGGCGGCCGTGCCCGCGTCGGCGCTGGAGAGCCTGGTGCTGCCCGCGCGGGTGCCCGGCTATCACCCGTCGTTGCTGGACGAGCTGACCTCGTCCGGCGAGGTGATGTGGGTGGGGCAGGGGTCGTTGCCCGGCGGCGACGGCTGGGTGTCGCTCTACTTCGCCGACACCGCGCCGCTGCTGCTGCCCGAGCCCGCCGAGATCACGATGACGGCGGTGCACGAACGGGTGCTGGAGCTGCTGGGCGGCGGGGGCGCGCTGTTCTTCCGCGGCATCTCCGACCAGCTCGGCTCGCAGGACGACCAGACGCTGGTGTCGGCTCTGTGGGACCTCGTGTGGTCGGGGCGGATCTCCGGCGACACGCTGGCGCCGCTGCGGGCCACGCTCGGCACCGGGCGGCCCGCGCACCGGCCGGCGACGACCCGGCGGCGGAGGGCGGTGCTGCCCACGCGCAGCGGGCCGCCGACGGTGGCGGGGCGGTGGTGGCTGCTGCCCGCGCCCGCGGCCGACGCCACCCAGCGGGCCCAGGCCCAGGCCGAGGCGCTGCTCGAACGGCACGGGGTGGTGACGCGGGGGGCGGTCACCTCGGAGCGGCTGCCGGGCGGGTTCACGCCGGTCTACCAGGTGCTTCGGGCGTACGAGGAGAGCGGGCGGTGCCGGCGGGGCTACTTCGTCGAAGGGCTCGGGGGTGCGCAGTTCGCGCTGCCGGGGGCGGTGGACCGGATGCGCGCCATGGCACCCGGCATCGCCCCGACGGCCGCCGGCGCCCCACCCCTCGACCCAGGCCCGGGGCCCGCTGGGTTCGGGCCCGGGGGCGGGCGGGAAGGTGCTAGGCGGGCTGTGGTGCTGGCGGCGGCGGATCCGGCCAATCCGTACGGCGCCGCGCTGTCGTGGCCGCAGCGTCCCGGCGACGTCGGTCACAAGCCGGGCCGTAAGGCGGGCGCGCTGGTGGTGCTGGTGGACGGGCATCTCGTCCTCTACGTGGAGCGCGGCGGCAAGACCCTGCTGTCGTTCGCCGACGACGAGCGGCTGCAGCCGGCCGTGGACGCCCTGGCCCTCGCCGTACGCGACGGCGCGCTCGGCAAGCTCACCGTCGAGCGCGCCGACGGGGCCTCGATCGGGGAGTCGCCGCTGGCGGCGGCCCTGGAGGCGGCCGGGTTCCATCCCACACCGCGCGGCCTTCGCCTGCGCGCCTGACCGAAGCTCCGCGGCGGGCCGGGGATCCGCGGCAGGCCGGGCCTCCGCCGCAGGGCCGGGCCTCCGCCGCGGGGTTTGGCCTCCGCCGCAGGGTTGGGACTCCGCCGCGGGCCGGGCCTCCGCCGCAGAGCCGGCCTCCGCCGCAGGGCGGGGAAGCGATCACAATAGCCGGATGAGTTCCTTCCGGCGTTTACGGGCCGACCTCCTCACCGGCAAGAACCTGGAGATCTACCTCACGGCGCTGATCGCGCTGGCGGTGGGCGTGCTCGGCGTCTTCGACGTCGTGGACGCCAAGGTGGTGGGCGCGGCGACGCTGGCCACGCTCGCCCTCGTCGCGGTCAACGCGCTCGGCCCCCGCCATCAGGTGACGGACCTGGAGGCGCGGGTCGCCGAGCTCAACCGCCTGGTCGAGGCCAGGCTCCCCGGTGACACGTTCCTGACCGCCGAGCGGAAGGGGCTCGCCGAGCAGGTGGGGCGGGCGCGTGACCTGCGCCTGGCGGGGGTGACGCTGAGCCGCACGGTGCGGGGGCACGTCGAGGAGCTGCGCAAGGCGCTGGAGCGGGGCGCGACGGTCAAGGTGCTGCTCATCGACCCGTCCGGCGGGGTTCCCGAGGAGGCGGCGCGGCGCAGCACGATCGCCGGGCGCGGCGAGGTCTTCGAGCACCGGGTCATCTCCACGCTTCACCTGCTGGAGGGGCTGGAGGGGGCGATCGAGGTGCGGTTCCTGCCGTTCGTGCCCGCGTTCGGGGTGGTGCTGCTGGATCCGGCGGACGACCACGGCGTCGCGTACGTGGAGCTGGGCACGCACAGCACGGCGGGCCGCGATCCGGTCTTCGCGGTGACGCGCCGCCGCGACCTGTTCTGGTTCGAGCACTTCAGGGCGGAGTTCGACCGCCTGTGGGAGGTGTCCAGGAAGCGGGAGCCGGATCAGGACGGCTGAAAATCTTGTATACGATAAGCCCGATATGACCGATCTAACGCTGGGCGCGGCCCACCGGACCTTGCGTGACGAGGTCACCGCGGAGCTGCGGCGCCGCATCCTGTCCGGCGAGCTGGCCCAGGGTGAACGGCTGGTCGAGGACCGGCTGGCCGCCGCGCTCGGCGTGTCGCGCAACCCGGTCCGCGAGTCCATCCGGGTGCTCGCCGCCGAGGGTTTCGTCGAGGTCGTCCCCCGTCTCGGGGCCACGGTCGCGCGCCTGTCCGCGGAGGAGGGCGAGGAGCTCTTCGACGTACGGATGGCCGTCGAGGGGCTGGCGGCGCGGCTGGCCGCGCGCAAGCGCACGCCGGAGTCGGCGCGGCGGCTGCGCGCGGTGCTGGAGCAGGCCAAGGACGCCGTCGAGAACGGCGAGGTGGAGCGGGTGGCCGACCTCAACACCGCCTTCCACCTGGCCGTGGGCGAGGCGGCGGGCAACGCCTACCTGCACCTCATGATGACGCCGATGTTGCAACGGGCGCAGTGGGTCTTCAGCCGTACGGCGTCGGTGCGCGGGCCGCACTCCTGGACCGAGCACCTCGGGCTGTGCGAGGCGATCGTGGCGGGCGACGAGGACGAGGCGCAGGCCAGGGCGGTCGCGCACGTGGCCGCCGCCCGGCGCTCGTTCCTGTCCGCGATCGGCCGGACGGCCAGGCACCCGAACGATTGAGACGCCGGCCCTGTCGTATACAGTCTCCGAGCCGCCGGCCGGGGAGCGGGAAGAAGGAGAGACGTTGTTCACCACCAGGCCCGAGCTGACGGGCGACTTCGGCATGGTCGCGGGCACCCACTGGCTGGCCTCGGCCACCGGCATGAGCGTCCTGGAGCGGGGCGGGAACGCCTTCGACGCGGCCGTGGCCGCCGGCTTCGTGCTGCAGGTCGCCGAGCCGCACCTGAACGGCCCCGGCGGCGAGGTGCCCATCCTGCTGTGGAGCGAGGCCGAGCAGCGGACGCACGTCGTGTGCGGGCAGGGCGTGGCCCCGGCCGCCGCGACCATCGAGCGCTTCCGCGAGCTGGGCCTGGACGTCGTCCCCGGCACCGGACTGCTCGCCGCCACCGTTCCCGGGGCGTTCGGCGGGTGGATGCTCCTGCTGGAGCGGTGGGGCACCTGGCGGCTGGCCGACGTGCTCGCGGCCGCCATCCACTACGCCGAGCACGGCGTCCCCGTGCTGGAGCGCGTCTCGGCCACGATCACCGCGGTCGAGGACCTGTTCACGGCCGACTGGCCCACCTCGGCGGCCACCTGGCTGCCCGGCGGCCGGGTGCCCGAGCCGGGCTCGCGGCTGGCCAACCCCGTGCTCGCCGCCACCTACCGGCGGATCGTCGCCGAGGCCGAGGCCGCGTCCGGCACCCGTGAGGGCCAGCTCGCCGCCGCCCGGCACGCCTGGTACGAGGGTTTCGTCGCCGAGGCGATCGCCGACTTCAGCGCCACGACCGCCTGGCGCGACAGCTCCGGAGAGGTGCACGGCGGCCTGCTGACCGGCGACGACCTCGCGGGCTGGAGCGCCACGACCGAGGAGCCGGTCGGCTTCGACTACCGGGGTCACACGGTGTACAAGACCGGCCCGTGGGGCCAGGGCCCGGTGTTCCTGCAGCAGCTCGCCCTGCTCGACGGCGTGGACCTGGACGCGATGGGCTACCTGAGCGCCGACTACGTCCACACGGTGACCGAGGCCGCCAAGCTCGCCTTCGCCGACCGCGAGGCCTGGTACGGCGACGCCGACGTGCCGCTCGCCGACCTGCTCGACCCGGCCTACAACGCCGCCCGGCGCGCGCTCATCGGCCCCCGGGCGAGCCTGGACCTGCTGCCCGGCTCCCCCGGCGGGCGCGAGCCCCGGCTGCCCGTCCTGCCCGGGGCCAGGGTGCCGGTCACGGAGGGCGTGGGCGAGCCCACCGTGGACACGGCCGGGCTGGAGCGGACGCTGCCCGACGGCCAGGTCCGCGGCGACACCTGCCACGTGGACGTCGTCGACCGCTGGGGCAACATGGTCTCGGCCACGCCGAGCGGCGGCTGGCTGCAGAGCTCCCCCACCATCCCGGCGCTGGGCTTCTGCCTGGGCACGCGGGCCCAGATGTTCTGGCTGCAGGAGGGCCTGCCCTCGTCGCTGCGGCCGGGGGCGCGCCCGCGCACCACGCTGTCGCCGTCGTTCGCGCTCAAGGACGGACGGCCGTGGCTGGCGTTCGGCACGCCGGGCGGCGACCAGCAGGACCAGTGGAGCGTGAACTTCTTCCTGGCGCTCGTCCACGGCGGGCTCAACCTGCAGGAGGCCATCGACGCCCCCATGTTCCACACCGAGCACTTCCCCAGCTCGTTCTTCCCGCGCGGCGCCCGGCCGGGCGTGCTGCACGTGGAGGAGCGGCTTGAGGCCGGAGTGGTGGCCGAGCTGCGGCGGCGCGGGCACGAGGTCGAGGTGCAGGGGCCGTGGTCGCTGGGGCGGCTCAGCGCGGTGGCCCGTGACGGCGGCTTCCTCAAGGCCGCCGCCAACCCGCGTGGCGCCCAGGGCTACGCCGCGGGCCGATGAGCCCCGCGGAGCTGCTCTTCCTGGCGGCGTCCGGCCTGCTGGCCGGGGTGGTGAACGCCCTGGCCGGCGGCGGCACGCTCGTCTCGTTCCCCGCCCTGCTGGCGTTGGGGTATCCGGGCCTGACCGCGTCCGTGACCAACGCGGTGGCGCTGTGGCCCGGCTATCTCGGCGGCGCCCTGGGCTACCGGGCCGAGCTGCGCGGGCAGCGGCGCAGGGTGGTGAGGCTCGGGGCGACGGCGGTCACGGGCGCGGTGGCGGGCAGCGCGCTGCTGCTGGTCACGCCCGGCCGGGTGTTCGAGTCGATCGTGCCGTGGCTGGTGGGTCTCGCCAGCCTCGCGCTGCTGGCCCAGCCGTGGCTGCGCGCCCGTCTCGGCGGCGCGGCCGACGGGCCGCCGAGCCGCCGGGTGTACGCCGGGGTGTTCCTCGGCGGGTGCTACGGCGCGTACTTCAACGGCGGCATGGGCGTGCTGCTGCTGGCCGTGCTCGGGTTGTTCCTGCATGACGGCCTGCACCGGGTCAACGCCGTACGGGCCGTGCTGGCGCTGGTGATCACCTCGGTGTCGGCGGTGGCGTTCTCGCTCTTCGCGGACGTGCGGTGGGGGGCGGTCGCGGTGATCGCGCCGGCCAGCCTCGCGGGTGGCTTCCTCGGCACCCGCGTGGCCAGACTGCTGTCGGCGAAGGTCCTGCGTGGCGTGGTGGTCGTCTTCGGCCTCGGTGTGGCCGTGGCGCTCGCACTCCAGTGAAAGCCTGGGTCTCAGGCGACGGTGGCCTCGATGAGGTCGTCCACCACGTCGTTCAGGTCGTGGCCGCGGGCGTGCACCCGCCGCTGGCGCATCGCGCCCGACCCCTTGCGCAGCAGCCGGTCCAGGCCCTCCTGCACGAAGGCCAGGTCACCCGCCTCGGCCAGCGCCGGGCGTACGTGCTCCAGCAGCCGCCAGGCCAGCACGCTCGCGGGCAGGCGGGTGCCGTCGCGCACGTCCACGCCCTCGCCCGCGAGGCCGTCCCTGGCCGCCCGCCAGTAGGCGGCGCGCAGCACCTCGGAGGAGACGGGCAGCCCGTGGTCGCCGCGGCGTACCGCTTCCAGTGAGGTCACCACCAGGGCGCGGACGAGCCCGATCAGTGTGAGGCTGTCGCTCACGTCGAGCGGCACGTCGGCCGCCCTGATCTCGACCGTGGGCAGGCTGGGCGAGGGACGGGTGTCCCAGTAGACCGTCTTGGGATCGATCAGCGCCCCCGTGTCGTCGAGTGCCCGCACGGCCAGCTCGTAGTCGGCGTAGGAGGCGAAGTAGGGGGGCGCGCCCGCCACCGGCCACCGGCCCCAGGAGATCACTCTCCAGGAGGCGTAACCGGTGTCGCGGCCGGCGAAGAACGGCGAGTTGGCGGCCAGCGCGATCAGCGTCGGCAGCCAGCAGCGCACGTGGTTGCCGACGTAGACGGCGTGCTCGCGGTCGGGCACGTCCACGTGCACGTGGAGCGCGCAGATGGTGATCTCGTCCTGGAGCGCCCGGTAGGCCACCCTGCTCTGCAGGTAGCGGGGCACGTCGGTCAGCGGCGGCGAGCTCACGTCGCCGAGCACGGGGATGCCGCTGGCGACGATCGCGAGACCGCACGCCCGCGCGGCGTCGGCCACCTCCTTTCGTACGGCGCGCAGTTGCGAGCCGAGCTCGCTCAGGTCGGTGGAGGGGGGCGTACGGGCCTCCACCTGGAATCGGGTGATCTCATGAACCACGTCGGCCATCCCGGTGGTGGCGGCCAGGACATCGGTCGCCCGGGGAGAGACGTGGCGGGTGCGGGGATCGACGATGAGGTATTCCTCTTCGATCCCGATCAGCGGAATCATGCCTGCACCTCGTTGGGGGGAGTGAGTTCCGCAAGGAGTTGTGCCCCGGCGACAGCTCGCGGAAAACCTTCCCGACCCGAGGGGGTCAGGCGGTGAAACCTGTGGGGCCGTAGAGGGCGTGAGGCGCTCCTGTGGCGAGCGCCCAGTAGCGGTCGCCGTAGGACCAGTGCCACCACTCGGTGGGGTAGTTGACGAGGCCGGCCGGCTCCAGGACGGCGGCGAGGAGGTCGCGGTGCGCGCGGGCGTCGGCCGAGATGCCGGGGGCCGCGGTGTAGCAGGCGCCGGCGCTCTCCTCGGGGTTGTCGTTGACCTGGGTGCCCATGTCGTACTCGACGCCCTCGGGGTCGCACAGGGTGAGGTCGACGGCCGCGCCGGCGGTGTGCGGGGCCACGCTGACCGGGGAGACGTACCGGCTGGCGGCGACGTGGGCCTCCTCGACCGTCATGCCGGGATTGGCGGCCAGCAGCTCGTCGCGGTAGCGGGTGAAGTAGAGGGACTGGGTGGCGATCGGCCGGTAGCCCTCCACGATCAGCAGGTGGTAGCCGTCGGGCAGACCGGCCTCGGCGCGCTCCAGCCGCTCCAGCAGCCCGGCGCGCAGGTGCGCCCAGGCGCCGTCAGGGTCGGCCAGCCGCTCGTCCACCCGCAGCCGGCCGCGTACCTCGGCCAGCGGCTCGTCCGACTCCTGCACCGGGATGGCGGCCACCCGGGGGTCCGAGATGAGCACGACATCGTTCCTGGGGTCGTTCGGGGACTGCCACATGGGCAACGATTTTCACACAGTGTCGGAGAAGACCTGTTCCCGGGCCTGGTCCAGAGCGGCGACCAGGGCCCCGCGCAGCACGGGGTTCCCGGCCACCCTGGTGGTGACGACGGGGGGCCGGCTCGGGCACACGCGGGCCACGGCCTCCTGCACCTTCGCGGCCAGCCGCTCGCCGCCCGCCCGGCCCACGTCGCCGCTCAGCACGATCAGGCCGGGGTCGAGCACGACGGTGACCGCCGCCGCGCCCACGGCCAGCCGCCCGGCGACCGCGTCGAGGAAGTCCTCGCCGCCGTTGCGTACCAGGTCGGGGACGGTCGCCCCCTGCACGCCGTGCTCGCGGGCGAGGCCGCGCAGCGCGTCGTGGCCGACCAGGCGCTGAAAGGAGCCGGACTGCGGCTGGGAGACGTCGGCGGGCAGCGGCTCGCCGGGCACCGGCAGCCAGCCGATCTCGCCCGCGCCGCCGGTGATGCCGCGGTGCAGCCGGCCGTCCAGCATGACGCCGAGGCCCTGGCCGACGCCCGCCCAGATGACCACGAAGTCGTCGTGGCCGACGGCGGCGCCGTAGGTGTGCTCGGCCAGGGCGACCAGGTTGACGTCGTTCTCGATGGTGACGGAGGCGCCGAGGGTGCGGCGGAGGCTGGCGAGCACGCCGACGTGCCAGGCGGGCAGGTCGTACGACCAGCGCACGTCCCCGCTGACCGGGTCCACGACGCCCCTGGTGCCGATGACGAACGCCTTGAGCCGCTCCAGCCCGATGCCGGCGGTGCCGCAGGCGCGCTGCACGGCGGCGTGGACCGTGCGGACCGGGTCACCGCCGTCGGCGGGGTTGACCGTGATCTCGACCACGATCCGGCCTGTGATGTCGGCCACACCGACCTTGAGGCTGTCGGGCAGCACCTCCAGGCCGGCGACGTAGGCGCTGGACGGCACCACCCCGTACAGTGCGGCATGCGGCCCCCTGCCGCCCGCCCGCTCCCCCGCGACCTCGACCAGCCCCCGCTCCTCCAGTCGAGCCAGGAGCTGACCTGCGGTTACCTTGGAGAGCCCGGTCCGCTCGCCCAGCTCGGCCCGGGTGAGCGGGCCGTCCACGAGGAGGAGCTCGAGTGCCGCGCGATCGTTCAACCGCCGCAGCAGCCGGGGAACCCCCGGGCTTCGACTCATTACCGCACCCCTCTCGTCACGAATGGCTAACGAGCGTTTCTTTTAAGAAAGTTTCTTGTTAGTTTAGCAGCGTCGTTCGGCATTTGACGATCAGCCTGGTGCGGACCGTAGGCCAGCACCCGGGAAGGGAGAACCCTGTGAGGATCGCGAAGATCACAGCCACTACGGTCACCACGGCCGCCCTGGCCCTGGGCCTGGCCGCCTGTGGCTCCGGCGAGGCGCCCTCCTCCTCACCGAGCGCCGCGGCCTCCGCCAGCGGCCCGAAGTTCGCCGGCAAGACGCTGAGCGTCTGGCGCCTCGGCGACAGCAACCCGGCCGCGGCCAAGTACATGGAAGAGCTGAACGCCGAGTTCAAGCAGCAGACCGGCGCCGAGGTCAAGCTCGAGTGGATCCCGTGGCCGCAGGTCGCCGACAAGTTCACGGCCGCCGCCACCGGCTCGGGCCCGGACGTGACCGAGATCGGCAACGACCAGGTCCCGATGTGGCAGAGCCAGGACGCGCTCACCCCGATCACGGACATCGCCCGCGAGGGCGACCGCGCGCAGATCCCCGAGAACCTGTACGGCTACGAGACCGTGGACGGCGAGATCTACGCCGTGCCGTGGGGCGCCGGCGCCCGCGCCGTCCTCTACCGCAAGGACTGGTTCGAGGAGCTCAAGATCGAGGTCCCGAAGACCTGGGACGAGCTCGTCGCCGCCGCCAAGAAGATCCAGAAGGAGAAGGGCGAGGGGGTGGACGGCTTCGCCTTCAACGGCGGCTCCGACGCCAACCACCTGCTGGCCGCGTTCGCCTGGTCCGAGGGCGGCGACTTCGCCGTCAAGGAGGGCGACAAGTGGGTCGGCAAGCTCACCGAGCCCGGCTTCGCCAAGGGCTTCGAGACCTACACCGGCCTGGTGACGGGCGGCCTGTCCAGCAAGGCGAACCTCACGCTCAACACGGTCGACATCCGTAAGCGCTTCGCCAACAACAAGGTCGCGATGTACCTCACCGCGGGCTGGGACCTCCCCGGCATCGAGGAGGACTCGAAGGGCAAGCTGAAGAGCGACAAGCTCGCCTTCTTCCCGCTGCCCGCCAAGACCGGCGGCGTCGCCCCCTCCTTCTTCGGCGGCAACGACATCGCGCTGTGGGGCGGCACCAAGGAGGCCGACCTCGGCAAGGAGTACATCAAGCTGGCCACCAGCAAGACCTGGGCCGACCGCTACGCCAGCGAGGGCGGCCTGCTCCCGGTCTACCCGGACAGCCTGGCCAAGCTTGAGGAGGACCCGGCGCAGGGCGCGTTCGCACAGGCGTTCGCCAAGGCCCGCGCCTTCCCCGCCGACCCCAACTGGGCCGAGGCCGACGCCACCAAGATGGTGCTGCAGAACGCCGCGCGGGCCGTCATCGAGGGCAAGAAGGACGCCGGCGCCGCCCTCGCCGACGCCAACAAGGAACTCGAAGAGATCCTGAACCAGTGAGCATGGCGAACCCGACTACGGTCGCCCGGGACGGGGGCTCCTCCCCCGCCCCGGGTCACCGGCGCAGGAAGGAGAGCGGCCGCGGGCGGGCGAGCGGGCTGCCGGCGTGGAGCATCCCGTACGTGCTGCTCGTGCCCGGCCTGCTGGTGATCGCGGGGCTGCTGCTCTACCCGATGTTCCAGCTCGCGGTCATGGCCTTCCAGAAGGTGGGCCTGGCCCAGGTCCGCGGCACCAAGCCGCCGGAGCCGGTGGGCCTGGAGAACTTCGAGAAGGTCCTGTCCAACGAGATCTTCTGGGCGGCGCTCCGCAACACCGTGGCCTTCGCCTTCGTCGCGGTCAGCCTCACGCTGATCGTCGGCACCGCCGTCGGGGTGCTCCTGCACCGGCTCGGCAGGAAGATGTCGCTGTTCGTGGTGATCGGGTGCATGTTCGCCTGGGCGGTGCCGCCGGTGGCGCAGGGCGTCATCTGGCGCTCGCTCTTCGACGCCGAGGCCGGCATCGTCAACTGGGCGCTCGACCTGCTGCCCGACTGGCTGGCCGCGCCGCCCGCCGGGCAGCGGAGCTGGGTGGGCACCCCCTGGCTCACCGACACCCTGCCCCTCTACATCGCGCTGGTCTTCTGCGTGGTGTGGGCCAGCTTCCCGTTCGTCGCGGTGTCGGTGCTGGCCGGGCTCAAGGGCATCCCCGCCGAGCTGTACGAGGCGGCCAGGGTCGACGGCTCGGGGCCGTGGCGCACGTTCACCAAGATCACCCTGCCGATGCTGAAGCCCGTCTTCGCCGTCCTGACGATCCTGTCGATCATCTGGGACTTCAAGGTCTTCAGCCAGCTCTACACGCTGATGAACGGGCACACCAACCGCGACGCCTACAACCTGTCCATGTACGCGGTCGCCGAGGCGTTCAAGGCCCCGCAGAAGCTGGGCATGGGCGCGGCGATCTCCGTCGTCCTGACGATCGTCCTGCTCGTGATCACCGTCGTGTACGTCAGGCAGATCGTGAAGCAGGAGGAGATGTGACCCCGCTCGCCCGCAAGAGGCTCGGCAAGATCCTCCTCAACACGGCCGGCGTCCTGGTCTTCCTCTACGCCGTCTTCCCCGTCTACTGGATGGTGGCGACCGGCTTCAAGGAGAACGACCAGATCTTCACCACGGAGTTCGTCCCGTTCCCGACGCACTTCACCTTCGATCACTTCGCGCGGGTGCTGACCGAGGGCGTCGCGAACAACTCCATCTGGCTCTACATGCGCAACAGCGCCATCGTGGCGCTCGGGACGGTGCTCATCGGCTCGGCCTTCGCCCTGCTGTCGGCCACCGCCATCGCCCGCTTCCGCTTCAAGGGCCGCGGCGTGTTCCTCGTCGTGCTGCTGGTCGTGCAGATGCTGCCGGCCGAGGGGCTGCTCATCCCGCTCTACATGATGGTCAAGCGGGTGGGGCTCGGCGACACCTTCATCGGGCTGATCGTCACCCAGGTCGCGCTGACGCTGCCGTTCGGCGTGTGGATGCTCCGCACGTTCGTCGCGGCGGTCCCCAAGTCGCTGGAGGAGGCGGCCTGGATCGACGGCGCGGGGCGCATGCAGACCTTCTGGAAGGTGCTCTTCCCGCTGGTCGCGCCCGGTCTGGTGGCGACGAGCATCTTCTCGTTCATCACCGCGTGGAACGACCTGGTCTTCGCCCTCTACCTGATGTCGGAGTCCGAGGGCTACACGATGCCCGTCGCCCTGCAGTACTTCATCGGCCAGAAGGGCGTCGACTGGGGGGCGATCATGGCCGGATCCACCCTGATGACGATCCCGGTCGTCATCTTCTTCCTGCTCGTGCAGCGCCGCATGGTCTCCGGCCTGGTCGCCGGGGCCGTCAAGGGCTGACGCGGCACATCCCCGCACGGCGCCGCCGGCGCCGTGCACGACCCTGCCCATTTTCACTGCCCATCTTCCACTTGATGAGGAGCCATGAGTCAGAGTGATCGGGGGCTGCGCCGCCTGGCGGCCGGCACACTGCTCGTCGCCTTCCAGGGCACCGAGGCGCCCGACTGGGTGCTGCGCGAGCTGGAGCACGGCCTGGGCGGCGTGACGCTCTTCGGGTTCAACGTGGCCGACCACGGCCAGGTGAGGGAGCTGACCACCGCGCTGCGGGGAGCCGGTGAGCCCGTCATCTCCCTGGACGAGGAGGGCGGCGACGTCACGCGGCTCGCCTACCACGTCGGCAGCCCGTACCCGGGCAACGCGGCGCTCGGGGCGGTGGACGACCCCGGGCTGACCCGCAGCGTCTACCGGGCCATCGCCGCCGAGCTGGCCTCCTGCGGCATCAACCTCGACATGGCGCCGAGCGCGGACGTCAACACCGAGGCCGACAACCCGGTGATCGGCACCCGCTCGTTCGGCGCGGACGCCGCCCTGGTGGCCCGGCACACCGTGGCCGCCGTGGAAGGCCTGCAGTCGCTGCGCGTGGCCGCCTGCGTCAAGCACTTCCCCGGCCACGGCGCCACCCGCGTGGACTCCCACCTGGCGATCCCGGTCGTGGACGTGGGCCTCGACGTGCTGCGCGAGCGGGAGCTCGCCCCGTTCCGCGCGGCCGTGGCGGCGGGGGCGAAGTCGGTGATGACCGCGCACGTCGCCGTGCCGGCCGTGACGGGCGACTCGCCTGCGACGCTGTCCGGCGCGGCGCTGACCGGGCTCCTCAGGGGCGAGCTCGGTTTCGACGGCGTGGTCGTCACCGACGCCCTGGACATGCACGCCATCACCCGCAGCGTCGGCCTCGCCGGCGGCGCGGTGCTGACCCTCGCGGCCGGGGCCGACCTGCTGTGCCTCGGGCCGCTGCCCGTCTACGACGACGTGCAGGCGATCATCGCCGAGATCGTCTCGGCGGTGCGCGAGGGCCGCCTGTCGGGCGAGCGGCTGGAGGAGGCCGCGGCGCGGGTGGCCGCGCTGCGGGAGTGGTTCGGCGGGGACCGCGAGATGCCAGCCGAGCGCAACGTCGTGGGCCTGCACGCGGCCCGCCGCGCCGTACGGCTGAGCGGCGTCCCCGAGCCCCTGGTCGAGCCCCTGGTGGTCGAGGTGGACACCCCGCCGACGATCGCCGTGGGCGACGTGCCGTGGGGCGTGGGGCCGTGGCTGCCCGAGGCGGAGGTCGTCCGCGTCGAGCCGTCGGCCGCCGACGCGTCCGCGCTGCTGGCCAAGGCCGCCGGACGGTCCCTGGTCGTCGTGGTCAAGGACGCCCATCGCCACCCCGCGAGCCGGGACCTGGTCTCGGCGCTGGTGACGGCCCGGCCGGACACGACCGTCATCGAGATGGGGCTGCCGGTGTGGCGGCCGGACAGCGCCGCCTACATCGCGACGTACGGGGCCGCCCGCGCCAACGCCCAGGCGGCCGTGGAGCTCCTCCAGACCGCCTGACTCAGGAGGCCAGCAGCTCCTCGCGGGCCTGGTCGAGCGCGGCCAGCACGGCGCCGCGCAGCACCGGGTTGCCCTCGGTCACCGTGGTGGTGCCCACCTGGGGCCGGACCGGGCAGATGCGGGCCACGGCCTCCTCCACCCGGGACGCGAGCGCGTCGCCGCCCGCCTGCCCCACCTCCCCGGCCAGCACCACGAGGCCGGGGTCGAGGATCACGCACACGGCGGCCACGCCGAGCGCGAGCCGCTGGGCGATCTCGTCGAGCAGCGGCTCGCCCCGCGTGCCCGCGGCCATCGCGACCCGTACGCACTCGCCGGCGCTGCTGGCCGCGAAGCCGTAGCCCTGGGCCAGCTCGGCCACCGCCTCGGCGCTGACCAGCGACTGCAGGCCGCCCGCCAGCGACGGCAGCCGCCCCGGCTCGGTGCGGATGTCCTCCGGCAGCGGCACCCCGGGCACCGGCAGGTAGCCGATCTCGCCCGCGCTGCCGGAACGCCCCCGGTGCAGCCGGCCGCCGAGCATGACCGCCAGGCCGAGGCCGCGGCTGGCCCACAGCAGCACGAAGTCGTCCACGCCCTGGGCGGCCCCGTCGGCGCGCTCGGCGATGGCGGCGAGGTTGACGTCGTTCTCGATCGTCACCTCGCGCCGCAGGTCGCCGGCGAGCGCCCCGTGGATGCCCTCGTGCCAGCCGGGCAGGTCGAAGGAGAAGCGCACGTCGCCGCTGCGCGGATCGACCACGCCGGGGGTGCCGATCACCACGCCGCGCAGTCTGCTCAGCCCGACCTTGGCGCCGCGGCAGGCCTTGACGATGGCCTCGTGCACGGCGGCGACCGGGTCCTCGTGGCCCTTCGGGTCGACGGTGATCTCGGTGATGGTGTGGCCGTGGATGTCGGCGACGGCCGAGGAGATGCGTTCGGGGCCAACCTCCAGGCCGGCGACGTACGCGCTGGAGGGGATCACCGAGTAGAGGGCCGCGTTGGGCCCGCGCCCGCCAGCCTGGGTGCCGACGACCTCGACCAGGCCGCGCTCCTCCAGCCTGGACAGCGTCTGCGAGGCCGTGACCTTGGACAGGCCGGTCAGGTCGCCGATCTGGCCGCGGGTCATGGGACCGGTGGCCAGCAGCAGTTCGAGCGCGGCCCGGTCGTTGATCTCCCTCAGCAGCCTGGGCACACCTGGGCGTCGCTCCACCACGCTGAATCCCCACCGTCGGTCCACTGCGAATCGGTCACTTCGCATCGGTCACTGCGAAATCGCAAAGATTGTTGGAAGTTTAGCGCTCGCGTTCCCGAGAGACGTCGCAGGTGAACGCGAGATTTCTTCATGATCACCGTATCGGAGGGCCGCGCGCGGGACGACGCCGGGCCTCGGATCACCTGCCCCATCCGACGACCGTGCGGCTAACCAGTGTTGACCAGGAGGGATAATCGAGAACATGCGCCTCTCCGCTCGTGTCGACTACGCCCTCCGAGCCGCCGCCGAACTCGCCGCCGCGGGTGCCGGCCCGACGACCGTGGGCGAGCTCGCCAAGGAACAGGACATGCCTCCCAAATACCTGGAGAACATCCTGCTCCAGATGCGCCGCGCCGGGCTGGTCCGCGGGCAGCGAGGCCCCGAGGGCGGCTACGTCCTGGCCCGGCCCGCGGGCGAGATCTCCCTCGCCGACGTGATCCGAGCGGTGGACGGCCCGCTCGCCAACGTACGCGGCGAGCGGCCCGAGCACGTCGGCTACCGGGGGCCGGCCGAGTCGCTGCAGCAGGTGTGGATCGCGCTGCGCGCCACCGAGCGCGCCATCCTGGAGGAGGTCACGCTGGAGCAGGTCGCCGCCGGCACGCTGCCCGACCGCGTCCGCCAGCTCGCCGCCGACCCCGCCGCCTGGGACTGACCTCCCGGCTCAGCGCCTGGTGCACCAGAGCGCGACGTTCCTGATCTCCCCCGACCACGTCCACGGCCGAGCCGCAGGGAACGGGTTCCTAGACTGGAAGGATGCCCGAGGGAGACGCCGTCCACCGCACGGCCGCCCGCCTGCGCTCCGCGCTCGACGGACGGGTGCTCACGAGGTCCGACTTCCGCGTGCCGCGGCACGCCACCGCGGACCTGACCGGCCGCGAGGTGCTGACCACGCTCTCGCGCGGCAAGCACCTGCTCACCCGCGTCGAGGGCGGCCTGTCCGTGCACACGCACCTGCGCATGGACGGGAGCTGGCGGATCGTCGGGCCGGGAGCCCGGGTGCCGCCCGGCGACCAGGTGCGGCTGATCCTGGCCAACCGCGACTGCACGGCGCTCGGCCGCAAGCTGAGGATGGTGGACCTCGTACGGACGGAGGACGAGGCGCGGCTGGTGGGCCACCTGGGGCCGGATCTGCTCGGGCCCGACTGGGACCCGGACGAGGCCGTGCGGAGGCTGCGCGAGGCGCCCGGCAGGACCATCGGGGAGGCGCTGCTCGATCAGCGCAACCTGGCGGGGATCGGCACGATCTATCGCGCCGAGACCTTGTTCCTGCGGGGGATCTGGCCGTGGAGGAAGGTCGGGGAGATCGAGGATCTGGGCGGGCTCGTATCGCTGGCACAGCGCCTGCTGGCGGCCAACCTCGAACACGCGGGCACGGTGACGACAGGTGATCGCCGCCCGGCGAACGCGACGTGGGTCTACGGCAGGGCAGGAAGACCCTGTCGCCGATGCGGCACCCGCATCAGCCGAGGGGAGATGGGATCGCAGCCACAGGAACGGCTGATCCTGTGGTGTGCCGGCTGCCAGCCTCGTTAGGCAGCCACCATGTCCTTGACTTCGGGGAACACGGAATCGGAGATCGATCCGGGAACCGTCTCCGCGAGAGGCAGTCGCTCGTGCTCGGGAACATCGGCGAGCACGGGAGCAGCCTGGAGCTCGGCCAGCGCGAACTGGTCGGACACCTCACGCAGCACCTGCGAGAGTGGCACTCCGAGCGCACCGCAGATGGACGCGAGCAGCTCCGACGACGCCTCCTTCTGCCCCCGCTCGACCTCGGACAAATAGCCGAGCGAGACACGGGCCAGCGTGGAAACCTCGCGCAGCGTGCGTCCCTGGCGCACGCGCAACCGCCTCAGCACATCGCCGAGCAGCTGACGCAGCAGAATCATCTGTCGCTCCCTCCCCGGCGCGGATGTCTTCACCACGCCCCGCGCGATCGGATCGTGCCGCACATTGGTCTTCTTCGCTTCGTACATACTCCTCGCCGTCATCACCGGGCGTCGCCGCCCCTTGCTCGCCGCTTGTGCCTCGCCGCGCGACTCATCAGGCCCGCCTGCCGGGCGCTCGGTGCTTGCAGTTGGCTCACGGACCTCACTCACAGCTCCACCGTACCCGTATCCACCGACACCGCGTCAGACCGTGCAAGGCATGTTCGCTCGGGACGTAACACGGTAATCATCCGGAATGTTCCCCTATGTTCGCCTGTAGCACACTTGAGAGGAGATCAACTACCTCGTGCACCGTCTCTACCCTTATACGCTCGCGTGACCCCTCAAGTCTCAACTCGCGTCCCCAGACCTGTCCGCCGGGACCGGCGACGGCGATGAACACGGTGCCGACGGGCCGGCCGTCCTGGGGCTCCGGCCCGGCCACCCCGGTCACGGCCATCCCGTAGCTCGCCGCGCAGACCCGCGCGACGCCCCGCGCCATGGCCGCCGCCACCTCGGGGTGCACCGCCCCCTCACGCTCCAGGAGCTCGCCCGGCACGCCCAGCAGGTCGCGCTTGAGCTCGGTGGCGTAGGAGATCACCCCGCCGCGGAAGACCCGCGACGCCCCGGGAACCGCCGTGACGGTCGCCCCGATCAGCCCTCCGGTCAGCGACTCGGCCACCGCCAGCGTCGCCCCCCGCCGCTCCAGCAGCGCCAGCGCATCCGCAACGTCCATCGTCGATCACTCCCCGCGTGCCCGCCTGGCCACCTTACGCAGTCTGACCGCCCGGAACACGTAGTCGGCGCCGGTGAGCACCGTCACCACGAGCGCGGCCCCCATCACCACCCAGCGCAGCACGTCCGGCGCCATCGGCAGGAGATAGAGGACGATCGCCGCGATCTGCAGCACGGTCTTGACCTTGCCGCCGTAGCTGGCGGGGATCACCGCGTGCCGCAGCAGCACGAACCTGAGCGCGGTGATGCCCAGCTCCCGCCCCAGGATCACCACCGTGACCCACCACGGCAGCTCCTGCAGGACCGACAGGCACACCAGCGCCGCGCCCGTCAGCGCCTTGTCGGCGATCGGGTCGGCGATCTTGCCGAAGTCGGTGATGAGGCCGTAGCGGCGGGCCAGCTCACCGTCGAGATGATCGGTGAGCGAGGCCACGCCGAACACCGCCAGCGCGGCGATCCGCCAGCCGGTGCCGGGCAGGAAAAGACAGACCACGAAGAAAGGGACGAGCACCAACCGGAGGACCGTGAGGATGTTGGCGATGTTCCACGGGCTCACCGCACGGCGCTCGTCCTTCTTCATGGACCGGCCTTGATGCGCGCGATCAGGTCGACCCCCTCGGCGTCGACCACGACCGCGCGCACGACCTGGCCCTTGACCAGGCCGATGCCCTGCACGGTCACCGAGCCGTCGACCTCGGGACCCTGGTGGGCGGCCCGGCCCTCGTAGCCGCCGTCGCCCAGGTCGTCCTCGATCAGCACGTCGACCTCGGTGCCGATGCGCTCCTCCGCCCGCTGGGCGGTCAGCTCCTCGGCCAGCTCGGTGAGCACCCGCACCCGCTCGTCGATGACCTCCTGCGCCAGCTTGCCGGGCAGGTCGGCCGCCTCGGTGCCGTCCTCGTCGGAGTAGCCGAACACGCCGATGACGTCGAGCCGCGCGGCTTCGAGGAAGCCCACCAGCTCGCCGAACTCCTCCTCGGTCTCGCCGGGGAAGCCCACGATGAAGTTGGAGCGCACGCCCGCCTCGGGAGCGCGCTCGCGAACGCTCTCCAGCAGCCCGAGGAAACGCTCGGGGTCGCCGAAGCGGCGCATCCGGCGCAGCACGCCGTTGCTGGCGTGCTGGAAGGACAGGTCGAAGTAGGGGGCCACGCCCTCGGTGCCGCAGATCACGTCGATGAGCCCGGGACGCAGCTCGGCCGGCTGCAGGTAGCTGACCCGCACCCGCTCGACGCCCTCCACCTCGGCCAGGCGCGGCAGCAGCTTCTCCAGCGCCCGCAGGTCGCCGAGGTCCTTGCCGTAGGAGGTGGAGTTCTCGCTCACCAGCACCAGCTCGCGGACCCCGCGATGGGCCAGCCAGTCGGCCTCGGCCAGCAGCTCGTCGGGGACGCGCGAGACGTAGGAGCCACGGAAGGACGGGATGGCGCAGAACGTGCAGCGCCGGTCGCAGCCGGAGGCGAGCTTCAGCGAGGCCACGGGGCTCTCGTCGAGCCGCTTGCGCAGCACGCGGGGCCCGCTGGCGGGAGCGACGCCCGACGGCAGGTCCCCGTGGCCGGGAATGCCGGTCTTGGGCGCGGCGGCGCGCTCGACCGGCGAGATGGGCAGCAGGGTGCGGCGGTCACGCGGCGTGTGAGGCTTCAGCGACCGGCCGGCGAGCACGTCGTCGAGCCGGTCGCCGATCTCGGCGTAGTCGTCGAAGGAGATGACGGCGCTGGCCTCGGGCAGCGCCTCGGCCAGCTCGCCTCCGTAGCGCTCGGCCATGCAGCCCGCGGCGACGACCTTGGCGCCGGAGTCCGCGGCGGCGAGCAGCGTGTCGATGGAGTCTTTTTTGGCCGAGTCGATGAAGCCGCACGTGTTGACGACGACGACGTCGGGGTCGTCGTCGCCGAGCTGCCAACCGGCAGCCTCAAGTCGCGCGGCCAGCTCCTCGGAGTCGACCTCGTTGCGGGCGCAGCCCAGGGTGATCAGCGATGCGGTGCGGCGGGATGACATGGTGAACACTACGGTATCGGGAGTTGGCCACCACCCGATGCACTGGCCCACCGGAGACGGCTAGCGGGCCTTCTGCTTGACCGGTGCCTTCGGCGCCTCGAACGAGGTGCGCACCATCTCCCCGTGCTCCCCGAGCCGCTTCACCTTCTTGCCGTTGACCTGCAGCGTCACCGCCGTGGCGTCGCTCAGCAGCAGGGTCACCTTGCCCGGCGCCCGCCATTCCGAGGTCTTGCCCGCGTTGAGCGTGCCCGAGAAGAGCCGGTGGCCATCGGCGTCGTGCACCCCGACGTACGACGAGCGCTTGGCCCTGATCCGCAGCGTCACCATCTCCTTCGAACGCGTGCCGCGCGACGGCGACGCCTTGGGCGACTCGGTGATGGGGGTGTTGGGCGGCACGCTCGGCCGGGCCGACGACTGCCGCACCCCGGCCACCTGCACCTGGTCGCCCGCTCCCCCGAGCATGCGCATCGTGCCGAACACGACCACGATCGCCAGCGCCACCCCCAGCGCCATCGACCAGTTGGGCCCCCGCCGCTCCGGCAGGTTGATCTTCTTGTCGGCCTGGAAGACGGCCGAGGCCCGCACCGGCTCCGGCGCCCCGCCGTGTTCCTGGTCGTACTGGTGGACGACGGCCTCGGGATCGAGCCCGACGGCCGCGGCGATGGCCTTCACGTGGCCTCTGGCGTAGAACGGGCCTCCGCACTGGTCGTAGAGATCCTGCTCGATGCAATGGACGATGGTCTCGCGGATGCGCGTGGCCGCGCTGACCTGCGCGACCGACATCCCGGCCGACTGCCTGGCTGCCGCCAGCATGGCCCCGATGCTCTGCTGTTCCTGCACGGCGAACGCCTCCCCGATGGCGTCTGGTTCCCCCACCACGACTCTCCGTAGTGGTTCCTATTCAACCAGTTGACGCCGCTCGCCCCCGCATTGGGGTCATTCGCCACGCAGGTCGGCCAGCAGACCGGGCAAATCGTCGGGCTTCACGAGCACTTCGCGCGCCTTGGAGCCCTCGCTCGGGCCGACCACGTTGCGGCTCTCCAGGAGGTCCATGAGCCGCCCCGCCTTGGCGAAGCCGACCCGCAGCTTGCGCTGGAGCATCGAGGTCGAGCCGAACTGGGTGGTCACGATCAGCTCGGCCGCCTGGATCAGCAGGTCGAGGTCGTCGCCGATCTCCTCGTCGATCTCCCGCTTGACCGGCGCCGCCGCCACGTCCTCGCGGTATTCGACCTGCATCTGCGCCTTGCAGTGCGCGACGATCTCGGCGATCTCCTTCTCCGAGACGAACGCGTTCTGGATCCGGATGGGCTTGCTCGCGCCCATCGGCAGGAACAGCGCGTCGCCCTGGCCGACCAGCTTGTCGGCGCCGGGCTGGTCGAGGATGACCCGCGAGTCGGTAAGGCTGGAGACGGCGAAGGCCAGCCGGGAGGGCACGTTGGCCTTGATCAGGCCGGTGACGACGTCGACGGACGGCCGCTGCGTGGCGATCACCAGGTGGATGCCGGCCGCGCGGGCGAGCTGCGTGATGCGCACGATCGAGTCCTCGACGTCGCGCGGCGCCACCATCATGAGGTCGGCCAGCTCGTCCACGATCACCAGCAGGTACGGGTACGGCTGGTAGACCCGCTCGCTGCCGGGCGGCGGCTGCAGCTTGCCCGCCCGCACCGCCTTGTTGAACTCGTCCACGTGCCGGAACCCCGACGCCGCCAGGTCGTCGTAGCGCCGGTCCATCTCCCCCACGACCCATTCCAGGGCCTCCGCGGCCTTCTTCGGGTTCGTGATGATCGGGGTGATGAGGTGGGGGATGCCCTCGTACACGCTGAGCTCGACCCGCTTGGGGTCGACCAGCACCATGCGCACCTCGTCGGGCGTGGACCGCATGAGGATGGAGGTGATCAGGCCGTTGACGCAGACCGACTTGCCGGCGCCGGTGGCGCCCGCGATGAGCAGGTGGGGCATCTTGGCCAGGTTGGCCACGATGGTGCGGCCCTCGACGTCCTTGCCCAGGCCGACGATCATCGGGTGGTGGTCGGCCTGGGCCACCTGCGAGCGCAGCACGTCGCCCAGCGCCACGAGGTCCTTGTCGGCGTTGGGGATCTCCACGCCGATGGCCGACTTGCCGGGGATCGGCGACAGGATGCGCACGTCGGCGGACTTGACCGCGTAGGCGATGTTCTTGGTGAGCGCGGTGACCTTCTCGACCTTCACCGCCGGGCCGAGCTCGATCTCGTAGCGGGTCACGGTCGGGCCGCGGGTGAAGCCGATCACCTGCGCGTCGATGCTGAACTGCTCCAGCACGCTGGTCAGCGCGTTGACCACGGTGGTGTTGGCCTTGGTCTGCGGCTTGGGCGCGGTGCCGGGCTTGAGGAACTGCAGGTCGGGCAGCGCGTACGGCCCCGCCTGCGGCGACAGCACGAGCTGCTCGACCTTGCGCGGCGCGGGCGTCGGCAGCGGCGGCTCCGGCGGCCTGCGCTCGGCCTCGGCCTCCGCCGCGGCGGCTGCGGCGACCGCCGCGTCCTCCTCGTCGGTGAGCCCGGGGACGATCTCCGGCGAGTGCTCGGCGCGCTCCTTGTCCTTCTCCGACAGCACCGGCGTGTCGTAGGGCTTGACGCCGTCGCCGCCCTCGCCGTCGCCCGCGGGCTTCTTCGTCCGGGGACGCTTCCTGCTCGGCTCGCGCGGCAGCGGGTCGGACTGCCGCTCGAAGAGCAGGTGCCGCAGCTCGGCCAGCCGCTCGGGGATGCGGTGCACCGGCGTCGCGGTGATCACCAGGACGCCGAACGCCGACAGGAGCAGCAGCAGCGGGATCGTGATCCACGACGGCAGGATGCTCATCGGCGGCGCCGAGACGATGAAGCCGACCATGCCTCCGGCCGCCGACACCTTGTCCATGCCCTGGCCCTCGCCGGCCGGGTACGGCGTGTCGTTGGCCACGTGGATCACGCCGAGCACGCCGACCAGCAGCGCCGCCCAGCCGATCACCATGCGGCCGGTGTCGGCGTTCTGGTCGGGGTGGCGCATGTAACGCCAGGCCAGCAGGCCGAGCAGCAGCGGCAGCGCCCAGGCCAGCGAGCCGAACACGCCGCGCACGGTCGCGTTGACCACCCCGGAGACGGCCCCGTCGGCGTTGCGCCAGGTCATGGAGGCCAGCACGATCGCGGCGGCGAGCCAGGCCAGCCCGAGCCCGTCGCGCCGGTGCGCCGGGTCCAGCTCGCGGGCGTTGTTGCCGAGCGCGCGGGCCATGCTGCCGACCCCGCCCGCGAACAACATCCACAGCCCGACGATCAGCTTGCCGATCATCGTGAAGACCCAGCTGATCGGATCGGGGTGGGCGACGGAGGACTTGCGGCCGGAGGCGCCCGTCCTCGGCCGGGGGCGCCCGGCCGACGCCGTCGTCCGCTTCGCGGACGTCGTGCGGGCCGGGGTCGACCGCTTCGCCGGCCCCTTGGATGCGCTTTTCGGCGTACGGGTGGCCATGGTGCCAAAGGTACGACGGAGACACCGGACTCCGCGCGCTGACGCGCCGCACACCCGTACAAAGACCCCTACACGTTCGGCCCGATCAGGTGGTGAACCGGTAGGTGGTCGTGGAGGTCCGGCGCTCGCCCGGCCGCAGCACCGTGGAGGGGAACTGCGGCTGGTTGGGCGAGTCGGGGAAGTGCTGGGTCTCCAGGCACAGCCCCGCGAACGGCCCGAACGGCGTGGCCGTGCCGTCCAGCATGCTGCCGGAGTAGAACTGCACGCCCGGCTCGGTCGTGGTGACCTCCATGGTGAGGCCGCCGGCCGTGACGCTCATGCCGCCGTCGAGCACGTAGCAGTGGTCGTAGCCGCCGTCGATGCGCTCGCCGAGCGCGTGCGGCTCGGTGAAGTCGAACGGGGTGCCCTTGACCGGCGCCAGCTCCCCGGTCGGGATCTTGTCGGCGTCGACCGGCAGGTAGTGCTCGGCGGCGATGCGTACGACGTGGTCGCGCACGTCGCCCTCGCCCTGCCCCTTGAGGTTGAAGTAGGAGTGGTTGGTGAGGTTGACCACGGTCGGCTTGTCGGTCTCGGTGGCGTAGTCGATGCGCAGGCCGTCGTCCTCCAGCGTGTACGTCACCGTCGCGGTCAGCGTGCCCGGGTAGCCCTGGTCGCCGTCCGGGCTGACCAGGGTCAGCGTGACGGAGGAGGGCGAGCGGTCGGCGACGGCCCACACCTTGGAGTCGAAGCCCTCGGTGCCGCCGTGCAGGCTGTTGGGCCCGTTGTTGACCGGCAGGGTGTACTCGACGCCGTCGAGGGTGAAGCGGCCGCCCGCGATGCGGTTGCCGTAGCGGCCGACGACCGCGCCGAAGTAGCGGCTGCGGGTGAGGTAGTCCTCCAGCGTGTCCAGCCCGAGCACCACGTTGCGGCCCGACACCTCCAGCGAGCGTACGACGGCGCCGAGCGTCAGCACCTCGGCGCGGAGCCGTCCGGACGACAGCTCCACCTGCTCCACCTGCTCGCCGGACGGCAGCGTTCCGAAAATCATTTTTGTGCCCTTCCCGTGGACTCGCGGACTATGAGGGCGGTGTCGAGGGTCACCGTCGCGCCCTCGCCCCCCGATTGCAGCAACAGGTCCACCGCCATCCGCCCCGCGGCCACGGCGGGCATGGCCACCGTGGTGAGCTTCGGCCGGTTGAGCCGGCCGGGCAGGATGTCGTCGAACCCGATGACACTTATCTGGTCTGGTACCCCGATGTCCATCGTGGCGAGCCCCTCGATGAGGCCGAGCGCGACGAGATCGTTGTAGGCCAGCACGGCGGTCGCCCCGCACGCCGCGACGTCGGCGGCCACGGCCAGGCCGCCGCCCTCGGTCGGCTGGTTGGGGCCGAAGAAGACGAGGTCGAGCCCCGGCGTCTCGGCGGCGACACCCTGCATCTCGTTGCTGGTCCACGACCCGATGGGGCCGGACACGAGCGCGATCCTGCGGTGGCCGAGCCCGGCCAGGTGCTCCAGGGCCAGCTTGGCGCCCTGGGCGACGTTCATGAGCACCGCGGGCATGCCCTTGATGCGGCGGTTGACCACCACGAACGGGACGTCCTCGGCCAGGCGCTCGATCATCTTGTTGGACAGGCGGGGGCTGCACAGCAGGACGCCGTCCACCTGCTTGGTGAACGTCCTGATCAGCTCTTCCTCGACCCGCGGGTCCTCGTCGGTGTCGGCCACGAACACGTGGTAGTCGCGGCCCCTGGCCTGCGCCTGGGCCGCCTTGATGAGCGGCGGGAAGAACGGGTTGGCGATGTCGGCCACGATGAGGCCCATGTTGAAGGTGCGCCCGGTGGTGAGCGCGCGGGCCGCCCGGTTGGGCCGGTAGCCGAGGTCGTCGGCCGCGGCCAGCACCCGGCTCCTGGTGGCAGGATTGACCAGGTGCGGCGCGGAGAAGGTGCGGGAGACTGTGGACACGTGCACGCCGCAGGCGCGCGCCACGTCCTTGATCGTCGCCGCCATCGCCGTCCTCCCTTGCAAACGGTTGCCAGATCAAACCTTGACCTTTGCCGCTCTGCCCGTCAAGGTTCGTGCAACCGGTTGCCATGGTCGGCGGTCACCAGCGGCCGCCGAGCTCCTTCAGTGTGAAGACGCCGCCCGCGCGGTCGTGCACCGGGTCCGACAGGTCGGGCTCGCCGTGCTCGGCGATCAGGGGCGCCGCCAGCGTCTCCGAGTCGTCGCGCGAGACGTAGCCGATGGACTCGGCCTCCTTCAGCGACCACCAGCGGCGGGTGTTGTCCGAGACGCCCCACACCACGTGGAGGCCGGGCGCGACCAGCGCGGCCTCGACCAGGCGGGCCAGGTCGTCGGGTGAGATCCAGGTGGCCAGGCCGCGGGTGTCGAGCGGGCCTTCGTTGCAGGTGCCGAGCCGGACGACGGTGATGTTCATGCCGAAGCGGTCGTGGTAGAGCCCGGCCAGGGCCTCCATGACGACCTTGCTGACGCCGTAGAAGGTGTCGGGGCGGGGGAAGGCGTAGTCCGGCAGGTCCTCGCCGCCCGCCGGCCTGGTGTGGAAGCCGGCCGCGTGGTGGCTGCCCATGAGGACGAGCTGGCGTACGCCCGCCTCGCGCGCCGCCTCCAGCAGCACCTGCGTGCCGTCGATGTTGGCCCGCACGATGTCGGCCCAGGGGTGCTCGCGGCTCTGCCCGCCCAGGTGGAGCACGGCGTCCACGCCCTTGACGGCCTCGGCCATGGCGGCCGGGTCGGCGAGGTCGGCGACGACCTGCTCCTCCCCCGGGCCGGGCTCGACCGGCTGGAGATCGGAGAGCCGCAGGACGCGACCCTCGCGGGCGAGCCGGGGGCGGAGCAGCGTGCCGACTTTCCCCGCGGCACCGGTCATGAGAATGCGCATGTCTTCATGGTGTACACGATTCTGACCCAAATTCACATACTTGAATATTGACCGTGAAGCATGCGCTAGTTACGTTCACAGCCACGAGTTCAAGTCTTCGACTCATGTCCACGTATGTGAACGGGAGGCGGTCTGATGTCACGTCGTCTGCTGGGGGTCGCGGTCGCTGCGGCCCTCGCCGCAACGGTGACCGGCTGCGGCTCCGGGGGATCGAGTTCAACCGACGACACTCTGGAGATCTGGATCCGGCAGGCGCCCGATTCCGACTCCGCCAAGACGGCGCAGAAACTCGCCGACGCATTCACCAGGTCCAGCGGGGTGAAGACCAAGGTCGTCGCGCTTTTCGACGACTTCGAGACCAAACTCAACCAGCAGGCCGCGCAGCGGCAGCTTCCCGACATCGTCATCAACGACACCGCGCAACTCGGCAACATGCACAGCCAGGGCTGGCTCCAGGAGGTCGACAAGGCGGGCTTATCCGGCTCCGGCGACCTCGCCGACCGGGCCTGGCAGGCCGCCGCGGGCAGCGACGGCAAGTTCTACGCCGCGCCCTTCTCCGCCCAGGCGTTCGCGCTGATCGTCCGCAAGGACTGGCGCGAGAAGGTCGGCATGGAGCCGCCCGCGACCTGGGAGGACCTGACCAAGCTGGCCGTCGCCTTCACCGAGAAGGACCCCGACGGCAACGGCCAGAAGGACACCAGCGGCTTCGTCGCCCCCGCCGGCACCAAGCGCGGCTACGCCTCCTGGTACGCCTCCTCCCTCATCTACGCCAACGGCGCCGACTTCCTCAAGGCCAACGGCCCCGGCAAGTACGTCGCCACCGCGAACGACCCCAGGTTCGTGGAGGCCGTCCAGTACCTCCAGGACCAGTTCTGCAAGACGAAGACCGTCAACCCGGGCGCGGTCAGCAACGACACGACCGTCACGCACGAGGTGTTCGAGAAGGGCCAGGGCGGCATCTACCTGGTCGGCCCGTACGTGCTCGCGCGCTTCGTCAAGAGCGTCGGCACCGACAAGATCGAGGTCCTGCCCGTGCCCAAGGGCCCCTCCGGCGGCCCCGGCACCCTCGGCGAGGGCGAGAACGTCTACCTCATGGCCGGCTCGCAGCTGCAGGACGCGCAGAAGAAGTTCGCCGAGTTCGCGATCTCCCCCGAGGGCCAGCGGATCGGCATGAACAAGGACGCCAACGGCGCCATCGTCCGCCTGCCGGTCAACAGGACCGTGGACATGGCCGCCGAACGCCAGGACCCGCGCTGGAAGGTCTTCCAGGAGTCCTACGACTTCGCGGTCTACGCGCCGCCGGTGCCGAACTGGGCGCCGATCCGGCAGACCTCCGCCGACGCGATCAACACCGTCTGGGCCGACTGCTCGGCGGACGTCAAGACGGCCATGGACGGGCTGAACACCAAGCTCACCCAGGAACTCCAGAGCCAGAAAGCGTCATGACCGCGACCGTGACCCGGGCGGGAGCCGCCACCGCGCCCCCTCGCCGCCGCGCCCGACGGGCGCGGTGGCGGGGGCCGCTGGTCGCCTGGCTGTTCCTGGCGCCCGCGCTGCTGCTCTTCCTGTACTTCAAGTTCATCCCCATGGTCGTGGGCCTGTGGAAGAGCCTGTTCAAGGTCCAGACGTTCCTCGGGGACGAATGGGTCGGTCTCGACAACTACCGCACGATCATCACCGACGACCTGTTCGCCGCGGCCATCGGGCACAGCGTGGTGCTGGCGCTCGGCACCACGATCGGCTCCCTCGTGCTGGGGCTCGGGCTGGCGCTGCTCGTCGAGGGGCCGGCGCGCTACCTGTGGTTCGTCAGGACGGCGGCGTTCCTGCCGGTCGTGACGACGATGGCGGCGGTGGCCGAGGTGTGGCGGATCATGTTCCATCCGGCCGACAACGGGATGCTCAACGTGATCATCGGCTGGGCGGGCGTCGATCCGCAGCCCTGGCTGGCCAGTGAGCACTCCTCGCTCTGGTCGATCATGCTCATGAGCGTCTGGCGCGGCACCCCGTACGACATGATGATCTTCCTGGCCGGGCTGGTCGGCGTGGACCGCACGCTCTACGAGGCGGCGGCCGTGGACGGGGCCTCCACCTGGCGGCGGCTGCGGCACATCACGCTGCCCGCGCTGCGCCCGGTGTTCTGGATCCTGTTCACGCTCGCGGCCATCCGCGGGCTGCGCGTCTTCGTCGAGGTCTACGTGCTCACCAACGGCGGGCCGAACAACTCCTCCGAGGTGCTGATGACGCTCATCTACAAGCTCGGCTTCCAGAAGAACGAGCTGGGCGTCGCCTCGGCCGGCGGGATCGTGCTGTTCCTCGCCACGCTCGTGCTCACGGTGATCGTGCAGCTGATGCGCAGGAGGCAGGCGTCATGAGGTTCGACAGCGCACTGGGGCTGGAGTCGCGCAAGGGCCCGCTCGCCGTCGCCGCGCGCTTCGTCGTCTACGGGCTCATGGTCGTGGCCTTCACGGGGCCGCTCGTGGGGCTGCTGGTCAGCGCGTTCAGCAAGACCCTCGACCCCACCTCGTTCACCCTCTGGCCGGACGAGTTCACGCTGGAGAACTTCATCCAGGCCGGGGACAAGAACGTCTACCTCTACCTGCTGAACTCGTTCGTGGTCGTCGGCTTCGGGCTGCTGCTGCAGATGCTGGTGAGCGTCTTCGCGGCGTACGCGCTGGCCCGCAAGAAGTTCCGCGGCATGACGGTCGTGATGCTGCTCATGCTGGTCACGATGATGCTGCCCGAGGAGATCATCGCGATCCCGCTCTCGCTCGTCCTCGCCGACCTGCCGGTGCTGCACCTCAACCTCATCGGCACGTACGCGGGGATGATCCTGCCCGTCGGTGCCTGGGGGTTCTCGATCCTGGTCATGACCGAGTTCATGAAGGAGGTGCCGGTCGAGCTGGAGGAGGCCGCGCGCATCGACGGGGCGGGCGAGCTGCGCATCTTCGCCACGATCATCGTGCCGCTGTGCCGGCCGGCGCTCGGCGTGATCGGCGTCTTCGGGTTCACCATGATCTGGGACCAGTACCTGCTGCCGCTGATCGTGGCGACCGAGTCGACCATGTGGACGCTGCCCATCGCGCTGCGCTCGCTCCGCTCGGACGAGGAGGTCGGCATCGGGGTGCTGCTCGCGGCCTCGCTGCTGGCGCTGCTGCCGTCGATCATCGCGTTCCTGGCCTTCCAGCGGCAGTTCATGCGCGGCCTTACCAGCGGGGCGATCAAGGGATAGCGGTCAAGGGATAGCGTCCACGTATCTGGACGCTATCCCATATGCTGGATGTGTCGGCATTGTGGAGTGAGATGGGACGAGTATGGAGCCCCAGCTGGTCAAGTCCGCCGAGCGGACCGTACGCATCCTGGAAGCGCTGGCGGAGTCGCACGAGACCCTGACGCTGTCGGAGCTCCAGCAGCGCACCGGTTTCCCGCGCAGCAGCCTGCACGCCCTCATGCGCACGCTGGTCGAGCTCAACTGGGTCGAGACCGACTCGGCCCGCTCGGCGTTCGGGATCGGGCCGCACGCGCTGCTCACCGGGACGGCGTACCTCGACAAGGATCCCGCGCTGCCCTTCGCCCAGGAAACCCTGGAGGACCTGCGGGACGAGATCGGGCAGACGGTGCACTTCGCCCGCCGGGACGGTGCCCACGTGCTCTACCTGGCCACCAGGGAGTCGCGCGAGGCCGCGCACGTCATCCCCAGGGTCGGCCGGCGGCTGCCCGCCCACGTCACCGCGCTCGGCCAGGTCCTGCTCGCCCAGCTCACCGACGACGAGGTCGTGGCCCTGCTCCCCGACCCCCTCCAGGGACTCACCGAGCACTCCATCACCGACCTGGGCAAACTGACCGGCGAGCTGGACCAGGTGCGCACCCGGGGCTGGGCCTGCGAACGCGAACAGGGCACGCCCGGTCTGGCCTGCGTGGCCGTGGCCGTCGACTACCGCATCCCGGCCACGGACGCGATCAGCTGCTCGATGCCCGCCGCCCTGCCGCCCGCCGACGTCGAACGGGTCACCGAAGCGGTGATCAAGCACACCCGCAAGCTCGCTGCCACCCTCCGCCGGGAGGGCATCCGCTAGGAAAGGACCGTTGATGCGGCTAGATGGCGTTCTCTTCTTCCCGGTGACCCCGTTCGACGCCGCCGGCGAGCTCGCGGAGGCGGTGCTCGCCCGGCACGTCGCCGACGGGGTCGCGGCCGGGGCGGGAGCGGTGTTCACCGCGTGCGGCACCGGCGAGTTCAACGCCCTCGACCTCGGCGAGTACGGGCGGGCCGTCACCGCCGCCGTCAGCGCCGCCGGGGGGCGGGTGCCCGTGCTCGGCGGGGCCGGCGGCACGCTCCCCGCCGCCCGCGCGATCGCCCGCGAGGCGGCCGCGCGCGGCGCCGACGGGCTGCTGCTCATGCCCCCCTACCTCGTCAACGCCCCCGCCGCCGGCCTGGTCCGGTACGTCCGCGACGTGGCCGTCGCCGCCTCCGAGCTGCCGGTGATCATCTACCAGCGGGGCAACGCCCGCTTCACCCCCGAGGCCGTGACCGAGCTGGCCCAGGTGCCGAACATCGTCGGCCTCAAGGACGGCCTCGGCGACTTCGACCTGCTCCAACGGATCATCCTGCGGGTGCGGGAGGCCGGCCACCGGGACTTCACCTTCTTCAACGGGCTGCCGACCGCCGAGTTCACCATGCCCGCGTACCGCGGGCTCGGGGTGACGCTGTACTCCAGCGCGGTGTTCGCGTTCGCGCCCGAGATCGCGATCGCTTTCCACAAGGCGTTGACCGCCGGGGACGAGGCGCTGGTGCAGCGGCTGCTGACCGGGTTCTACCTGCCGCTGGTGGAGCTGCGCGACCTGGTGCCCGGGTACGCGGTGTCGCTGGTGAAGGCAGGGGTGCGGCTGCGCGGGCTGGAGGTCGGCGGGGTGCGGGCGCCGCTGGTGGATCCGTCGGTGGAGCATGTGGAACGGCTTGAGCGGATTGTGGGGGCAGGGCTGGAAATAGCAGGCGCCTGACCCGCCTCCCCCGGCCCTGCCTCCACCGCCCCCTCCCCGCACCTCTTCCCCAGCCTCCCGTTTCCCCCAGCACCCCTTCCAACCACGGCCGCCCTGTCACCACCAGCCGCGTCCCACCAGCCACCGGCGATCAGCCACCGCCCTCACCCATGGCCCTTCACCACGCCCCCGCCCCAGGAGCAGTGGAGCAGGAGCCGTGGAGCAGGAGCCCTTACCTTGCGGCACGACCACCCGACACCAGTCACCCGACAGGAGCCGGCCGACACCAGTCAGCTGACAGGAGCCGCGTGGCACCGGCCACGCGACACCAGCCACGCGACACCAGCCACGCGACACCAGCCACAGGACATCAGCCACATGGCACCAGCACTCAGGCGTGAGCCGTGCACGCGGGCCCGAATCAACAGCCGCCGGCCACCAGCCATGAGTCACGAGCCACGAGCCGCGCGACACCGGCCACGAGCCACGAGCCACGAGCCGCGCGACACCGGCCACGGGCCACGAGCCAGCGTGGGCCGGGCACCACCTGAGCCAACAGCCATGAGCGCGCCGTCAGCCATCAGCGCGCAGTTGTCGGTCGTCAGCCGCCGAGCTGCAACCGCCCATCCACCCGCCGCGGAATCCCGAGCGGATTGCCATCCTTCAACTCATCCGGCAGCAACCCCTCCGGCCAGTCCTGGTACGCCGTCGGCGCCAGCCACCGCTCGATCGCCGTAGCCCCGACCGAGGTGGACGCCGTGGTGGCCGACGGCCAGGGCCCGCCATGGTGCATCGCCCAGCACACCGCGACCCCTGTCGGCCAGCCGTTCCAGATGAGCCGCCCCGCCTTGCGTCCGAGCACCTCGACGACCTCGCCGGCCTCGTCCGGATCGGTCCCGTGGACGGTGGCCGTGAGCGACCCGTCCAGCCGCTCGAGCACCGCCCGCAGCTCCCCCACCTCGCGGTACGTCACCACGATCGACGCCGGCCCGAAGCACTCCTCCCCGATCTCCGGCAGCTTCTCCGCGAAGGTGGCCAGGTCAGCGGTGAACACCTTCGGCGTCACGGCCCAGCTCCCCTCCCCGGCCTTGCCCTCGGCCAGCAGCTGCAGCTCGCCGAGCCGTTGGACGCCGCCCAGGTAACCGTCCCTGATCCGTTCGGCGAGCATCGGCCCGCCGCTCGTCCCCTCGACCGCCTCCACGAGCGCCTTGCGCAGCTCGTCGCCCTCGGGCACGAACATCAGCCCCGGGTTCGTACAGAACTGCCCGACCCCCAGCGTCAGCGACCCCGCGAACCCGGCCGCCACCTTGTCCACGGGCGCGGACGGCAGCACGACCACCGGGTTGACGCTCCCGAGCTCACCGTAGAACGGGATCGGTGTCTCCCGTTCGTCGATCAGCTGCTGGATCGCCTTACCCCCGGCCACCGACCCGGTGAACCCGGCCGCCACCACCAGCGGATGCTGGACCAGGTCCGCCCCGGCCCCCATGCCCTGGACCAGCCCCAGCAGATCCGGGTACGGCAGCGCCTCCCGTACGATCTTCGCCACCCGCTCCGAGGTGTTGGGGTGCCCCGGGTGCGCCTTGACGACCACCGCGCATCCGGCCGCCAGCGCCGAGGCGGTGTCGCCCCCGGCCACCGAGAACGCGAACGGGAAGTTGCTCGCCGCGAACACCGCCACCACGCCCGGCAGCGCGTGCTTCATCCGCCGTACGTCCGGCCGCGGCGGGGTCAGGGAGGCGTCGGCGTGATCGATGATCGCCTCCAGGTAACCGCCATCCCTGATCACCTCGGCGAAAAGCCGGAACTGCCCCGCCGTCCGCGCGACCTCGCCGCGCAGGCGTACCTCGCCGAGGGCGGTCTCCTGGTCGGCGAGCTGCCACAGCTCGTCCACGTGCGCGGCGAGGGCGTCGGCGACGGCCTCCAGCGCCTGCGCCCGCTCGGCCGCCGGCGTGGCCCGCCAGGCCTGCCCGGCGGCCGCCGCGGCGGAAACGACCAGGTCGACCCCGGCGGTGTCGGTCTCTGGCAGGGCGTCGCCCACGGTCTGGCCGGTCCTGGGGTCGTGTCCGTAGATCATCGAATGGCCCTTCGGAGTCTTGACACTTCTTCAGCCCAATTCTTACAGTTCTGGATACTTGTCCACAAATCTGTCTCTTGTTCACATATATGGACGGCGGTCGAGATGATCATCAGGGAGATCCACGTCACCCCAGTCGCATTCCGGGATCCACCCCTCCTCAACGCCGCCGGGGTCCACGAACCATGGGCCCTCCGTACCATTGTCGAGGTCGTCACGGACGAGGGACTGACCGGGCTGGGCGAGACCTACGGCGACCTCGGCCACCTCGGCAAGGTGCGCGAGTGCGCGCAGGCCCTGGTCGGGCTGGACGTCCACGCCACGAACGAGATGTACGCCCGCATAGCCGCCGCCGTCGGCGACGTGGTCACCGACCTGCACGGCCTGACCGGCGTCGCGACCAAGGAGAAGAGCGTCGACCGGGTCTTCGCCGCCTTCGAGGTGGCCTGCCTGGACATTCGCGGCAAGGCGGCCGGGGTGCCCGTCGTCGACCTGCTCGGCGGCCGCGTCCGCGACGCCGTCGACTACAGCGCGTACCTGTTCTACAAGTGGGCCGGCCACCCCGGCGACCAGCCGGACCGCTTCGGCGCCGCGCTGGACCCGGCGGGCATCGTCGAGCAGGCCGCCCTCCTCATCAAGGAGTACGGCTTCAAGTCGATCAAACTCAAGGGCGGCGTCTACCCGCCGGACGAGGAGATCGCCGCGATCAGAGCCCTGCACGAGGCGTTCCCCGGCGTGCCCCTCCGCCTCGACCCCAACGCCGCCTGGAGCGTCGCGACCTCCATCCGCGTGGGCCGCGAACTCGACGGCCTGCTCCAGTACCTGGAGGACCCCACTCCCGACATCTCCGGCATGGCCGAGGTCGCCGCCTCCGTCCCCATGCCCCTCGCCACGAACATGTGCGTGGTCACCCCCGACCACCTGCCCCCCGCGATCGCCGCCGGCGCGATCGGCGTACTCCTGCTGGACCACCACTACTGGGGCGGCCTCGTCCGCTCCTCCCACGTGGCAAGCCTGTGCGCGACGTTCGGCCTGTCGCTGTCCATGCATTCCAACTCCCACCTCGGCATCAGCCTGGCCGCCATGACCCACCTCGCCGCCGCCACGCCGAACCTCACGTTCGCCTGCGACACCCACACCCCCTGGCAGGACGGCCAGGACGTGATCGCCCCCGGCGCACTCCGCTTCACCGACGGCGCCGTCCCCGTCCCCACCGCCCCCGGCCTGGGCGTGGAACTCGACCGGGACGCGCTGGCCCGCATGCACGAGCAGTACGAGAAGTGCGGAATCGTGGCACGGGACGACACGACGTACATGCAACGCTTCGACCCAACCTTCTCCGCCACCCGCCCCCGCTGGTAACCCCCAACCTCCCCACTCAACTCCCGCCCCGCTGCTCCTCCCTACCCCCTCCCCCACCTCTAACTGTCAAACCGCCCGCCGGGAACGCCCCCTTCCCACCGCCGTTTCCACTCATCCAGCCCAGCCCAAACAACCGCCGCATCAAAGCTGCCCGCCACAGCAGCCCCGACCGACCGGCGATCCTGCGCCCGAAACCGGCAGCACCACCAGGACAGCCACCACAGTCGTCACCACCATCAACTGATAACGACCGCCCCGCCAAGGCAGTCGCACGACCGCTTCAACAGCACCGCCCCGACCACCAGGCCACCACCCACCCCTCAACACAGCCGCCCATCGCGCTGCCTAGTAAGAGCGGCCCAACGACTGCCCCCACAACCGCCCAGCACGACCTCCCGGCACACCGCCCGCACAGCCGCCCATCAAGGCATGCACAACCGCCCTACACACCGTCCCCACAACCGATCAGCACGCCGCTCCGCACACCCTCCCGACACACCACCCCCACGCAGCCGCCTACCAGGGCCGTGCACAACCACCCAGAACGCCGCACCGCGCAACGCCCTACCTGGGCCGGGCCGTCCCCTCAAGACCAAGCCAGCCAAAGCCAAGCAGTAACCACGTAACAGCAGCAGCCGCCTCATCCGTCAGGAGCCGAGTGGGTCCCATGAACATCGCATATGTCTACCCCTGGGACGTGGTCGGCGACCCGTCCGCACCCGACCGCCTCGCCGCGCTCGGCGTGGACGCGATCGCCCTGGCCGCCAGCTACCACTCGACCCGGGCCGCCACTCCGTACCACCCGTCACACCGCGTCCTGGACGCCCCGTACCCCGCCTTCTACCTCCCGGTACGGCCATCCGCCTGGTCCCGCCTACGCCCGGCGTCCCCGACCTGGACACCGGCCGACGCCTTCCTGCAGGCGAGGGACGCCCTCAAAGCGGTCGGCCTCCAGGTTCACGCCTGGACGGTCTTGACCCACAACTCCCGACTAGGCGCCGCGAACCCCGATCTGATCGTCCGGAACGCCTTCGGCGACCCGTACCCGTACGCGCTGTGCCCCGCCCACGACGACGTCCTCGACTACTGCGACCACCTCGTCAGGGAGATCCTCACGCTCGCCGCGCCTGACGGTTTCATCCTGGAAGCCTGTGGCCCAATGGGCTTCAGCCACCTGAGCGTCCACGAAAAGACGTCCGGCGCCGACTGGACCTCCGTGGACTCCGACCTGCTCTCCCTCTGCTTCTGCACATCCTGCGCCCCTCGTCACCCGGAGCCCACCGAAGCGAGAGTCCGCGCAGTCCTCGACCGCACCCTCCCGACCTTCGACTTCCTCACCGTGGAAGAAGCCCTCGGTCCCCTCGCCGACGAAGTACGCACCACCCGCGTCGCTCTCTCCGCAGCCCTGCGCCGCCGCCTCCTGACGACCATCCGCGAACTCGCCCCGAACATCCCCATCGCCCTGCACGCCAACCCGGACCCCTGGGCAACCGGCGCCTTCGCCGCTCTCCCGTCAGGCGACCCCGCCGCCGACGTCCTGATAGCCAGTTGCTGGGGCGATCCCAGCCAGGACGCGCCCCGCCTGACTCACCTGACCACCCTGACCACGCCCACCCAGCGCGTAGGCGCCTACGTCCTCGCGCTCCCCCCACGCCCAGCGGACGCATCGATCCTGGCCGACCACATCAGAACGTACGCCAAGGCCGGCGCCACCGACTTCCACCTGTACCACGCAGGTTTGGCCTCCCCCACCCGCCTGGCAGCCCTAACCGAGGCCCTACGCCAACTCACCTAGCCCAAACCCCCGTGCACCCAGACGCCACTCCCCTAGACACACCACAACCACACCACCAGCCGCCTCCGAAGGCAGACCGGAACATCGACTTCAGTCCGCCCCCTGTGCACCAAAGAACAGCCCTGCGCCAGCGACAGCCCATCAGATCAGAAGCGACTCACCGGGCCGCATATCCGCCGCCCAACCCGGCCCCCCCGTACAAGGCCCTGCCCCCTCAAGCCTTGCAACCCCTCAGAGCCCGATGCCCACTGCGAGCCCGATGCCCACTGACGAGGCCGGGTTCCCACTGGCGAGGCCGGTTCCCACTGGCGAGGCCAGTTCCCGCGGGGCTGTGTAGACCCAGCCGACTTCACCTCCAGGTCAGCTCGCCCCCAGGTGAACTCAGCCCCGATGCCGACATCGGCTGAATCGCCCGGTCCCGCAGGCATCCCACCGCCAGCGCACACGAGGCCCCCAACAACCGTCTCGGCGCTTTCGACAGACCCGCCCGCCGCACTGCACGAGTCAGACCACCAGCTCAATCCCCAGCACTCAGCGATTACGCCGAACGATGGAAGCGTTGAGAGCCGTCGCGAACAGAGTCCACACCGCATAAGGCAACAGGACAATCCCTGCCACGCGATCGACCTTCATAGCCTGCCGGACGAGCACGACGTTAGAGACGTTGAGCGCCGCTATCTCGGCCAACGCCCACCGAGGCGAACGCGCCCGGAAGAAGATCGCAGACCACGTCGCGTTGAGTGCCAAATTTCCAGCCAGAGCCCGCTCGACCGCCTTCTGCTGCTGCCCGTCCCCCTGAGACAGCGCCCGCGCTCCCCCGAACGCGATGAGCGCATAGAGCGGCGTCCACACCAGTGGGAACGCCTGCGCCGGTGGCTGCCAGCCAGGCTTCCGCAGCCGCCGATACCAACGAGTACGAGGATTCGTTCCGATTGATCCCACGACCGCTGTTACAGCGCTGGCCACACCAGTCCGCAGCAGTGCTTTCTTCATCGTCATCGCCATAGCAGTCACCCCTGCCCCACACGGACCAGACTAAGCAGCATCACCCAAAGCGACCGGATATGGCCAGATCCAATCGACATGTGACCACAGTCATCAGAACGCCGAACTTAACCGTATTATCTGCGACCATGCCCTACGCCAAGCCGGGAAAATATCAGGCCCCACTGATAACTCCCCGAGCCCTTTCGGCACCACTCGATTCTGCGTCAAGAATACCAGCCAGCCACAGCAGCCCGAACCAGTATACAAACGCACCAAGAGCCATCGCGGGAACTAGCGTCGCTATCGATCATTGAAACCGTTAGACACAGATTCCATCAAGGGGCGATGCCATCTCCGCCAGGACGACAACCGCCCCTACCGGAACCCCTCGCACCGGCCCGGCCCTCATCTCCCACATCCGCAGCCAACCCCGGCGAACGCTTCCACCACACCCCTACACTCACACTCCACGCATAACAGGCAAAACGGCCATGACTCAGCTGTCCTCAGGGGCAGTTTTCTTCCCCCCGAAACTCCGGCCAAATCGGACATGCTGGGGCTCCGGGATGAACGGCTCAACACGCAGAAGTACAAACCCACTCCCGCCGCCGACCGCTCGTGCCACAGCACCCTCAACTGCTTGCGACCATGGATAACAGCAAGCGAGACCCGGCCATGAGAGGCCGACGTCTCTCCCGACTACCGCAAAGGTAGGAATGCGTGGACGTGCAGACGGAGATCCTCGGTCTGAAACTGCGTGTTGAGGCTCTGGAGGCGTGCATGATCGCCGACACTGACCGCACGGCAACCGTGAGTATCATCACCGCCCTCCGAACGGACATCGCCGAACTCCGAGCCGACGTAGCCGAAGATTTCGCAGCGTGGGGCGACGAGGTGGCCGGCGTTCGCTGCCAGCTCAACGACTATCTCAAAACTTCGCACTCCGACCTCGTGCGAGCCCTCGACTCACTCCGTTGCGAGATGATCGACCTGGGCATCCGGCTCGACCGCCTGTTGGAAAACGGCGAATCCTAACCGAAATCAGTGCCCTCGACCCCATCGGGGGCACATACTCAAAGCGCCATCACCCAATACATCAATAGGGGGCTCTAAAGTCGCAAAGCCGCCAGTCCGACGAACTGCCCCAACCGCCCAGTCATACCAGCGACAGCCAAGCACTACCGATATACGGTCCCGCAAACCGCATCCGGACTACTACGACATACTTGCCTTGCTATCGACATGCCCTAACAACGTCACCCCTCGGCCGCTCATAGCGCGGCAGAGACCAACCCACTCTCGTAGGCAGCAATCACCAATTGCGCCCGATCCCGAGCCTCCAACTTGGCCAGCAGCCGGGTGATGTGCGTCTTCACCGTCGCCAAGCTCACTTGCAAATGCAGAGCGATCTCCCCGTTCGACAATCCACGCGCGATCAGCAGGAGCACCTCGCGCTCCCGCTCCGTGACCCCATTCAGCCCTTTCACCTGGGGAAACACCGGACTACGAGCGAACTGCTCAATCAACCGCCGCGTGACTGTGGGAGCCAGCAGCGCTTCTCCGCCGGCCACAATTCGAATGGCAGCCAGCAGCTCGGCGGGAGGTGTGTCCTTGAGCAAGAACCCGCTCGCCCCTGCGCGCAGAGCATCGTAAACATACGCATCCAAGTCGAACATGGTTACAACCAGAACCCGAGACACCTCTCTGACCTGCTGCGTGGCCTCAATACCGTCCATCTCCGGCATTCGTACATCCATCAGCACTACGTCTGGCTTCTGCCTCAGGGCTACCGCGACCGCCTCCGCCCCGGTGGCCGCCTCTCCGACCACAGCGAGGTCCGGCTCGGAGTCGACCAGCACCTTGAAGCTGCCCCGGAGCAAGGCCTGGTCGTCGGCAATGACCACTCGAATCACGTGACCTCCTCCCCGTACGGCAAGCGTGCGAATACCCGAAATCCTCGTCCAGGCAGACCTCCGGCCTCAAAGGCGCCGCCGTACATCATCACCCGCTCTCGCATACCGATCAGCCCATGACCGGCCCCTGCAGAGGGCAGCGTTCTCCTGCCCGGACCGTCGTCGACGACTTCGATCCTCACGTCCCTTCCATCACCCAGAACGGAGACCCGGCACCGTGCCGGCGCGGCATGCTTGATCACGTTGGTAAGCGCCTCCTGCACGATCCGGTACACAGCCAGCTCGACCCCTTCAGGCAATCGCGCTACTGAAGACCCGGCGGCCGTGGTAGTGCCACCAATGCCCCCGCCACCAACTCCGTGGTCACCAACGCCCTCGCCGCCAGACACGACACCACTAACAGCTACGCCATCAGCACCAGCGCCTAGGGCGGCGGTGTCAGAAGCCGTGGTACCGAAAGCCGTGGGTCCGGAAGCCCTGGGTCCAGAAGCCGCGGGCCCAGAAGCCGCGGGCCCAGAAGCCGCGGGGCCAGCTGGTGCACCGTTGACCCGTACACCCTCGGCCCCTCCACCGTCACCTGAAGCGCCGTCTCCACCAGCGCCACGAGCCGTACTGTCATCAGTCACAGAGCCACCAGCCGTGGCACCGCTCATGCCGTTACGGCCCGCGCCATTACGACGGCCCGCGCCATTACGCCGCGCACCGCCACGGTCGACGCCATCGATGCCGTTGGGCCGCTCGACGCCCCGGTCATCGTCATCTCGACCGGCAGCACCTCGACCTGAAGCATCTCGACCGACAAGCTCATCGCCACCGACGTGCTGTCCATCCGAATCGTCCTGGTCTTCGCTCGGGCTTCCGATCACGCTCCTCTTCCCCGTGGCAGCGTGGAAGCGCGCCTCGAACTGCACCTCAATTCCTGCGGACCGAGCTTGTCGGACAAGACCGTCCAGCCCAGCAAGCCCTGGGGCCGGGGTTCGATCCGCCGCATCAGAAGTCGATCGCAACATCCCGAGCAAGTGCCGCATCTCGATCAAGGCGCCGCGGCTCGCGGTCTCGATCACGCGCAAGGCGTCCCGCGCTTCCTCCGGCCTGGTCGCGATCACGTGATTCGCCACTCCGGCCTTGACCGCGATCAAGCCCACGTTGTGCGTGACGACGTCGTGAAGTTCTCGGGCAATGCGCAGCCGTTCCTGTGTCACCGCCTGCGCAGCCAGTCGCTCGGCATTGCGCGCCGCGTACAGTCGGCGCTCGTACACGGCTCTGCCGATCGTCCAGGCGCCGCCTAGCGCCGCGATGCCCATCAACGGCTCGTCGAGGTTCACGACCCATGAGGGGACGGTCTGCGGCGTACCCGCCACCACCAACCCCGCGACGGTGAACAGACTCAGCGACCCGATGGCCGAGACCGGCACCAGGCTGCCGGCTCGCTCGTTCAGCGCGACCACGTAGAGCGCGTACGCGGGCGCGAAGTAGGAGAACGTGACGGCGCCCGTGATCTGAGCTACGACCGCGAGCGCCAGTGTGAACAGGAAGACAGGCATCGGCCACACCCTCCGCAACGCCAAGGGCAACCCGAGCCCGAGCGGCAGTGCGACCTTCGCCCACGGCGGAAGGTGCGCCGCAGCGGCCGCGGACGTGAGGAACACGAAGGCGATGACGATCCCCGCCACCAGGTCGAGCATGACCAACTGCCCGCGCCCCAGGCCTCTGGCGAAGAAGGGGCCGCGGTCCTTGCTGCTCACCCTGTCGGGGTTCTCGTCCACGCGAGGAACCGTAGCCGCTGCGGCGGCGTGCGCACATCAACCCGGGGTCTGACCTTGAAGTTCGGACCGTGGTCCGACGCGCTTGCCGCCCGCCGTCCGGCAAGCTTCACGCCGTGATCGAGCTTCAGCACCTCACCAAGCGTTATGGCGGCACTCTCGCCGTCGACAACCTGACCTTCAACGTCGAGCCCGGCCATGTGACCGGTTTCCTGGGCCCCAACGGCGCAGGCAAGTCGACGACGATGCGCCTGATATTGGGCCTGGACGCCCCCACTTCCGGGCAGGCGCTGATCAACGGCCACCGCTACACCTCGTTGCGCAAGCCTATGCACGAGGTCGGCGCTCTGCTGGACGCCGGCGCGGTGCAGGGTGGCCGCAGTGCCTACAACCACCTGCTCGCCCTGGCCCGCACCAACGACATCGGCCCGAGGCGTGTAGCTTACGTATTGGAGGAGGTGGGCCTGGCTGGTGTGGCGCGAAAACGCGTGGCCGGTTTCTCTCTCGGGATGAAGCAACGGCTGGGCATCGCCGCCGCGCTGCTGGGAGATCCCGGTGTGCTGATGTTCGACGAGCCGGTCAACGGCCTCGACCCTGACGGTGTGCGCTGGATCCGCGACCTCATGCGTTCCCTGGCCGCCGAGGGCCGGACGATCCTGCTGTCCAGCCATCTGATGAGCGAGATGGCCCTCACCGCCGAACGCATCGTCATCGTCGGCCGAGGCCGGCTCATCACCGAGGCCACGGTCGCCGACCTGACCAGTCGCTATCCGTCCTTAGAGGACGCCTACATGGCCCTGACGGCCGACAGCATCCAGTACGGAGCAGCCAGATGAGGGCCGCCCTCTCCGCCGAGCGGCTCAAGCAGCGTCCACTGCCTTTCCCTCTGTCAGGTCCTAGGCACGGCGGTCCTCATGGTGGTTCTGGGCCCGGCTTGGACGTTCCACCTCAGCAACCTGGCCGAGCACCCTGGGTTCTGCACGCCCCCGAACCCGGAAGAGGGCCTCCTGCCACTCATCCAGATCAACCTGGCGGTCCTGGGCATGCTGGCCGTGCCCAGCGAGTACGTGCTGACATGATCCGCACAAGCCCCGGCACAGTCCCGCACGCCACTAGGTCATTCCTGGGCAACAACGCTCTCGTCGTCCTGGGGAGCTTCATGTCGGCGAGTGCGGCACTCCTGAGGATTCATGCGCTGAGCCGGTGATCGCGGACCGTCGCTACCTCGTGTTCAACTAGGCCTCTACTCCGACGATCTTCCGATGCTGCTGGCTTCTGGGATGTCGGTCACCGCCCTGGCCCTCACCGAGCTGGCCATCGGCACTGCCCTGAGGTCTAAGGCAGGCGTCGTCGCCTCCGTCGCGGCGGTGTTCCTCGTCCTCCTGGCATCGTGGCTTCCTTCCCTCGCCCTGGAACACCCGCGTCGCCACATTCCTGCTGCCCAGCCTCATCCCGCAACTGGCCGGCGAACGCCTCTCGATCCGCTTCGGCGGCGGCTTCCTCCCGCCATGGGCCGCCCTCGCCGTCCTCATCGCCTATCCCGACGCCGCCCTTCCCATCGGCCATCACCTGCTTCAGGAGAAGAAACGCATGATCCCCGCGAAAGACCGCCGCTCGGCCCCCTGTACAGCCCCAAACGGCTTCGAGCACCGCACCCGTCTCACCGCCTGCCAGGGAGCGGCGTCATGAGTGTCCTTACCGCCGAATGGTTGAAAGTCCGCTCAGTCCGATCCACCTACGTGATCCTCGGCATGAGCCTGGGGACCATCCTCCTGGGCCTCGCGCTTGCGGTGATGGCCGCAGGGATGTACGACAGCGCGCCGCTGGACAAGCGCCCGGACGCGCGCATCGCAGATCTTGAAGAAGTCCTGGTGATCGTGCCTCAACTGTGCCTGGGCATCCTGGGCGCGTTGGTCGTGACTTCTGAGTACGCGACGGGGCTCATCAGAACGAGCCTCGCGGTCGTCCCTCGGCGTTGGCCGGTTCTCGGTGCCAAAGCGGCCACCGTCGGCACAGTGGGCCTGATCATCGGTCCGATCGCTGTCTTCGGCACTTACGCCGTGTCCCGGGCAGTGCTCGGCGACCGCTTCTCCGGTGCGTACGCCGACCCGTTCATGGACAGGATGCCCATCCTGGCCGTTCTCAGCCTCACGGTTCCGGTGTTCGCACTGCTCGGGCTCGGTCTGGGCGCTCTGCTCCGCTCCACCGCCGGATCGATCGCGGTCATCGTCGGCCTCGTCTACGTGATCCCGATGATCATCGGCAACATCCCCGAGCCATGGAGTGAGCGGCTCGGTTCGGTCATGATCGGCGCCCTCCCCCGGCAGATCACCGGCGACGGCAATGCCTCCTCGGTGTTCGGCTCTCTCCTGTCACCCGCGACCGCCACCACAGTCCTGCTCGCCTATGCGGTCCTGCCCCTCCTCGCCGCCACTTGGGCGATTCGCCGGAGGGACGTCTGACCTGGGCCGGGGCGCCTCTTTGCGGCATATCGAAGCGGACGTCTGAGGTGACGTCGAAGGGAGGTTTTGCATGCACCCACCATCCTCACGGCCGTACCCGCTTCCCAGCGACATGCCCCGGGAAGCGGGCGCGCGCCGCCGTCCAGAGCCGGCGGCGAGCGCGGGGCCGTCCTCCCTACCCGGAACCGCGCACCGCTGCGTTCAGGGCGTTTGGCGCGGCCTTCGGCGTCTCCTGGGATTGCTGTGGACAGTTTGCGCCTGGCGGAAGCCACCTCTCGGAACTATCCAGGCCCCTGGCCAAGGCGTCGTTTCGCTGGTTCTCCGACAGCCGCAGCCGCGGTGGCGTCCCCGCAGGGTTCGGCGAAGGCCTCGGCGATCACGGCAGCATGAGCGACGGAGGAGGGTTCAGCACGCTGAGGTTCTGCCGGCGCTCTCGTACCGGGATGAAAACCTGTCGCTGCTCACGAACAGCAGCGCGAGGGCGTTGCCCGCGGAAAGCAGTAACGAGCCGTCGGCCCCAGGCAGCAGAACTGCGCTGCCCACCGTAGGTGATGGGGCCTCAGGCACGGTCGCCCACGATGCCTGCACAGCCATGACCAACTGGGGCAGAGCCGCTGTGTCGTCCGCCGGTCTCGACGGCACACCTCCATCAGCACTGGATGGCGGCGAAGGCCTGCCCTCGGTACGGCAAGAGCGAGTGACGTCCGTACGACAGAGGCGTAGGTCGTCGCTGCGACAGAATCGAGTGGCGTCAGCGCGGCGGACGAGGGTGACGTCAGTGCGGCGAAGGCGGATGACCTCGGTACGGCAGACGAGAGTGACGTCTGCCGTACCGACAGGGTGGTCAGACTTCGACCACCACAGGAATGATCATCGGTCGGCGCCGGTAGGTGTCGCTCACCCAGCGTCCCACCGTACGCCGGACCACGCGGCGGATCTCCTGCATGTCCACCACGCCATCGGCGGCCTTCTCCTCGAGCGCCCGCTCGATCTGCGGGATGAACTCGTCGAACTGCGCAGGATCGATACCCGAGCCGCGAGCGTGGATCTCGGGGCCGGCGGTGAGTTTGCCGGTGGCCGAATCGACGACCACGACCACGGAGATGAATCCCTCGTCGCCGAGAATCCTGCGGTCCTTGAGCGAGGTGTCGGTGATCTCTCCCACGGAGGTGCCGTCCACGTACACGTAGCCGGCATGCACCGCGCCGGCGATCCTCGCCCTGCCGTCGATCAGGTCGACCACGACCCCGTCCTCGGCGATGACGATGTGGTCGTCGGGAACGCCGGTGAGGGCGGCCAGCTTGGCGTGAGCGCGCAGGTGGCGCCACTCCCCGTGCACGGGCATGAAGTTCGAGGGGCGGGTCAGGTTCAGCACGTACAGGAGCTCGCCGGCGGCCGCATGGCCGGAGACGTGCACCTTCGCGTTGCCCTTGTGAATGACCCGGGCGCCCCACCTGGTCAGCCCGTTGATCACCTTGTTGACCGCTGTCTCGTTCCCGGGCACGAGCGAGGACGCCAGCAGCACGGTGTCACCCTGGGCGATGCGGATCGGGTGATCGCGATTGGCCATCCGCGACAACGCCGCCATGGGCTCGCCCTGCGAACCGGTGCAGATGAGCACCACGTCCTGCGGCGGCCACTCCTCGATGTCCCGGGAGTCGACGATCAGCTCCGGTGGCACCTTGAGGTAGCCGAGGTCGCGGGCCACGCCCATGTTGCGCACCATGGATCGGCCGACCAGGGCGACCTTGCGGCCGTGCTTGGCGGCGGCGTCCATGACCTGCTGGATGCGGTGCACGTGAGAGGCGAAGCTGGCGACGATGACTCGTTGCTCGGAGGTGCGGATCACCTCGTCGATGACCGGCGCGATCTCTCGCTCACTGGTGACGAATCCGGGCACCTCGGCGTTGGTGGAGTCGGACATCAGCAGGTCGACGCCCTCACTGCCGAGCCTGGCGAAGCCGCCGAGGTCGGTGAGCCGGCCATCGCTCGGCAGCTGGTCCATGCGGAAGTCGCCGGTGTGCAGGACGATGCCGGCCGGTGTCCTGATCGCCACGGCCAGTGCGTCCGGGATCGAATGGTTGACCGCGAGGAACTCGCAGTCGAACGGCCCGAAGACGTGCCGTTCGCCTTCGACGACCTCCAGCTTGTTCGGCTGGATCCGGTGCTCGCTGAGTTTGGCCTCGATCAGGGCCAAAGTGAGCTTGGAACCGATCAGAGGGATGTTGCGTCGTTCACGCAACAGGTACGGCACCGCCCCGATGTGGTCCTCGTGGGCGTGTGTCAGCACCATGGCCTCGATGTCGTCGAGGCGGTCCCTGATGTACTCGAAGTCGGGCAGGATGAGGTCGACGCCCGGCTGGTCGGGTTCGGGGAACAAGACCCCGCAGTCGACGATCAGCAGGCGGCCGTCGTATTCGAATACGGCCATGTTGCGGCCGATCTCTCCCAGCCCGCCGAGCGCGACGATGCGCAGGCCGCCTTCAGGCAGCGCCGGCGGGGGGCCAAGCTCAGGATGCGGATGGCTCATGCATGGCCCCCACTATCAAATGGTCTGTACAAAACTGCCAGTTCCTCCCCGTTCCTATACGTCTGTCAACTTCACCCCGCCGGCCACCAGGCAAGCACGCAGCTCGGCGATTTGCTGTTCTGTGGCGTCCACGAGCGGCAGCCGTACCGGGCCCACCGGCACGCCGACCATGCTCAGTGCCGCCTTTGCCATGATCGCGCCACCCGCGCGCAGCATGATGCCGTCCACCACGGGCGCGACCTGGGTGTGAACGGCCAGAGCTCCGGTGATGTCACCGCTCTTGTGCAGGCGGATCATCCGTGCCAGCTCGGCACCCACCACGTGTCCCACCACGCTGACGAACCCGGCAGCGCCGAGCGAGAGCCAGGCGAGGTTGAGCAGATCGTCGCCGGAGTAGAAGGCGAGATCGGTCGCCGTCATCACCTGGCTGGCGGCGAACAGGTCGCCCTTGGCGTCCTTCACGGCCACGATGCGCTCGTGTTGCGCGAGCCGGATGAGCGTCTCCGTCTTGATCGGCACACCGCTGCGGCCCGGGATGTCATAGAGCATCACGGGAAGGTCGGTCGCGTCGGCGACGGCGGTGAAGTGCCGGTAGAGCCCTTCCTGTGGAGGCTTGTTGTAGTAAGGCGTCACCACGAGCAACCCGTGCGCGCCGGCGCGGGCTGCCTGTTTGGCAAGCTCGACGCTGTGGCGGGTGTCGTTCGTGCCCGCTCCCGCCACCACGGCCGCGCGGTCGCCGACCGCGTCGAGGACGGCGCTGACGATGCGCTGCTTCTCCTCGTCCGAGGTGGTGGGGGATTCCCCGGTCGTCCCGTTGACGATCAAACCGTCGTTGCGCTGCTCGTCCACCAGGTAGGTGGCGAGCCGACGCACAGCACCGTAATCGACTTCGCCGTCCGCGGTGAACGGCGTGACCATGGCGGTCAGCATGCGGCCGAAGGGCGCATCGGTGGTTCCAGTTGGCGATGCCATAGTGCGAACGCTACCTGGATTCGGAAATCCATTGGACGCCGCCACCCCGCTTTGCCTGCCTGGAACCGCTTTTTGCCCGCTTTCGCGGGCATTTCGGCGGACGCTCCCCCGAGGCTCGGCTCACAAACCACCCGGCTCGGGCAATCCGCTCCTGACTCCGTACGAACCGGGCTACCCCAACAGGTCGATCCACTATCCCGACCGGTCCGTCCAAGGGTTGCCGTAGCGCCGGACGTCGGCCGCCCCCTCATAAAGGTGCGCCGGCGGCGGGTCGCACCTTCCCGGGGCCGCATTGCACTGCATCGGGCCGCGCCGGACCGCTCTGCGCCGTCGTCGCGCCGGGCCCTGGTGGGCCGGACCAGCCTTGGCCGAGCTGCGCGCGGTCGGGCTGCGCGCGGTCGGGCTGGGCCGTGGTCGGGCGGCCGTAGTCGGAGGGCCGTAGTCGGAGGGCCGTAGTCGGAGGGCCGTGGTCGAGCTGGGCTGGGCCGCTTTGGCCGGGCAGGGTTGAGCTGGGCTGGGCCGCGCCCTATTTGGGCCGGGCTGCAGCGCGCCGGGACGGGCCGATCGCGCTGCGCTGCTGTCGGGCTGGCGGACCGGGCCGCACTGACCGGGCCGGGGCTGCGCCCCGTTTGGGCCGGGCCTGCACCGTGCCGTGCGGTGCCGTGCCTGACTCTACCGAGCTAGGCCGGGATGTACCGGGTGGAGCCGGCTGGGCCGAAATCAGCCGGGGTCGGCCGTGCTGCACCGCGCCGTGCCGGACTGTACCGTGCTGGGCTGGGCCGAGCCGGGGTCGGCCGGACTGCACCGCGCCGGGGCTGGGGTACCGCGCGGGCCGGGCGACGGCGTTGGTGTTGCGCGAGTTCCAGGACAAGCCTGTTCCGCACCCCTTCGATCGCCCCTCCACGAAGAGAGCCGGTCTCATGTCCTGGCCTCGCATCTCCGACCCGTGAACGGCCCGTGCAGGCGCCCGTCGGCCTCAGCCGCCGGTGTGTCCCGTGGAGAGGCCACAGACCAGCCTCGCGGGCCTCCTCAATGCCCCGGCTCAGCTCCACCCCTCCGACCTCGCCCCAAAATCCCGAAGGGCGCCTCGGGCGCGGCCTGAAACACGTCCCCGATCCTGGCTTACGTCTCGTCCGGCTTGCACCATCTATACAGATGGATGTCCGATGCGGACAGTCCCTCCTCGGCATCACAGGCACCAGGAAGGACGTTGCGCAGGCTGAACGTCACCGGCCCGGGCTTCACGGAGAGTCATATGGGCGCAGTTGGAGCAAACAAGGACGAATCAGGCTTCTCAGGCCATGCTCTCTCGACCATGAGATCGAGTCGAACGCTTCCCCTCTTCATACGAACGAGGAGGACATATCGGACCAGAACATTACCGCGGGCCGTTCGGCGCAGACGGTTGCCGGGCCGGTCGTTGAGCAGGTAGCCGTCGCGTTCCACGACGTCACAGCAGGTTGCGCCGATCAGCCAGACAAGACGAGCAATGGAAGAGGCCGCCGATATGTGCTCGGGGGTACACACATCGACGACCTCTACCGGAGAATCGGGAGCCCTTACGGCTGCGTTACAGACTTTCTCCGATAATTTTCCGCCATCGCAAAGTTGGGGCTCCAGCAGCCTTCGATGACGGTCGGTTACCTGCCGAATACGGCAACATGGGGCATCGCCTCACACGAACCCCCCAGGGATGGACTAGTGGCCACCTCAGATCCGGTCTACCTGCGTGTCGTCGAAGACATTCGGCGACAGATCACCGACGGCACCCTTCCCCCCGGTGCGCCCATTCCGTCGCGGGCGCAGTTGACCCGCAAATACGGGGTGGGCGAGACAGCCGCTCGTCATGCGCTGCGTGTGCTCGCGAGCGAGGGTCTCATCATCGGCCGCGTCGGCTCTGGCCATTACGTCAGGGAACGCCCCGTTCTGACCCCGCTCCACCGTTGGCGTTACCTCGACCATCCGGCCCCGATAGCGGCCGATCTGCAGTCTCAGGGCAGACGCGTGACCTGGGAATGGCACAGCGAGCCGGCCGAGGCGGGGCCCGAGATCGCTCGCCGCCTCCGCATCAGGGAGACCACGACGCTGACCAAGACGCACTACGTCTTCCGCGGCGACGGCAGACCGCTCCAGATCGCCACCTCGTACGAACCGATGGACTTCGCGCCGCATACCGAGGAGGAGCGGCGCAGTCTGTTCGCGAGGCTGTACGCACACGGCATCAAGGTCACCGAGGTCGTCGAGAGCGTCAGCACCCGCGTTCCCCGCCCAGCCGAGAGCGACGCACTTGACCTGTCGGCGGGGGTGCACGTGCTGCACGTGGAGCGTACGCATTGGGCGGGCGATCGTCCCGTTGAGACGAGCGACATCGTCATTCCCGGGGACCGGTTCCGGGTGACGTACAGCATGCCTGCGTAGGAGCTGCTCAGCCGACCCCCGGAAAGGCTCCGGGCGAGCCCCACCATTTCCTCGCCCGGAGCCTTCCACCATCCATACTCCGCATCAGTACGTCGAAGCCCAAGGCGAGCAAGGCAGTCATCACCCCCACTCCGCCTATTCGTCGCCTGTGATGTCGCAGCGCCGAGGACGCTCTTCGTCGGCGAGTGTCGGCGGCGCGACATGCCCGCGGGTCTCAGCTTCCGCTGTTGACGGTTGATTGCCGCGCCGGCGGGAGGGGCGCCCATGCGATCGCCAGGGGTTCCGCGGCGCGAGGTCGCGTCGCCGTGCCTCCGTGAGCGGCAGGTCACGGAGTTGAAGCTGGCTGCGGTCACACCCTCCGCGCGCAACCAGAGCTCGGGTACGGGGGGCAGGAAGGGGACCGCCTGTCCGGCTGCGCGAGTTGCGTGACCTGATCGAGGCGGACGGTCGGGTGGCGAGTGCCTGTCCGCAGGGAAACCCGGCAGTGCTGAAACAGCAGTAAGACTTCCGGTTGAGGCATCGGCTTTCGGTCGACTGCCGTCTTGTCGTGGGCCTCCGCCCATGCGCGACCGTTTCTGCGCACGTTCGTCGTGACCAGCGCCCTCCGGGATGAGAGGGCGTGCTGCTGTACAACGCTCGGGTCGTCTGATCCGAGCAACACAACTTCGTGCTCCCCACCGTAGACGAGATCACCCAAACTGTGGGCAGTCGGGCCACCTCGCGAAAAATGGCGATAAATGCTTCCTGAGAAGGCACAGCAGCAGCATCATCTACGTCTCGGAAGTGAGCGTTGTGTGCTCGTTGCGAAGCCGGCCCGGCATTTATCCGCTTTACCCGAAATCTCTACCGGTAGGCGATCAACGACTAGCAGAAGCAGACCGGGAATTGTCGGCCGTCGTTGATAGAACAGTCGCGGAGGTTGCCGATGCGTCTCAAAGACTTGTCCAAGCAAGACCGGCCCCGCGAACGCCTCATGTCCAGGGGTGCGAATGCCCTGGCGGACCGGGAGCTGCTGGCCGTGCTCCTCGGCTCGGGGTTCCGCGGCTCCAGCGCCCTGGATCTGGCCTCACAAGTCATCGATCACTGTGGAGACCTCGACAGGCTGGGCCGTTCCGACCCGCATCGGCTGCTCACCGTACCGGGCATCGGCCCCGCCAAGGCGGCGAGAGTCGCGGCCGCCTTCCACCTCGCCCGGCGGGCCGAGGCCGAACCTGAGCGCGAACGCATCACCAGCACCACCGAGTTGGCCGGCCATTGCGCCCCTCTCCTCCGCGGACACACACAGGAACGCCTGGTCATGGTCGTGTGTGACACGGGCGGACGGGTGCTGAAACGGTCCGTCGTCACCGAAGGCGGCGCCGATCACACGGCGATGCCGGTTCGCGAGATGATCATTGAAGTGCTCACCACGGGCGGCGCGATGTTCGGCCTCGCGCACAACCATCCAAGCGGCTCCCTGGATCCGAGCAACGCCGATCTGGAAGCGACCGCCCGTCTCGTCGAGGCTGCCGAAACAGTCGGATTGCGACTGCTTGACCACCTGATCATCACGGACACCGCTTGGCGGCGAATCCCCACGTAAATGCCGTCCACTCGCCCACCGAACGCCAAAGGGAATCATCTTGTGTATAGCGTCGATCTGCCGTTGTCCAAGCTCGGCCCATGAGAATCTAATGCCGCGGGTAGGCCGTTATGGACGTCAGCCGGCCAGTGCTCGTCGTGGGTGTGGTCCTCCGCCTCCTGGGGCGAGGGTCATATCCATGCTTCCGCGCCGATCTCAGGCGAAGCGTTCTCGGTCGCGTCGATGGTTTTCTGACCGGGGCGTTCCGCCTGGGGTTGCGGCGCGAAGGCGCGCAGCGCGTGAAGGATGGCGTCTTCACGTGCGCCCGGCAGAGGTGCCCGTATTCCGGGTCCGCGGCTTCGGCTTGGAATACGGGCCCTCTGCCAACACCTACCGGGCAGTGCCGGGAGGCCTCTTTCGTCAGTGCCGGCAGCAAAGAACCCAGTACGATCCCAGCCTCCGATAGGGCGATATTCACCTCGGCGGCGTCGGTCCTCGCCAGTCAGCGGGGCCGGTGCTGTCGGACCTGCACTGGGTGGAATCTCGTGGCGGCTTGCTCTTGGTGACGTCCCTTTGAGGGGAGGACGTGATCGCGAGTAGCGTCGACGAAGCTCCACCGAACGTTGAGGTACTTTTCCAGGCGATCTCCAGCACTGCGGCCGTGCCGGGTCTCGTGGTCGTGGGCATGGCCGACGGCAGGTGCGGTGCAGGGGGAACACCTGCCGTGTACGGGACAGGTGAGCGGAGTTCACCTGTCCGCTCAACGGGCGCGGTCGTACCCGCGGCCGTGGAACACGACATCCTGAGCACCTTGATATCCCTGATACGGATGTCGTGTCAGACCCGGCTCGGCGGCGGCAGGCGAGCCGGGAAGCGGGGATTCCGTTCGAGATGACCCAGAAGTTCAGTCAGGCAGGGACCGTGGGCCGTTCGGGAGGCCCGGGTTCTTCACGGGCACAGCGGTTCACAGGGTGCAGGGCGTGCACTTAAGTGGTTCCGAACGGCGGGGGTCATCTCGATTCGGGCGTAGATGATGCCGACGCAAGATGCCGAGGTGGCGCAAGAGGTCGAGGCAAAGGTCGACGCGTAGATTTCGACACAAAGGTTCTCGGGGCAAAAGTTTCCGGTGCCAAAGATGTCAGTTGATACACAATGATCTGGTGTCGGGGGCGGGTTTTTAAGTCTGATGCGGGGATAAGTTAGGTCATTCCGCCGTGCAGAAGCCGCATCCATATCGTCTTTACGGCGGCAGGTCTGAATCGGGGGCTCTCATCGATCAGGGTGCTTCCGTCGCCTCTGCGCGTTCTGCGGATGAAGAAGAGGCCGCCGGCTTGGCAGAGCTCGTAGGAGACGAGCTGGCAGGTGCACGTGTAGTCGCGCACGCGTACACGTTCCATGAGTGGACGAGGGGGTGCCCAATGCAGAGCGGCGTGGCCGGGGAGGGGGCGAGGGACATGAGCGGCGAGACAGGTGACTCGCGGCGCGAGGGCGAGCTCGGTCATGACCAAATAGTACGTCTAGTTGTATCTTCTCATGGAGGCAGTAAGGAGCATCTGTCTAAACGGACAGCATGATATGCCAGGTCTTGTACCTCTTCGCCTATGTTTCCTGTGTGCTCGACTACGACGGCGACACCCACATCTACCTCCAGATCGCCGACATCATCCGGCGGCGCGTTGCCGGGCTCTCCTCCGGACATCCGGTGCCCAGCGAGGCCGACATCCAGCAGGAGTTCGGCGTGGCGAGGACCACGGCCAGGCGGGCGATTCACGTTCTGCGCGAAGAGGGTCTTGTCTATACCGTTCAGGGCGAAGGGGCGTTCGTCGGCACACCCGACGAAGCTCCTCGCAAGAAGCGAAAAGTACCGCTGTACCAGCAGATCGCCTCGGACATCGCGGAACAGATCAAGTCAGGTGAGTTCAGCCCACGGCGTCCTATCCCGGGCGAGGCTGCCTTGGTCAGCCAGTACGGCGTCGCGCGTGAGACTGTGCGACGGGCCATGGCGCTCCTGCGAGAGCAGGGCTGGATTTACACCGTTGCGCAGCGTGGCAGTTATGTCTCACCGAAAGAGTCGTGGCCCCAGGCTTGATCTCACTCAACTGCTTGTATCGACACGTCTACGCTGGGAACGTGCTCGACCGTGACGGACCTGTCCCGCTCTACATCCAGGTCGCCGAGATCATCGAGGAATGGATCGCCAGCGGTGAGCTGACGCATGGCGACGCCGTGCCGAGTGAGGCTGCCATGGAGGTGGAGTTCGAGATCGCGCGCACCACGGCGCGCAACGTGGCGCGGGAGCTTCGCAGGCGCCGGCTGGTCCACACCGTTCGGGGAGAGGGCACGTTCGTGGGGCCGCCCGGGGTGCCGTTGCGGAAGCGTTCGAGGGCCATCTACGTGCGGATCGCGGACGAGATCGTGCTACGGATTCGGAGGGGTGAGCTGCGGCCCCACCGGGCGATTCCGAGCGAGGAGTCGTTGATGCGGCGGCATGGGGTTGCCAAGGTCACGGCGCGCAAGGCTGTGGCAAGGCTGCGGGAGTGTGGCTGGGTGTTCACGGTGCCGCAGCACGGGACCTTCGTTTCGGCCCGGGAGGAGTGGCCGGTCGAATGGCGCTGATCGTCCAGCAGTGGTCGTCTAGCGCTGGCAGTCGTCGGTCCGGCTCGGTGGCGCCGCAGGGGTCGGCTTGACGACCGGGCATCAGGGCTGAGGCTCGCTCGGCGAACGTCGTCGAGCGCGGACTACGGGAGTGCCTGTCTGTCAGGTCTTGTTCAACGGCCGGTTCGTCGGCCGAGGAAGGCATGGTGCGGCGGGTTGGGGCGGGGCGGCCATCGGGCGCTCGGCTCTTCTCGTCCGGTTCTCGCTTGTCGGGGATCGGCTGCAACCTGCGGGCAGTGCACTCCTCCGGAGAGTGCGCTTCTTGCGGGAGTTGCTCCTTCGAGAGTCCGCCCTTCGGGAGACTGCGGGGCTGGCCTAGGAGTTTATGGGGCGAGTTTAGGTCGAGGGACGCAGGGCGGAGTGGCGGACGCAGGACGGGTCGGAGACACACGGCAGGTCGGAGACACACGGCAGGTCGGAGACACAGGGCGAGACGGTGGACAGGATGAGTCGGTGGACGCCGTGGTCGGTGGACGCCGTGGTCGGTGGACGCCGTGGTCGGTGGACGCCATGGTCGGTGGACGCCATGGTCGGTGGACGCCGTGGTCGGTGGACGCCATGGTCGGTGGACGCCATGGTCGGTGGACGCCATGGTCGGTGGACGCCATGGTCGGTGGACGCCATGGTCGGTGGACGCCATGGTCGGTGGACGCCATGGTCGGTGGACGCCAGG
>NZ_BAAAMV010000001.1:732645-912679 GCF_039529455.1 Nonomuraea bangladeshensis
ATGGTCGGTGGACGCCATGGTCGGTGGACGCCATGGTCGGTGGACGCCATGGTCGGTGGACGCCATGGTCGGTGGACGCCATGGTCGGTGGACGCCATGGTCGGTGGACGCCATGGTCGGTGGACGCCATGGTCGGTGGACGCCGTGGTCGGTGGATGCAGGACGGGCGAGGGGACCGAGGAGAGGCGCGGGTTCTTTAGGCCAGTGCCAGTGCCCGTGGCACTGGCGACTGCCGATGGCATTTGGCACTGGCGGTGACCGTGACGGTGGTGGCGGGCCGTTGGCGGCCTGTGGAGCGGCGCTCGCTTCAACAGCGCGGTCGCTTCGATGTCGCGCTCGCACACCCCGTACTCGCTCATACCGGTGCTCGTTCCCGGCGGCGCGCCCGCTGCGGCGGGATGCTCGTCTACGGGGCGTCGACGAGATGGAAGCGTAGGCAGACGATGATGGTGGTGTCATCGACGTCGAAGCCCTGTGACGCCCAGTAGGCGCGGTGGACCTCACGCCAGTTCTCGATCGAGGTGAAGCCCTCGCCTTCCGCGTGGGCGAAGTCCCAGGGGACCTCCGCGAACGGTACGAGGTCGACTCGGGTGACCTCCAGTTCGGCCGCCCGCTCCCCGGCGTCGGTCAGCAGGATCAGGCGTTCGCCGACGTGCTCGACCTCCTCGCCCTCGGCTTCGTAGTCCAGGGCGAGGAGGCCGGCCGTCGCGGTCTTGCGGCCGATGAGAGCCAGGTTGGTGAGCCGGGTGCGGAGTTCGCCCGGAGTGCCGAGTTCGAGCGTCCGGAGCCCGTCGAGTCGAGGCCACATGGGTAACAACGTACGGGAACGTACCGGTCAGAAGACCGGGATGATGTCCTCCGGGTCGAGGAAGTCGACCTCGACCCCCTCCAGGTCCAGTTCGGGGATGGCGGGAAAGGCGATGCCCCACCGCTCGACGATGGCGCGGACGTGGGCCATGGCGACGCGCCAGTTGTCCGCCTGCTCCTCGTACGACAGCACCCCCAGCCCCGCCTCCCTCGCGTAGTCCATGAGGACGCGGTGGTTGTGCAGGAAGTACGGCGGCAGCTCCCAGAAGCCCCCGGGCGGCTCCCAGAGGATCATGCTGAGGAAGACGAAGCCCGCCCGGAGCTGGCGCGTGATGAGGCTGCGGGTGTCGTCGGTGAGGCCGGGCCATTCGTTCTCCAGGATCGTCATGCAGATCTGGAGATGGCGGGACTCGTCGCGTCCGATGCGCTGGAACATCTCGCTGAAGACCGGGTGCTGCGTACCCGACGACATGCCCCTGAACAGGGTCGAGGCGGCCATCTCCCCCATCATGAAGCTGGTGAACAGGACCGGCAGCGAGTACTTGCCGACAGCGGAGTTGTAGCCGTTCCAGTAGCGGCCGCCGTTGTGGTAGAGCCAGCCGATGTTGTTGTGGGCGGCGTGTTCAAGGTCGTCGGACGGGGTCCAGTCGAGGGGGCCGCCGGGCCAGAGCTTGGCGATGGAGCGCTGGCAGCACTCCTCGTGGTTCATCTCGTCGCGGGTGATCGAGAAGAAGCACTTCCTGACGGGGTCTTCCTCGTGCTTCTCGAAGGCGCTGATGGTGGCGCGGGCGAAGACGGCGGGCCCCGAGGCGTCGAAGTTGGCCAGGACGGCGAACCAGTACATGATCCCGAGGCGCTGCTCACGGGTGAAGTCCTCGGGCTTGAGCTGGTCCCAGGGCAGGTCGGCCGGGTTCCAGACCATGCGCTTGGACTTCTCGTAGATCGCGGCGAGTTTCTCCGTCTCGACGCGCCACTCCATGGGATAGATGTTGGGCTGCGGGATCTCCGGCGCGGGCCAGAAGCCGCCTTCAGGGATCGTGAGGTCCGCCATAGTTTGTGACACCTCCTCCTCCAATCCTGCGCGGAGGCGTCACGGCTTTCAAGTACGGGCGCGCTGGGTGATGGCGACACAGACGAGTACGGCGAGCGCGGCGGCCACCGTCACCGGGCCGAATCGTTCGCCCATGAGGAACCACGCCCAGATCAGGGTGAGGAGCGGCTGGGTGAGCTGGGTCTGGCCGGCGCGGGCGATGCCACCCTTGGCGAGGCCCGCGTACCAGGGGAAGAAGCCCAGGAACATGGAGATGACCGCGACGTAGGCGAAACCGGCGAGCGCCCCGGGGGTGATGGTGACGGGCGTGAGCACGGTCAGCGCGGCCGTGACGGGGGCGGTGACGGGCAAGGACAGAACGAGGGCGTGGGAGATCACCTGCCAGCCGGGGGTGTCGCGGGCCAGCCGGCCGCCCTCGGTGTAGCCGATCGCGGCGGAGCCCAGCGCGGCCAGGAGGAGCAGGTCGGGCCAGGCCGCGGCTGCCGTACCTTCCTGCTGGAGGAGGGTGAAGGCGGTCACGGCGGCCGCGCCCGACAGGCAGGCCGCCCAGAACAGCCGGCGCGGGCGTTCACCGGCGCGCAGCACGGCGCAGGCGGCGGTGGCGGCCGGGAGGAGCGCGGTGATCACGGCGGCATGGGACGTGCTGGAGCCCAGGGCCAGGGCCAGGCCGCTGAAGACGGGGAAGCCGAAGACGACGCCGAGGGAGATCAGCGCGTACGGGCCCCAGAGGTGGCGCGGCGGAAGAAGGGGGCGGCGGGCGGCTCGCAGGCAGACGACGGCGAGCAGACCGGCTACGGCGGCCCGGCCGATGGCCACCAGCCACGGGTTGAAGCCCTCCATGGCGTAGACGGTGCCGGGGAACGAGCCGGAGAAGGCGAGCACGCCGAGGAAGGCCAGAAGCGTACCCCTGGTGCGGGCCCGACGAGCGTCCGAGGCCCGAGTGCCGAGGTCCTGAGCCTCCGGGTCTTGAATGTCCAGGCTCCGAGTGCTGAGGTTCTGAGCGTCCACCCCCTGAGCGTCCACGCCCCGAGTGTCAGGCGCAGGAGCACCGGACCTCCGAACGCCGGGCCTCCCGGAGACCTCGGCGGCGACGCGCGAGCCGCCAGAACCACCGACCACTGAAGCAGCCGATGCGCCTGGCAGAACGGGCGCATCGGAGGAGACCGCTACTCCATCCGCACCAGTAGCGCTATCATCATTCTTCATGACCAACGATAGCAGTATCGCCCACATCGCCGCGATACTGCGCGAAGAGGCCGCCCGCCTCGGCCCCGGCGCCCGTCTCCCCTCCAGCCGGGAGATCATGCGCACCCACAACGTCTCCCCCGTCACCGTCTCCCGCGCGATCGGCCAGCTGGCCGCCGAGGGCCGGGTGGTCACCAGGCCGGGGAGCGGGGCCTTCGTCGCCCACCCTCAGAAGACGGCCGGCGGCCGGGAGGCGGCGGACCTCTCCTGGCAGACGGTCGCGCTCGGCGACCGCGTCGTGGACGAGGGTCCCGTCGCCGCGCTCCTGGCCGAGGCTCCCGACGGCGTGGTCCCGCTGACCGGCGGCTACCTGCCGCCCGGCCTGCGCCCCGACCGGCATCTCGCGGCGGCCGCGGCGCGTGCCGTACGCCGTCCGGACGCCTGGGCCAAGCCGCCGCTCGCCGGTCTCGCCGAGCTGCGGCGCTGGTTCGCCGACCAGACGGGCGGCGAAGTGACCGCGGCCGATGCGCTGGTCGTCAGCGGCGGCCAGGCCGCGCTCACGCACGCCTTCCGCGCGCTGGCGGCTCCGGGGACGCCGGTGCTGGTGGAGACGCCGACGTACCCGGGGGCGCTGGCCGCGGTGAAGGCGGCGGGGCTGCGGGCGACGGCCGTGCCCGTGGACGCGTCCGGCGTCCGTCCGGAGCTGCTGGCGGAGGCGTTCGCGGTGACCGGGGCCCGCGTCTTCTTCTGCCAGCCCACGCTGCACAACCCGACCGGCGCCACCCTTCCTGCCGAACGCCGCCGGCAGGTGCTGGAGGTGGCGCGGGCGGCGGGCGCGTTCGTGATCGAGGACGATTACGCCCATTACCTCATCGAGCAGCCCCCGCCCACGCTGGCCGCCATGGACGAGCACGGCACGGTGGTGCATGTCCGGTCCCTGACGAAGATCCTCTCCCCCAGCATGCGGGTGGCCGGGGTGATCGCCCGGGGCCCGGCCGCGCACCGGCTGCGGGCCGGGCAGCTCGTGGAGTCGTTCTTCGTGGCCCGGCCGCTGCAGGAGACGGCGCTGGAGCTGGTGGGCTCGCCGGCCTGGCGGCGCCATCTGGCGGCCGTCCACGCCGAGCTGCGCCTGCGCAGGGACGCTCTGGCCGCCGCGCTCGCCGCCCGCCTGCCGGAGGACGCCGAGCTGCACCTGATGCCCGCGGGCGGCATGCACCTGTGGCTGCGCCTGCCCGCCGGTCTGGACGAGGACGCCCTGGTGGAGGGCGCGCGGCGGCATGGCGTGCTGGTGAGCCCGGGGCGGATGTACTACCCGTCCGAGCCGCCGGGGCCGCGGCTCAGGCTGACGCATGCCGCCGCGGCGCACCTGGCGGAGCTGGACGAGGGCGTACGCCGCCTGAGCCTGGCGTTCCAGGACCTCGCATGACCCCAGGACCTCGTACGGGACGGAGGCGCGATCATGAGGTTCATGATCGACCGCTAGAGTGGAGACATGTCGTCCCCCGCGGAGCTCGTCCGAGACTTCGTGAACACCTACGACGTCGCAACCGACACCGACGAGCTGTCCTCCCCCGCCGAGCTGGCCGTCTGGCTGCGCGAGCGCGGCCTGACCGGCCCGCGCGAGCGGGCCACCGACGACGACCTGCACACCGCGCACGCCCTCCGTGAGGGCATGCGGGCGGCGCTGCGGCGCGAGCCGGCCACTCTGCCCGGCCTGCCGCTGCAGGTCAGGGTGGGGGCGAGTGGTGAGCCGGAGCTGGTGCCGGCCGGGGCGGGCGTCGCAGGCGGGCTGGCCGCGATCGCGGCCGCGACGCTCGGCGCCGCGTGGGACCGGCTGAAGGTGTGCGCGGAGGGAACGTGTCAGCGGGCGTTCATCGACTCGTCCAGAAACCGTTCCCGCTCGTGGTGTTCTATGCGTGTATGCGGCAACCGCACCAAGACACGGGCTTACCGGGCGAGGAAGCGGGGTTCGCGTCGTCTCCAAGCCTCAAACACCGATACGGTGTAACTCGTGCCTTGTGGCATGAACGGCAGGCGAAGGAGCGGGCCGAGATGGCAGACGTAGGCGTCCGGGCGGCCCGGCGCGAGGATGTGCTCCAGGTTGCGAATTGTCAGGTTCGCGCCTGGCGCTACGGCTACCGGGACTTTCTCCCGGAGGGGCCGCTTGAGCAGATGACGGGCCCCGCGGCCGAGAAGATGTGGCTGCGCCAGTGGGACGAGGCGATCGTCGCCCCGCCCAGCCCCATGCACCGGGTGCTGGTCGCGGTGGAGACCATCCTCGACACCGAGGGCTTCCCCGCCCTGGGCGCGGGCGGCAGTGCCGCGCTCGTCACGCCGCGCGGCGGCGAGCGCGTGGTCGGCCTGGCCTCGCACGCCCCCGCCGAGGACCCCGACCTCGATCCCAGCGTCGTGGCCGAGATGCTGACGCTGCTGGTCGACCCCGACTTCGTCCGTCGCGGGCACGGCAGCCGGCTGCTCAACGCCACCGTCGACTACCTGCGCGATGACGGCTTCCGGCAGATCGTCACCTGGGTGTTCGCCGACAACTACGCGGTGCTCGGCTTCCTGGAGTCGGCCGGCTGGGGCGAGGACATGGCGGAGCGCGTTCTCGACATGGGCCGTCCCATCCGCATGGTGAGGCTCACCACGGACATCAGTTAGGCAGAGGACGAGGCAGAGGACATGGCAACACCCGGCCAATGGATCGCCGGCGCGCGGCCCCGCACACTCCCCAACGCCGTCGTCCCCGTCATGGTGGGCACCGGCGTGGCGATCGGTGAGGGCGGCTTCGTGTGGTGGCGGGCCGTGCTGGCGCTGTTCGTGGCGCTCGCGCTGCAGATCGGCGTCAACTACGCCAACGACTACAGCGACGGCATCCGCGGCACCGACGACCAGCGGGTCGGCCCGATGCGGCTCGTGGGCTCGCGCGCGGCCACCCCGCGCCAGGTGCTGACGGCCGCGCTGAGCTGCTTCGCCGTCGCCGCGGTGCTGGGGCTGGCGCTGGTCGTGGTGACCCGGGCCTGGTGGATCCTGCTGGTGGGCGCGGCCTGCATCGCCGCCGCCTGGTTCTACACCGGCGGCAAACGCCCGTACGGCTACCGCGGGCTGGGCGAGCTGGCCGTGTTCGTGTTCTTCGGCGTGGTGCCGGTGGTGGGCACGACGTACGTGCAGACCGAGTCGCTGAGCTGGGCGGCGCTGCTCGCGTCGATCCCGGTGGGTCTGCTGTCGTGCTCGATGCTCGTCGTCAACAACCTGCGCGACGTGGGCACCGACGGGCAGTCGGGCAAGCGGACGCTGGCGGTCGTGCTGGGCGCGCAGCGCACGCGGGCCCTGTACGTGGCCTGCCAGGTGCTGCCGTTCGTGGTGGCGCTGGCCATGACGGTGGTCACTCCGTGGGCGGCGCTGACGCTGCTGGCGGCGCCGCTGGCGGTGACGCCGATCCGTACCGTGCTGGGCAGGGCCGTCGGGCCCGCGCTGATCGCGGTGCTGCAGCAGACGGGCAAGCTGCAGATGGCGTACGGGTTGCTGTTCGCGGTGGGTCTCGCTCTGGTCTTCTGAGGCCGGCGTTCTAGTCTGGGCAGATGAAGGACTTCATCGCCGGGCTGCCCAAGTGCGAGCTCCACCTGCACATCGAAGGAACGCTGGAGCCGGAGCTCAAGTTCGAGCTGGCCGCCCGCAACGGGCTCGCGCTGCCCTACGCGTCGGCCGAGGAGATGCGCGCGGCCTACTCCTTCGACAGCCTGCCGTCCTTCCTCACCGTCTACTACGAGGGCATGCGGGTGCTGCGCACCGAGCCCGACTTCTACGACCTGGCCATGGCCTACCTCCGCAAGGCCGCCGCGCAGAACGTCCGCTACGCGGAGATCTTCTTCGATCCGCAGGCGCACACCGGGCGCGGGGTGCCGTTCGACGTGGTGATCCGGGGGCTGCGGCGGGCGCTGATGGACGCCGAGGCGCGGCTCGGGGTGCGGGCGCAGCTCATCATGTGCTTCCTGCGCGACTTCCAGGCCGAGTACGCGATGGCGACGCTGCTGGAGTCGCTGCCGTACAAGGAGTGGATCGCCGGCGTCGGCCTGGACTCCGACGAGAAGGGCAACCCGCCGGCGAAGTTCGCCGAGGTCTACGCCCGCGCCCGCGCGGAGGGCTACCTGCTGACCATGCACTGCGACGTCGACCAGGACGACGCGGTCGAGCACATCCGCCAGGCGATCGAGGACATCGGCGTCGACCGGATCGACCACGGCGTCAACATCCTGGAGGACCATCGGCTGGTGGAGCTGGTGCTGGCGCGGAGCATGGGGCTCACCTGCTGCCCGATCTCCAACGGGTTCGTCACCGACTCGATGAAGGCCGAGGGCATCCGCAAACTGATGGACCTGGGCGTGCGGGTGACGGTCAACTCCGACGACCCGGCGTACTTCGACGGCTACGTACAGGAGAACCTGATCGCGCTGCAGGAGGCGCTGCAGCTCAGCGAGGAGGAGCTGGCGGGGCTGGAGCGCAACGCGTTCGAGGTGACCTGGCTCCCCCGTCCGGTCAAGGACGCCTACCTCGCGGAAGTGGACGCCTATCTCGCCTCCCGGGCCCGCTGAAGGGTGGCGTAACGCCCCTGCCGCAGGGCAGTCTTATCGTTGCGGACGGTCCGGACAACCGAGGGCGAGGGATCTTCGTTGAACCGGCCTAGTGTCCTCATGGACATCGAGGAGTTCGAACGGGCGCTCGGCGACTGCCTGTCCATCGCCACCCGCGCCATGCCCGATTCCCCCATGATGAGCATCGCGCTGCGCGCCGAGGGCGGGCTGCGTACGGTCGCCTGCACCGACGCGCGCGCCGAGCTGCTCGACGAGCTGCAGTCGGTCACCGGTCAGGGGCCCTGCGTCGACGCGCTCGACACGGGCGAGCCGGTCACCTCGGCCGACCTGGCGGCCGATCCCCGCTGGTCGCGGTTCAGCGCCGAGGCCGGGCTGCGCAGCCTGCACGCCGAGCCGCTGAAGTCCGAGGGCCTGCTGCTGGGCGTCCTGACGCTCTATTCGGGCGAGCGCGGCGGCTTCGCAGAGGCGACGCGCGTGACGGCCCGGGTGACGGCCGAGCACATCGGGGTGCTGTTCCGCACCGCTCTCGGCGCGGCCCGGTTGAAGGAGGTGGCCGCGCAGCTCAAGGAGGCGCTCAACACGCGGGCGGTGATCGACCAGGCGCTCGGCATCGTGATGGCGCAGCGGCGCTGCACCTCGCAGCAGGCGTTCGAGATGCTGCGGCACGTCTCCCAGGACCGCAACGTCAAGGTCTACCAGGTGGCGGCGGGCATCGTGCGGAAGGTGACCGGGGAGGCGCCACAACGACCGCGTTTCGAGGATCCGCCGCCGCGGGCGCGCCCCCGGACGCGGTGACCACCGCCCCGCCCCGAAAATCCACGATATTTATCGGCTTTTCCGGAAATTGCGCCATAACCCGGCCCACATTCTTTTCTTGACGTCGTGAATCTTGACTCGGCCGCAAAGTGGGTAAAGATGGAGCGGGGTGCATCACGACGCTAAGAGGTAGCCGTTGTCACTCAGCCCTGAGCCGGAACTCTCGCACGCCACAGGGTTCCCGGACCTCCTCGACGTCGACGCGTTATTGGCCGGAGGCTGGCGCCCGCTCGCCTTCCAGCAGTTCATCCTGAAGGTCCACAGCCGCTGCGACCTGGCCTGCCGCCACTGCTACGTGTACGAGATGGCCGACCAGAGCTGGCGCGAGCAGCCGCGCAGGATGTCCGACGCGATCGCCGACCGCGCGATCGAGCGCATCGCCGAGCACGCCGCCGCCCACGACCTCGGCGAGATCGACGTCATCCTGCACGGCGGCGAGCCGCTGCTGGCCGGCCCCGAGCTCATCTCCCGCATCGTCCGTGGGGTGCGCGGCGCGGTGGCCACGGGCACCCGGGTCAACGCCCACATCCAGACGAACGGCGTACGGTTGCACGACGACTACCTCCGCCTGTTCGAGTCGCTGGAGATCCGGATCGGGGTCAGCCTGGACGGCGACGCGGAGGGCCAGGACCGCCACCGCCGCTTCGCCGACGGACGCGGCAGCCACGCCCTGGTCAGCGAGTCGCTGCGGCGGCTGAGCGAGGGCCCCTACCACCATCTGTTCAGCGGCCTCCTCTGCACCGTGGACGTGCGCAACGACCCGATCCGCACCTACGAGGCGCTGCTGGAGTTCGACCCGCCGGCGGTCGACTTCCTGCTGCCGCACGGCAACTGGGCCGAGCCTCCGCCGTTCCGCGAGCCGGGCTCCCCCGCCACCCCCTACGCCGACTGGCTGATCCAGATCTTCGACCGCTGGTACGACAGCCCGGTGCTGCAAACCGACGTACGCCTGTTCAGGGAGATCATGCGGCTGCTCATGGGCGGCCACTCGCGCGCGGAGAACGTGGGCCTGTCCCCGGTGCGCATGGTCGTCATCGAGACCGACGGCGGCATCGAGCAGTCCGACAGCCTGAAGAGCGCCTTCCAGGGCGCCGCCAGGACCCCGCTGCACGTGCTGCGCGATCCCCTGGACCACGCCCTGCTGCAGCCCGCCATCGCCGCCCGCCAGATCGGCGAGCTGGCGCTGTCGTCCACCTGCCGCCGCTGCGACCTCGTCTCGGTCTGCGGCGGCGGCCAGTACGCCCACCGCTACAGCCCGCTCACCGGCTTCGCCGAGCCGTCGGTCTACTGCCCCGACCTCTACCGGCTGATCAGCCACATCGGGGCGCGCTGCGGGCGCGACGTGGCCCGGCTGAGAGCAGGGCGATGAGACCCGTCACTCACCGGCTGTCCGCCGCCGCGTTCGCCGAGCTGGCCACGGGCGGTGGCGGCGCGGCCGCCCTGGCCGAGCTGCGCGCCGCCCAGACGAGCAAACACCGCCTCCTCGTACGTCTGGCCGCCGAGGAGTCCGGCACCGCCGCCCGCGCCTACGAGACGCTGGCCGAGCTGGAGGCGGGCGCGCCCGGCGAGGTGAGCGACTGCCTGCGCCATCCCGCGGTGGGCGCGTGGGCGCTGCGGGCCTGCCGCGGCCAGGCCGACCCCGGCCGGCTGGCGGCGGTCGCGCTGGCCGCGGCGGTGCGGGCCGGCGCGGCGTGCCGGCTGGAGGTCCCGGTGCCCGGCAGCCGGCTCGTGCTGCCCTCCCTCGGCCTGCTGACCCTGCCGCCCGACGGCCAGGAACGGGTCATGGCCACCGTCGAGCCGGCGGACGGCGGCGCGCGCATCCACGCCGGGGGGCGGGCCTTCCTGGTGCGCCCCGGCCGCGACGGGCAGGGCTGGCAGGCCCTGCACCGGATGTCGTTCGGCCCGGACACCACCATGACCGTGGACGACCTCGACCCCCATCGGTGGCTGGGCGACGACGTGGCCGGCCGCCTGCCCCCGGCGCGGCGGCGGCGCTGGAGCACCTGCCTCGGCCAGGCGTGGGAGATCCTGCGGACACGCCACGCGACCGTGGCCGAGGAAGTCCGCGCGGCCGTCTCGGTGCTCACGCCGATCCTCGGCACCGCCGTGGAGCAGCGCAGCGCCTCCGCGCGCGACCTCTTCGGCACGATCGCCCTGTCCGACCCCGTGGACGGGATCGGCATGGCCCTCACCCTGGCGCACGAGCTCCAGCACATCAAGCTGTACGCGCTGACCGACCTCGTCACGCTCACCCTGCCGGACGACGGCCGCCGCTTCTACGCCCCCTGGCGGCCCGATCCGCGCCCGCTGCACGGGCTGCTGCACGGCGCGTACGCGCATGCCGCCGTCGCGGCCTTCTGGCGGCGGCACCTCGCCGACCCGGAGCACGGGGCGAAGGCCGAGGTGGAGTTCGCCCGCTGGCGCGAGGCGTCCACGCAGGTCACGGCGACGCTGCTGGACAGCGGCGGCCTCACCGAGGAGGGGACGCGCTTCGTCGGCACGCTGCGCGACACGCTCGCTAGCCTGGACGGCCAGCCGGTGAGCGCGGGCGCGGCCGAGCGGGCCCGCCTGATGGCCGAGGCACACCGGCGGTCCCACAGCCCCGGATGAGGCGGGTCAGATGGGCGGCGGGTCGAAGTCGCAGTTGAGCCGCTCGCCCGCGAGCAGCCCCAGCGCGTCGGGGTGCTCGCGCCCCATGGCCAGCTCGAAGCGCTGCGTCGTCTCGGCGAGCAGCCGTTTGGACTCCTCGCTCGCGCCGACCGCCTCCAGGTCGAGGCAGAGGTTGGCGGCGCAGATAAGGCTGAGGTAGTGGTCGGCGGAGAAGCCGGCCTGGATGACCCGCAGGTTCTCCTCGCCGACGGCGCGTGCGTCCTCGTGCCTGCCGAGGGCGGCGAGGTCGTTCTGCAGGTTGATCGCGCAGCTCACGGTGTAGTCGTGGTCGCGGCCGACCCGGGCGGTGAGCCCGGCCAGCGCCCGCTCGTCCAGCGCGAGCGCCGCCTCGGGGTCGCCCGTGAGGCGCAGGAGGAGGGCTTGGTTGATCCGCGCCGCCTGGGTGAAGGGGTGCTCGTCGCCGAACACCGCCGGGTAGAGCCGCAGGGCCCGCTCGGTGATCTCCAGCGCCTCGTCCAGCTCCCCGACGGCGCGCAGCACGTTGGCCAGGCCGAAGGCGGCGGCCAGGGTGTAGGCGTGCTCCTCGCCGAACAGGCGGCGCGAGCGGATGTAGGTGTCGCGCATGAGCTGCAGGGCCTCGGGCAGCCGGCCCACGCGGCGCAGGCAGACCGCGAAGTCCTTGGCCGCGAGCAGCGTGCTCGGGTGGTCCTCGCCCAGGCTCGCCACGCCGTAGGAGTAGGCCTCCTCGGCCAGGTCGGTGGCCACCTCGAACTGGCCGTTCAGCCGGACGGCCCGGCTGAGGTTGGTCCACGTGAGCAGCAGCACCCGGCGGCCGATGCCCTCCATGCTGCTCTGCTTGAGATAGACGTCCTGGAGCAGCTCGCTGGCCCGGCCGTAGTCGCTGGTCAGGGTGTAGTCGAGGGCGAGGCTGTGGCGGGCGCGCAGGGTCAGCGGGTCGCTGTCGCCGTAGAGGCGCTCGTAGGTTTCGGACGCCTCCGCGTCCAGTTTCTGAGCCTGGGAGAACTCGCCCCGGCCGCGCAGGGCTCCGGCGTAACCGATCTTGGCCCACAACGTCTCGGAGTGGTCGGGGCCGAGCGTGTCGGTCATCAGGCCGAAGGTCTCGGAGACGAGCTGGACGGCCTTGGTGTACTGGGCGAGCTGCAAATAGACGTTGGACAGGTGGACGCGGGCGACCAGCACGTCCTTGTGGTCGACGCCGTCGACCTGCGTCCACTTGGTGACGTACTCGTTGATCAGCGCCTGCGCCTGGCGGTAGCTGCCGCGTACGTACAGGTAGCGCACCAGGTCGAGGGCGAACCTGCGGACGGTCGGCACCGTGCAGTCGATCAGCCCGGACGGCTCCAGGTGCGCGGCCAGCTCCTCGTAGCGGGGCCAGTTGACCGTGTCGTCGGGATCGGCGGGAGCGGTGCCCGACAGCAGCAGGTGGACCTCGTGGCGCAGCTCGGCGCGGTCCTTCTCCGGGGTCTCGTCACGCAGCAAAGCCTGGTTGAGCCGGTGGACCTGGAGGGTGCGTACGGACGGCTCCACCTTGACCAGGGCCAGCCGCTCCAGCTGGCTCAGCGCGTTGGTGAGCGTGATCGGGTCGGAGAGGATGGGCCCGAGACGCGGGCCGACCGCCCGGTTGCCCCGGCGGAAGACGTCGCGCGGGATGGGCTCGGGGCCGAAGAACGCGCAGCAGCGCAGCACCTCGACAGCCGCGGGAAGGGTCTTCTGCAGCTGGTCGACCGACAGGCGCCAGGCCGCCGTCATGGAGGTCGGGTAGGTGGGCGACTTCTCCAGCTCCAGCAGCCTGCTGGTCTGCTCCTGCAGCAGCTCCAGGTAGTCCTCGACCGGCATCAGGGTGCGGACCAGCAGGGCCGCGGCCTGTTCGAGCGCGATCGGCAGGTCTCCGAGCTGCTCGGCGATGCGGTCGGCCTCGTCGAGGCTGACCGTCTCGCTCAGCCGCCTGCGGAGGAAGGCCACGCTCTCCTCGCGCCTGAACACGTCCACCTGGATGGTGGGCTCGTGGTCGCTCCAGCGCGAGTTGCGCGAGGTGATGATGACGTGGCCGGGGCCTCGCGGGATGAACTCCTTGACGTATTCGGGCTCCTCCGCGTTGTCGAAGATCACCAGCCAGCCGCGGTACGGCGACCCGCTCTCCAGCGCGCGGATGACCTCCTGGGCGGTCTTCTCCACGCCGGTGCTGCTCGCGGGGGGCAGGCCGAGCTTCGGCGCCATGTCCGCCAGCGTCGAGGGCACCAGCAGGGGCTGGTCGGCGGAGACCCAGAGGACCAGGTCGTAGTGGGCGCGGTATTGCCAGGCGTACTCGATGGCCAGCTGCGTCTTGCCGACGCCGCCGAGTCCCTGCAGCGCCCGCGGCTGCGCGACGACCGCCGTGACGGTGTTGATGCTTTTTCTCAGCGCCGTGAGGAGGTCCTTGCGGCCGGTGAAGTTCGGATTGCGATTGGGCACGCGTTCCCAGACCTGCGAGCTCTGCGGCGGCAGGAAATTCTCCGTCACGTCGGTCCTCCGCTTCATATCCGAAGAGGTGAGGCAACCGTAGAACTCCATACTAGAGGTTGATTAGCGCACCGCGCTGTCACAGAATGCTAAATAGCCACAATGAAGAACGCGCTCGCGCATCGGTTCATATGCGGGCGACCGAAACGGATGGAGTGCGCCATGCGTGACGGGCATCAGAAGCAGGGCACGTTGATCGATGTCAGCGCTCTTTCCTTGGCGGACATGCTGTCGGTGGAAAGCGCGGCGCTCCGGGCGGCGATGACGTCCTGTCTCGACGAGGGAGGAGACGTCGCGGCCTTCGGCAACTCCCTGGCGGGGCTGTCCACCGACCGCCACGGACGATGACGGCACGCGAAATTGTCGCAACCGGCCTTTCCTGATGAATGGCCGCGAAACTCACCTTTCAACGCCGGGTGAGGGCACGAGGTCCCGGGACAGGCGGTGCGCCCCGAGCATCCTCGGCAGTCTCGGCAGTTCGGGCCTCGGCAGGTCGGGCGGCAGCAGCGGGGTCAGCCGCGTGCCTATCGGCGGCCAGAAGCTCAGCCCCGCCGCGGCCAGCATGAGCAGGCACAGCACCGCCGAGCCGCCCTGCACGTCGCCCCAGGCCACCATGAAGCCGCCCAGGGGCGCGGCGAAGCAGAACGCGCCGTACGAGGACAGGCGCGACACGCCGACGACCCTGGCCAGGGTCGCCGGATCGACCTTGTGGACCTCCACCGACCTGATCGCGACGTTGCTCAGCGCGCCGCCGATGCCCGTGGCCACCAGGGCCAGGGCGAAGAAATAGGACGGCAGGCTCACGTACGTGCCGAACGCCGCCAGCACGAGCGCGAACGCCCAGATCCACAGGTGCAGCCGCAGCACGCCGCGCACGGGCGGCAGGACGAACGACAGGGCCGAGCCCAGCACGCCTCCCACCCCTCCCGCCGCGAGCACGATCCCGACCTTGAGCGAGGACATGTCTCCCGACCCGGCGACGTAGATCATGATCAGGGTGTTGACCATGAGGTTGGTGAAGGTCGTCACCACGATCGAGCCGCCCAGGAACGGCAGCTTGGTGAGCTCGCGGAAGCCCTCGGCCAGGTCCCGCAGCCGTGACGGCCGGTTGGGGTGCCGGCCCGTGTCACGCCCCCAGCCGAAGAACAGGGCGTAGGAGATCGCGAAGAGGACCGAGTTGACCACGAAGGGAACGAACCGGCCGACCCCGAACAGATAGCCACCGAGCGGCCGGCCGGCCAGCGAGGCGAAGTGGCTCGCGGCCTCGCTCTTGGCGAGCGCGCTGTGCATCCTGGCCGGTTGCACCATCGCGGGCAGCAGGGCCGACTCCGCCAGGGTGTAGAGCACCCAGAGGCTGCCCTCGACCGCGGCGGCCAGCAGGAGATGCGTGAGCGACGGCCCGCCGAACATCATGGCGACGAGCACGGAGGCCACGCTGAGCAGGCGACCGGCCTCCACCCACAGGATCACCCGGCGAGGCGAGATCCGGTCGACCAGAAAGCCGCCGGGCACGTAGAAGAGCAGGATGGGGAGGGTGAGCGCGAACCCGGCCCAGCCTGCGGCGGCGGGTGAGGACGTCTGCACCAGGGCGAGAAGCGGATAGGCGACGCCGAGCGTGCGCGTGCCGACTGTCGAAATGGCCGAACCAGCCCAGATCGGACCAAACCCGGCCTTTATCGGCATTTTTGCCGCTTTAAGCCGCGTGTGGTCAGCCGTCTCGTCCACGCCCCCTGCCTTTTCGAACCCGACCTTTCGGTCATAAGCGGTCGAGCATGACACAAGCCGCCTCTTACGTGGGGGATGGGACTACTTACCAGGTATTTACCAGCCGCGACCCGTTGCAGTATAGGGGACAACACCCTGGCATACGCATCCGGCACTCTTTCTGGTCCGTCACTATACCGTCGTCGGCGTGGCATTTATGCCGCCATGATCAACAGAACGGCGAAGAATGACTGAAGAGCCTCGACAGTACCCCCTGCGCCTGATCGGATGATCTTGTGACGACTAAGAGCCTTAAGTGCCCGATATACACCTTTAATGCCTTGAGTCGTGATTTTTCAGCTCTTGGTGTGGCTTGCGGCCAGGTGGTGATGCTGCACTCCTCGCTGCGCCAGGTCGGCCCCACCGAAGGCGGCGCCGCCACCGTGGTCGCGGCCCTGCGCGAGGTGCTCGGCGACGACGGCACGCTCGCCGTCCCCGCCGGCACCGCCGGGAACTCCGACACCTCCCCCCTCTACCGCGCGGCCGTGGCCGGGATGACGCCCGAGGAGGTCACCGCCTACCGCGAGCGCATGCCGGCCTTCGATCCCGCCACCACCCCGTCGCAGGGGATGGGGGTGATCGCCGAGCACGTACGCACGCTGCCGGGAGCGCGGCGCAGCGCCCACCCGCACACCTCGATCGCCGCCGTCGGGGCCAGGGCGGCAGAGATCACCGACGGGCACGCACGGGACTGCCTGCTCGGCGAGCGCTCCCCTCTCGCCCGCCTGTACGACGCCGACGCCCAGGTCCTGCTGCTCGGCGTCGGCTACGACCGGTGCACCGCCTTCCACCTGGCCGAGTACCGCTGCGCCGACCGTCCGCCGCGGCGCACCTACCGGGCGGTGGTGGACGACGGGGACGGGCGACGGTGGACCGAGTTCGAGGACGTGCAATTGGACGCGAGCGACTTCCCCGCGCTGGGGACCGCGTTCGAGCAGACGGGCGCCGTGCGACGGGGACGGGTGGGGGCGGCCGAGGCGCGCCTGTTCTCCCTACGAGCCGCCGTGGACCACGCCACCGACTGGCTCGCCACCCACCGCCCCCGCCCTTAGACGGCCACGGCCGTCGCCGCAGGTCCCGCCGCTCCCATCCTCGGACGCCCACGGGACGCCACCGTCAGGGCCTACGAACGTCAGTGTCAGGGGCCCACGCCACGGGGTCACCGTTAGGCCCCACCGGCCTGCCGTCAGATCCCACCGGCCCGCCGTCAGGCCCTACCAACCCGCCTTCAGGCCCCACCCGCCCGCCGTCAGATCCACCGGCCTCGCCGCCAGACACCCTCGGCCCAGCCATGAAACGCCCGCCATCACGCGCCCGCGGCACTCAGCCAGTGGCGGCGCTCATCACCACGCGCGGCGCGACCTCCAGGCCCAGCGCGCGCTCGTGCTCCACCAGCGCGCGCAGCTCCGGCCCCCACTCCTCCGGCGGAAGGGCGGCGAAGCCGTGACGGGCGTACCAGGGGGCGTTCCACGGGACGTCGCGATAGGTGGTCAGCGTCACGCGCGGAACTCCGACGGCGCGGGCGTGGTCGAGGACGGCCGTCACGAGCCTGCCGCCGATGCCACGGCGCATGCTCTCAGGATGCACGGCGAGCTGGTCGAGATGGAGGTGCCCGTCCACCTGGCCCATCAGCGCGAACCCGGCCGGCGGCTCGCCCTCGACCAGGACCAGTCCGGGATCGCCGGCCTCCTCGATCATCGTCGTGCCCGGCGGGAACGTGATGCCGACCTGCTCGAAGAGCCGGTCGGCCGCCAGCTCGACCGCCACGAGACCGGGGAGTTCTTCAGGATCAGCCCATCGCACCACGCCGACACGATCTCATCCTTCGGGCCGATCGCGCACGCCGTTATTAGTGTGGGTGATCGTAGGCCCGGCTGTGCGGAGCCGGGACCCTCTCCTCACGGCGTGCCCACCGGCCCACCGCCTGGTGGGCACGTCGTGCGGCCGTGCCGATCACAAGGTCGAGCCGATCACAGGTCGAGCTGGTCACAGGTCGAGCAGGGGCTCCAGGCCGATCGTGAGGCCGGGAAGCTCGCGCACCCGGCGCACGCCCAGCAGAACCCCCGGCGTGAACGCCGACCGGCTCATCGTGTCGTGCCGGATCGTGAGGATCTCGCCGTCACCGCCCAGCAGGACCTCCTGGTGGGCGATCAGGCCGGCCAGGCGCACCGCGTGGACGTGCACGCCGCCGACGTCGGCCCCACGGGCGCCCTCAAGAGAGGTGCTGGTCGCGTCGGGCATCGCGCCCGCCCCGGCCTTGGCCCGGGCCTCGGCCACCAGCTCCGCCGTACGGCGGGCGGTGCCGGACGGGGCGTCGGCCTTGTTGGGATGGTGCAGCTCGACGATCTCGACCGACTCGAAGTAGCGGGCCGCCTGCTGCGCGAAGTGCATCATGAGCACCGCGGCGATGCCGAAGTTGGGGGCGATCAGGCAGTTGGTGCCGGGGTTCTCCCCCAGCCAAGCGCGTACGGTCGCCAGCCGCCCCTCGTCGAACCCCGTCGTGCCCACCACGGGATGGATGCCGTGCGAGATCGCCCATTCGAGGTTGTCCATGACGACGTCGGGATGGGTGAAGTCGACCACCACCTCCGCGCCCGTGAGCCCTTCGAGGGGATCGTCCTTGTCCAGCGCGGCCACCAGCTCCATGTCGGGAGCCGCCTCGACCGCCTTGCACACCTCGACGCCCACGCGCCCGAGCGCGCCCAGCACACCTACCCTGATCACAGGGCAACCCTATCCCAAGGCACGCGAACGGCCCCCGCGCCGGGCGCGAGGGCCGTCCACCGCCGTCAAGCCGCCGTCAGGCCGCCGTTCAGCGGATCGCTTCGGTGAAGTCCTTGTCACCGTAGGGGCCGATCACGGCGAGCGTGAGCGGCCGGTTGAGCACGTCGCGGGCGATCTCGTCGATCTCCTCGGAGGTGACCGCCTCGATGCGCGCCAGCACCTCGTCCACCGACATGAGCTCCTCGTAGACGAGCTCGTTCTTGCCGATCCTGGACATGCGCGAGCCGGTGTCCTCCAGCCCGAGCACGAGGCCGCCGCGCATCTGGCCCTTGCCGCGCCCGATCTCCTCCTCGCTCAGCCCTTCGGCGACCACCCGGGCCACCTCGTCCCGGCAGATCTTGAGCACGTCGTCGATCTTCGTCGGCAGGCAGCCGACGTAGATGCCGAACTGCCCGGTGTCGGCGTAGGCGGAGGTGTAGCTGTAGGCGGAGTACGCCAGCCCGCGCTTCTCCCTGATCTCCTGGAACAGCCGCGACGACATGCCGCCGCCGAGCGCCGCGTTGAGCACGCCCAGCGCGAAGCGGCGGTCGTCGGTGCGGGACAGGCCGGTGGTGCCGAGCACCAGGTTGGCCTGCTCGGTGGGCCGGTCGAGCACCCGGACGCCGGGACGCGGCCCGGCGCCGGGGCCGCTGGTGCGCGGCGGTTCGTACTCGGCGGGGCCGCTCAGCGCGCCGGCCCGCTCGTACGCCCGCGCGACCAGCTCGACGACCTCCTCGTGCCGGACGTTGCCGGCGACGGAGACGACGGTCCGGCGCGGCCGGTAGTAGCGGTGGTAGTACTCGGCGATGCGCTCGCGCCCGAGCGCGTTGATCGACTCGACCGTGCCGAGGATGGGCCGGCCGATCGGCGAGTCGCCGTAGAGCGCCGCGGCGAACTGCTCGTGCACGACGTCCGACGGGTCGTCGTCGTGCATGGCGATCTCCTCCAGGATCACGCCGCGCTCGGACTCCACGTCGTCCTCGGTCACCAGCGAGCTGGTCACCACGTCGGCGAGGACGTCGACCGCGATCGACAGGTCCTCGTCGAGCACCCGCGCGTAGTAGCAGGTGTATTCCTTCGCGGTGAAGGCGTTGATCTCGCCGCCGATGCCCTCGACGGAGGCCGAGATCTCCATCGCGTCCCGCGTGGGGGTGCCCTTGAACAGCAGGTGTTCGAGGAAGTGGGTGGCGCCCATGTGCTCGGGGGCCTCGTCCCGCGAGCCGATGCCGACCCACATGCCGACCGCGACGCTACGCACGGTCGGCATGGTCTCGGTCACCACACGCAGCCCACCGGGGAGGACGGTGCGCTTGACTTCCCCGGCTCCGTCCTTACCGGGGTGCAGCGTCGTGGTGTTCACGAGTTGCGGTCGTCCCCCTCGCCGTTGGCCGAGCCGCGGGTGCGCACACGGGTGCGGGTGCGGCGCGGGCGCTCCGAACGCTCCTCGGCGGGCGCGGCGTCGGCGTCGGCCTGCGGGGCATCGCCCTCGTCGCCCTCGCCGGCCGTGGCGGCCTTGGCCTCGCGCTCGGCGGCCTCCTTCTCGATGACCTCGACCGGCACCAGGGACAGCTTGCCCCGGCCGTCGATCTCGGCGATCTCGACCTGGATCTTCTCGCCGACGCCCATGACGTCCTCGACGTTCTCGATCCGCTTGCCGCCGTGCAGCTTGCGGATCTGCGAGACGTGCAGCAGGCCGTCCTTGCCGGGCATGAGCGAGACGAACGCGCCGAAGGCGGCGATCTTGACGACCGTGCCCAGGTAGCGCTCGCCGACCTCCGGCATGTGCGGGTTGGCGATGGCGTTGATCGCCGACCGGGCGGCCTCGGCGGACGGGCCGTCGGTGGCGCCGATGTAGATCGTGCCGTCGTCCTCGATGGTGATCTCGGCGCCCGTGTCGTCCTGGATCTGGTTGATCATCTTGCCCTTCGGGCCGATGACCTCGCCGATCTTGTCGACCGGGACCTTGATCGTGATGATGCGCGGCGCGGTCGGGTTCATCTCGGCCGGCCGGTCGATGGCCTCCTGCATGACGTCGAGGATCGCCAGGCGGGCGCCCTTTGCCTGCTTGAGCGCGGCGGCCAGCACGGAGGCGGGGATGCCGTCGAGCTTGGTGTCGAGCTGCAGGGCGGTGATGACGTCACGGGTGCCGGCGACCTTGAAGTCCATGTCGCCCATGGCGTCCTCGGCGCCGAGGATGTCGGTCAGGGTGACGTAGTCGTCGCCCTCGCCGATCAGGCCCATCGCGATGCCCGCGACCATCTCCTTGAGCGGCACGCCGGCGTCCAGCAGCGACATCGTCGAGGCGCAGACCGAGCCCATCGAGGTCGAGCCGTTGGAGCCGAGCGCCTCGGAGACCTGGCGGATGGCGTAGGGGAACTCCTCGCGCGTGGGGAGCACGGGGATCAGCGCCCGCTCGGCCAGCGCGCCGTGGCCGATCTCGCGCCGCTTGGGCGAGCCCACGCGGCCGGTCTCGCCGGTGGAGTAGGGCGGGAAGTTGTAGTTGTGCATGTAGCGCTTGGTGCGGTCGGGGTTGAGCGTGTCGATGACCTGCTCCATGCGCAGCATGTTGAGGGTGGTGATGCCCATGATCTGGGTCTCGCCACGCTCGAACAGCGCCGAGCCGTGCACCCGCGGCACCACGTGGACCTCGGCGGACAGCTCGCGGATGTCCTTGGTGCCGCGGCCGTCGATGCGTACGCCCTCGCTGATGACACGGGCGCGCATGAGCTTCTTCATCACGGCGCGGAAGGCGGCGCTGATCTCCTTCTCGCGGCCCTCGAACTCGGGCAGCAGCTTCTCCGCGGCCAGCGCCTTGACCTTGTCGAGCTCGTTCTCGCGCTCCTGCTTGCCGGCGATGGTGAGCGCGGCGGCCAGCTCGGTCTTGATCGCGGCCTCGACGGCGGCGTAGGTGTCGTCCTGGTAGTCGAGGAAGACCGGGTATTCGGCCGTCTCCTTGGCCGCGACCTGCGCGATGCGCGACTGCGCCTCGCACAGCACCTTGATGAACGGCTTCGCGGCCTCCAGGCCCTGCGCCACGGCCTCCTCGGTGGGCGCGACCGCGCCCTCGGAGACCAGCTTGAGCGTGTCCTTGGTGGACTCGGCCTCGACCATCATGATGGCGACGTCGCCGTCGGCCAGCACCCGGCCGGCCACGACCATGTCGAACGTGGCCCGCTCCAGCTCGGGGTGCGTCGGGAAGGCCACCCACTGGCCGTCGATCAGCGCGACGCGCACGCCGCCGATCGGGCCGGAGAACGGCAGCCCGGCGAGCTGCGTGGACAGCGACGCGGCGTTGATGGCGACCACGTCGTAGAGGTGGTCGGGGTGCAGCGCCATGACGGTGGCGACGACCTGCACCTCGTTGCGCAGGCCCTTGACGAACGACGGGCGCAGCGGCCGGTCGATGAGGCGGCAGGTGAGGATGGCGTCCTCGGACGGCCGGCCCTCACGGCGGAAGAACGAGCCGGGGATGCGGCCCGCCGCGTACATGCGCTCCTCGACGTCCACCGTCAGCGGGAAGAAGTCGAACTGCTCCTTGGGGGTCTTGGAAGCCGTGGTGGCCGACAGGACCATGGTCTCGTTGTCGAGATAGGCGACCGCGGAACCGGCCGCCTGCCGCGCCAGACGACCGGTCTCGAACCGGATCGTGCGCGTGCCGAAAGAGCCGTTGTCGATGACGGCTTCAGCGGTGTGGACACCCTCCACGGGGGACCTCCTTGTGGTCGGTCTCCCGCGCCCTTTTCACCGGCACCCTCGTTAGGTGCAGCGCCGGTCTTCGATCGAAGCGCCCGGTCACGTGCGTTCTTACCGGAAGCCACTACCGAGGACCGGCCCGCAGGCGTCGCGGGTCGCATGGTGCTGAGCGGACGCGGGGGCTGTGTGTCTCGGATCTTCAGTTGTACGTCAGGCGCGGGGCTGATTTCATCTCGCCACGCGCCTCACGCCGTTGCTCTACCCATATGAAGAAGGGAGCGGCCTGCGCCGCTCCCTTTCCATGTTATCGGCGCAGACCGAGGCGCTCGATGAGCGTCCGGTAGCGCTGGATGTCGACCTTCTGCAGGTACTTCAGCAGACGACGGCGGCGGCCGACGAGCAGCAGCAGGCCGCGGCGGCTGTGGTGGTCGTGCTTGTGCGTCTTGAGGTGCTCGGTCAGCTCGCTGATGCGCTTGCTGAGCAGCGCGATCTGCACCTCGGGCGAGCCGGTGTCGCCTTCGGCGGTGGCGTACTCGCTGATGATGTTCTTCTTGGCAGCGGTGTCGAGGGACACGGCTCTCCTTCTGACTACGGACACGCGTGGATGTGACAAAAGCGCGAACGACCGTGCGTGCCTACAGTCGCCGCGAGAATGGCCGACGTGGGCGAAGGCGCGAAAGCGCTGCCGTCACAGAGCCGACATGCAAGGTTACCATCCCACGCGCGGTGCTCGGGCGAGCGCCGCGCCGGGGCCTCACGCGGTCAGCCGGCGGGCGGCCTCGACGTCGGCCTGGATCTGCTCGATCAGCGCCTCGATCGACTCGAAGCGGGTGTTGCCGCGCAGCCGGGCGGCGAAGTCGACCGCCACGTGCGCGCCGTAGAGCTCCAGGTCGTCGCGGTCCAGCGCGTACGCCTCCACCGTGCGCGGCACCCCCTCGAACGTCGGGTTGGTGCCGACCGAGATGGCCGCGGGCCACCGCTCGCCGGGGTAAAGGGCGGGCAGGTTGGCCACGGGCACGCACTCCAGCCAGCCGGCGTAGACGCCGTCGGCCGGGATCGCGGTGTGCGGGGGCGTCTCGACGTTGGCGGTGGGGAAGCCGAGCTGGCGGCCGCGCTGGTAGCCGCGCACGACCACGCCCTCCACCCGGTGCGGCCGGCCGAGCAGCGCCGCCGCGCCCTCGACGTCCCCTGCCACGATGTGCTCGCGGACGGCGGTCGAGGACACCCCGGCCACCGGGGGCAGGACCTCCACCGTGAAGTCGTACTTGTCGCCCAGCGCCCGCAATGTCTCGACATCGCCACCGGCGTCCCGCCCGAAGGCGAACCCCTCCCCCACGATCACGGCCGCCGCCCGCAGCCGCTCGGCCAGCACCGTCCGCGCGAACTCGGCCGCGTCGGCGCGCGACAGCTCCAGCGTGAACGGCAGGACCTCGACCTCGTCCACGCCGAGCGCGCGCAGCAGCTCGGCGCGCCGCCGGGGACCGGTCAGCCGGGCCGGGTGCGTGCCGGGACGCACGACCTCGTCGGGATGCGGCTCGAAGGTGACGGCCACGGCGGGCAGCCCCCGCTCGCGCGCGACGGCGACGGCCCGCCCGAGGACACGCTGGTGGCCCCGGTGCACTCCGTCGTACACGCCGACGGTGACGACAGACCTACCCGAACCCTGCACGCCGGACCCCATTCGCTCGTCGCGGATCGAACCACACAAGCCTGCCACGCGCCTGGCCGTGACCTCCAATCGAGGGGGCTACACTCGGCCATCATGCCTCGATACGCGCTTCTGATCCTGCCTGCGTTCAACCGGGTCTACGCCGACAGCTCCGTCCGGCTGACGAGGAGCGAGCTGGCCGTCTTCGGCGCGCGCGGACTGCGGGCGGAGCTCTCCGGGAGCGAGGAGCACGTGTTCGGCGGCGTCCCCTACGTGACGTTCGAGACGGCCGCGCCGCTGGCGGAGCGGGACGTGGCGCTGCTGTCCAACCTGTCGTCGGTCTACGCGCTCTTCGGCGTCGAAGGTGAGGGCGAGGAGCCGCTGCTGCGCCCGCTGCCCGTACGGCCGCTCGACCGGCTGAGCAGCGACCTCATCACCATCCAGAAATACGCCGGCAAGACCAACGAGCACTTCACCAAGCTGCTGCTCAACGTCACCGCGCTGGCCTCGGGCAAGGGCCTCGGCGAGCGGCTGTCGGTGTTCGACCCGCTCTGCGGCCGGGGGACCACGCTCAACCAGGCCCTCATGTACGGCTACGACGCCTACGGCCTCGACGTCGACGCCAAGGACTTCGAGGCCTACACGGGATTCATCAAGACCTGGCTGCGCAACAAGCGGCTCAAGCACACCGCCGAGACCGTGCCGGTGCGCCGGGAGCGGGCGCTCGCCGGGCGGCGGCTCAACGTCACGTTCGGGACGTCGAAGGAGGCGGTCAAGGCCGGCGACGTGCAGCACCTCGCCGTGGTCAACGGCGACACGCTGCGCAGCAGGGAGTTCTTCAAGCCGCACTCGTTCGACCTGGTGGTGACCGACGCGCCCTACGGCGTCCAGCACGGCAGCAAGGGCGGCTCGGGGCTGTCGCGCAGCCCGCTGGAGCTGCTGCGCCGGGCGGTGCCGATCTGGGCGGAGCTGCTGCGGCCCGGCGGGGCCATGGGCATCGCCTGGAACACCTACGGCGGCAAGCGCGAGGAGCTCGCCGCCGTCCTGACCGCCGCCGGCCTGGAGGTCGTGGACTACCCCGACTTCGAGCACTGGGTGGACCAGGCGATCGTGCGCGACGTCATCGTCGCGAGCAAGCCCGCCTAGACGCAGCCGACCTAGACGAAGACCGCGAGCGGCCTGGCCGTGCGGCCCTGCTCCTCGACCAGCGCCAGCAGCGTGCCGTCCGGGCCGAACACGCCGATCGGCCCCTCCCCCAGCCCGGCCGCGGGCAGCCGGCCGCCGTGGCCGATGATCCTCGCCTCCTCGGCTGTGACGTCCCGGCGCGGGAACGCCGCGGCGACCGCCTCCCCGATGGGCAGGATCACGCACCGCTCGGCGAGCTCGTCGAGTGTCCTGGCCAGCGACAGGTCGTACGGGCCGACGCGGGTGCGGCGCAGCCGCGTCAGGTGGCCGCCTACGCCGAGCGCGGCCCCGAGGTCGCGGGCCAGCGAGCGGATGTAGGTGCCGCTGGAGCAGGTGACGACGGCGTGCACGTCCACCACGTCGTCGTGGGCGTGCACGCCGAGCACGTCGAAGGCCCGCACCGTGACGGGCCGGGCGGCCAGCTCGACCTCCTCGCCCGCGCGGGCCTTCTTGTAGGCCCGCTGCCCGTTGACCTTGATGGCGCTGACCTGCGGCGGCACCTGCATGATGGCGCCCGTCAGCGCCTCGACGCCCTTGCGGATCTCCTCGGCGGTGACGCCGGCCGCCGAGGCGGTCGCGGTGACCTCGCCCTCGGCGTCGTCGGTGTTGGTGGTGACGCCGAGCCTGATGGTGGCCTCGTACACCTTCTCGGTCAGCGTCAGGTGGCCGAGCAGCCGGGTGGCCTTCTCCACGCCGACCACCAGCACGCCCGTCGCCATGGGGTCGAGCGTGCCGGCGTGGCCCACGCGGCGGGTGCCCGCGAGGCGCCGCATCCTGGCCACCACGTCGTGCGAGGTCCACTCGCCCGGCTTGTCGACGATGATCAGACCGCTCTCGGCCATCTACGCCTTTCCCAGCTCTCTCCTGAGTGCGGCCATGGTGTCCTCGACGCCGTCGTGCGAGGTGTAGCCGGCCGCGTTGTGATGGCCGCCGCCGCCCAGGGCCGCGCACGCGGCGCCCACGTCGACGGCGCCCTTGGATCTGGTGGACACCTGCCAGGCGCCCTCGTCGTCCTCCTTGAGCACGACCGCCACCTCGGCCTCGTCGGTGCGGCGCACGACGTCGATGATGCCCTCGATCTCGGCGTACGGGAGGCCGTGCGCGGCCCGGTCGACCCGCGTGACGTATGTCCAGACCAGGCCGTCCTCCAGCCGCACCCGGTCGAGCGCCGCCGCCAGCACCTTGAGGTAGCCGAACGGCGAGCGGTCCCACAGCTCGCGGGCGATCTCATCGGTGCGCAGCCCCGTCGCCACCAGCCGGGCCGCCATCTCGTGCACGGCGGGCGTCGTGGAGGAGTAGCGGAACGAGCCGGTGTCGGTGACCAGGCCGGCGTAGAGGCACGTGGCGATGTCGCGGTCGAGCCGCCCGCCGAGCCGGTAGATGAGCTGCTCGGCCAGCATCGCCGTGGCGGCCGCGTGGGCGTCGATGAGCCCCAGCGTGCCGAACCCGGCGCCGGCCGGATGGTGGTCGACCACGATGACCTCGGCCGCCCGCGCGGTGTTGCCGCTGAGCAGCCCCAGCCGCTCGAACGTCGAGGAGTCGAAGGTGATCACCAGCTCGGGCGCGGCAGGGAACTCGGCCGGCGGCACCAGCATCTCCTGCCCCGGCAGGAACCGCAGCAGGCGCGGCACCGCGAAGTGCCGGTCGCCGAACGACGCCCGCACCCGCTTGCCCATCGCGCGCAGCGTGAACGCCACGGCCAGCATGGAGCCGAGCGCGTCGCCGTCGGGCGTGACGTGGCAGGCCAGCCCGATCTCGTCGGCCGAGTCGATCAGCCGCAGCGCGCGCTTCCACGCGCTCTCGGGGATGCCGTGGCCCGCGCCCGCCCGGGCCCGCGGCGGCCGCTCGGCCCGGTCGCGTACGTCCGGCGTCACGCCTGGTCGTCCCCGGCCGCGCGCTCGCTCCCCTGGAGGTCGGCGAGCTCGTCGTCGTCCTCCTCCTCGGGCTTGCGGTAGGGGTCGGGCTCGCCGGCGTAGGAGGCGCCCTGCGCCTGCCTGGCCACCTCGGCGTCGCGCGCCCGCGCCGCGTTGATGAGGTCGTCCAGGTGGCGGGCGCTGTCGGGCAGCGGGTCGTGCTTGAAGGTCAGCGTCGGGGCGAAGCGCACACCGGTCTGGCGGCCCACCTCGGAACGGATGATCCCCTTGGCGCTCTCCAGGGCGGCCGCGCTGTCGGCCCGCTCGGCCTCGGAGCCGAAGACCGTGTAGAAGACCGTCGCCTCGCGCAGGTCAGCGGTGACGCGCGTGTCGGTCACGGTGACGAAGCCGAGACGCGGGTCCTTGATCCGTCGCTCCAGCATCTCGGCGACGATCTGCTGGATGCGGTCGGCGAGCTTGCGCGCTCGTGCGGCATCCACCATGTTGGCTCCCCCTCACGCACGATCTGGCCGTGCTAGTCGTTCAATCCTCGTCGTGGTACAGACGCTGCCTGGCCGACAGCAGCTCGATCTCCGGACGGAAGGCCACCATCCGCTCGCAGGCGTCCATCACCTCTTTGCAGTTACCCGCGGAGGCGGAAAGCACCGCTATGCCGACCTCGGCTCTGCGATGAAGATCGTGGCACCCGGTCTCGGCGACCGCGATGGCGGGGTAACGGCGTCGCAGCTCGGCGATCAGCGGCCGTACGACGGAGCGCTTCTGCTTCAGCGAGCGTACGTCGCCGAGCAGGATGTCCAGGGTCAGAGCACCCACATACATCGTTGGTCACCACCGCTTGGCCTGGTGTGCTGAGCGCGCGCCCGTCCTGCTGCGGTGGGGAGCAGGCCAGGGCGCGCGAGAGGCGCCCGGCGGAGGTCCCGCCGGGCGCCCGGCCGCGTGTCACACGCGCGGCTTCTCCCGCATCTCGAACGTCTCGATCACGTCGTCGATCCTGATGTCGTTGTAGCCGACACCGATGCCGCACTCGAAGCCCTCGCGGACCTCGGTCGCGTCATCCTTGAAGCGACGCAGGGACGAGACGGTCAGGTTGTCGGCGATGACGACGCCATCGCGGATCACCCTGGCCTTGCTGTTGCGGACGATCAGACCGGAGCGGACCAGAGCACCGGCGATGTTGCCGATCTTCGGCACCTTGAAGACCTCGCGGACTTCGGCGGTGCCCATCTGGACCTCTTCGAACTCCGGCTTGAGCATGCCCTTGAGGGCCGCCTCGATCTCCTCGATCGCCTGGTAGATGACCGAGTAGTAGCGGATGTCGACGCCCTCGCGCTCGGCCAGGTCGCGTGCCCGCGGCTCGGGCCGCACGTTGAAGCCGATGATGACCGCGTTGTCGTCGGCGACCGCCAGGTTGACGTCGTACTCGGTGATGGCGCCGACCGCGCGGTGCAGGACACGGAGCCTGACCTCGTCGCCGACGTCGATCTTGAGCAGGGCGTCTTCCAGGGCCTCCACCGAACCGGACACGTCACCCTTGATGATGAGCTTGAGCTCGTCGACGCGGCCCTTCTCGAGGTCGCTGAACAGCTCCTCGAGGGTGCGGCGACGGCTCGACTTCGCCATCTCGGCGCTGCGCTTGCGCGCCGCGCGCTGCTGGGCGATCTGCCGGGCCATCCGGTCGTCGGTGACGACGATGAAGTTGTCACCGGCGCTCGGCACGGCCGTCAGACCCATCACCAGGACCGGACGCGACGGCGTGGCCTCGTCGACCGGCTCGCCGGTGTCGTCGAGCATCGCCCGGACGCGGCCGAAGGCCTCGCCACAGACGATCGAGTCGCCGACGCGCAGCGTGCCGCGCTGGACCAGGACGGTCGCGACCGGGCCGCGGCCCTTGTCGAGGTGCGCCTCGATGGCGATGCCCTGGGCGTCCATCGTCGGGTTGGCCCGCAGGTCGAGCTCGGCGTCGGCGGTCAGCAGGATCGCCTCGAGGAGGTTCTCGATGCCGGTGCCGTTCTTCGCCGAGATGTCGACGAACAGCGTGCTGCCGCCGTATTCCTCGGCGACCAGGCCGTATTCGGTGAGCTGGGCCCGCACCTTGTTGGGGTCGGCCCCCTCCTTGTCGACCTTGTTGACCGCGACCACGACCGGCACGTCGGCCGCCTGGGCGTGGTTGAGCGCCTCGATCGTCTGCGGCTTGACGCCGTCGTCGGCCGCGACCACCAGCACCGCGATGTCGGTCGACTTCGCGCCTCGGGCACGCATGGCGGTGAACGCCTCGTGACCCGGGGTGTCGATGAAGGTGATCTTGCGCTCTTCGCCCTCGTGCTCGGCGGCGACCTGGTAAGCACCGATGTGCTGGGTGATGCCACCCGCCTCGCGCGCCACCACGTTCGTGTTGCGGATGGCGTCGAGCAGCTTGGTCTTACCGTGGTCGACGTGACCCATGACGGTCACGACCGGCGGACGCGCGGCGAGGTCGTCCTCGTCGCCCTCGTTCTCGCCGAACTCGATGTCGAAGGCCTCGAGAAGCTCGCGGTCCTCCTCCTCCGGGCTCACGACCTGGATGTCGTAGTCGAGCTCGGCGCCGAGCAGCTGCAGCGTCTCCTCGTTGACCGACTGCGTGGCGGTCACCATCTCGCCGAGGTGCAGCATGATCTGCACGAGCGAGGCGGGGTTGGCGCCGATGCGGTCGGCGAAGTCGGACAGCGACGCGCCGCGCGGGAGGCGGATCGTCGCGCCGTTGCCGCGCGCGACCTGCACGCCGCCGATCGACGGCGCCGACATGTTGTCGAACTCCTGGCGCCTCTGCCGCTTCGACTTGCGCCCGCGGGCCGGACGGCCACCGGGACGGCCGAAGGCACCAGCGGTGCCGCCGCCACGACCACGGCCACCGCCGCCGGGACGGCCGCCGAAGCCACCGCCGCCGCCACCGGGACCACCGGTGCCGGTGCGCGGACCCGCGCCACCGCCGCCGGGACGGCCGGCGAACCCGCCGCCGCCGGGACGACCGCCGCCACCACCGGGACGGCCACCGCCGCCACCGGGACGACCGCCGCCGCCACCAGGGCCACCGCCGGGACGGCCCGCGCCGGGACCGGCAGGACGGCCCTGCGGCATCATCATCGGGTTGGGACGCGGACCACCGGGACGCGGACCACCGGCGCCACCGGCGCCGGGACCCGGACGCGGACCGCCGGGGGGCGGACCGGGACGCGGGCCGGGAGTGGGCCGGTCGCCGCCGCGGCCCTGCGGGGGACGCGGCATCGCGCCGTCGCGCGGCGGGCCGTCACGGCGGTCGCCACGCGGGCCGGGGCCCCCGTCACGCTGGCCGCCGCCCGGACGCGGCGGCCTGGGCGCCTGGCCCATGCCGCTGGCGTTGGACGAGAACGGGTTGTTGCCGGGACGCGGGCCGCGCGGGCCCGGCTTGGGGCCGGGACGCGGGCCGCCGCCTGCGGGCGCGCCGGGACGCGGCGCCTGCGCACCGCCACCGCCCTGCTGGGCGGGACGCGGACCCGGCTTGGGGCCGGGGGCCGGGCGCGGAGCCGGGCCGGGACGCGGACCCGGGGTCGGCCGAGCCGGAGCGCCGCTCTCGAAGCGCGCCTGCGGAGCCTGGGACGCCTCACCGCGCGCGGCCTGCGGCTGCTGCTGGTGAGGCATGGGAACCGGCGGGCGGGGCTGTCCGCCCTGAGGGCCTTGCGGGCCCTGCGGACCCTGGGGCCCCTGCGGAGCCTGAGGAACCTGCGGGCCGCTCTGCGGACCCGGACGCGGACCGGGCCGCGGGCCCGGACGCGGAGGAGCAGGCACCGGAGCCTGCCCCGTGCCGTTGCCGGCCTGGCCTTCGGCCGGCCGGTGCGCAGCCCTTGGCGGCTGCGGCCTGTTGGACGGCTGTCCGCCGCCCCTGGAGGGCCCACCCTTCGATGCGCCCAGAGCTTCGGTGAGCCTGCGGACCACCGGCGCCTCGATGGTGGAGGACGCCGAACGGACGAACTCCCCCATCTCCTGGAGCTTGGCCATGACGACCTTGCTCTCGACGCCGAACTCCTTAGCGAGCTCGTATACCCGGACCTTCGCCACTGCACTCCCTTACTCGGCCCGGGAGGCTGGCTGTGCCGTCCGGACCGTCGCTACCTTGACGTCTTCATCGCCGCGTGCTCATCAGGCGCTCATAGCAATCTGACTCCGCCCATCAACTCGGCGTCCTACATGACATGGGGTTCTCCTCCAGGTGTGCCCGCACGGGCGAGACGTCGAGCGGACCCGGCACGCGAAACGCGCGCAGGAACGCCCGCCGCCGCTCGGCGAGCTCCAGACAGCTCAAGGCCGGATGCAGCGACGCACCTCGGCCTGGAAGCCGTCCTCGCAGGTCGGGGACCACGTGGTCTCCGTCCAGCACCAGGCGGAGCAGCTCGGACTTGGCCGTGCGAACCCTGCAGCCCACACACGTGCGCTGAGGACCCCTACGGCCACCATATTCCAGCTTACCGCTTTGACGCATCTACGGAACCGGCGGCATCCTCCGCCTGGGTGTCAGGCCGGATGTCGATCCGCCAGCCCGTGAGCCTCGCCGCGAGCCGGGCGTTCTGCCCCTCTTTGCCGATGGCCAGGGAAAGCTGGTAGTCGGGCACGGTCACCCGCGCGACCCGGCCGTCGAGATCGAGAACCTCGACATGGGAAACACGCGCGGGAGACAGGGCATTCCCCACGAACTCGGCGGGATCTTCGGACCAGTCGATGATGTCGATCTTCTCGCCGTGGAGCTCGGTCATCACGTTGCGCACCCGCGAGCCCATCGGGCCGATGCAGGCGCCCTTGGCGTTGACGCCGGGCTTGCGCGACCGTACCGCGATCTTGGTGCGGTGGCCGGCCTCCCGGGCCACGGCGGCGATCTCCACGGTGCCGTCGGCGATCTCCGGCACCTCCAGCGCGAACAGCTTCTTCACCAGGCCGGGGTGCGTGCGCGAGAGGGTGACGGAGGGGCCCTTGTGGCCCTTCTTCACCTGCACGACGTAGGCGCGGATGCGCTCGCCGTGCACGTAGTCCTCGCCGGGCACCTGCTCGGCGTGCGGCAGGACGGCCTCGATCTTGCCGAGGTCGACCAGCACCACGCGAGGGTCCTTGCCCTGCTGGATGACGCCCGAGACCAGCTCGCCCTCACGGCTGGCGAACTCGCCGAAGTTGATCTCGTCCTCGGCGTCGCGGAGCTGCTGCAGGATGACCTGCTTGGCGGTGGTGGCGGCGATCCTGCTGAAGTTGCCAGGGGTGTCGTCGAACTCCCTGACCACCTCGCCCTCGTCGCCGAGCTCCGCGGCCCAGATCGTGACGTGACCGCTGGCGCGGTCGAGCTCGGCCCGCGCCTTCGAGGCCGCGCCCTCGGTCCGGAAGTACGCGATCAGCAACGCGTCCTCGATCGCCTTGACCACCAGGTCGAAGGAGATGTCCTTCTCCCGTTCGAGGCTGCGCAGGACGCTCATGTCGATGTCCACGGCGGCTCCCCCTTAGCCTTCGTCGCCGTCGACGTCGTCGATGCGGCGGAACTCCACCTGCACCCGTCCGCGGGCCAGGTCCTCGTACTCAAGCCGGCGCGGCGCGCCCTCGACGTCGAGATCGACGCCGGCGTCGTCCGCGGCCGTGATCCGGCCCTCCACCACGCTGCCGTCGCGCAGCTCCGCCTTCACCAGACGCCTGGCCGCGCGACGCCAGTGGCGCGGCTCGGTGAGGGGGCGGTCGACGCCCGGCGAGGAGACCTCCAGCGTGTACGCCGCCTGCCCCATCGCGTCGTCGTCGTCCAGCGCCTCGGAGACGGCCTGGCTCACGTCGGCGATGTCGTCGAGGCTCACGCCGCCGTCGCGGTCGACGATCACACGCAGCACGCGTCTCCTGCCCGCCTGGGTGACCGTGATGTCCTCCAGATCGAGGCCCTCCGCGCTGACCACGGGCTCCAGGAGCTTCATCAGGTGGTCGCGGGGTGATGCGCTGCCCATATCGACCTCCCCTATTGTCAAGTCTCAGCCGGGCGGACCTCGCCACTGGCTCCCCGTCGCCCGGCCGCTCGGGCCAGCGACGACAGTTGACACCCTATCCGTACGAGGGCACAGAAAGAGCGCCACTCGTCACGGCCGAATGGCGGAGCGTCGCCTGGCGGCGTTCGCGGGCTCAGACCGTACGATGCTATCTGCGTCAGTGACAACAGGAGGTTCCCGCTCGTGCGCCCGCGTCACCTCTCCCGTCGTGGCCTGCTGGCGGGCGGAGTGGCCGCGCTCGCCGGCTGCAGCGCCTCCGGGCCGGCCCGGCAGCCGGCCACGCCCGCCCCCGACTCGCCCGAGACGGTTCTCGTGAAGCAGTTGATCGCGGAGAAGGAGCGGACGATCGCGCTCTACTCGGCGGTGATCGCCGACGGCGGCGAGCGGCTCACGCCCTTCCGCGACCGTCACCAGGCGCACCTGGACGAGCTGCGCAAGCACGTCACCAGCCTCGGCTCTTCGCCCCCTGGCCCGTCCGGCTCCCCCGCCCCCTCGGGCTCGCCCGCTCCCTCCGGCTCGGCCGAGCCGGACAAGCCGTCGCTGTCGCGGCTGCGCGAGCTGGAGCGCAAGGCGGCGGCGCTGCGGCCCAAGCAGCTCGCGGGCATCTCCCCCGGGATGGCGCAGCTCATCGCCAGCATCGGCGCCTGCGAGGCCGCGCACGTCGTCGCCCTGCCGAAGTCGCTGTGAACGGGGTCGCGGTGAAGGGGGTGGCGGTGCACGGGGACGATCTGGAGAAGCTGCGCAAGGCGCTGGCGGCCGAGCACGCCGCGCTGTTCGCGTACGGGCTGCTGGGGGCGCGGACGTCGGGGGAGCTCAGGGAGCGGATGAGCGCGGCCTACGACGCCCATCGGGCGCGGCGCGACCAGGTCCGCTCGCTCATCACGGCGCGCGGCGGCAAGCCGGTGGAGGCGGAGGCGTCGTACGCGCTGCCGTTCTTCCCCTCGGACGCCAAGCTGGCGGCCAGGCTGGCGGAACACCTCGAAGGCGGGGTGACGGCCGCCTACCTCGAACTGGTGGCGGCCGAGGACGCCGCGCTGCGCAGGTTCGCCGCCCTGGCCATGCAGCAGGCCGTCACCCGTTCGTACGCCTTCCGCCCGGCCCAGCCGGCCGCGTTCCCCGGCATGCCGGCGGCTCCCGCGCCCGCCACTCCCACCGCCCAGGGCGGCAGCTGAGAGGTGCCCTGACCGGCAGGGCACCTCACGGCGACGGTCAGGCGGTGGCGGTCGCGACGATGCGGTCGGCGGCCTCGGCGAGGGGGATCTCCGCCTTCTCGCCGCTCACGCGGTCGCGCAGCTCGATGACGCCCTGGGCGAGGCCGCGGCCGATGACCACGATGGTCGGGACGCCCAGCAGCTCGGCGTCCTTGAACTTGACGCCGGGCGAGACCTGCGGCCGGTCGTCCACGAGCACGCGCAGGCCGCGCGACTCCAGCTCGCCGGCCAGCTCCAGGGCGGCCTCCACCTGGTTGTCCTTGCCGGTGCCGACGATGTGCACGTCGGCGGGCGCCACCTCGCGCGGCCAGACCAGGCCGAGCTGGTCGTGGGCCTGCTCGGCGATGACGGCGACGGCGCGCGAGACGCCGATGCCGTAGGAGCCCATGGTGATGCGGATGGGCTTGCCGTCGGGGCCGAGGGCGTCGAGGCCGGCGGCGTCGGCGTATTTGCGGCCGAGCTGGAAGATGTGGCCGATCTCGATGCCGCGGTCGATGGACAGCTCGGCGCCGCAGCGGGGGCAGGGGTCGCCGGCGCGGATCTCGGCGGCCTCGATGGTGCCGTCGGGGGTGAAGTCGCGGCCCGCGACGACGTTGGCGGCGTGCTTGCCGGGCTCGTTGGCGCCGGTCACCCAGGAGGTGCCGGTGGCCACGCGCGGGTCGACGAGGTAGCGGATGCCGAGCTCGCGCAGGATCTGCGGGCCGATGTAGCCGCGGACGAGGCCGGGGTGCTTGGCGAAGTCGCCGGCCTCGAAGATGGCGGGCTCGCCGGGGGCGAGCGCGGCCTCCAGGCGCTTGAAGTCGACCTCGCGGTCGCCGGGGACGCCGATGACGAGCGTCTCGGTCTTGTCGGAGCCGGGGGTGGTGACCTTGACGACGACGTTCTTCAGGGTGTCGGCGGCGGTGACGGAGAGGCCGTGGTGCTCGTTGACGTACGACACCAGCGACTCGATGGTCGGGGTGTCGGGCGTGTCCATGACGGCGAGCGGGGGCAGGTCGTCGTAGGCGCGGGCGGCGGGCGCGGTCGTGGTGACGGCCTCGGCGTTGGCGGCGTAGCCGCAGGAGTGGCAGGCCACGAAGGTGTCCTCGCCGGTGGGCGTGGGGGCCAGGAACTCCTCGGAGGCCGAGCCGCCCATGGCGCCCGACTGGGCGAAGACGATCTTGTAGTTGATGCCGAGCCGGTCGAAGGTGCGGATGTAGGCCTCGCGGTGCTGCTCGTAGGAGTGCTTGAGGCCGTCGTCGTCGAGGTCGAAGGAGTAGGAGTCCTTCATCAGGAACTCCCGGCCGCGCAGGATGCCGGCCCGGGGACGGGCCTCGTCGCGGTATTTCGTCTGGATCTGGTAGAGCGTGACCGGATAGTCCTTGTAAGAGGAGTACTCGCCCTTGACCATGTCGGTGAAGAGCTCCTCGTGCGTGGGGCCGAGGAGGTAGTCGGCGCCCTTGCGGTCCTGGAGGCGGAAGAGCGTGTCGCCGTATTCGGTCCAGCGGCCGGTGGCCTCGTAGTATTCGCGGGGCAGCAGGGCGGGGAAGAGCACCTCCTGGGCGCCCATCCGGTTCATCTCCTCGCGGACGATCCTGGTGACGTTCTCCAGCACCAGTTTGCCGAGCGGCAGCCAGGAGTAGATGCCGGGGGCCACGCGGCGGACATAACCGGCGCGGACCAGCAGCTTGTGGCTCGGCACTTCCGCGTCTGCCGGGTCGTCCCGCAGGGTGCGAAGAAACAACGACGACATGCGCAGCAACACGGCTACTCCTTGCTCGAACCCGGATGTGAAGGCTTACAGGCTATCGACTCGACGCGGCCGTCCGCTCGGGCTTAAGTCCCCGGCACTCAGGCGAGGGCCGGGAGCCAGCCCGTCACGAACACCGCGAGCCACACCGTGAACAGCCCGGAGAAGAGCGTGGAGAGGGCGAGGGCGCGCAGGCGGGAGCGGGCGTTCCTGCGCAGCGCGAGCACTAGGGCGACCGACAGCACGCCGACCAGCAGGGCCGGGCCCGGCCAGAAGGAGCCCTCGACGCCGATGAAGCCCGGCGTGGCGCGGTCCACGACGTCGGCGATGAGCGCCGCGCCGACGCCGCCCGCGGCCAGGTCGCCCCACCTGTCGTCCCTGCGGGTGACGTAGGCCAGCAGGCCGAGCCCCACGAGCAGGGCGAGGACCCAGTTGAGCCCGGCCGCGCCGCCGCCGCCGAGGTCGGCGAGGGCCAGGTCGCCGCGGAAGGCGCTCGCGCCCATGGCCGCGACCAGGGTCGAGACCGCCGCCAGGAACGTGGTCACCAGCGCCCATCCGAACCCCGTGGCCGTCGCGCCGACGGCCAGCGACAGGGCGAGGTAGGCGTAGGGCTCGTAGAGCTGGCCGATCCAGAGGGGTCCACGACCGGAGATGAGCACGCCGACGAGGCCGACGACCAGTCCTCCGAGGAAGGCCGCGACCAGGTGGCGCTCGATGCCGCGTTGACGCCGGTCGTATTCGGCGAAGTCGGCGTAGTCGATCGTGGTGTTGTTCATGTCCCTTTCCCCAGGTCAACCCCTCCCCCAGAACCTTCCGGAATTGACCTGTTTCAGATTATGTGAACCTACACAAAAGGCAAAAATCGGTCATTCCTCTACCAACTCAAGCAAGTGATTGGTTAGCATGGCGGCGTGTCGCTTCCCGAAGAGCTCGGCGCCCTCGTCCGCGAACACCTCGCCGCCCGCCCCGGCGCGTCCTGGGCGGAGCTCGCGCGGGACGTGGGGGTGGCCGGGCTGCTCGTGCCCGAGGAGCACGGGGGCGCGGGCTGCGGCCCCGCCGAGCTGGCCGCCGTGGCCGAGGAGATGGGAGGCGCGCTCTCGCCGCACCCCTTCCTGCAGACCGCGGTCATGGCGGTGACCGCCGCGACCGCCTGCGGGGCCGGCGACCTGCTGAAGACCGTCGCCGACGGCGGCACGACCGCGACCGTGGTGCTGCCGGGGGACGCGGAGCTGCGGCTGGCGGGCGGGCGGCTCAGCGGGGTGGCGCCGTACGTCCTCGCGGGCGAGCTGGTGCTGCTCTACGCGGGCGGGCAGCTCGTGGAGGCCGCGCCGACGCGGCGGGAGGCGTACCTGACGATGGACGAGAGCCGGCCGCTGGAGCGGCTGACCTTCGAGGACGTGCCCGTACGGCGGCTCGGCGACGGGACGTCGGCGGGGCGGGTGCGCGACCTCGGGATCGCGGCCCTCGCCGCCGAGCAGGTGGGCGGGGCGCAGCGGTGCCTGGACATGGCGGTCGCGTACGCGCGGACGCGGGTGCAGTTCGGCCGGCCGATCGGGGCCTTCCAGGCGGTCAAGCACAAGCTGGCGGACGTGCTGCTGCTGGTGGAGTCGGCCCGGTCGGCGGCCCGCGCGGCGGCCGAGGATGAGGTGGCGGCGGCGGTCGCGGGGTCGTACTGCACGGAGGCGTACCTGGCGGCGGCGGGCGAGAACATCCAGGTCCACGGAGGGATCGGGATCACCTGGGAGCATCCCGCGCATCGCTACTTCAAGCGGGCCACCTCCGACGCCCAGCTCTTCGGCCCGCCCCAGGCGCACCGCGCCCGCCTCGCCCCGGTGGTCTTCGGCGAGTGAGCCCGGGCTCAGCCGCCGAGCAGCTCTTCCCAGGGGTGGCGGGTGTTGGTGCGGCGGGTGGTGTCGAGCGCCTCGGCGAGCCGCCAGAAGCCGGGCCTGGCGTGGGTGCGGGCGCGTCCCATGGGGTCGATGGCGCGCAGCTCGACGCGGACGCCCATCACGTCGAGGACCGCCGTGGCGGCCCCGCCGGGACCGGCCTCGGTGACGAGCGGCCCTTCGTGGTCCGGGTCGAGGACCCGCTCGGCCAGCAGGCCGGCCACCTCGGAGGCGTAGGGCCCGTCGCGCCACTCGATGTGCCAGGTGTGGTCGCCCCCGCGCCACCAGGTCAGGTCGCGGCACGACTCCATGAAGTCGGCCTCGGACGCCAGCGCCGCCATGACCCGTCCGAACGCCTCGTAGCGGCGGGCGCTCGTGAGCGAGAGGTCGCCACCGTCGAGGCCGGGATCTTCGGCGTCCTTCGGCCGTCTCAGCGCGTGCTTTCGCTTCACGAGCATCCACTCTGATCGCGCCCGCGCCCTTCCCGCAAGTCCCCGCCGCTGATACGCTCTACCAAGCGAGCGCTTGGTTTCCTACTGTGCCGGAGGCGCGATGACGTCCCTACGGATCAGCCTGGGGTACGAGCTGGAGGTCCGCGGCCGCACCCGCGACGTCGAGCAGCAGGCGTTCCACAACGTGGTCGAGCAGGTCGTGCTGGGCGACCGGCTGGGGTTCGACACCGCCTGGTTCGTGGAGCACCACTTCACCAGGGGCTTCTCCCACTCCTCGGCCCCCGACCTGGTCCTCGCGGCCATCTCCCAGCGGACCGAGCGCATCCACCTGGGGCTCGGCGTGGTGCTGCTGCCGTTCCAGTCGCCGATCCGCACGGCCGAGCGCGTCGCCACCCTGGACGTGCTCAGCGGCGGCCGGGTCGAGTTCGGCACCGGCCGCGGCGCCTCGCCCCTGGAGTACCAGGCGTTCCAGCGGCCGTTCGAGCAGTCCCGGCGGATCTGGGAGGACTCGCTGGAGGCCGTGCTCGCGATCTGGAACGCCGACGGCGAGCCGGTCAGCCGCTCGACCGAGTTCTTCGAGATCCCCGACGTCGCCGTCTACCCGCGCCCGGCCCAGCACCCGCACCCGCCGGTGTGGGTGGCCTCCACCTCGCTGGACGGCTATCTCGCCGCCGCCAGGCACGGCTACAACCTGCTCGGCATGACCATGCTCAAGGGCATCGACGACGTGGCCGCCGACATCGCGCGCTACCGCGAGTGCCTGGCCGAGCACGGCTTCGACCCCGACACCCGCCGGGTCGCCCTCATGATCCCCTGGTACGTCGCCCCCACCCGCGAGGCCGCGACGGCCACGGCCGCCGACCCCGTCCTGTGGTACATCCGCCGCCAGGTCAACCTGGTCACCCCGCCCGACTACTACGACGCCCGCCACGCCACCCACCGCGTGCTCGGCCAGCTCGCCGCCGGGCTGCCGCCCGAGGAGGCGATGGCCACGCTGCGCGAGCACCTCATGGTCGTGGTGGACGACGTGGCGGGCTCGCGCAAGGCCCTGGCCAGGATCGCCGAGGCCGGGGCGACCGACCTCATCATCCAGGCCCAGGTCGGCGGGCTCGCGCACGAGCGGGTGTGCGAGTCGATGACGCTGTTCATGACCGAGGTGGTGCGCTGATGGGCCGGTGGCTGACGCGGGACGACCTCGGAGCCGCCGCGGGCTCGGCCGCCGGGCTCCTGCTGGTCTCCCCCGACGCGTCCTGCGCCTTCCCGCTCGGCCCCGAGGACCGGCGGGCCGCCGCCGGGCTGACCGCGGCGGCCCTGCGCGCGGCCGGCGTGGGCGAGCGGGACCGGGTCGCGGTGGCCCTCGCCGAGCCGGCCGGCTCCCTGTGGGCCGCGGCCGCGGCCGAGGTCGCCCAGGCCGCCGCCGGGCTCGGGCCGCGCGGGCGCATGCGGCTGCACCACGCGCTGTCGGCGCTGCGGGCCACGACGCTGGTCACCACGCCGACCGGCGCGATGGACCTCCTGGCGCGCCTGCACCTGGAGTTCCTGCTGGACCCGCTGGACCTCGGGCTCGCCCACATCGTCCTGACCGGCGAGATCGCCTCCAGGAGCACGCTGGGGCACCTGGCCGGCGAGTTCGGCGCGCGGGTCACCGAGGTTTACGCGAGCCCGTTCGGCGGCACCGCGCTGGCCTGGCGGGCCGCCGAGGAGGACCCGCTCACGCCGCTCGCTGACGATCTGCTGGGCCTGGCCGCCCTGGCCAAGGACGCCCCCGCCGACCCCGGCGCCCCCGTGGCCGAGCTGGTCGTCACCCCGCGCGGGCACGCCACGCTCGGCGACGCGACGCTGAGGACCGGCCACGTCGTACGCGGCGGAGGACTCTCCGCCCCCGCCCACACGGTGGGCGAGCACGTGCTGGTCAGAGGCGTGTGGCTGGCGCTGCCCCGCCTGGAGAAGGCGCTCGCGAAGATCGACGGCGTGGCCGGCTGGGACCTGACGATCAGCCGTCCCGGCACGCTGGACTCCGCCGTGCTCACCGTGACGTTCGGCCGCGAGAGCCTCGTCGGCAACCCCATGTGGCGCTCGCGGATCCAGGAGGCCGTGCGGGCGCTGACGCCGGTCTCGATCAGTGTGGAGATCGCCCCGGAGGCGGCCGAGGGGCCGCGGCCGGGCACGGTGACCGACCTGCGCGGCCACCATCTGGGCAGGGACCGGGCGCTCGTCACCTAGGGGTGGGCATGGCACCGATGGGCGGGGCACCGATGGGCGGAGCACCGATGCCGGACTGGGGGACACTCCCCCGCATGCTGCGCGACCAGGCCGAACGGCACCCCGGCGACACGGTCGTGGCCGGGCGCGGCGGGCACGGCACGCTCGCCGGGCTGCGCGAGGCCGCCTCGGCGGTCGCCCGCGGCCTCGTCGCGCTCGGCGTCGAGCCCGGCGACCGGGTGGCGCTGTGGGGGGTGAACTCGGCGTACTGGGTGGAGCACGTGCTCGGCGTCTGGGACGCGGGCGCGGTCGTCGTGCCGCTGTCGCCGCGCTTCAAGGGCATCGAGGCCGCCGAGGTCGTCACGAGGACCGGCGCGAAGGTGCTGATCACGGGTGACGGCCCTGCGGGCGCCGGGCTCGCCGGGCTGCTCCCGCCGCTGCCCGGCCTGCGGCACACGATCGTCCCGCCAGCCGCGGAGCTGCGCGCGCTCGGGGAGCGGGTGCCCGTACGCGAGGCCGAGGAGCGGGCGCTCGCCGTCCGGCCCGGCGACCTGTGCGAGATCATGTCCACCTCCGGCACCACGGGCACGCCCAAGGGCGTCATGCTGGACCACTCCCAGGTCCTGCGCGGCTACTGGGACTGGTCGGAGATCGTCACCCTCGACGAGCACGACCGTTATCCGGTGATCGCCCCGTTCAGTCACGGGTTCGGGCTGAACGCCGGGCTCGTGGCCTGCGTGCTGCGCCGGGCCACGATGCTGCCGATCCCGGCCTTCAGCCCGGACGCGCTCATGTCGCTGATCTCCCGCGAGCGGGTCACCGTGCTCGCCGGGCCGCCCACGCTCTTCCACCGCATCCTGGACGAGCTGGAACGCGGCTCCTGGGACGTCTCCTCGCTGCGCGTGGCCATCTGCGGCGCCGCCGCCGTGCCCGCGTCCCTGATCACCCGGCTGGTCGAGCGGGTCGGGCTGGAACGGATGATCAACGCGTACGGGCTGATGGAGGGCACGGTCGTCTCCATGACCCGGGCCGGCGACCCGATCGAGGTCGTCGCGGAGACCACCGGCAGGCCCGTGCCCGGCATCGAGGTCAGGATCGTGGACGGCGACGGCAAGGAGGTCGCGCCCGGCGAGCGCGGCGAGATCCTGCAGCGCGGCTACGGCGTCATGCGCGGCTACTGGGACGACCCCGAGCGGACCGCCGAGGCCGTGGACGCCGACGGCTGGCTGCACACCGGCGACATCGGCGTGCTGGACGAGCGGGGCAACCTCGCCGTCGTGGACCGCTTGAAGGAGCTCTACATCGTCAACGGCTTCAACGTCTCGCCCGCCGAGGTCGAGTCGCTGCTGCTGCGCGAGGGGTCGCCGGCCCAGGTCGCCGTGGTCGGGGTGCCGGACGCGTCGGCGGGCGAGGCCGGGGTGGCGTTCGTGGTGCCGAGGCCGGGCGCGCGGGTGGTCCCCGAGGAGCTGATCGCCTGGGCGCGGGCCAACATGTCCGACTACAAGGTCCCGAAGCGGGTGGTGGTCGTGGACGCCCTGCCGGCGAACGTCAACGGCAAGATCGACAAGCGGGCGCTGCGGGAGCGGGCGTCCGGGTAGCCGCGCGGGGTGTTTCTCCGCCCGGCGGCGGGCGTGAGCGGTTACGTTGGCAGGAGCACGGATCAAGCTGTTCTCGCCGAAATGGGGTTCGCCCGCGCCGGCGATCGGGGATACATCGATCACACCGGCCGGTTACGTCTAATGGGGCCTGGTGAGGGCCCCGGACGGCCGGCTCTGAGGAGGCAGCGTGGCGTTGCGTGTGGCGGTCATCGGATCGGGACCCGCCGGCATCTACACGGCCGAGGCGCTGGTCAAGCAGTCGGCCGGAGCGGCGCGGGTGGACGTGCTCGAACGCCTGCCCACCCCGTACGGGCTGGTGAGATACGGGGTCGCCCCCGACCACACCTCGATCAAGTCGATCGCGAACTACCTGAAGCGGGTGCTGGAGCTGCCCGAGGTGCGCTTCCTCGGCGGCGTCACGCTGGGCGAGCACCTGTCGGTCGCCGACCTGCTGCGGCACTACGACGCCGTGGTCTACTGCACGGGCGCGATGGTGGACCGGCGGCTCGGCATCCCCGGCGAGGACCTGCCGGGCAGCGTGGCCGCCACGGACTTCGTCAACTGGTACTGCGGCCATCCCGACGTGGACCCCTCGCGCTTCACGCTCGACAGCCCCGAGGTCGCGGTGATCGGCGTCGGGAACGTGGCCGTCGACGTCGTACGCATCCTCGCCAAGACCGCCGACGAGCTGAGCCGCACCGACGTGCCCCACGACGTGCTCCAGCGGCTGTCCGAGAGCCAGGTCAAGGCCATCCACATGATCGGCAGGCGTGGGCCCGAGCACGCCAAGTTCACCCTCAAGGAGCTGCGCGAGCTGGGCGAGCTGGACAACGCCGACGTCGTGGTGCGGCCCGACGAGGCCCAGGTGCTCGGCTCGGGCTTCTCCCGTCAGGTGCAGGGCAACGTGGACGTCATCAGGTCGTGGGCGGCCCGCGAGCCGGTCGGCCGGGCCCGCCGCCTCGACGTGCGCTTCTGGCTGCGGCCGGTGGAGATCCTCGGCGCCGAGCGGGTCGAGGGGCTGCGCCTGGAGCGCACCCGGCTGTCGCCGGAGGGGCGCGTGGTCGGCACGGGCGAGTTCGAGACGCTGCCGGTCGGCATGGTGCTGCGGTCGGTGGGCTACCAGAGCGTGCCGCTGCCGGGGGTGCCGTTCTCCGAGGACACCATGACCGTGCCCAACCAGGCGGGGCGGGTGCGTGAGCGCGAATACGTCGCGGGCTGGCTCAAACGCGGCCCCACCGGCGTCATCGGCACGAACAAGTCCGACGCCGCCGAGACCGTGCGCACCCTGCTGGCCGACCTGGAGGGCCGCGAACGGGCGCCCGCGACGGCCACGATCGACGCGCTGCTGGCCCAGCGGGGCGTGCGGCCGATCACGTACGACGAGTGGCAGGCGATCGAGGCGGCCGAGACCGAGCTGGCCAAGTCGCTCGGCCGCGGCGACCGGGTCAAGCTCGTCGGGCTGGAGGCCATGCTCCGTGCCTGCCGTCCCTGACCCGCCGGTCCCGGCGGGGTTCGCCGCGACCTACCGCGCCCAGCGGGCGCGCTTCCCCGGCCTCTCCGGCCGGCAGCCGGTCCACACCGTGTACGTGCCCGCCGACCGGTTCTCGGCCACGACCGTGGACGCGTGGCGGGACGAGGCCCTGGGGCTGGTCCACGCCCATCTGGCCGGGCCGGGCGAGCTGGCCGAGGTGTTCGACGTCCCGCACGCCATGGCCGCGGCCGTGCACGCCAAGCTGCTGGTCAAGCTCGGCCGCGAGCCCGTCGAGGACCTGCGGATCGACTTCGAGGACGGCTACGGCGTCCGGCCGGACGCGGTCGAGGACGGGCACGTCGAGCAGGCGGCCGAGGCCGTGGCCGCGCTGCACGCCGCGGGCGCGCTGCCGCGCCGCTGGGGGCCGCGGGTGAAGTCGTTCGCCGACGGCGACCCCGAGCGCTCGATCAGGACGCTCGCCGGGCTCGTGCGCGGGGTGACGAAGCGGACCGGCGAGCTGCCGGGCGGGTTCACGGTGACGTTCCCCAAGGTGCTCATGGAGGACTACCTGCGGCAGTTCGCGGAGGTGCTGGCCTGTCTGGAGGCCGGGCTGGGGACGCGGCTGCGGTTCGAGATGCAGGTGGAGGCGCCGCAGACGCTGCCGTTCCTGCGGGCCGAGCTGGCCGAGGCGCTGGACGGGCGGCTCGCGGCGGCGCACTTCGGGGTGTTCGACTACACGGCCGCGCTCGGGCTGCCGCCGCACGAGCAGCGGCTCGACCATCCGGCCTGCGACCACGCCCGGCACGTCATGCAGACGGCGTTCGCGGGCACGGGGGTTGAGCTCTCCGACGGCTCGCTCGCCGCCTCGCCCGCCTCCGGGCGGGCCGGGGACGTGCACGCGCTGTGGCGGCGGCACGCCGAGCTCGTACGGCACTCGCTGCGGCACGGCTTCCACCAGGGCTGGGACATGCACCCGTCGCATCTGGTCAGCCGCTTCGCCACCGTGTACGCCTTCCACCTCGCCGACTACGACGCCTATCGGGAGCGGGTGCGGGCGTGGGAGGAGCGGCGGGAGGCCGGGGGCGGGGTCATGGACGAGCCCGCCACGATCCGCACCCTCGCCGCCGCACTGCGCAGGGCCGACGCCGCAATGCCCTGACGACGGCACGCCGGGCGCTCCGGCCTCCCCTCACCCCTAGGCAGCCGAGGGGGCCGATCGGGCCGCAGGCGGCGGACCAGGGCCGTGCAGGGGCATCCGGCGGGTCCCCGTGAAGCGGTGTCAGTCGCGTTCGACCAAAGAGCGCCAGCGGCGGACCAGGCGCCACTCCACCGGGTCGGACCAGCTCGCGCGGGCCGCCGAGCCGATGTGGAAGGCGCGGATGCCCTGGTCGAGGAGCATCGGCACGTGGGGCGGGCGCAGGCCGCCGCCGGCCAGGATGATCGAGCCGTCGCCCGCCTCCGCGCGCGAGCGCAGCACCCCCAGGCCGTCGCCGACCCCGGTGGGGGCGCCCGAGGTGAGCACGGTCGCCAGGTTGGGCAGCAGCCGCACCGCGCGCCAGGCCGCGTGGACGTCGGCCGCGTGGTCCACGGCGCGGTGGAACGTCCACGGCAGGGGGGACACGGCGTGGATCAGGGCCTCGGTGGCGGCCAGGTCGACCGCTCCCGCGCCGTCGAGGAAGCCGAACACGAACCCGGCGGCCCCGGCCTGGGCCAGCGCCTTGGCGTCGCGGGCCAGCCGGTCGAGCGTCTCCGGGCCGGCGGTGAAGGTGGCGTCGCGGCGGAGCATCACCATCTGCGGGAGCGGGCACTCGGCCGCGATCGCGGCGACCGTCTCCGGTGAGGGGGTCAGCCCGTCGGCCGCCATGTCGGCGACGACCTCCAGCCGGTCGGCTCCGCCCTGTTCGGCGGCCACGGCGTCGCGTACGTCGAGCGCGATCACCTCGAGCAGGGATCCGGTCATGCTGCAGAGGTTATATGGCGCTCTGTACCGTTGCGCCCCAAACTGGCCTCCCACCTGCGCAGAACCCCGGGTGGCCCGGCCTCCACGAGGGGAGGCCGGGCGGCCGGGCGGTCAGGCGGCGGTGATCAGCTCGGCGAGGGTCAGGTCGCGGAAGGCCATCGTGACGAGATCCTCCGACCGGCGCTGGAAGAGGGCGCCGCTGGCGCGGTGCGGCAGGTCCACCGTGCGGACGTGCTGGAAGCCGCGGCTGCGGTAGTAGTGCTGCAGGCGCGGGTTGGCCTTGGCGCAGTCGAGCCGCACGTACGGCAGCCCGGCCGCGAAGGCGGCGGCCCCCGCCCAGTCCAGGAGGGCGTCGCCGAGGCCGCTGCCGGACCACGGCCGGGCCACGGCCAGCTTGTGGACGTACAGCGCCGCCCCGGGTTCGTCGGCGGGTGTCCAGAACTCCGGGTCGGCGTGCCCGTCGAGGGCTATGGTGGCCACAGGAGGCGCCGCGAGGTCCGGGTCGAGATAGCGCAGTTCGTCGTCGAGCAGGTAGAGCACGCGCTCCTCGATCAGCGGCATGATCCGCTCAGGCCCGAAGCCCTGGCGGGGCCACTGCCGCACCCCCTGCCGGTGCAGCCATTCCGAGGTGTCGGCGAACAGCCGCAGAACGCCGGGAAGGTCGCCGGGCTCGGCACGGCGGAGGGCGAGCGGGTGAAGCAGCGTGTTGGTGTGCATAGTAAAACTCCCGTTGCATTGGGCGTTCACGCGCACGCGCACAGTGATGACGCGTTGTCGCGTAAGGGTGATTTGGTGCCTTAAGCCGATATATCCGATATATGGGACTTAAGGCGATTTGAGGGAGTATGCACGACTCCCCCAGGCCAGCGAGGCGGCTAATTCTCGCTGCACCCGGCCGGCGGGATCACCCCTTCTTACGAGCTCTCTAGCGGCTATCGAGCTCGTATCTGATCAAATGTTTGTCGGCTGGCAACACCGACACGGCGACACGCACAGGCATGTCGGCCCCGTCGTACCCCACTCGGACGTAGACCATTACTGGTGTGCCGAGTTCTAGCTGGAGGCGTTCGGCCTCCTCCTGGTTGGGCATGCGCGCCCAGATGTCGTCGACGACGCGCACCTGGGCGTGACCCAGCTCCTCCAGCACCCGGTTCGCCCCTCGGGCGATGTCGCCGGGCCTGGCGATCTCGGAGTCGGCCACGAGATCACGCGGGAAGTAGGAGTCGTTGGTGTTGTACGGCTGTCCGTCCACGAACCTCAGACGGCGTCTCACCACGGCCAACTCCCCGTCGGCCAACTCCAGCCTGCTGGCGATCTCCTCGACGGGAGACACCGTCAGCACCTCGATGTACTGGCTCGGCTCGCGGCCCTCCTGCGCCACGGCGTAGGCGAATGCCTCGCGCAGTTCACCGCGCGAGCGCGGCTCAAGCTCGCGCTGGGGATAGATGAGCAGCGGCCGCCGGTCCCTGACCACGGTTCCGCGTCGCGGCGTGCGCGTGACGAGCCCCTCGTTGACGAGCTCTCCGAGGGCCAGTCTGACGGTGTTCCTGCTCACCCCATGGTCTTCCATGAGTTGTGCCTCGGTCGGAAGCTGCGCCCCGGGGCCGAGGACACCCGAGTAGATGGCTCGACGCAACTCCGCAGCCACCTGCTGATACAGCACCGACCTTGCCACTTTCACCCCTTTTGTTCCAACAATTTAGACGATCTGGTTCTAGCAGGCCACAACCCCTTGACCGAACCCCCTCGATCGGCCCATCATCCATTCGTTGGTACAAATCCATCTAAAGGCCGGTGAGGGGGTGAAGGCCAATGCCGCCGGTCAGCACGGGTGAGTCGTACCTGCCCTGGAAAGACCTTGGCGAAGCAACACGTTTACTGCGTTACGCGTTGCCGCGCCAGGGTTTCACCCACACCTACCAGAGCAACCGGCATGGCGCGTCCGTGCACTCGGCGTCCACTGAGCTGACCGCGGAGCGCGAAGACGGATCCTTAGTCGCAGTTGAGGAGGGTGGCGCCCCCGTCACGCGCTCCATCGATGACCCGGTCGGTGCAGCTCGACGCATCGCCGCACGTTGCCGGCAGCAGGAGCCTTCACACTCCCCCATCGACTCCGCGAGCGATCTCGCGGCCTAGGACTCCATCCCTCGCCGGAGTCCTGGCGCCGCCGCTCACGGGGCAGGAAGCGCGTCCTGGCGGGTCCCCCACGCCCGCCAGGGCGCGCTTTCCTCTTGAGGGGGACCGTCATGTGGAACGCAACAACCTCTCGACCCACCGCCGCCCAAGGCGGCGGCCGTGCCCGGGGGCACAGCCGGACGGCCAGTCCGACAGCAGGCGCGAGCGCGGCCTGTGGCCGCCCCGCCGCCGCCGAGCCGGTTCCGCTCACGTGCGCCGTCCCGTCCGTATCGTCCGCGCTGACGTCTACAGACTCATCATCGACCTTCTCGCGCGGGCCGTGGGGCGGCTTCTGCCTTGTGGGACTCGTGGGGTCGGTGGGGACGGATCCACACCGAACGGGTTCCTTATCCGGCCGGCTCCCAGTCCACGAGCGTCAGGTCCGCGTCCACGCGCCTGAACACCCCGCGCACCCGCTCCCCGCCCCGGGGCTCCCGCCCTCCCCGCCAGTTCCCGTGCACCAGGCAGCCGGGCACCGCCGCGAGGCCCACCATGACGACCACGTACGGCGTCGCGAGCCCCGGCACGAACGGCTGACGGCTGACGATCCAGCTCTCCACCCGGCCCTCGGGCGGCACCGCCCGCCACTGCCACTCCTCGCTCCGGCACACCGGGCAGAACGCCCGCGCGGGGAAGCGGTCCGTGCCGCAGCCCGCGCACCGCTGGACCGCGAACTCGCCCCGGGCCAATCGCTCCCACCACTCGCGCGAGTCCCGGTCCGGCTCGGGCCGGTGGACGGTCATCACGCCCTCCTGAGGATCAGCGCCGACGTGGCCGGGAGGATGTATCCCGGTTGCGCCGTGGACAGCGCCACCTCCGCGCCCCGCACCTGCCGGTCCCCCGCCTCCCCCCGGAGCTGGGACACCGCCTCGGCGATGTGGTTGACGCCATGCACGTAGCCCTCGGACAGGAAGCCGCCGTGCGTGTTGACCGGCAGGGGGCCGTCGAGCGCGGTGGCCCCGGAGGCGACGTACGGTCCGCCCTCCCCCTTGGGACAGAACCCGTAGTCCTCCAGTTGGACGATCACCGAGTACGTGAAGCAGTCGTAGACCTCGGCCACGTCCACGTCCTCGGGCCCGAGGCCGGCCTGGGCGTACAGGCGCGGGGCCAGCCCGGCGGCGGCCGTGACCGTCGGGTCGCCTCCCGACAGGTGGGACTGGCCGCCGCCCCAGGCCGCCGCGGAGATCAGCACCGGCGGGCGGCGCAGCTCGCGGGCGCGTTCGGCGGTGGTGACCACCACGGCGCAGGCGCCGTCGGTCTCCAGGCAGCAGTCCAGCAGCCGGAACGGCTCGGCGATCCACCGGCTGGTGAGGTAGTCGTCCAGGGTGATGGGCGTGCGCATGAGGGCGCGGGGGTTCTTGGCGGCGTTGGCGCGCTGGGTGACCGCGAGCGTCCCGAAGTGCTCGGCGGTGGTGCCGTACCTGAGCATGTGGGCGCGGGCGTACATGGCGTACTGCTGGGGCGGGGCGACGTAGCCGTACGGGGCCTGGTACTGCACTTCGGGGCTGACCGGAAGGGCGCGCCCGGTGCCGCCCATGCGGAACTCGGAGCGGGCGTTGATGGCCCGGTAGCAGACGACGGTCTCGGCCATCCCTGTCGCGACCGCCAGCGCGGCCTGGCCGACGACGGCGTGCGAGACGCTGCCCCCGCCGAACTGGTCGAGGTGCCAGGACAGGTCGGCGAGGCCGAGCGCGGGGCCGACCAGGGTCGGCGGGGCCGAGTCGCCGACGCGGTGGGTGGCGAGGCCGTCCACGTCGTCCGCGGTGAGCCCGGCGTCGGCGAGGGCGGCCAGCACCGCGCGGCAGGCCAGGGTCAGCGTGCTGACCCCGGAGTTCTTGGTGAAGGGGGTGTATCCGACGCCGGCGATCGCCGTAGCGTTCCGGAATTCAAGCAAGCGCTTGGCCACAACCAGCACGGTAGGCCGGACGTTTCACGCATGTCAACGCGGGCTCCCGCGCGTCCGGCCGGGCAACTTGACACCTTTTCCGGCTTCCCCCTACCGTCCAAGCAAGCGCTTGGTATAGTAGGGCGCAGCCGGTGGACTAGGAGGCGGACCCCCATGAGCACACACGCTGCCCGGCTCGTCGCGCCGGAGAGCTGTCGCGGCCTTCCGACGCCACCTCAGCGCAGGATTCGCAACGGAGCCACCATGCCGACGGGACCGACCCCCGCGAACGGCCACCTCGACAGCCGCCGCTTCCGGCAGGTCCTCGGCCGCTTCGCCACCGGCGTGGTGGCGATCACCGCGCTCGACCCCCGCGACGGGCAACCCTGCGGCCTGGCCGCCAACTCCTTCACCTCGGTCTCGCTCGACCCGCCGCTCGTCGCCTTCTGCGTGGCCCACACCAGCACGAGCTGGCCACGGGTGCGCGGCGCCCGCGTCGTCACCGTGAACGTCCTCGCCGAGCACCAGCGGGAGGTGTGCGCGCAGCTGGCGTCGCGCGGCGGCGACAAGTTCGCCGGGCTGGAGTGGACCGGCTCACCCGGCGGCAACCCGGTGCTGGAGGGCGCGCTCGCCTGGCTCGACTGCGTGGTCGAGGCCGAGCACCCGGCCGGCGACCACACCATCGTGGTGGCCAGGGTGCTGCAGCTCGACACGCACGCCGACGGCGGCCCGCTGGTGTTCTTCCAGGGCGGCTACGGCGGCTTCCGTTGATCCCTGGGGAGACCCCCGGCTTCCGCGAGCAGGCGCGGGCCTGGCTGGAGGAGGCGCTCCGCGGCGAGTTCGCCGCGGCCCGCGGCCTCGGCGGCCCCGGCCGCGAGCACGAGGGCCACGACCTGCGCCTGGCATGGGAGCGGCACCTCGGCGCGCACGGCTGGACCTGCCTCGGCTGGCCCGGACGGTACGGCGGCCGCGCCGCCTCCCTCGCCGACCAGATGGCCTTCCACGAGGAGTACGCGCGGGCCGACGCCCCCGCCAGGGTCGGCCACATCGGTGAGACCCTGGTCGGCCCCACCGTCCTGGAGTTCGGCAGCGAGGAGCAGAAGGAGCGCTTCCTGCCCCCGATCCGCCGGGGCGAGGAGCTGTGGTGCCAGGGCTACTCCGAGCCGGACGCCGGCTCCGATCTCGCCGCCGTCCGGACCAGCGCCCGGCTGGAGGGCGGCGACTGGGTGGTCACCGGGCAGAAGGTGTGGACGTCGCTCGCGCACGTCGCCGACTGGTGCTTCGTCCTGTGCCGCACCGAGCCGGGGTCGCGGCGGCATCACGGGCTGTCGTACCTGCTGGTCCCGATGCGCGGGCCGGGCGTCACGGTCCGGCCGATCACCCAGCTCACCGGGACGTCGGAGTTCAACGAGGTGTTCTTCGACGGCGCGCGCACCGCGGCGGGGAACGTGCTGGGCGCGCCCGGCGACGGCTGGCGGGTCGCGATGGCCACCCTGCGGCACGAGCGCGGCGCGTCCACGCTCGGCCAGCAGCTCGGCTTCCGCCGCGAGCTGGCCGCGGTCGTCGAGACCGCCCGCCGGACCGGCGCCGCCGGCGACCCGGTCCTGCGCGACCGGCTGGTACGGGCCTGGCTGGAGCTGGAGGTCATGCGGCTCAACGCGCTGCGCATGCTGGGCCCTGACCCGGGGCCCGAGGCGTCGATCGCCAAGCTGTACTGGTCGGAGTGGCACCGGCGGCTCGGCGAGCTGGCCCAGGCCGTCCAGGGGAAGGCGGGACTGGTGAAGGCCGGGCCGGTGGGCGAGCTGAACGAGCTCCAGCGGCTCTACCTGTTCAGCCGGGCCGACACGATCTACGCCGGCTCCAGCGAGATCCAGCGCAACATCATCGCCGAGCGCACCCTGGGGCTCCCCCGCTGATTGGAGAACCGATGCTCCCGCCGCCCCCCAAGGCACACGGACTGCTCGACGGCAAGGTGACGCTGGTGACGGCCGCCGCGGGCGCGGGCATCGGCTACGCGACCGCGCGCCGCTGCGCCGAGGAGGGCGCCACGATCGTCCTGTCCGACCGGCACGAGCGCCGCCTCGCCGCCGCCGCCGACGCGCTGACCGACCTCACCGGCGTCAGGCCGCTCGCCGTGCCGTGCGACGTGACGTCCGAGCCGCAGGTGCTGGCGCTGTTCGACGCGGTGGCCGAGGCGCACGGCCGGCTCGACGTGGTGGTCAACAACGCCGGGCTCGGCGGCACGGCGCAGCTGGCCGGGATGACCGACGAGCAGTGGCACGCGGTCCTCGACGTCACGCTCAACGGCACCATGCGCTGCACCAGGGCCGCCCTGCGGCAGATGTACGCCCAGGGCTCCGGCGTCATCGTCAACAACGCCTCCGTGGTCGGCTGGCGGGCGCAGCGCGGCCAGGCGCACTACGCCGCGGCCAAGGCCGGGGTGATGGCGCTCACCCGGTGCGTGGCGCTGGAGGCGGCCGAGCACGGGGTTCGGGTCAACGCCGTGGCGCCGTCGCTGGCGGTGCACCCGTTCCTGGCCAAGGTCACCGGCGAGGAGCTGCTGGCGGAGCTGGCGGCACGGGAGGCGTTCGGGCGGTCGGCGGAGCCGTGGGAGGTGGCCAACGTGATCGTCTTCCTGGCCAGCGACTACTCCTCGTACATGACGGGCGAGGTCGTGTCGGTGTCGTCGCAGCATCCCTGAGCCCGGGGTAGGCGGCGAGGGGCTCGCGGGGTTACCGTCCGTGGCATGGGCTCACGCACCACCTTCCTGCTCGACGTCCTCATGACCGAGTTCGGCGACTCGATCGCCCGCGATCCGGCCGCCTTCCGCCGCAAGTTCCGCAAGATGGCGGCCTCGCCGTTCGCCTTCTACCGGGGCAGCGCGTGCCTGTTCTACGCGGACATGACCGGTCCGTACGCCGACGACGCCTATCTCGACGAGCCGACCGGGCGCGTCTGGATCCACGGCGACCTGCACGCCGAGAACTTCGGCACGTACATGAACGCCTCCGGCGAGCTGGTGTTCAACGTCAACGACTTCGACGAGGCGTACGTGGGGCCGTACGTCTGGGACCTCAAGCGCTTCGCGGCCAGCGTGGCGCTGCTCGGCTACGCCAAGGCGCTGTCGGACGAGGCGATCGGCGGGCTGGTGGCCGACTTCGCGGGCGCGTACGTGGAGGAGCTGACCGCGATCGCGGCGGGCGGCGACGACGCGATCGGCTCGCTCACCCTGGGCACCACCACGGGCGTGCTGCACCGGGTGCTCCAGACCGCCCGGCTCAGCACGCGGGTGGCGCTGCTGGACGTGGAGACCGTGATCGACGACTACGACCGCCGCTTCGCGCTCATGGACGGGCGCGAGCCGGTGGACGGGGACACGCGGGAGGCGGTGCTGGCCGCGTTCGCCGGTTACCTGACGACGCTGCCCGGCCACGACGCATCGGCCGAGCGGGCGGTCGAGCACGTGGTCAAGGACGTGGCGCTGCGCAAGGGCGTGGGCATCGGGTCGGCGGGGCTGCCGTCGTACAACCTGCTGCTGGAGGGGCGTTCGCAGGCGCTGGAGAACGACGTGATCCTCTACATGAAGCAGGCGGCGGCGCCGGCGGTGGCCAGGCACGTCGCCGACGAGAAGGTGGCGTCGTACTTCCTGCACCAGGGGCACCGCACGGCCGAGTCGCAGCGGGCGCTGCAGGCGTACGCCGATCCGTGGCTCGGTTACACCACGCTGTACGGGATCGGGCAGCTCGTCGCCGAGGTGTCGCCGTACTCGGCGGACCTGGACTGGGACGACGTCAACGAGCCGGGCGAGCTGCGCTCGATCATGCGCGACCTGGGGCGCGCGGTGGCGCGCATGCACTCGGTGGCCGACGACGAGTCCAGCCACGACCTGGTCGACTTCTCGACGGAGGAGGCGATCGTGGCGGTGATCGGCGAGGACAGGGCGGGGTTCACGGCGATGCTCGTGGAGTTCGCCCACCGGTACGGCGCCCAGGCCCGCGGCGACCACCAGCGGTTCGTGGACGTGTTCCGCAACGGCCTCCTGCCCGGGGTGTGAACCGACCGGCCGGTATGGCATGCTCCGGAACATGACTCTGTTCTCGGTGGAAGGCAAGACGGTCGTGGTGACCGGCGGCTCGCGGGGCATCGGCCGGATGATCGCGGCGGGGTTCGTGGCGGCGGGCGCGAACGTCTACATCTCGGCGCGCAAGACGGCCGAGGTCGAGAAGACGGCCGCCGAACTGGGCTGCCGGGCCGTGCCCGCCGACCTGTCCACGGCCGAGGGGCGCGAGAGCCTCGCCGCGGCCGTGGACGGGCCGCTGCACGTGCTGATCAACAACGCTGGCGCGACCTGGGGCGCGCCGCTGGAGGAATATCCCGAGTCCGCCTTCGACAAGCTCTGGAACATCAACGTCAAGGGCGTGTTCGCGCTGACCCAGCGGTTCCTGCCGCAGCTCAGGCAGGCCGCAGGGCCTGACGACCCGGCCCGGGTGATCAACGTGGGCTCGGTGGACGGCATCCGGGTGCCGGTGCTGCCGACGTACGCCTACTCCTCCACCAAGTCGGCGGTGCACATGCTCACCCGGCATCTGGCCCGGCACCTGGCGAAGGAGCACATCACGGTCAACGCCATCGCGCCGGGGCCGTTCGAGTCGAAGATGATGGCCTTCGCCCTCGACGACCCCGGCACCCGGGAGTCCATCGAGACCAGTGTGCCGCTCGGGCGCATCGGCCGGCCCGACGACATGGCGGGCACGGCGATCTTCCTGGCCTCGCGGGCGGGGGCGTATCTGACGGGGACGGTCATCCCGGTGGACGGCGGGATCACCGCCTGACTGCACCGCCTGACCACACCGCCTGACTACAGCAGCTCGACCAGGGCCTTGGCGAACGCCTGCGGAGCGCCGGGGTCGTGGCGCAGGAACAGGTAGGGCTCGGTCAGCTCCAGCTCGATGACCGCGGGCTCGCCGCCGGGCAGCCGGACCAGGTCCACGCGGGCGTACAGCAGCGGGCCCTGCACCGTGGCGAGCACCCGCTCGGCCAGCTCGACCTGGTCTGCGGCGGGCGTGCGGGCCTCGGCCAGCGAGGCGTCGGCGGCGCCGCCCGCCAGCATCGGGTTGCGGCGCACGGCGTGGCTGAGGCGGCGGTTGAAGTAGAGCAGCGAGGTCTCGCCCTCGGTCTCCACCATGTCGAGGTAGGGCTGCACCATCGGCGTGCGCCCGTCGGCCTCCAGCGCGGCGGCCAAGGCGACGGCCTCGCCGCGGTCGCGGGTGCGTACGGTGTCGCGGGCGCCCGCCGAGATCGCGGGCTTGACGACGTATTCGGGCCAGTGCGGCAGGTCCTCGGACGACCAGTGCGTGGGCACCGACGGCAGGTCGCGCAGGTAGGTCTTGTCGGTGTTGGCGGCGATCACGGCGGCCGGGTTGAGCAGCCGGCTGACCGACTCCACGTGGCGGGCCCAGGCCAGGAACTCCGCGCGCCGGGGCACGTAGTCCCACACCGAGCGGACGACGACCGCGTCGTAGGCGCTCCAGTCGGCGGCGGGGTCGTCCCAGCGCTCGGCGCGGCCCTCGACGCCGGCCGCGCGCCAGGCCGCGAGGACCAGGTCGAGCTCGTCGTCGCTGTCCAGGCCGTCAAAAGTGGCATACGCACAGATAGTCACCCAGAGATGCTAATACGGCACGAGCCAGGCCGTTTCCGGCCTGGCTCGTGCGTGACGGGGTGAGCGCCGACTACCAGTCGACGACGTCGTCGACGTAGGCGCCGCTGCGGTGGGCCGTCGTCACGGCGTTGCCGTTGACGGCGTTGACGCTGGTGGCGCTCGCGCCGGCGACGTTGCGGTTGCCCACGTTGCCGAAGTTGTTGCCGGACTGGGAGGCGTTGGTGTTCCTGCTGGCGTTGCCGGCGTTGGTGTCGGCGTGGGCGGGGGCCGACAGGAAGGCGGCACCCGCCGCGGCCGCCACGAGGACACCGGTCACGCAGAGCTTCTTCATCGGGTGGAGGTCCTTTCGATCAGTCGAAGACGTAGGTGACGACGATGCCGCCGTGCGCGGCCGTCGAGGCGATGCCGTTGACGTTGTTGACGTTCGTCGAGGCGCCCTGGCCGCGGTTGGCCGTGGCGACGTCGCCGAAGGTGTTGCCGGACTGGGAGGAGTCACTGTTGGCGCTGCCGTTCCTGACCCAGGACCAGCCGCCGGGCCAGACGTCGGCGTGCGCGGGGACAGCCGCGGTGAGAGCAAGGAAAGCGCCGCCGGCGACCGCTGTCACCACTGCCGCGGCGGCGCACCATCTTCGGATCAACTCGGCTCCTTCACCGTTGGGGGAAGCGTTCTCCTGGCGACCCTATAACTCACAGTTGCCGAAGAGTAGCTGAAAGTAGTCAGAATTTTGTTCGGGGCAGACGGGTCACTGACATGGGCTGTCAGTGACCCGGCCCTACCGTCGCCTGCCATGACGATCTACGAACTGCGGCGCTACACCCTGCGCCCCGGGCGGCGCGACGCCCTCATCGAGCTGTTCGAGCGGGAGTTCGTCGAGCCGCAGGAGGCCGCCGGCATGCGCGTGTCCGGCACCTTCCGCGACCCGGACGCGCCCGACACCTTCACCTGGCTGCGCGGCTTTCCCGACATGACGGCGAGGAGGACGGCGCTGGAGACCTTCTACTCGGGGCCGGTGTGGCTCGCCCACCGGGAGGAGGCCAACGCCACGATGCTCGACTCCGACGACGTGCTGCTGCTGCGGGCGCTCACCGAGCCCGCGCCGGGGTCACGGCCGCCGGTGGGGGCCGTCGCGCCGCCTCCGGCCGCGTACGTCGCCACGATCTACCCCGTGGACGGCGACCTCGCCGCGCATTTCGCCACCGTGGTCGCGCCCGCGCTGACGGAGGCCGGGGCGCCGCCGGTCGCGTCGTTCGTCACCGAGCACGCCGAGAACACCTTCCCCCGGCTGCCGGTGCGGAGCGGGGAGAACGTCCTGGTGTGGCTCGCCCGGTGGGAGCGGGACGCGGACGTGCCGGACCTCGCGGCCGTGGACCTGCCGCTGGTGGAGTCGCGGCTGACGGCGGCGCCCCAGCGGCTCCGGCTGCGCCCCACGGCACGCTCCGCCATGCGCTGATCATCCTCGCGGGGACCGATCACGCCGGCGTGCGCGGCGCAGCAGCCCCCAGATGACGGCGGGTTGCGCGAGGCCCGTGAGGAGCAGGGTCGCCCACGCCAGGTACGGGACCAGCCACCACAGCTCGTCGGGCACCGCGCCGAAGGCGGCCAGCTCACTCCAGAGGATGCTCAGGGGAAGGCTGACCAGCGCCAGCGGCCACAGCACGACGCTGTCCTTGCCCATGAGCAGGCCGGCGAGGGAGACCGCCCCGGCCGCCACGATGACGGCCGCGTAGATCGTGACGGCGATGTCAGCGGCGCTGAAACGCGGATGTCGCATCATGAGCGCTCCCCCTCGGCCTCGTTCTCCGCGAGGTTACGCCAGAGGGGGATCTCGCCGCCGCCGTCCACCCGTACCTCGGCGCCCGTCACGTAGCCGGGGGCGGCGAGCCACAGGCACGCCTCCGCCACGTCGGCGGGGGTGGCGAGGCGGCCGGCCGGGATCGCCGCCCCCAGACCCTGGTCACCGCCCTGGTCGCCGTAGTGGCCGGTGGCGGCGGCCTCGGTCGCGGCCAGGCCCACCACGACCGTGTTGACCCGCACCTCGGGCGCCCACTCGGCGGCCAGGCAGCGGGCCAGGTGGTGCAGGCCCGCCTTGGCGGCGCCGTAGGCGGAGGTGCCGGGCGAGGGGCGGGTGCCGCTCGCGCTGCCGATCATCACCACGGCCCCGCGCGTGGCCGCCAGCAGGGGCCGGGCGTACTGCGCGACCAGGAGGGGGGCCGTCAGGTTGAGTTCGATGACCCGGGCGTGCAGGCGCGGCGAGGTGCCCGCGAGCGGCGCGTACGGCGATCCGCCCGCGTTGTTGACCACCACGTCGAGCCGCCCGAACCCGGCCATCAGCCGCTCGACGTCCTCCGGCGCGCGCACGTCGGCGGGGACGAACCGGAACTCCGCCCGCTCGGGCGGGTGGCGGGCGCACACGGTGACGTCGGCGCCGGCCCGCGCGAAGGCCCGCGCGACGCCGAGGCCGATGCCCTTGGTGCCGCCGGTCACCAGGACGGACCTGCCGGTGTAGTCGTAAGTGACGGTCACGGGTGCTACCGTACCAAGCAAGCGTTAGGTGCAACCAGGAGGTGGGGCGGCGGGATGGGGATAACGCTGCGGGCCGGGCCGGTCGCCGAGGTCGTCATGGACGTCCCCCCGGTGAACGCGCTGACCGTACGAGCCTGGGAGGAGCTGGCCACGACCCTGCGGGCGGCCGGGGACGACCCCGCGACCCGGGTGGTCGTGCTGCGCGCCGAGGGACGCGGCTTCAACGCCGGGGTGGACATCAAGGAGCTGCGGGACTCCCCCGGCCACGAGGCGCTGGTCGCCGTCAACCGGGCCTGCTACGCCGCCTTCGCCGCCGTCTACGAGTGCGCGGTCCCGGTGATCGCCGCCGTTCACGGGCACTGCCTGGGCGGCGGGGTCGGCCTGGCCGGCAACGCCGACGTCGTGGTGGCCGCCGAGGACGCCTACTTCGGGCTGCCCGAGGTGGACAGGGGCGCGCTCGGCGCGGCCACCCACCTCGCCCGGCTGGTGCCGCAGCACCTGATGCGGGCCATGGTCTACACGTGCAGGAACGTCACGGCGGCCGAGCTGCACGCGTTCGGCTCGGTGCTGGAGGTCGCGCCGCGCGACAAGCTGCGCGAGGCGGCGCTGGAGGTGGCGGGGCAGATCGCGGCCAAGGACCCGTACGTCGTCCGCCGCGCCAAGGAGTCGCTCAACGGCATCGACCCGGTGGACGTCCGGCGCAGCTACCGCTTCGAGCAGGGGTTCACCTTCGAGCTCAACCTGATGGGCGCGGGCGAGCGGCACAGGGAGCGGTTCCGGTGACCCGCCCGAAGGCGACCGGGACGCAGGGGACCGGGACGAAGGTGATGACCGCCGAGCAGGTCGCGGCCGGGCTGGAGAGCGGCATGACCGTCGGCATCGGCGGCTGGGGGTCGCGGCGCAAGCCGATGGCCCTGGTGGCCGCCGTGCTGCGCTCCCCCGTCCGTGACCTCACCGTCGTCTCGTACGGCGGGCCCGACGTCGGCATGCTGTGCGCGGCCGGGAAGGTGCGCCGGGTGGTGGCCCCGTTCGTCACGCTCGACTCCATTCCCCTGGAGCCGCACTTCCGCCGCGCCCGGCAGGCCGGGGAGATCGAGTTCACCGAGTACGACGAGGGCATGTTCATGTTCGGCCTGCTGGCGGCGGCGCACCGGCTGCCGTTCCTGCCGACGCGGGCGGGTCTCGGCTCGGACGTGCTGCGGGTCAATCCCGAGCTGCGGACGGTGTACTCGCCGTACGGGGACGGGGAGGAGCTGGTCGCGGTGCCCGCGCTCACCCTGGACGTGGCGCTGGTGCACCTCAACCGGGCCGACGCCCGGGGCAACGCCCAGTATCTCGGGCCCGACCCCTACTTCGACGACCTCTACGCCAAGGCGGCGGCCCGCTGCTACGTCTCCTGCGAGCGCCTGGTCGACACCGCCGACCTGCTGAAGGAGGGGCCGGTGCAGTCGCTGCTGATCAGCAGGTCCATGGTGACCGGCGTGGTGGAGGCGCCCGGCGGGGCCGGGTTCACCGCGTGCGAGCCGGACTACGGGCGCGACGAGGAGCGGCAGCGGCGCTACGTGGAGACGGCGCTACATGGAGACAGGGCGTGATGACGAGCAGGGCTGACGTGTGCGTGCTGGCCTGCGCGGAGGCGTTCCGCGGCGACGGCGAGATCCTCGCGGCCGGGATCGGCGGGGCGGTCACGGTGCTGGCGGCGCGGCTGGCGCGGCTGACGTTCGAGCCCGATCTGCTCACCCACGACGGCGTCTGCCTGCTCACCGGCGACGTGCCCGCCCTGGGGCGGCCTCCGGAGGTCGTGGAGGGGTGGCTGCCGTTCCGCGACCACCTGTGGCTGGTGCTGAACGGCCGCCGGCACGTCATGCTCGGCGCGAGCCAGATCGACCGGCACGGCAACACCAACATCTCCTGCATCGGCGACTGGGCCCGGCCGAAGGCGCAGCTCCTCGGCGTGCGCGGCGCGCCCGGCAACACCCGGTGCGACCCGACGAGCTACTGGATCCCCCGGCACACGCCGCGCGTGTTCGTGCCGCGGGTGGACGTGGTGAGCGGGCTCGGCACCGACCGGGGCGCGTACGACCTGCGCCGCGTGGTGACGAACCTCGCCGTGCTCGACTTCGCCACCCCGGACGGGTCGATGCGGCTGGCGTCGGTGCACCCGGGGGTGAGCGTGGCCGACGTGGTGGCCGCGACCGGCTTCGAGCTGACCGTGCCCGCCGAGGTGCCGGTGACGCGGGAGCCGACCGCCGCGGAGCTGGACGTGCTCGACCGGCTCGACCCCGGCCGGGCCCGCGAGCGCGAGGTCGCGGCGTGAGGACCGCGCTGACCGCCCTGGTGGGCTGCCGGCATCCGATCGTGCAGACCGGCATGGGGTACGTCGCGGGCGCCCGGCTCGCGGCGGCCGCCTCGCGGGCCGGCGCGCTGGGCGTCATCGGCGCGGCCACCCTGTCGGTCGAGGAGATGACCGCGGCCATCCGCCGCGTCAAGGAGCGTACGGACCAGCCGTTCGGCGTCAACCTGCGCTCCGACGCCGACGACGCGGCCGAGCGGGTCGAGGTGCTGGTGCGCGAGGGCGTGCGGGTGGCCTCCTTCGCGCAGGCGCCCCGGCGGGACCTGATCGCCCGGCTCAAGGACGCGGGCGTGGTCACGATCCCGTCGGTGGGCGCGCGCCGGCACGCCGAGAAGGTGGCCGCGTGGGGCGTGGACGCCGTCATCGTGCAGGGCGGCGAGGGCGGCGGCCACACGGGACCGCTCGCCACCACCCTGCTGCTGCCCCAGGTGGTGGACGCGGTGGACATCCCGGTGATCGCGGCGGGCGGCTTCTTCGACGGGCGCGGCCTGGTGGCGGCGCTGGCGTACGGGGCCTGCGGCGTCGCCATGGGCACCCGTTTCCTGCTGACCGCCGACTCGCCGGTGCCGGACGAGGTGAAGAAGGTCTATCTGGCCGCCCGCGAGACCGTGGTGACCACCAAGGTGGACGGGGTGCCGCACCGGGTGCTCGCCACGCCGTTCGTGGCCGGGCTGGAACGCCTGCGCCTGGCCCGCGCGGTGCTGAACGGGGCCCGGTTCAAGCGGCTGTCGGGCCTGTCCTGGGCGGCGATGCTGCGCGAGGGCCGCCGGATGCGCCGCGGCAGGGAGCTGACCTGGGCGCAGGTGCTGCAGGCGGCCAACACGCCGATGTTGCTGCGCGCGGCCATGGTGGAGGGCAGGGCGGACCTCGGGGTGATGGCGTCGGGGCAGGTCGTGGGCGTCATCGACGACCTGCCGACGTGTCAGGAGCTGGTGGAGCGGATCATGGCCGAGGCGGCGGAGGCGCTAGGCCGTCTGGGACGTTCTTGAGCGCCTCACGGCGGCTCAGGCCCGACAGGCCCTTGGCGCGGACGTAGCGGACGACCTCGGCCGGGTTGGTCTTGGCGTATTCGCGTAACGCCCAGCCGATCGCCTTGCGGGCGAAGAAGTCGTTGTCCGACAGGCTGGGCTCGATGCAGGCGTACAGCAGGGCGGTGTCGGTGCGGGCCCTGAAGCGGTTCTGGCAGAGGATCGCGGTGCGGCGCTTCCACAGGTCGGCGTCGTGCGCCCACTCCAGCATGAGGGGGCGCATCGAGTCGGGATAGGCGGCGAGCAGGGCGCCGACGCGGTGGGTGGCCAGCTCGTCCACGAGGTCCCACCAGGCGCCGGTGACGATCATCTCCTCGTACATCGGGACGGTGTAGAGGGTCTGGAAGCGCCGGTAGTAGTGGTGACCGGACAGGTCCACGGCGGCGTAGCGCTCCTCGCGGTATTCCGCCTCGCGCCACAGCGCGAGCACCGCGCGCCGCCACTCGGGGGCGCTGTCGATGCGGTGCTCGGCGAAGACGCGCCGGAGCGTGGCCCGCCGCGGCACCGCCTGCACGCCGAGGAACGGCATGGGCGACTTCATGTAGGCCCGCATCGTCTCCGCCTTGTCCGGCTCGGCCGCCTCCTGGAGGGCCAGCCGGACCGCTTTGCCGAGGCTCATCCCTGGGGCTGGGTCGTCCGCTCGCCGGTGGCGAGGCCGTCGAACAACACCGTGATGTAGTGCTCGGCCAGGCCGTTGGTGTTGAGCCTGCCTCCCGGGCGGAACCAGCGGACGGCCACCCAGATGGTGTCGCGGATCATCCGGTAGGTGAGCTTGGGGTCGACGTCGGCGCGGAACTGCCCGGCGGCCTGGCCGGCCTTGATCTGGGTGACCCAGATCTGCTCGACCTCGTCCTCGGCCTTGACGAGGTAGTTGAAGCGCTCGAACTGGCGCAGGTAGTTCCAGTCGTTCTGCATGACGGTGATGGCGGCCCGGTGGGGCTCCAGGGTGCCGAAGCCGATGCGGACCATCTCCGACAGCACCGTGCGCGGGTCGGCGGTGGTGTCGACGGCGGCGCGGTAGCGGGCGATGAGGTCGTCGAGGAAGGTGGAGAGCACCTCGTCGACGATCGTCTCCTTGGAGTCGAAGTGGTGGTAGAGACTTCCGGAGAGGATGCCGGCCTCGTCGGCGATCTCGCGTACGGTCGTGGCCTGGAAGCCCTTGCGCGCGAAGAGCTCCGCGGCGAGCTTGACGAGGTGGTCGCGGCGCTCGGAGGCCGAGCCTGATGCGGCCCGCTGGCGCTTCGCCGATGTGGTGGTGGTGCCGGAGTTCTTTCGCGTGGTCACGTCACCATTATGAGCCCTCGCACAATCGCTTGTTCACGCTACGAGCGCAGCTCATCCGGCATTCCGCGCTTTACCAAGCGCTTGTTAGGATGCCGGGATGAGAGAGGCGTACATCGTCGGCGCCGTCCGCAGCCCCGTCGGGCGCAGGAACGGCGGCCTGGCCCGCACCCATCCCGCCGACCTCGGCGCCCACGTGCTCAAGGAGCTGATGAGCGGCGTGGACGCCGACCCCTCGGCCGTCGAGGACGTCATCTTCGGCTGCGTGGACACCGTCGGACCGCAGGCGGGGGACGTGGCCCGTACCTGCTGGCTGGCCGCCGGGCTGCCCGAGGAGGTGCCCGGCGTCACCGTGGACCGCCAGTGCGGCTCGGCCCAGCAGGCGCTGCACTTCGCCGCCCAGGCCGTGCTGTCGGGCACGAGCGACCTGGTCGTGGCGGGCGGCGTGCAGAACATGAGCATGATCCCGATCTCCTCGGCCATGCTCGCCGGGCAGCCGCTCGGGCACGCGGACCCGTTCACCGGCTCCAAGGGCTGGGCCGCCAGGTACGGCGCCCAGGAGGTCTCCCAGTTCACCGGCGCGGAGCGGATCGCCGAGCGGTGGGACCTGTCGCGCGAGGAGATGGAGCGGTACGCGTACGAGTCGCACCGCCGGGCCCTGCGCGCGATCGACGCCGGATGTTTCCGGCGGGAGATCGCCCCCTGCGACGGCGTGACCGACGACGAGGGCCCGCGCCGGGACACCACGCCGGAGCGGATGGCCGCGCTGAAGCCCCTCGTCCCCGGCGGCCGGCTGACCGCCGCGCTCGCCTCGCAGATCTCCGACGGGGCCGCCGCCCTGCTCATCGCCTCCCCCCGCGCGGTACGCGACCACGGCCTCACCCCGCGCGCCCGCGTCCACCACCTCTCGGCGCGCGGGGACGACCCGATCACGATGCTGACCGCGCCGATCCCGGCCACCGCGCACGCGCTCGGCAGGACCGGCATGTCCATCGACGACTTCGACGCCATCGAGGTCAACGAGGCGTTCGCCCCGGTCGTGCTGGCCTGGATCAAGGAGACCGGGGCCGATCCCGCCCGGGTCAACCCGAACGGCGGCGCGATCGCCCTCGGCCATCCGCTCGGGGCGACCGGCGCGGTGCTCGCCGTCAAGCTGCTGCACGAGCTGGAGCGGACCGGCGGCAGGTACGGCCTGCAGACGATGTGCGAGGGCGGCGGCCAGGCGAACGTCACCGTCATCGAACGCCTGACGTCACAAGATGCCTCTAGCAAATAAGAAACTTTCCTATTAGATTCGGAGGCATGCCACAGAGCGGTGACCTGCTGCGCCTCGCCGACGCCGTCCTCTTCCCGGGCTTCGCCGGGCGGACGCCACCCGACTGGATCCGCCGCAGGCTCGGCGAGGGGCTGGCGGGGGTGGCGCTGTTCACGCGCAACATCGCGGACCCCGGCCAGCTCGCCGCGCTCACCGCCGCGCTGCGCGCCGAGAATCCCCTGGTGCTCGTCGGCGTCGACGAGGAGTCGGGCGAGGTCACCCGCCTGGAGGTGGCCGGCGGCAGCAGCCGGCCCGGCGCGTACGCGCTCGGCGTCGTGGACGACGTGGCCCTGACCGAGGCCGTCGCCCGCGACCTCGGCGCGGACCTGGCGCGGGCCGGGATCACCGTCGACTTCGCGCCGTCCGCCGACGTCAACTCCAACCCGGACAACCCGGTCATCGGGCTGCGGGCGTTCGGCGCGGAGCCCGAGCTGGTCGCCCGCCACACGCGGGCGTTCGTCCGGGGCCTCCAGTCGGCGGGCGTGGCGGCCTGCGCCAAGCACTTCCCCGGGCACGGCGACACCTCCGTGGACTCGCACCACGGCGTGCCCGTGGTCGCCGGGGACGGCTTCGAGGACGCGCTGCTGCCCTTCCGCGAGGCGATCAAGGAGGGCGTCAGGACGGTGATGACGGGGCATCTGCTCGTGCCGGCGTACGACGCCGAGCTGCCCGCCACGCTCAGCCCCAAGGTGCTCACCGGGCTGCTCCGCGAGGAGCTGGGCTTCGACGGCGTGATCATCACGGACGGCATCGAGATGGCGGCGGTGTCGGAGGCGTACGGCATCGGGGGCGCCGCCGCCCGCGCCATCGCCGCCGGGGCGGACGCGATCTGCGTGGGCGGCGAGCGGGCCGACGAGGGGACGGCCGTGGAGATCCGCGACGCGATCGCCGCCGCCGTGGCCGACGGACTGCTGCCCGAGGAGCGGCTGGCCGACGCCGCACGCCGGGTCCGCGAGCTGGCGACCTGGGCCGCCGCCTCCTCGGGCGGCTCAACGGGCGGCTCAACGGGCGGCTCTCCGGGCGGCTCAACGGGCGGCTCTCCGGGCGGCTCTACGGCGACCGGGACCGACTCAGGGGACGGTGGGCTAGGGCTGGTCGCGGCGCGGCGGGCCGTGCGGGTGACCCGCCGCTCCGCCGCCCCGGTGCTGCCGCTGTCCGGCCCGGCGTCCGTCGTGGAGCTGGCGCCCGAGATGAACCTCGCCATCGACAAGAACACCCCGTGGGGCGTCGGCGAGCCGCTGTCGCGCCTGCTGCCCGGCACCACCGTCGCCAGGCTGACCGCCGCCGAGGCGACGGGCCCGGCGCTGGAGCGCCTGCTCGGCGCGGCGACCGGCCGCCCGCTGGTGATCGCGGTCCGCGACGCGCACCGCTACGCCTGGCAGGGCGAGGCGCTGCGGCACCTGCTGAGCGCCCGCACTGACGCGGTCGTGGTCGAGATGGGCCTGCCCGCGCGGGCGGACCTCGGCGCGGCGCACGTCGCCACGTACGGCTCGGCCCGGGTCTGCGGCCAGGCGGCGGCGGAGGTGCTGACCGGTAGGCTCTGAGCCGTGGAGTTCGACGGCGAGGACCTCTCACGCAAGGCGCTGAGCGAGCGGCTGCCGCCCGGCGAGCCGCACGTCTTCCGCGGCTGCGACCTCACCGAGACCGACCTGTGGGGCGCCTCGCTGGGCGGGGCCGTCTTCGAGGCGTGCGTGCTCGACCAGACCGACTTCCGCCGGGCCGACCTCGACGGGGCGGTGTTCACCGGCGGAGGCGGGATGCGGATCCGCTTCAACGACGCCGACCTCATCGACGCCGCCTTCACCGACGTCGACCTGTCCTCGGCCCAGTTCGCCGGGGCGCTGCTCACCGACGCCTCCTTCACCGGCTGCCGCATGATCGGCGCCTCGCTGACCGCCTCGCGCGGCACCGGCTTCCGGCTGTCCCGCTCCAACCTCACCCTCGCCAACCTCGGCGGCTGCTCGCTGCGGGGCGAGCTGGTCGAGGGCGTGCGCTTCGACGACGCCGACCTGTCGGGCTGCGACTTCACCGGCGCCACCTTCAGCGACTGCCGCTTCATCGGCACCCGGCTGCTCGGCACCACGTTCGCCAAGGCCGACCTGCGGGGCGCCGACCTCGGGCAGCCCGACGACGCCAAGCTGCGCGCCTTCGCGGGCGCGGTGATCAACCAGACCCAGGCCAACGCCATCCTCGCCGCCCGGGGCATCACCGTCCTCTGACGCCGATCGCGGGGAACCCGCGCCGGCGTGCGGACACGGACGAGTCGTGAGCACTGATCTCGAATTATGGTCCCGCGCGGCCGAAGGGAGCGGCGAGGCCTTCGGCGCCTTGTTCGACAGGTACGCGCACGACGTCTACAACCACTGCTTCCGCCGCACCGCGGACTGGTCGGCCGCCGAGGACCTCACCTCGGTGGTGTTCCTGGAGGCGTGGCGGCGGCGCGGCGAGGTGCGGATCCATCGCGAGAGCGCGCTCCCCTGGCTGCTCGGCGTGGCCAACAACGTGCTGCGCAACCGGCACCGGTCGCTGCGCCGCCACCGGGCGGCGCTGGAACGGCTTCCCGCCCAGGCGTACGAGCCCGACCCGGCCGAGGACGTCGCCGGGCGGCTCGACGGCGAGCGCCGGATGCGCGCGATCCTGGCGCTGGTGGACCGGCTGCCGCAGGCGGACCGCGAGGTCCTGGCCCTGTGCGTCTGGTCGGAGCTGACCTACGAGGAAGCGGCCGTGGCCCTGGGGGTCCCGGTGGGCACCGTGCGGTCGCGGCTGTCGCGGGCGCGGAGCCGCCTGAAGGACCTCCTGGAGAAGGAACCCCGGCCACGGCCCGGACACGGATGGAGTGAGCGCCTCTCGGCGCTCCGCAAGAAGGGAGAGGAGCTGTGACCGACCTCCGGCCACCGGCGGAACGCGACCTTCCCGCGGCCCGGCACGCGCTCAGGAAGGCCCATCTGATGACCGTGATCGAACAGCCGGTGCGCTCGCGCCGTCACCGGCTGGGCCTCGCCGCCCTGGCGACCGCGGTCGCCGCCGCCCTGGCGGTCGGCGTCCCCGTGACGCTGGGCCAGGGCGCCGTCCCGGCGAACGCGGTGATCCGCGAACCTGACGGGTCCATCAAGCTCTACATCACGGACTACCGGCATCCCGAGGTGATCGAACGCCGGTTGCACGACCTCGGCGTTCAGGCGGACGTCACCTTCCTGCCCACCGGCCAGGACTGCAGGGAGCCTCGGGGCACGTACCTTCCCGACAACCCCGCCCTGCTCACCAGCGACCCGCCGGCCGAAGGCGAGGACGACTACTGGAGGCTGCATCCGGAGCAGATCGGGCCGGGGCAGACGTTCGTCTACACCATGTGGTACGAGGAACAGGGAGAGAACCGCATGTTCAGCGCCCGCTACGGAGTCGCGACCGGCCCGGTGGCGCCCTGCGAGATCGTCCCCGGCGGGCCCGTGATGAAGGAGGGCCCGGCGGGCGGCGTCGGCGGCTGACGCGGCGCACGGGTCAGTCCCCGTCCAGGAGGACGGCCTGTACGGGGCACGCCCGGGCGGCCTGCTCGACGGCGGGCCACGACGCGTCGGCGGGTGCGGCGTCGTACACCAGCTCGTCATCGTCGTCGAGGGCGAACACCTCCGGGGCGGCGAAGACGCATTGGGCGTGGGTCTGGCACAGGGTCCTGTCGACACGGACGTGCATGGTGGCCTCTCAGCTGGGGTTGAAGCGGGAGTACTTGCCGAACGACCAGCTCTGGGGGACGTCGCCGGCGATGTGGACGACCTTCTCGACGTCGAAGTCGACCAGGCGCTGCGCGCCCGGCACGGCGGCCGCCCTGCCGGTGTCCCAGTCCACGCGGGCGCGGCCGGTCAGGTGCAGGGTGTGGCCGTTCTCCCAGTCGAGGAAGAGCAGCCCGCAGCGCGGTTCGATTGCGAGGTTGCCCAGCGTCATGTACATCGCGTTGCCGGCGTAGTCGGGCCAGGTCAGCCGCCGGTCGCCGGTCACGGTGACGAAACCGGGGTTGCCGCCCCGGTGGGAGGCGTCCACGCCCAGCCCGGCCGCGTACGTGGCCACGAAGAACGTGTCGGCTTCGGCGATCCACCGCCGGTGCTCGGCGGCGAGCGCGTCGCTGACGAGCACCGACCTTCCGGTCGAGGGGGCGTCGGCGACGTAGGCGCGGGTCTGGATGTACTTCGGGCAGTTCGCGTACACCTGCTCGGTGTGGAGCACCAGGCGGCCGCCGTCGTCGTGGGCGCGGCCGTTGACCCGCATCCGCCTCCGGGTGGCCGGCTCGATCGCGATCATGCCGACCGGCCGTTCGGCGCCGAAGAGGCCGGCGAGCGGTTCTCCGGGCAGCCGGTCGGCGACGACGGTGCGGTCGTCGGGCACGGTGACGAATCCCGGCGGGCCGGCGAGCGCGCCGGCCCACGCGGCGCCCGTCTCGTCCACGGCCGCGACGACCACCAGGCGCTGCTGCCCCAGGAAATCCGCGGCCACCTGGGGGACGGTCGTGCCCACGCCCGCCGACCCCCAGCCGTCGGCGGTCAGACCGGCGCGGCGCTGCACGGCGTGCTCGCCTCGATGGAACACGTGAACTCCTAGAAGAATCCGCAGGTGGGGGCGCCCTGGACGGGGGCCGCCGCGGTCTCGGCGCCGGTCGGCGCGTAGATCTCCAGGCGGATGCCGTCCGGGTCGGTGAAGAAGACGCCGCCGGAGGACGCGCCCTCGCCGTGCGGGACGACCCCGTCGTAGGCGAACCGCACGCCGAGGTCACGCAGGACGGCCTCGTGGCGGCGGACCGCCTCGATGTCGGGCACCTGGAACGACAGATGGTGCAGTCCGGGGCGATCCGCGGGGAAGGCGCCGCCGCTCTGCTGCCACAGCGTCAGGATGAGGCTGCCGTCGCGGCCGAGGAAGGCGAACCTCCGCTCGCCGTCGGTCTGCTCGGCCAGGGTGTCGAAGCCGAAGACCTGGCGGTAGAAGGCGGTGGAACGTGCCAGGTCGGTCACGTTCAGGGCGACGTGCCCGGTCTGCAGGGCCGGCGTGGTCATGAGGAATCTCCAGAGTGAGCGCGATTTCTAACGGCTGACTGCCGCTTCAAGCGTTAGAAATATCGCAGACGATTTCTCATGGTGTCAACTCGCCGGTAGCGTTAGAAAAGTGGAAGTGGCTCACCTCGCAGGCGGCGGCGCCCCGCTCCTCGGCGAACCGCCGCCGATCGAACTCGCCAACACCTCGTACGCGGTACGGGGCCGCCCCAAGGACGGCCTGCAGAGCATCGAGCACCTGGCCGCGTGGCTGCGCGACCTGCGCCCGCGCCTGGCGGTCCCGCTCACCGACGCCGACCTGCGCGAGGTGAGCGACGGCGACCTGCACGCCGCCAGGGAGGTCAGGGACGCCGTCCGGGCCCTCGCCGTCGCGGCCGTCGACGGCCGTGACCCCGACCCCGCCGCCGTCGAGGCACTGAACCGTCACGCGAGCCGCACCCCGCGCTGGCACGAGCTGCGCATTGCTCCGGAACCCCACCTGGCGGTCCGCACCGCGGGCCGCCCTGTCGCGGCCGCGATCGCCGCGCTCGCCGAGGAGGCCGTCGTCCTGTTCGCCGGGCCGCTCCGTCATGAGCTGCGCGCCTGCCACGGCCCCGGCTGCGTGCTGCACTTCGTCCGCGACACCACGCGGCGCGAGTGGTGCTCAGCCGGCTGCGGCAACCGGGCGCGCGCCGCCCGCCACTACGCCAAGGTGCGGCAAGGCTGAGAGGTCAGGCCCCCTACCTGGTCCACAGGGCGTCCTGGACCGCCTGCACCAGGGCCATGAGCTCGGGCGTCACCCGTTCCCTCGACCACGCCAGCGCGTACGTGATCCGCAGCTCCCCCGCCTCCAGCGGCACGAAGCGTACGTCGTCCCTGCGTACGGCGCGGACCAGGAGCTGCGGGATCGGCAGCACGCCCGCGCCCGCCGCCACCAGGTCGAGCCCGGCGGCGAAGTCGTCGTCGGGCACCAGCCGCGCGTGGCCGGGCAGCCCGGCCCACGGGCGGGCGGACGGGGTGAGCAGGGTCTGGCCCGCCAGGTCGTCAGGAGCCAGCCGGGGCCGGGCGGCCAGGCGGTGCCCGGCCGGCACCGCCACGTGGTCGACGGTCACGTGGAAGCGGGCCGCCGTGACGAACGCGGCCGGGGCCGGGGTGGCCAGGATCGCCGCCGAGACCTCGCCCGCCGCCAGCGCCCGCGCGGCCTCGGCACGCCCGGCCGCCCGCAGCTCCACCCCGATCGACGGGGTGCGCCCGGCCAGGCGGCGGACGACGCGGGCGGCGAGCGTGCCGACGAGCGGTGGATAAGCCAGGTGAATGATCGGACGGGCGAGCCTGGCGGCCTCGGCGGTGAACGCGGCGACCGACTCCAGCGCCTGCTCGGCGTAGGGCAGCAGGGCCTTGCCCGCTGCGGTGAGGCGTACCTCGCGGGCCGAACGCTCGAAGAGGCGGACCCCGGAGGCGCGCTCCAGCCGGGTGATGGCCTGGCTCATCGCCGGCTGCGACATGCCCAGGTCGGCGGCGGCGGCCGAGAAGCTCAGCCTGGCGGCGACCCGCGTGAAGCAGTGGATCTCCCTGAGCATAAGCAGCATCGATCCATGGTGCACCACCAGGCCCAGGCTCGGCACGATCACGGCGATCACTCGTACGCAGAAGAGGAAGCCGAGGGCAAGATGACGCCGTTTCCGACGTCCACCGTGCTGGGATATCCGCGGATCGGGCCACGCAGGGAGCTGAAGCGGGCGCTGGAGTCGTACTGGGACGGGCGCAGCACGCGGGCCGAGCTGGAGCGGACCGGGGCGGAGCTGCGCGCCCGGACCTGGCACCGGCTGGCCGGGCTGGGGCTGGAGGGGCTGCCGTCCAACACGTTCTCCCTGTACGACCACGTGCTCGACGCGGCGGTGCTGCTGGGCGCGGTGCCGGAGCGCTACCGGGAGGCCGCCGACCCCTACTTCGCGATGGCCAGGGGCACCGACGGGCTCGCGCCGCTGCGGATGACGAAGTGGTTCGACACGAACTACCACTCCCTCGTCCCCGAGCTCGGCCCGGAGACCACGCTCAAGCTGGACGCCGCCAAGCCGCTCGGCGAGATCCGGGAGGCGCGCGCCCTCGGCTACGAGACCCGGCCCGTGTTCGTGGGGCCGGTGACGTTCGTGCTGCTCGCCGGGGCGCTCGACCGGCTGGACGACGTGCTCCCCCTCTACGAGGAGCTGCTGGGCGAGCTGGCCGCCGAGGGCGTGGCCTGGGCGCAGCTCGACGAGCCCGCGCTGGCGGCCGACCGGACGCCGGAGGAGCTGGCCGCCGTGCGCACCGCCTACGACCGGCTGGGCGCGGTGCGGGCGCGGCCCCGGCTGTTCGTGGCGTCGTACTTCGGGGAGCTGGGCGCGGCGCTGCCCGCGCTGGCGGCCACGCCGGTGGAGGCGATCGGCCTGGATCTGGTGCGGGGCGGCGTCCCCGCCGCCGACCTCACGGGCAAGACCGTGGTCGCGGGCGTGGTGTCCGGGCGGGACGTGTGGCGGACCCCGACGGAGCGGGCGCTCGCCGCGCTGGCGGCCCTGTCCGCGACCGGGGCGGAGCGGGTCACGGTGAGCACGTCGTGCTCGCTGCTGCACGTGCCGCACGACGTGGCGGACGAGCCGGAGCTCGATCCGGGGCTGCGGGCCCGCCTCGCCTTCGCCGACCAGAAGGTGGCCGAGGTCGTGGCCCTCGCGGGGGCGCTGGACGACCTGCCCGCGGCCGGCTTCCAGGAGAGCGGCCCGTCCGTGGCGCTCGCGGACCCGCCGCCCGCCGGGGGCCGGGCCCCGTACCCGGTGCGGGCGGCGGCGCAGGCCGCGCGGCTCGGGCTGCCGCCGCTGCCGGTCACCACGATCGGCTCGTTCCCGCAGACCGGGGAGCTGCGCGCGGCCCGCGCCGCCGTCGCGGCGGGCACCCTGGCCGAGGACGCCTACGAGCGGCGCGTCGAGGCCGAGATCGAGCGGGCGATCCGGCTGCAGGAACGGCTCGGCCTGGACGTGCTCGTGCACGGCGAGCCCGAGCGCAACGACATGGTGCAGTATTTCGCCGAGCGCCTCGACGGCTTCGCGGTCACCAGGAACGGCTGGGTGCAGTCCTACGGCTCGCGCTGCACCCGGCCGCCTATCCTGCACGGCGACGTGCGCCGGCCGGCGCCGATCACCGTCCGGTGGGCGGAGTACGCGCGGTCGCTGACGGACCGGCCGGTCAAGGGCATGCTGACCGGGCCGGTGACGATCGTGGCCTGGTCGTTCCGCCGCGACGACCTGCCCTTGCGCGATGTGGTGTTCCAGGTCGCGGAGGCCGTCAGGGAGGAGGTGGCCGACCTGGAGGCGGCCGGGGTGCCGATCATCCAGGTGGACGAGCCGGCGCTGCGCGAGCTGCTGCCGCTGCGGCGGGCGGCCCAGGAGGAATACCTGGAGTGGGCGGTGGCGGCGTACCGGAGGGCCACCTCGGGAGCCGGCGACAGCACCCAGATCCACACGCACCTGTGCTATTCGGACGCCGACCAGATCCTGGCCGCGATCGACGGGCTGGACGCCGACGTGACCACCATCGAGTCGGCCCGGTCGGGGGCGCGCATCCTGGGCGCGGTGGAGGGGTTCGGGCGCGGGCTCGGGCCGGGCGTCTACGACATCCACTCGCCCCGGGTGCCCTCGGCCGAGGAGGTCGAGGACCTGCTGCGCAGGACGTTGCGGGCGCTGCCGGCCGGCCGGGTGTGGGTCAACCCGGACTGCGGGCTGAAGACGCGGACGTACGAGCAGGTGGAGGCGGCGCTCGCCAACGTGGTCGCGGCCGCGCGCCGCCTGCGCGCCGAGGTCTGAGCGAGGGTCAGGCGAACGTCCAGGGCAGATGGGCGAGGGCGGCGTCGGCGTAGTGGCGGGGGCCGGTGCTGAGGCCGTAGGCGAGGTCCTCGATCAGCGCGCAGCGGGCGTAGAAGCGCACGCGGGCGCGGTCGTCCTCGTCCAGGGAGCCGGGGTAGTGGGCGACGACCAGCTCGAAGACCTCGGGGCCGAGGTCGCGGTAGAGGCGGGCGAAGTCGTGCGCGGGATCGGTGACGGCGGCGTCGCTCCAGTCGATGACGCCGGTCACCGCGCCCGTGGCCGGGTCCACCAGGATGTGCTCGGCGCCCAGGTCGTTGTGGCAGAAGCGCAGCGAGCGGGGCTCGCCCGGCGGCTCCTCGGCCAGGAACCGCTCGACCAGGGGACGCTGGTCCTCGGGGACGTGCCGCTCGACGTCGCGGTAGTCGAGCTCGGCCTCCTCCAGCAGGGTCGCGGCCGGGTAGAGGTCGAGCGGGGCGAGCTCGCCCAGTCGGGTGGTGTCGGCGGCGTGCAGGGCCGCGAGGAAGCGCCCCAGCGGCTCGGCGAGCCGCTCGGGCCGCTCCACCGGGGACGTGTTGAGCGGCTCGCCGGGCAGCTTGCGGTAGGCGAGGGCGCCCACCTCGGCGTCGGCGAAGACGACCTCGGGCACCGGGAGCGGCGACAGCCCGGCGACGGCCGCCAGGAGGTCCACCTCCTGGCGGAGCGCCTCGGGGTCGGCCGCCTTGGGCAGCCTGATCAGCAGCTCGCCGTTGACCTCGTGCACGGTGTGGTCGAGGCCCCGGCCGAGCGGGCGGACGGAGCCGACCTCGTAGCCGGGGAGGTGGCGGGCCAGCAACGCGCGGATGTCGCCTGTCACACCCCGCACCCTAGATCCGGACGGGCCGGGCGCGCGAGCGATTTGCCCGCAGACCGGCCTATTTCACCGCACCTGCCGTCAAACCAGCCTGGATCTGGCGCTGGAAGACCGTGTAGACGACCAGCATCGGCAGGATGGCCAGGGTCAGCGCGGCGAACAGGGCCGACCAGTCCTGGTCGTAGCCGGCGGCGGTCGAGATGTCGGCGATGCCCTGGGTGAGCACCCACTTGTCCCGCTCCTGGAGCAGCACCAGCGGGAGCTGGTACTGGTTCCACTGGCCCAGCACGTTGAAGATCGTGATGCTGACGATGCCCGGCCGCGCCATCGGCAGCATGATCTGGAAGAACACCCGCGTGTGCGAGGCCCCGTCCACCATGGCCGCCTCCCCCACCGCCGCCGGCAGCGTACGGAAGAAGGCCGACAGGAAGAAGACGGTGAACGGCATCGAGTACGCGATGTACACCAGCACGAGCCCCGCGTGCGTGTTGAGCCCGATGAACGGCCCGACGACCGGCAGGTTCCCCATGTTCTGGACGACGAAGAACAGCGGCGTCAGCGCCAGGTAGACGGGGAAGGCCAGGCCGGACACGAACAGCAGGTAGATCGCCCGGTTGCCGCGGAAGGGATAGCGGGCCAGCACGTACGCCGCCATCGACCCGACGAGCATCGTGCCGAACGTGCTGAACGCCACCACGACCACGCTGTTGAGCATGTACTGCCCGATGTGCGCCTGCTCCCAGGCCCGCCCGAAGTTGTCCCAGCGCAGGGCGGCGGGCAGCGACCAGGCGTCGCCGAAGATCTCGTCCTCGCTCTTGACCGAGGCCAGGAACGTCCACACCATCGGCACGATCACCAGCAGCGTCCAGACCAGCAGCGCCACATGCGTGAGCACGCTGAGCGGCCCGAGCCGCCGCCTGCGCTCGGCGCGGGCGAGTCTGCGCGAGTTCGCCACCGTCCAGGTCGTCGTGCTCATCTCTAGTACTCGATTCGTTCGCGCCTGGACAGGCGCAGCGACAGGACGGAGAACCCGACGATGAAGACGAACATCATCACGCCGAGCGCGGAGGCGTAGCCGAAGCGGAAGTACTGGAAGGCGTTGCGGTAGATCTCGGCGGCCATGACGGTGGTCGACCAGTCGGGGCCGCCGTGCTGGTCGGTCATCACCCACACGATCGCGAACACGTCCAGGGCGAGGATGCCGAGGTAGACCCAGGCGACCTGGAGGGTGTCCCAGAGCAGCGGGAGCGTGATGCGGAAGAAGAGGCTGACCCGGCCGGCGCCGTCGATCTGCGCCGCCTCGAACATGTCACGCGGGATGCTCGCCAGGCCCGCCGAGAACAGCACGACGTAGAAACCGACGGCCTGCCACACCATGACGCCGAGCACCGACCAGAAGGCCACGTCCGGGTCCGACAGGAACCCGATCGGTTTCATGCCGAGCGCCATGAGCGGGCCGTTGAGCATGCCGCTGCCGTCCGGCCGGAACACCTGCTGGAACAGCACCGCCACCACGGCGACGGCCAGCACCTGCGGGAAGAAGAACACCACCCGGTAGAACTTCGACCCGCGGATGCCGGTCACGCCCTGCGCGCCGCCCACGTTGAGCAGGAAGGCGAAGAACAGCGCGATGACGATCGTGCTCAGCGGCAGCAGCACCAGCAGGGCCGCGTTGTGCGTGACGGCCTTCCAGAAGATCTCGTCACCGAAGAGCCGGACGAAGTTGTCCAGGCCGACGAAGGCGGGCGTGGCCGTCACGCCCCGCCAGTCGGTCATCGCGATGTAGAACGCCTGGGCGTACGGCGAGATCACGTAGACCAGGTAGAGAATCACCGGGGCTGCCAGGAACGCGGTGATGAACAGCCCTCGGCGATATCTGTTGAACAGCATCAGCGCTTGTACTTCTTGATCGAGGAGTCCTTCTTGAGCTCGTCGGCCTTCTTCTGCAGGCGCTCCAGGTAGGCCTCCGGCTTGAGCCCGCCGGTCATGAGCTCGCCGGTGGCGGCGACGGCCTCGTCCTTGAGCTGGGCGTACCAGGTCTGCCAGCGGTAGTAGACGACGTTCTGGCCGGCGTCGGCGAACGCCTTGGTGGCGCTGGCCGCGCCCGGGGAGAGCTGACGGCCCTCGCCCGCGCCCTTGACCACCGAGACCGTCTTGACCAGCTCGCTGAAGTCGCCGGCCGCCTTCTTCGACAGCATGGCCCGCAGGTACTCCATGCCGCCCTGCGGGTTGGGCGACTTGGACGGGACGATGAAGTTCTCGCTCGGCTGGCTGTGCAGGGTGCCGTACGGCATCGCGTCGGAGCCGGTGATGTCGGGAATGGGGAACATGCCGTACTCGAAGTCGGCCGGGGTCGTGGTCTTCTGCTCGTTCTCCAGCCAGGAGCCGGAGGGCAGCATGGCGACCTTGTACTTGTTCTGGGCGGTCTGGGTCTGGACGTGGTCGAGGCCCGGGGTGCCCTCCATGAGGTATTTGGCGCCGATCTCGGCCCAGGCGGTGGCCGCGGTCTTCATGGCCTCGCTGGTCCAGGCGCCGTCCTCCAGGTTGTCGATGTTGACCAGGACCTCGTTGCCGCCGATCTTGGCGGCCGTGGTGAGCAGCGGCTCGTACAGGTATTGGGGGAACTTGCCGGCGTAGGTGAAGGGCGCCATCTTGCCGGACTTCTTGATGGTCTCGCAGAGCTTGAGGAACTCGTCCCAGGTCTTGGGCGCCTCCCAGCCGTTGTCGCGGAACGCCTTCTGGGAGTACCAGATGCCGAAGATGTAGTTGACGTAGCCGAGCACGCTGAAGGTGCCGTCGTAGGTGCCGAGGTCGATGACGGCCTGGTCGATCGTGTCGCGGACCTTGACGTTGGGGTCGTCCCAGCTCGGCGCGTCGAGCAGCGGCGTGAGGTCCTGGAGCTGGGAGTCCTGGGCGAGCGCGCCGAAGTCCATGGCGTTGGCGCCGGAGTTGTCGATCACGTCGGGCGGGTTGCCGCCGGCGAAGCGCGGCTGGAGGACCTTGGTGATCTCCTTGGTCGCGTTGTGCTTGATCTGCGCGCCGGGGTACTTGGCGGCGAACAGCGGCTGGTGGATGTTCTTGGCGTAGTCCTGGCCGAAGCCGCCGTCGAAGATCCACACCTCCAGCGGCTTCTTGCCGTCCACGCCGAACGGGTTGGCGGCGCTGGTCGCGACCGGCGCGGCCGAGCCGGACGCCGCGGGCTTGGCGGCGGGGGTGGCGCACGCGGCGAGCGCGCCGGCCACGGGCACGAGGGCCGCGCCACGGAGGAGTTCACGCCTGCTGATATGGGGGGTGGGCATAACGACTACTCCTGACTTCCTACGATTCGCGGATCGTCACGCTCCGCGTCTGATGCGGCCCTGGTAGCGGCTCTCCAGGGCCTTGTTGTGCTCGTCACCGCCCGTCACGTTCACGGACAGGTAGACCGGGGGCGTCTCCCCCAGCGCGACGAGCTCGTCCACCGCCTCGGTGACCACCAGCTGTGCCAGCAGCGCCGAGGTGATCGTGGACACCGCGCCGTAGCTGCCGCCGCCGGGCAGGTCGAGGATCGCGTCACCGTACGGCGCGCCGTTGTCCAGCACGACGTCGGCCAGGTCCATGAGCTTGGCCCCTGACGGGTGGCGCGAGGTCATCCCGGTGCTGTGCGCGACCGAGGTCAGGGCGATGAGGGTGTGGCCGCGGTCCTTGACGAGCCTGGCCAGCTCGACGACCGCGCCGTTGATGCCGGAGCTGGAGATCAGCACGAACACGTCCTCCGGCGCGACCGGCGCGAGGGCGTAGATCTCGTGCGCGACGGCGGGGTCGCGTTCCAGCTCGGGGGTGAGCACGCCCGGCGGGTGGCCGCCGTACAGGACCAGGTCGCGGGGCGAGAGGCGGTTGCTCGGGACGAGGCCGCCGGCCCGTCCGGCGATCTCCATGGCGATGGCCTCGGAGTGTCCCGAGCCGAACGCCTGGACCACCCCGCCGGCCCTGAGCGCGGCCACCAGCAGCGCGGCCGCGCGCCTGACGGGCTCCGCCTGGCTCTCGGCGACCCGCCGGGCCAGCTCCAGGACCTCGTTGACGTACGACATTCAGCCTCTCTCCACCCGGTGACTCTCCACGGCGCTGATCGTGCGCTCGAACGCCTCGTTCGTACGCTCGTAGGTGCGCTGGGCGACGGCCACGTACACGGCGTCCAGCACGAAGACCTGCGAGTGGACGGCGGCCAGCCCGCCCAGCCGGAACGTCGTCTCCCTGCTGGCGGTGGTCAGCACCAGGTCGGCCAGCTCGGCCAGCGGGCTGCGCGGGAAGGAGGTGACCGCGACCGTCAGCGCGCCGTGGCTGCCCGCCTCGGCCAGCGCCTCCATGACCTCGCGGGTGCGGCCCCGGTGGCTGACGCCGACCGCCACGTCGCCCTCCTTGAGCAGCGCCGCCTCGGCCAGGGCCACGTGGGCGTCGCCCGCGCTCCAGCCGGGGACGCCGATCCTGCGCAGCCGCCCCTCCAGCATCCTGGCGACGTCGCCGCTGGTGGAGACGCCGACCAGGAGCACCCGGGGAGCCGCCACGATCGCGTCGGCGACCCTGGCCACGGTGTCCAGGTCGAGCTGGGCGGCGGTGTCCTGGATGAGGCGGGTGTCGGCGGCGGCCATGACCTCGATGGCGCTGTCGAGCGGGTCGTCGGGACCGATCTCGTGGCCCACGCCCGCACCCCAGCCCGCCTGGGCGGCCCGGCCGGTCTCGGTGGCGAGCGCCACGCGCAGCTCGGCGTAACCGGAGAAGCCGAAGGCCCGGCAGAACCTGGTCACGGTCGCGGGCGAGCTGCCGGCCCGCTCGGCCAGCGCGATGATCGTCGATCGCGCGGCCTCGGCGGGGTCGCCGAGTATCACCTCGCCGACCCGGCGTAACGCCTCCGGCAAACCGGGTAGTTCTGTCTCGACGCGTCCGAGCGCACCTGAAGTCACGAATATTCCTTCCGAATACCCGGCCTTGCGGCGAAAATTATTCTTGCTAACCGGCGTAGTCAACCCCCAGACTCGGACCGTGACGAAATCGGGAGTGGGCGAAGCGCTGGTGATCGGCGTGGACGCCGGAGCCACCTCCACCCGGGTCGCCGTGCACACGCTGGACGGCACGCGGGTGGGCTACGCGCGGGCCGGCGCGGGCAACCCCACCGCCCACGGAATGGCCAAGGCGGTGGCCGCCATCCGGGACGCGCTGTCGGCCGCGCTCGACGGGCTCGACAGCGGGCGGGTGGCGGCCTCGCTGGCCGGGGTCGCCGGGCACGTGCCCGAGCTGACGCCGGAGCTGGCGAAGGTCTGGGCCGACCATGGCGTCGCCGAGGGGCCGCAGTGCGAGGGCGACCTGCTCATCGGGTACGTCGCCGGCTCGGCCGAGCCCGACGGGGCGCTGCTGCTGTCCGGCACCGGCGCGGCGGCGGCCAGGATCACCGGGTTCCGGCTCGACGCCGTCGCCGACGCGATGGGCTGGCTGCTGGCCGACGCCGGCTCCGGGTTCTGGATCGGGCGCGCGGCGGCGATGGCCGTGGTCGACGCCTTCGACCGCGGCCTGCCGGTCACGGCCGTGGACGACCCGGCGGACCGGCTCGTGTCCCTGGTCGCGCGCGACTTCCTCGGCGCCGAGCGGCCGGACACGCCGCGCGCGGTCGCCGCGCGGATCGTCCGGCTGGCGCAGGCCGACCACATGCGGCTGGCCACCCTCGCCGCGCTGGTCAGCCGGGCCGCCGCGGCGGGCGACCCGATGGCCGTCACGATCGTCGAGGACGCCGCCGACCGGCTGGCCGCGACGCTGCGCCGGGTGCACGTCTCCGGCCCGGTGGTGCTCGCCGGCAGCGTGCTGACCAGCGAGGGCCCGGTGCGCGCGGCCGTGACCGCGCGGCTGCCCGGCGTGCCGGTCGGCACGGCCCGCGACGCGGCCGGCGCGGCCGCCTGGCTGGCGGCCCGCCCCCTGCTGGGCGACGCGGCGAAGGCGCGCCACGCCGTCTTCACCGGGCTCAGCCCGTAGGGCACCCCGGCGCCTTCACCGGGCTCACTCCGTAGGGCACCCCGGCGCCTTCACCGGGCTCAGCCCGTAGGGCACACCCCGGCGCCTTCACCGGGCTCACTCTGTAGGGAACGCGTCGCCGCGGACCGGGTTCCTCGCCAGGTGCTCCTTCGTCACCAGGAGGCGGACCGCGCCGTCGCGGATGGACTCGGCGTCCCAGACGTACCAGCCGGGTCCCACCCCCGACGCCTCCTCTCCCGGCCGCGCCGAGAAACCGCCGTGCGGGCGCGGCGTGATGAGCTGGTAGACGACCTCCAGGCCACGGGCCCGCGCCGCCGCGCTCACCTCGCCCACGGTCCGCCCGCCGATCGCGACGCCCTCCAGGGGCTCGCCCTTGGCGTCCGCGCGTCCCGGAGCCTCGTACGCCTCCCCCGGCCGCGCGGACCGGCCGAGCTTGACCCAGGCCCGCCCCTCGAACGTGACCGGCAGCCTGATCACCAGCACACAGCCGGGCCGCCCCACGACGCATCCCGACGGCTCGCTGTCGGTCCTCATCCCCGTGCTCCCTCGCGTGGCGCCGCCCGCGCTCGCCACCCCCATCTGCACCACGCCACCGGCCCGGCTCGGCCCGGCCGGCACGATCTGCAGGTGCACGTCGAGGCCCACGGCCGCGAACCCCCGGGTGTAGGCGTCGTACTGGGCGTAGGCGTCCTTGACGCGGGCCACCCACTCGCCGCCCTCCCTGGTGATGTCCAGCTCGGTGCTGGCGTAGACGGCGGTGCCGCCGGGACCGGCGAGCAGGGCCGGGCCGAGCACCGCCCCGGCGGCGAGCACGGCGGTGGCGGCGGCCCCCGCCAGGAGCCGCCTGGCCGGTGTCCCGAGCCGGCGGGAACGGGGGGCCGGAGCCGGCTCCACCTGCCCGGCGGTGATCGCGGCGAGCAGGGCCCGCGCCCCCTCGGTGGACGACTGCCCGGTCAGCTCCTCGTCGCGCACCCGCGCGAGGCGCGTCAACTCGTTCATACGCTCTCCATCACGATGCGGCCTGCGGGGACGCCGGCCGCGGCCAGCGCCTTGGTCAGCCGCCGGCGCGCCCGGTGCAGCCGGATGCGCACGGCGTTGCGCGAGCAGCCCAGGACGGCGGCGATCTCGCCGTGGTCCAGCCCCTCCCAGGCGACCAGCGAGATCAGCTCGCGGTCGTCGTCCGACAGCACGGCGAGCGCCTGAGCGACCGCCTCCAGGTCGGCGGGCAGGTCGTGGGCGGGCGAGGGGGCGCGGGCGTACAGGTCGGCGAGGCCGGCGTCGAACGCCACCACATGGGCGTGGCGGCGGTGCTCGCCGCGGCGGTGGTTGGCCAGCACGTTCCTGGCGACGCCGTAGAGCCACAACCGGGCCTCCTCGCCTGGCGGCAGCGCGTCCACGCGCCGCCAGGCGATGGCGAAGGTCTCGGCCACCACGTCCGCGGCGTCCTCGGGGGAGTCGCATCGGCGGACGGCGTAGCCCAGGATGCGGTCGTACGTCTGTCTGTAGACGGCCTCGAACCGGATCTTCCGGTCATTATCCACGGGCGGTTCCCATGGTCGGCCTCCTCGGGGTCGGTGGCGGGACACCCTCTACATGTCGCCGACCGCGCCGGCATTTCGCCCTGTTTCAGCCCTTGACCGCCCCCGCCGTCATCCCGGTGCCCACCCGCCGCTGCAGGAACAGGAAGAGCAGCAGCGCGGGCAGCGCGAACAGGCTCGCCGCCGCCATCGTGGCGCCCCAGTCGGTGCCGAAGACGTCGCGGAAGGACGACAGCCACACCGGCAGCGTCCGTTTGTCCTGGTCCTTGATGATGAGCACGTTGACGAAGGCGAACTCGTTCCAGGCCGTGATGAAGCCGAACAGCGAGGTCGCCATCAGCCCCGGCGCGAGCAGCGGGAAGATCACCCGGCGGAAGGCCACCAGCCGCGAGCAGCCGTCCACCTGCGCCGCCTCCTCCAGCTCCGCCGGGATGGCGGCGAGGAACCCGCGCAGCGTCACGATCGTGAACGGCAGCGTGATCATGAAGTAGACGCCGGTCAGCATGGCCAGCGAGTCCAGCAGCTCGCTGTCGCGGGCGATGATGAACACCGGCACCAGCAGCGCCTCCCACGGCGCCATCTGCGCGGCGAACACCGCGACCACGAACGCCGAGCGCCCCCGCCATCGCATCCGCGCCACCGCGAACGCCGCCAGCAACGCCACCACCAGCGCGATCAGCACCGCCGCCCCCGTCACCACGAGGCTGTTGCGCCAGTAGACCCAGAAGCCCGGCGCCTCGATCGCGGTGACGAAGTGCTCCAGGGTCGGGTGCGCCGGCCAGAACGTGGGGGTGGCCGACTGGATGTCCCTGGTCGGCTTGAACGCGGTCAGGAACATCCAGTAGACCGGGAAGATCGTCGTGGCGAGCACCGCCAGCGCCGCTATGTTGAGCAGGAGCCGCCTCATTGGCGCACCATCCTTCGCAGGTTGCTGACCAGGGCCACGGCGAGCAGCACCACCGTGAGCATGGCGACCGCCGAGCCGAGGTCGTAGCGGTGCAGCACGCGGGCGACCTTGAACGCGTACACCGGCAGGGTCGTGGTGGCGCCGTCCGGGCCGCCCTGGCTGAGCACCCAGATCTGCGGGAAGCACTTGGCCACCCAGATCACCTCCAGCGAGGCGACCAGCGCGAAGAGCTGCCTGAGCATCGGCAGGGTGACCTTCATGAAGATCTGCGGGCCGGTGCCGCCGTCGATCCGCGCCGACTCGTACAGCTCGGACGGGATCGTGGTGAGCCCGGCGTAGAGGGTGAGCGCGGCGAACGGCACCGACTGCCACACCACGAGGATCACCAGCACCGCGAACGTGGCCGTGCCGTCGGCGAACCAGGTGTAGCCGCGGAAGGAGTCGAACCCGAGCGTGACCAGCAGCCAGTTGACCACGCCCAGCTCCGACTGGAACAGCCACTGGAACACGGTCGTGGCCGCGATGATCGGCGTGGCCCAGGCGAGGGCCAGCGCGCTCATCAGGGCCAGGCGCAGGCCGCGGCCCAGCCGTACCAGCATGAGGGCCACGCCCGTGGACAGCGTCACGATGAGCACGACGTTGATCGCCGTCCAGGCCACGGTGCGCCACAGCACCCGCCAGAACTCCTCGCCGGCCAGCAGCTCGGCGTAGTTGTCCAGGCCCGCGAGGGTCGCGCCGCCCCGGATCAGCTCGCCCATCCGGAAGTGCTGGAACGAGATCACCGCCGCCTTGAGCAGCGGATACAGCAGCAGGAAGGCCCCGCCTGCCACCGCGGGCGCGATGAGCAGGTAGGGCCAGAGCGAGGAAGTGCGCTCCCGCATCAGGATCCGCTGTTCAGGGTCGTGGTGATGGCCGCCGAGACCTTCTTCGCCTCCGTCGCGGGGTCGGCGCCGGTGAGCACGGCGGTCATGTACTGCTTGATCACCGAGGTGGCCTCGACGGCGGCCCAGTTGGGGGTGTTGGGGGTGGCGCGGCCGCCCGCGGCCGCCGCGGCCATGGCCGCCGTGCCCTCGTCGCCGGCGAGGACGCCGGCCAGCGAGGTGCGGTTCGGCACGAAGCTCATCGCCTTGGCCAGCTCGGTCTGGAACTTCTCCCCGGCCAGGGCCTTGACCAGCTCGTACGCCTCCTCCTGCCGCTTGGACGCGGCCGGGACGATGAGGTCGGAGCCGCCCGTGAAGACCGTGCCCGGCTTGTCGGCCGTCTTGCCGGGGATGGGGAAGAAGCCCATCTTGCCGGCCAGTTTCGGCTCGACCTCCAGCACGCGGGCCGCGATGCCGGGCACGGCGATGATCTGGGCGACCTTGCCCTGCGCGAACACCTCGTGCTGCGGCGGGTTGGCCTCGTCGGCGTCCTTCGGGCCCTTGCCGAGCGCCTGGAGCCGCCGGTAGAAGTCCATGCCGGCGAGGGCCTGCGGGGTGTCGAGGGCGCCCTTCCACTTGCCGCCCTCCTGGACGGCCAGGTCGCCGCCCTCGTCCCAGACGAAGCCGGCCAGGGCGTACCAGGTCTGGCCGGTCAGGTAGATGCCCTGGTCGCCGCCCCGGTCGAGCTTGGCGGTGACCTCCAGCCACTCGTCGCGGGTCTTCGGCGGCTCCTTGACGCCGGCCTTGGCCCAGAGGTCCTTGTTGTAGACGACGACGCGGTTGGCGGCGTACCACGGGATGCCGTACTGGTGGCCGTCGACGTTGCCCGGCTGGGCCAGGCCGGGCAGCCAGTCCTCGCCCTTCAGCTCGGCGATCTTGGCGGTCAGGTCGGTGACGCCGCCGCTGGCGGAGTACTGGGCGACCTGGGTGTTGCCGACCTCGATCACGTCGGGGGCGTCGGTGCTGGCCAGGGCGGCGGTGACGCGCTCGCCGATGCCGTCCCACGCCTGGATCTGCAGGTCGAGGTCGATGCCCTGGTGCGCGGCCTCGTACTCGGTCTCGAACGACTTCAGCAGGTCCTGCGTGACGCTGCCGTCCATGATCCAGACGGTCAGCTTGACCGGGCCCGCGTCGTTCCGGGGCTGCTCCGTGGCTCCGCAGGCGGTCAGCGCGAACACGGCCGCCAGCGCCAGGATGCGGTTGTTCATGGCGCTTCCTCTTAGGAGTTGGGAACGGTGTCGCGGAAGGCGGTGCCGGCGGCGCGCAGGGCGCCGACCCGGCTCACCACGTCGGCGGGCGGGACGACCTCGTTCTTGCTGTAGTAGAGCCAGTCGACCTGCTGGCGGTACGTACGCGTGCCGGTGGCCGCCTGGAGATCGATGAACCACTGGTTGAACATGATCCACATGGGGGTCTCGGGGTAGTAGATGTCCCCGTGGTCGGCGAACAGCCGGCCGTCCACGTAGTAACGGATCCGGCCGCCGGAGACCTGGATGACCAGGTCGTGCCAGCCCGCGAAGCTCGCCCGCTCCTCGGTGTGGGTGTTCACGGCCTGCCAGGGCTCGCCCTGGTAGGTCTCCCAGCTCGTGGTGTAGAGGATGTTCGACGGCTCGCCCCAGCCGCCGTTGGGGAGGTACTCGAAGTCCAGCTCGCCGTAGTCGGGGTCCAGGTTGAAGCGGAGCGGGGTGATGGTGAAGAACGTCTGCACGACGTGCTCGCCGTCGGGGCCGCTGGTGGGCGCGTCGGTGAAGCGGACGCGGGCGCCGTAGGTGCCCTCGAAGAACTTGCGGTTCGCGGTGGACAGCTCGGCCTGCACGGTGCCGGAGGCGGTGCCGTTCGTGGTGGAGTCGAGGGTCAGCAGGCCGCCGGGGAACGAGACGGCCGACGGCGACCAGGTCGCGCCGGGCACGCCGGGGCCGCCGGAGCTGGAGCGTACGGTCCAGCCGCGCTGGGCGAGCAGCGGGTCGGACGGGCCCGAGTAGGTGAAGTCGTCGAACAGCACCCCTGTCGAGCCGGGGCCGGTCGGCGTGATGGTGGGCGTCGGCTCGGTGCCGTGGGGCTTGCCCCAGGCGAGTGCGCCGTTGACGTGGACGGTCACCTTGTCCCAGTTCGCGTACGCGGTGCCGGGGCCGTAGGAGTAGTCGTCGCTCTGCGTGAACGACTGCCAGTCGGCGCGGTAGAAGCGCAGTTGCAGGTCGCCGGTGTCGGCGCCGGGGGCGAGGGCGCCCGAGGTGAAGCCGACCTCCAGGTACTGGTCCGCGCCCGACTGGCGGACGAACCTGCCGGTCACCGTCGAACAGCCCACCACGGCCCAGGAGCAGGCGAAGCGGTAGGTCTCGGTGCCCGTGAGGTAGTAGCGGATGACGACCTGGTTGAGCGGGATGGTGGTGGTGCCGTCGTTGAAGAGCTTGAACCAGGGCTCGGCCTGGGCCGTGGTCGCGCCGGGGGCGCTGGTGCGGTACTGGAGGCGTACGGCTTGGGCGGCGCCGGCCGGGGTGACGAGGGCGCCGACGAGGAGGACGAGCGGGAGGGCTAAGGAGAGAGCGATTTGGGCGACTTTTCTGGACATTGGGGGGTGTCTCCTTGCATGCCGGACTGGCCCCGTGGCGAGGCCAGGAGGAGCAGGGTGATCAGGCCGGGTCGACCAGGCTGGTGATCAGGCGCCGCGTCGGATGCGGCCGGCGTAGCGCGCTTCGAGCGTGAGGTTGTGGGCGTCGCCCTCCGGGACGTTCGCGGAGAGGTACACCGGCGGGGTCTCGCCCGCGTCGAGCAGGTTGCGCACGGTGCGGGTCACGACGAGCTGGGCCAGCAGCGCCGAGGTGATGGTGGAGACGGCCCCGACGGCGCCGCCGCCGGGAAGGGGGAGCACGGCGTCGCCGTACGGGGCACGGTTGTCGAGGACGACGTCGGCGAGGTCGGCGAGCCGCCGGCCCGAGGGGTGCCGGGACGGGACGGCTTCGGTGTGGGCGCGCGAGGTGATCGCGACCAGGTCGTGACCGCGCTCCTTGACCAGCGTGGCGAGCTCGACCACCACGCCGTTGACGCCCGAGTTGGAGATGAGGACGAACAGGTCGTGCGGCTGCACGGGGGCGAGGTCGAGGATCGTGCGGGCGACGGCGGGGTCGCGTTCGAGGTCGTAGCGGTCCAGCTCGGCGCGGGGGGCGTCGCCGTGGAGGACGATGTCCCTGAGCGCGAGCCGGTTGGTGGGGACGAGGCCGCCGGCCCGGCCGGCGATCTCCATGGCGACGGCCTCGGAGTGTCCCGAGCCGAACGCCTGGATGACGCCGCCCGCGGTCAGCGCCTTGGTGAAGAGGTCGGCGGCGCGGTCGAGCTCGGGGTCGGCGGGAAGCTCGTGGACGAGGGCGGCGACCTGCGCGGCGTATTGTTCCGGATCTATCGTCATGAATCCCCTTCCGGTAGGCGGTGTCCGGCGACAGCGCGGACGGTGACGTCGAAGGCCTGCTTGGTGCGCTCGTACGTGCGCTGCGCGACCGACACGTACACGACGTCGAGCACGAGGAGCTGCGAGTGGATCGCGGCGAACCCCTCCGACCTGAAGCTCGTCGCCCGGCTGGCCGTGGTCAGCACCAGCTCGGCCACCTCCGCGAGCGGCGAGCGCGGCTGCGAGGTGACCGCCACGGTGATCGCGCCGTGGCTGCCCGCCTCGGCCAGCACCTCGATGACCTCGCGGGTGCGCCCGCTGTGCGAGATGCCGATCGCCACGTCGCCCTGGCCGAGCAGCGCGGCGTCGGTCAGCGCGCTGTGGGCGTCGGACCTGCTCCAGGTCGGCACCCGCATGCGCTGCAGCCGGTACTCCATCTCGCTGGCCACGGCCGCGCTGCTCGACACCCCGAACAGCAGCACCCGCCCCGCCCGCGCCACGGCCTGCGCCACCTTCTCCACCACGGCGAGGTCGAGCTGGCCGGCGGTCTCCTGGATCAGGCGGATGTCGTTGCCGGACACCACGCCGAGCACCTTGTCGAGGCTGTCGTCGGGGAGGATCTCCTGGCCGATGTCGGTCTGCCAGGTCTGCCGCGCCTGCCGGCCGGTCTCGGTGGCGACGGCGACGCGCAGTTCGGCGTAACCGGCGAAGCCGAGCGCGCGGCAGAAGCGGGTGATGGTCGCCGTGGAGGTCCCGCTCCGCTCGGCGAGGTCCACGATCGTCAGCCGGGCGGCCTCGGCGGGGGCGGCGAGGATGGTCTCGGCCACCTTGCGGAGGGCGTCGGGCAGATCGGGGCGCTCGGCCTGGATGCGGGTGAGAAGTTCCACGCCGTGAAAATTATGCACAGCACCTGGTGCCGTCAAGGTGTTACGGCGATAATTTTTGACATGTCACTCCGGGCGGCGACCTCACGCGGTGAGGAGGGCGGCGCTGCCGTAGCTGCCGCCGAAGCCGGTCACCAGGGCCACCTCGTGCCGGCCCGCCCGCAGCTCCCTGACGGCCTGGGCCACGTTGTTGAGCCCGTGCACGTACCCCTCGGACAGCAGGCCGCCGTGCGGGTTGACCCAGGCGTGGCGGCGCTCCAGCAGGTACTCCCCCAGCTCCTCACGGGCGGCCAGCCCGAAGTCCTCCAGCTGCCTGGGCACCAGCCACGAGTACGCGTCGTACGGCAGCATCACGTCCACGTCCGCGGGCCGCAGGCCGGAGGCGTCCCAGAGCATGGGGGCCACGTACGCCGAGAAGATCGCGCTCACGTCGGCCGCCCGGTCCATGGACGAGCAGCCCGGCCCGCCCCCGCGCACGACCGCCCGCACCCGCGGCCCGTCCAGCTCGCCGCTCACCAGCAGCGCGCAGGCCCCGTCGGTCTCCTGGCAGCAGTCCACGGTGCGCAGCGGCGTGGCGACGTACGGGCGGGCGAGGTACCCGGCGAGATCCAGCGGCTCCCGGCGCAGCGCCCGGGGGTTGTCCCTGGCGTTCTCCCTGGACTGGGCGACGACGGCGTGCAGGTGCTCCTCGGTCAGGCCGCTGTCGTGCAGGTAGCGGGTGGCGGCCAGGGCGAACAGCGGGATCGGCCCGGCGAGCCCGTACGTGAGCCGCTCTTGAGGGCCGGTGGAGACGGTGTTCATGCGCCGGCCGGACCGGCCGTTGAGCGCGCGGTAGATGAGCACGTGCCTGGCCAGCCCGGCGTGGATCAGCATGGCCGCGTCGCCCAGGATCGAGGCCGCCTGCGTGCCGCCGCCGGCGATGTCGTTGTGCCAGCCGAGCCGTTCGACGCCGAGGGCGCGGGCGACCTGGACGACGGGCGCGGAGTCGCCGAGGTGGTAGCTGAGCATCGCATCCACGTCGCCGGGCCGCAGGCCGGCGTCGGCGCAGGCGGCACGGCACGCCTCGACGGCGAGCTCCAGCTCGGCGCGCCCGGAGCGCCGGGTCAGCGCGGTCATCCCGATCCCGGCCACGGCGGCCCGCCCGGCGAACGCCTGCGTTCCCACCCGCCCACGCTATCCGGCCAAGCGCTTGCTAGGCAAGCGCCTATCGGCCGGCCGCAACCCCGCCCGCAGCCCGCCCGAAGCCCGCTCCCCCTGGCCGCCCGGCCGCGCCCGCACCGCCCGCCACCAGCCCGTACCGCCCGCCTCCCGGCCAGGTCACGCTCCCGTGGTGACTGAGCGTCTTCACGGGAGCTGTCCCGTCTTGTAATACGGAGGTGCGATCTTCCGACAGCCCATCATGATCACCCCGAGGTGAGCGATGGATCTACGCTACGTCCGGTACGCCATGGCCATCGCACGCGCGGGCAGCCTGCGCCGCGCCGCCGCCGCGCTGCACATCGCCCAGCCCACGCTGTCGGAGCAGCTCCGGGCGCTGGAGAAGGAGATCGGCGTCGAGCTGTTCAGCCGCTCCTCCAGCGGCGTGCAGCTCACCGAGGCGGGTGAGGCGTTCCTCGCCCAGGCCACGGTCGCGGTGGACGCCTTCGAACGGGCCGTGGCGGCGGCCAGGAGCGGCGGCAGGGACGCCCGCCTCGGCGTCGCCGACGGCCTGGCCGACGTGGTCGCCCGCGTGCTGTCGCAGCTCCACGGCCTGCGGCTGCGCGTGGCCCCCATGAGCACCGCCGAGCAGATCGTCTCCATCGTGGACGGCACCCTGCAGGCCGGCCTCGGGTACGCCCCCGGCTCGCTGCCGCGCGGCGTGGCCCGGATGCTGGTCCACCGGTTCCCCGTACGCGCGCTGATGCACCGCGACCACCCGCTCGCCGGGGCGGACGCGGTGTCGCTGGCGGACCTCGCCGCCGAGCCGCTGGTGATGCCCGAGTCGGACGCGGTGGCGGGCGCGCGCAGGTTCCTCGAGGGCTTCGTCCGCCAACGGCTGCATCCGCGGCTCGGCCCGGCCGCCGCGACCCACGACCTGGCGATCACGATGATCGAGCGCGGCGCCGGCTATACGCTCTGCGTGCACGAGGGGACGCCGGTGCCGGACGCCCTGACGTTCCTGCCGGTGAAGGAGGACGTGCCGCCACTGGAGGTGGTCTTCCTGTGGAACCGGCAGGCGGACGTCCCCGAGCTGGTCAGCGCGGCCCGGCACGTCGCCCGCACTGGATAGCACTAATATCCAATAGCGCTATCATCCTGTGATGCGCATCTCCGAACTCAGCTCCCGCTCCGGCGTCGCCATCCCCACGATCAAGTACTACCTGCGCGAGGGGCTGCTGCACCAGGGCGAGCAGACGGCGGCGACCCGCGCCGAGTACGACGACTCCCACCTGCGCAGACTCCGCCTCGTCAGGGCGCTGCTGGAGGTGGGCAAGCTGCCGGTGTCCTCGATCAAGAAGATCATCGACGCCGTGGACGACGAGTCGCTGCCCATCCACCAGATGCTCGGCACCGCCCACTACGCCCTCGGCCCCACGGTCGAGCCGGAGCCCGGCGAGGAGTGGCGCGCCGCCCGCGCCGACGTGGACGCCCTCATCGACGACCTCGGCTGGCGCATCCACCCGGAGGCCCCGACCCGCGACGAGCTGGCCCAGACGCTGGTCCGGATGCGCCAGCTCGGCCTGCGCGTCGACCTGCGGCCCTACGTCGAGGCCGCGCGCAAGCTGGTCGCCGAGGTCGAGATGGACACCATCGCCTTCGACGGGCCGCGCGACGCCGCCGTGGAGGCGCTGGTGCTGGGCTCGGTGCTGTACGGCAAGGCGTTCGACGCGCTGCGCCGCATGGCCCAGGAGTCTGAGTCGGCCCGCCGGTTGACGTAACCCTCTAGAGCAGGCCGTTGACCCGCAGGATCCGCACCGCCCGCACGGTGGCCGCGCCCCGCCACTCAAGGAACCCGGCGGGCGAGATCCGCGCGTAGTCCACCGTCCAGCCGCCGTCGTCCTGCTGGCCCTCCGCCAGGCGTACGAGGTCGGCGGCGATCACCTCGGGCGCGAACAGCTCGCGGGCCGGCCGCCCGGGGAACGGCGCGAAGTCGAGCGGCCGCAGCGCCTCGTCCGCCGTGCCGCCCTCCACGGGCACCCGGCCGTCCGCCGGGATGTGCCCGGCCAGCCGCTTCAGCAGGTCGGCCGCGCGGGGCTCGGTGTCGTGCACGGCGTCGAGGAAGCCGACGGCGAACGACAGCACGTACGCGTGCGGCCGCTCCTCCAGCGCCTGGATCGCGTCCAGGCAGTAGCGGGTGGCCCGCAGCAGCCAAGGGTGGGCGGCCACGGCCGGGTCGTGGGCGGCCACCCGGTGCGCGGCCGCCGCCGTCACGGCGGTGGTCTGCAGGGCCGACACGGCCGGATCGGCGCCCGCCCACCAGGGTGCGGTGCCGTCGGCCACGGTCAGCGGCAGCGCGAACGGCAGCCCGCCGTCCGGCAGCGTCACCGACTCCAGGTAGTCGCAGAGCGCCACGGCCGCCGGGGACGTGCGCGGCGCGACCTCCTCGAACACCTCGAAGGCGTGCAGCGCGGCGCCCGGCTGGCTCTCCGGCGAGCGCAGGTCGGGCTCCAGCCCCCACCCGTAGCCGCCGTCCGGGTTGCGGTAGCCCTCCAGCGCGGCCAGCACGCCCGCCTCGCCGCCGCCGCCCATGAGCGACGCGTACCGTCTGCGGTCGAGCAGCCGTGCGTGGGTCGCGAGAAAGCCGGGGATCAGGTCGAGGTTCACGTTCATGGGCCCATCGTGCCCGGGGCCGCGACGTGCAGTCTTGTAGGTTCCGGACGCCCTGGCGGGAGAATGGGGGCGTGGACGAGGAGGAGGCGCGGCGCCGGTTCGCCGCCGCGCGGGTGGCGCGGCTGGCCACGGTGCGCGCCGACGGCGGGCCGCGCCTGGTGCCCGTCGTGTTCGCCGTGGCCGGGGAGCGCGTGGTGAGCGCCGTCGACCACAAGCCGAAGACGACCACCGACCTGCGCCGGCTGGCCGACATCCGCGCCGAGCCGCGCGTCACCCTGCTGGCCGACCACTACGACGAGGACTGGTCGCTGCTGTGGTGGGTCCGCGCCGACGGCCTGGCCAGGGTCGTCGCGGCCGGCCCGGAGCGCGAGGCGGCGCTGGACGCGCTGACGGCGAAATACCCGCAGTACCGCGACCGCCGCCCCAACGGGCCCGCCGTCGTGGTCGAGGTGACCCGATGGCGCGGCTGGGCAGCTACTCCGACACCGTGACCGGCCGCTTGAGCAGCCAGAGCGCGGCCCGCTTGAGCATAGTCCTGTGCACCTCGTTGTCGTAGGAGCGGGTGTCGTGGCCGAGCGCGTCGTAGAACACCCGGCCGCGCCGCACCGGCCGCGCCCACACCAGCGGCTGGCCGTTCGCCGAGGCCAGCGGCTCGACGTCGGGCAGGATGTCGAGGTCGCTGTAGACCTCGTCCACCACGTCGAAGTCGCGCAGGCCCGCCACCACCGGGTGCGCGCCGTGGACGCGCACGCTCGTCCAGCCGAGCGGCGGATGGTGCGACTTGGGCCAGGTCCAGTGGCCGCCGAGCACGCGCGGCCAGCCCTGCCAGTCGTCGAAGCAGATGGACGCCGCGTGCATGCACAGCAGCCCGCCGCCCCGGTCGAGATGGTCGAGGATCGCGGTGCGGGCCTCGGCCGGCAGCTCGAAGCGCCACTGGGGGCGCAGGTCGGCGAAGCGGTCCTGGCCCATCCGCCAGCGCAGTGCGTTGACCGTGATGAGCTGGACCTCCGGCGGCTCGCTGAGCGCGCCCGCGATGTCCTCGGTGATCTCGGAGTCGATCCCCACCTCGGTCAGCAGCTCCGCCAACGCGGCCGATGTGGCGGCGAAGTCGTGGAACACGCCTCCCGACAGGATCAGGTTTCTTGCCACTCTCCCAGCTCATCACGGTTGTGGCGGCATGGCCACCCCGGGAACCGGCAGCCCCGGCATTCGGCCCTCCAGGGGGAGACGGCATGATGCCAGCCGTGGAGACACGTACGGACGCCGACTTGGATTTCGAGCAGCACCGGCCGACGCTGCTCGGGCTCGCCTACCGCCTGCTCGGCAGCATGTGGGACGCCGAGGACGTGGTGCAGGAGGCCTGGCTGCGCTGGCAGGGCGCCGACCGGGACCAGGTCAGGGAGCCGCGGGCGTTCCTGATGACCGTGGTGTCGCGGCTGGCGCTGGACCAGCTCCGCTCGGCGCGGGTGAAACGGGAGGCGTACACCGGGCCGTGGCTGCCCGAGCCGGTCGCCACGGGCGAGGCGGGGCCCCTGGACACCGCCGAGCTGCGCGACACCGTCTCCTTCGCGACGCTGCACCTGATGGAGCGGCTGTCGCCGCCGGAGCGGGCGGTGTTCGTGCTGCGGGAGGCGTTCGAGCTGCCCTACGACCAGATCGCCGAGATCGTCGAGGTCTCGGTGGCCAACGCCCGCCAGCTCCACCGCCGGGCCTCGGTGCGGCTGGCCGAGGGCCGCGACCGGTTCACGCCCTCGGCGGAGGACCACACGCGGCTGCTGCGCAGGTTCGTCGCGGCGGCGACCGGCGGCGACCTCGACGCGCTGAAGGACCTGTTCCACGAGGACGTCGTGGCCTGGAACGACGGCGGCGGCAAGGTCCGCGCCGCGCTGCGCCCGATCCTCGGCCGGCGCAAGGTGGTGGCCTTCCTGGGCGGCCTGATCAGCCGCTACGAGTACAGCGACGCCCGCCTGCTGGACGTCAACGGCGGGCCGGCCCTCTGGACGCGGTTCGCCGGGACCGAGCAGCTCACCATGATCGAGATCAGGGACGGCCGGATCCACGGCATGTACAGCGTCCTCAACCCGGACAAACTCGCCCGCGTCCGCCCGGCCGATCAGGACGATCTATAGTCAGCCCATGGATCTCGGCATCTCGGGCAAGGTCGCCCTGGTCACCGGAGGCAGCGCGGGCATCGGACTCGCCACGGCCAAGAGCCTCGCGCGCGAGGGCTGCGACGTCTGCGTCGTCGGCCGCACCCCCGAACGGCTCGCGGACGCGGTGGTGGAACTCCAGGAGTTCGGCAAGGTCGTACACGCCGTGCTGGCCGACGTGGAGGACCCGTCGGCCGCCCGGCGCGTCGTCGAGGAAACTCGCGACGTGCTCGGCCCGGTGGACATCCTGGTCGCCAACGCGGGCGGCCCGCCGCCCGGCCGCTTCACCGACGCGAGCCTCGCCGACTGGGACGTCGCCGTCCAGCGCAACCTGCTCGGCACCGTACGCCTGATCCACGCCGTGCTGCCGGAGATGCGCTCGCGCGGCTGGGGCCGGATCGTGACGATCACCAGCCGGTCGGTGCGCGAGGCGCTGGACGGCCTCGCCCTGTCCAACGCCACCCGCTCGGCCGTGGCCGGGGTGGTGCGCACCCTCGCCCGCGAGGTCGCCGGTGACGGCGTGCTGGTCAACAACGTGCTGCCGGGCCCGATCGACACCGACCGGCTGCGCGAGACGTCGGGCGGCGAGGAGAACCTCGCCGAACGCGGCAGGGCGGTGCCGGTCGGCCGGATCGGGCGGCCCGAGGAGGTGGGGGACGTGGTGGCGTTCCTGGCCAGCGAGCGGGCCTCGTTCGTGAACGGCGTGTCGCTGCTGGTCGACGGCGGCGAGAGCCGGGTCATCGCCTGAGCCCGGTCAGCGTCTGAGCCCGGTCAGCGTCTGAGCCCGGGTCAGCGTCTGGGCCCTCGTCAGCGTCTGAGCAGCGTGCGGACGATCGCGGTTGCCCAGGCGGCGTCGTCCTCCGGCGGGTCGACGTAGTAGGACAGGTTGGCCCGGTGGAAGCAGGCGCCCATGAGCATGGACGCCGCCGCGCCCGCGTCGATCTTCCTGTCGATCCGGTCGCGGTCCTGCTCGCCGGCGATCACGTCGGCGAGCGCCAGGATCGGCACGTGCGGGCCCGACCCGCTCCTGGCGAGCATGGCGCGGAAGCCCTCCGTGAGCGAGGGGTCGGCCAGCACTCCCGCGGCGATGCCCGCCGCCCGCGTGTAGAACTCCAGCGCGGCCAGCGTGAACGCGGTGAGATGGTCGGCCACGTCGCCGGTGCCGGCCGCGAGCCGCAGCCGGGTGAGCGCGGGGCCGAGCGCGGGCAGCCGCTCCAGCAGCACCGCGAGCAGCAGCGACTCCTTGCCGGGGAAGTGCTTGTAGAGCAGCGCCTCGGAGCAGCCGGCCGCCGCCGCGATGCGCTTGGTGGTCGCGCCCACGATGCCGAACTCGCGGACGACCTGCTCGGCGGCGTCGACGATGCGCTCGCGGGTGCCCATCCGCCCATCATAGAAGCGGTGACCTGAGCGAATTCCCGCCTGGCCGCCCGCGCATGACATGCTTCCCATAGGGGCCGTTCCAGGGACCAAAGGGGAGAGGCATAGGCATGGACAAGCCGGTCATCGTGACGGTGGACGACGACCCGGGCGTCTCGCGGGCCGTGGCGCGCGACCTGCGGCGCCGCTACGGCCAGGAATACCGCATCGTCCGTGCCGAGACCGCGCGCGACGGCATCGAGGCGGTCAAGGAGATGCGGCTGCGCGGCGACGACGTGGCGGCCATCCTGGCCGACTACCGCATGCCGCAGATGAACGGCGTGCAGTTCCTTGAAGCCGCCATGGACATGTACCCGTACGCGCGGCGGGTGCTGCTGACCGCCTACGCCGACACCGAGGCGGCCATCCAGGCGATCAACGTGGTGGACCTCGACCACTACCTGCTCAAGCCGTGGGACCCGCCGGAGGAGAAGTTCTACCCGGTCATCGACGGGCAGCTCGACGCGTGGCTGCGCACCGACCGGATCGAGCGCTCGGAGCTGCGGGTGGTGGGCGACCGGTGGTCGGCGCAGTCGTACCGGGTGCGTGACTTCCTGGCCCGCAACCACGTGCCGTACCAGTGGATGCTCGCCGAGGACCCGGAGGGCGCGCAGCTCGTGAAGGCGGCCGGCGAGGGCTGCCACCTGCCGCTGGTGGTCACCACCGACGGCACCACGCTGGAGTCGCCCGACCAGGCCACGCTGGCCACGACCGTCGGCCTGTCCACCACCCCGGCCACCGACTTCTACGACCTGATCGTGGTCGGCGGCGGCCCCGCCGGGCTGGGCGCGGCCGTCTACGGCGCCTCCGAAGGGCTCAACACCGTGCTCGTCGAGTCGCACTCCTCGGGCGGCCAGGCGGGCCAGAGCTCCAGGATCGAGAACTACCTGGGCTTCCCCGACGGCGTCTCCGGCCAGCAGCTCGCCGACCGGGCGCGGCGGCAGGCGCTGAAGTTCGGGGCCGAGCTGCTGACCGCGCGCAAGGTGACCCTGCTGGAGCCGCGCGGCCAGGCCCGGGTGGTCGGTTTCAAGGACGGCGGCGAGATCGCCGCGCACGCGGTCATCCTGGCCACCGGTGTCACCTACCGGCGGCTGGACGCGCCGGGCCTGGACGAGTTCGTCGGCCGGGGCGTCTTCTACGGCGCGGCGCTCACCGAGGCGCCCGCCTGTTCCGACGCCGAGGTGCACATCGTGGGCGCGGCCAACTCGGCCGGGCAGGCGGCCGTCTACCTGGCGGGATTCGCGAGCAAAGTTCATTTGTTGGTGAGGGGTGATGGTTTGGAGAAGTCCATGTCCCACTACCTCATCGAGCAGATCGCCGCGATCCCCAACATCGAGGTGCACCTGGAGACGGAGGTCGCCGGCGGCGGCGGCGACGGGCACCTGGAGCGGCTGACGCTGTCGACCAGGGGCGAGCAGCGCACGGTCGACGCCCAGTGGCTGTTCGTGTTCATCGGCGCGGAGCCGTTCACCTCGTGGCTGGGCGACACGGTCGAGCGCGACCCGCGCGGGTTCGTGCTGACCGGGCCCGACCTGGTCCAGGGCGGCCGGCGGCCGCGTAACTGGCCGCTGCGGCGCGAGCCCTACTACCTGGAGACGAACGTGCCCGGGGTGTTCGCGGCGGGCGACGTACGCGCCGAGTCGATCAAGAGGGTGGCCTCCGCCGTCGGGGAGGGCGCGATGGCCGTCGCGCTCGTGCACCGCTACCTGGAGAAGCAATGACCGAGACAGACACCCGCGTCGACATCGACGAGCTGCGCAAGCTCTTCCTGTTCGAGCGACTGACCGACGCCCAGCTCGCCAAGCTCGCCGCCAGCGGCCGGATGGCCACGTTCGCGGCGGACGAGGACATCGTCCGGCAGGGCGAGCCGGCCGACTGCTTCGCCGTGCTGATCGAGGGCGAGATCCAGATGATCAGCGAGACGGTCAGCGCCGGCACCGTCGCCATGCCGCGCGTCTCCCAGCCCGGCGTGTACGGCGGCGCGACCAGCGCCTACCTCGGCGACCGCGCCCCCCAGACCTACCAGCACACGCTGCGCGCCACCGCCCCGTCGCGGATGTTCATCCTGCCCGCCAAGAAGTTCGCCTACATCGTGGCCGAATGGTTCCCGATGGCGATGCACCTGCTCGACGGCATGCTGTCGGGCGGGCGCATGCAGCGCGAGATCATCGACCGGCGGCAGCGGCTGACCGCGCTCGGCACCATCACCGCGGGCCTCACCCACGAGCTGAACAACCCGGCAGCGGCGGCCGTACGCGCCGTCGGCGAGCTGCGCCAGCTCATCAAGAACTCCCGGCTGCAGCTCGCCCAGCTCGCCGAGGACGGCATCCCGCCGGAGAAGCTGAGGGCGCTCATCGAGGCGCAGGAGGCGTGCACGAGCAAGCTGGGCAAGCAGCCGCAGCGTTCGCCGCTGGAGATCTCCGACGCCGAGGACGAGCTCGGCGAGGCGCTGGACGAGCTGGGTGTGGAGGACGCCTGGGATCTCGCCCCCGCGCTGGTCCAGGCCGAGTTCTCCCTCAAGGACCTGGAGAAGATCCGCGGCAAGGTCGGCGAGGAGCACGCCCCGGCGGCGGTCCGCTGGCTCGCCGAGGCCGTCGAGATCTCGCAGATGCTGAGCGAGGTGGGCGAGGCGACCGAGCGCATCACCACGCTGATCCGCTCGGCGAAGCAGTACTCCCAGATGGACCGGGCGCCGTTCCAGAATGTGGACGTGCACGAGCTGCTCGACAGCACGCTCGCCATCTTCCGCGGCAAGATCCCGCCCGGCATCACGGTGGTCACCGACTACGACCGTACGCTGCCGCCCATCCCCTGCTACGCGGGTGAGCTCAACCAGGTGTGGACGAACCTCATCCACAACGCCCTCGACGCGATGGGCGAGGTCGGCACGCTGACCGTACGCACGGCGCACGACGAGGACGAGGCGATCGTCGAGATCGGCGACACCGGCCATGGGGTGCCCGAGGCGATCCTGGACCGCATCTTCGAGCCGTTCTTCACGACCAAGAGCGTGGGCGAGGGCACGGGGCTCGGCCTCGACATCTCCTACCGCATCGTGGCCGGCCGGCACGGCGGCGAGATCAAGGTGCGCTCGGTGCCCGGCGAGACGTGGTTCGAGGTGCGCCTGCCGCTGCGGGAGCCGGTGCCGGCGGCCTGATCTCGGCGCGGGCGATGAGTTTTCGTGTCCGCACTGGTCTTCTCTCTTGAACACCTCGAAGGGAGAACGACATGAAGATCACCCTGGCGACGTTCCTGACGATGGACGGGGTCATGCAGGGGCCCGGCGGCCCCGAGGAGGACACGAGCGGCGGCTTCGAGCACGGCGGCTGGCAGTTCCCCTACGCCGACGAGGAGATGGGGTCGCACATCACCCGCTGGTTCGGCGAGGCGGACGCGTTCCTGCTGGGCCGGCGGACGTACGACATCTTCGCCGGCTACTGGCCGGCCGTCACCGACCCGGACAACCCGATCGCCGGGCCGCTCAACGCGCTGCCGAAGTACGTCGTCTCGACCACTCTGCGCAGCGCGGACTGGCACAACACGACGATCGTCCGCTCGCTGGACGACATCGCCGCACTGCGCGCCCAGCCCGGCCGCGAGCTGCAGATCCACGGCAGCGGCGTGCTCGCCCAGGCGCTGCTGGACCGGGGGCTGATCGACGAGCTGCGGCTGTACACGTTCCCGGTCGTCCTCGGCAGCGGGAAGCGGCTGTTCGAGCCGGGCCGGGTACCGACGGCGCTGCGGCTGGTCGATTCGGTGAGGGGCGAGAGCGGCTGCGTGCTCAACGTCTACAGGCCGGCGGGCAAGCCGGGTTACGGCTCGTTCTGAGCGGTCACGGCTCGTTCTGAGCGGTCACGCTCACCGGCATGTTCGACGGCTCGCCACCGAACATGATCACGATGTCGCGGCCGTTGGCGTAGCTCACCACCGGCCGCCGCAGCGCCTCGCCCGCCTGGCGGGCGACCGTCTGCCACAGATCGACCATCTCCGGGCTGTCGGCGGTGATCCTGAACCGGCCGCTCGCCCGCAGATGCTCGGTCACCAGCGGGACGAAGCCCGCCTCGGCGCGGACGCGCTCGTCCGGGGTCAGCGGGGTGCGCCGTAGGGCTGGGTCAGTCATCGTCGATCTCCTCATTGCGGCCGTCTGGTCCAGCTTGCCACGCCCCGGGGCCCGGCGAGCACCGCCGCGTCCGCAACCGGTCAGGACCGGCGGCCGACCGTCAGGACGACCGACCAATGGCGGGTGAGCCGCCCGTCCGGGCGGGCGGCGAGCAGGCGGCGGACCTCTCCGTAGAGGTGCGCCCGCTTGTCCGGCTCCATGGCGATATGACCGGAGAACGTGTCGAGCAGCGCGAGATAGGCGTCGGCCGTGTAACGCAGCGCCCACAGGTAGCGCCGCGCCGCCACGACCGTGAACCGCCCGGAGGCGGCGAATTCGGCGGCGGTGGGATCGACTTCGTCCTCCGGCGGCGGCCACGGGCCGGGGTGGCCCTCGCCGATCTCCTCGTACACCTTCTGGATCTCGGCGAAGAACGGGTCGAAGCCGACGGGCAGCGCGTGGTCGGCGTTCCACACGGCCAGGTGGCCGCCGGTGGCGAGCAGCCGGGCGGCTTTGTCGTACTTGACCGCCGGATCCACCCACTTCCACGCCGTGGCCGCGTACACCAGGTCGAAGCGGTCCCCCGCCGCCGGCTCCCACTCCTCGAAGGCCGACGTGACCACCGACACCCCGGCGAACCCGGCCAGCCGCCGCCGTGCCTCCCGCGCCAGCGCGGGCCCGAGCTCGACCGCCGTGACGGGGAAGCCCATCCGCGCCAGCGGCACCGTCGCCTTCCCCGGCCCGCACCCCACTTCGAGCAGCCGCGCGGGCGGCCTGAGCCCGGTGATCATGAGCAGGTCGGCGTAGAGCTCGCGGGGGTAGTCGGGGCGGGCGTCCTGGTAGGTCTCGGCCGCCACGTCGAAGGTCGCGCGCAGCCGCGCATCAGGGGACACTCCCCCGATTCTGGCAGCCCTCGCCACCGATGGTCGCCGTCCAGCCACCCCCAAGGTGACCTCCGGCTCTACAAGGCCTAGTCACATGCATACGTGGACGAGTCCATGCGGTTCCACGATGGACTCTATGTACTGGCCGCTGTCATCGTGCCCTGCGAGTATGCGGACCAGCACCGAGCCGCGCTGCGCGCTCTGCTGCTGGGGAAACAACCCCGGCTGCATTGGCGCGACGAACGGCCGAAACGCCGTCTCGAGATCACTCACGCTGTGGCGGCCCTCCGCCCGAACACGGTCATCGTCATCGGCACCCACCTCATGCCGGCGAAGCAGCGACGAGCGCGGCGGAAGTGCCTGGAACGGCTGCTCTGGCATCTCGCATGTCGTGATGTCCGGATGCCCGGAGAGGGCAGGGAACTGGCCAGGGCCGACGCGGTCATAGCGGCACTGATGACCTTCAACACGATCAACAAATGGGCTCTGGGTATCACGGGCAACTTCGCGATCGGCCTGCTGTGCGAACTGACCGGCTACGGCGTGCCGATCGTGGCCGTCCCCATGCTCAAACCCGCCCTGGCCCGGCACCTCGCCTTCCAGAACAGCCTCCACGCGCTGCGCCAGATGGGCGTGACCTTGATGTTCGATCCGTCGGCCCCCTATGACAGACGCATGCCCACCTGGGACGATGTGCTCAGCGAGTTGGACCGGACGAGGGCGGCGCATCCGCCTAGGGCAGGGTCGCCCCGGAACTTGCGTGACACGGTCACCGGCATGAGGTACAGCAGGTGGCGGTCAGGGATATCCAGGCCGCGGATGCCAGGGCGAAGGTTCCTCGGGCGGTCTCCTCATAACTCTCCCGACCAGCGGTCCGCCGTCTGACGAAAAACGTGCCCTCCTCGTAACACAGGACGTACGTCTCACAACTCGACGCCTCGACCACCCGCAAACGACCGTGCGAGATGTACGGCTTCCATCCGCACATCAGAGATCGCCCGCTCCGGCGCACGCCAGATCAGCCCAGACGACGCGGCAACCGTGGCCAGTACGCCACGTGCCGCAGCGCACGGCCAGCCCCGCCACGAGACGAAGCCCTCGTCCCGACTGCGCCATGAGATCGTCTTCGCCGACGCAGGGCGCCGACGTGTCGACACCGGGGTCTGTGACTTCCAGTCGCACAAAGCCCCGCCCGAAACCGAGCTGCACGTCCACCCAGTCACGACGAACGCCACCGGGGACGTGCCGGACCGCGTTCGTCACCAGTTCCGAGACCACCAGCGCGGCATCGTCCCGGACCTCCTGAGGGCCGTCCGTCAACCATTGGGCCACCGTTTCCCGAGCACGCCGCGACGATTCGGCAGCGCGGGTCAGTGTCACGAATTTCCATCTGTACACATCCGGAAAAGCCAGAAAAACGACACTCGTCGACATTCATCTCACCACCTCTCGTGAACCTTTCGCCCAAGTCACCGGCGCGTATCACGCTGTGAACTCGGCTGAGCAACTTCTTCTCGAAGGACTCTCCACAGGTTGACCTATGAGGGCTACTTTTAGTAGTCGGCTAGTAACACACTTGCCGCACACATCGGGTTCACGGATGTGTGTGTACTTGTGAACGGACCTGTGATGCGTCGATGAGCGTCAGCGAACTGGACCCAGGAGCGAGTCCTCTCGCCCTTTTCGGTGCCGAATTGAGGAGGCTGAGGGAGGAAAGGGGAGTGACCCAGGAGACGATCGCGGACTATGCGCACGTCAGCAAGAGCCTGGTGAGTCAGATCGAGAACGCCAAGCGCACCCCGCAGTGGGACTTCACCGAGCAGGTCGAGACCCTTCTCGATCTGCGAGGCGACCTCCTTCGCCTTCTTCCTCTGGTACTCAAGACAGGGCCGACCTGGTTCCGTCAATGGCCGAAGATCGAGGCGAACGCCCACAGCCTCCGAACCTGGCAACCACTCGTGGTTCCAGGGCTTCTGCAAACCAGCGATTACGCCCGTGCGATCCTGCGCGGCCAACCGGGCATCACAGACCAGCAGGTGGAGGAAGCCGTCGAGGTTCGGCTGTCACGGCAAGCCGTGCTCGACCGTCCACAGCCGCCCATGTATGCGGCGATCATCGACGAGGCGGTCCTCTGCCGCCCTATCGGTGGTGCAAAGGTGATGCGGAAGCAGCTTGAGCATCTGCTCAAGCTGCTGGCACACCCGTGCATCACCCTGCAGATCGTGCCCATGACCTCCGTTCCGACAATCGGCTTGTTGGGCGGGTTCGTGCTCTCACAGCAGGTCTCAGGACCAGACGCTCTCTATCTGGACTCCGCCGATGACGGCGAAGTGACGGATCGCGAGGATCGCATTCGTCGGGTTAGTGTCAGATTCGACGCCATCCGGTCATACGCCAGACCCGTCAACGAGACCGCGGACGCTATTCGCGAGAAGATGGTGATGTATGAAAATGAGTGACGAACTAGCCACCGAACTCCGAAGTGCGGAGTGGCGCAAGGCTTCCTCCAGCGGCGCGAACGGCGGCGACTGCATCGAAGTCGCCCCACTGAGCGGCGACCGCATCGGCATACGGGACACCGAGCGACCGGACCTGACCCCGTGGGTCGTGCGCGGCAGCGTCTTCCGCGCCTTCGTCCTGGGCGCCAAAGACGGCGAATTCGACTTCTGACCTCCGACCAGCCGGCCGAAGGCCCTTTGAGTGACCCGCTGAAAGGGCCTTCGTTTCCCGTGAACAGGCGCTGACAGAACGGTGTCCTGCCATACAGCCACCCGTATGGGCACCACGGACCGGGGGACGCATAACTGCAGCGAGGTCGCGCCCGGACGCCTCCAGTGGATACGCCATCTGACGGCGGAGGACATGCAAGCGTTCACCCTGGAACTTGCGCAAGCGCTGCACGACTCGGCGTCCCCGCAGAACCCGGATGCCACAGTCGGGGAGATCATCGCAGGCTGGCGGGCGACCGCACGGATCAAGGCCGACCCTGAGCACTACGCAGAGGCCCTTGAACCTACGACCGGCGACTTCGGCCGGGTAGAGACGCCGCTACGAGCCCGCGCTTCTCATCCGTGATGCGCGGCGCACCCGCACGAACCCGCACATCGCCGAACTTCTGGGCATCGACCTTGACGATCCCGCAGTCCAGCGCGAGAACGCCGCGATCGATCGAGACATGCGACTGATCGAGACACTGGTGGGCATCCGCCGGCAACGCGGTCTGACACAGAGCGACGTCGCGGAACGCATGGGCCGCAGCCAGTCGGCGGTGTCCGACTTCGAACGGCTTGGGGGCGACCCTCATCTGTCCACCATCCGGCGCTACGCGCTGGCCATCGGCGTGGACGTCTTCCACTCGGTGAGCGTGCCAGGAGAAGTCAGCCAGCCAAGCTCCACACCTGCCAAGATCCAGGCGTGCGGCTGGGAGCCGGCAAGGTCGCAAACCTCCGGCACGGCGAGCATCAGCCTCAGGCCGGCAGCACCCTGATGAAGGATTCCTCGTCCTCGCGAATCCCGGCAACACCGATCAGACGACCGGGAAGATCCATCTGCTCGGGGCGGGCTGGTCGCTGACCGGCCCAGTCGTACCCTCGTCGGCCGTGGCGGGCTTCCTGCGCGTTCCGCGGGATGAAGTCAAAGACGATTTCGCCTTCCCTCTTCGGTCACCCCGGTAATTAGGCAGCGGGCGAGTGCTTGCGGGGGGTCGAAGGGGGGCGGAGCCCCCCTGGGAGGTGCTGTCTGGAGCTTCTTGGCGCGAAGCGCCCCCGGACGGAAGGCCGTGCTTTTAGGTCCGAGCGTGATACGCTCCCAAGCGAGCGCTTGGTTTACCTCCGAGGGGCCGCCGCATGAAGTTCTCGACCTTCCACCTCTTCCACCGCTTCGACGGCCAGAGCTTCAAGGACGTCTACGACTACCACCTGGAGCTCATCGAGCTGGCCGAGGAGCTGGGCTTCGACGGGGTACGGCTGGCCGAGCACCATTTCCGCGACTACGGCGTCGTCCCCAACCTGTTCACCATGCTCGCCCACGCCGCCGCCCGCACCGAGCGGCTGCGGCTCGGCACCGGGATCGTCGTCCTGCCCCTGCACAACCCCGTTCACGTGGCCGAAGAGGCCGCGCAGGTGGACGTGTTGTCCGGCGGGCGGCTGGAGCTCGGCATCGGGCGCGGCTACCAGAGTTACGAGTTCGAGGGGTTCGGGATCGATCTCGCCGAGGCGCGCGACCGGTTCAACGAGGCGCTGGAGGTGATCGTCGGGCTCTGGACGCGGGAGGCGTACCGGCACGAGGGGAAGTTCTACCGGACCGGGACGGAAGTGTCGCTGGTGCCCCGGCCCGTGCAGGCCCCCCATCCGCCGCTGCACGTCGCGGCGGTCTCCCCCGAGACCGTCACCATGTACGCCGAGCGCGGCCTGCCCATCCTGGCCGACCCGGCGGCGACGTTCAGGAAGGTCGTCAAGGCGGCCGAGACGTGGCGGGAGACGGCGGCGCGGGCCGGACATCCGGAGGGGGCCGAGCTGGTGGTGGCCCGCAGCGTGTACGTCGCCCCCACCCTCGAACGGGCCCGCGAGGACCAGGAGCGCTTCGAGGCGTCGTTCGACCGCTCGCGCATCTTCAACGACCGCAGCGCCCCCATCGACCCAAGGACCGGCCGGGCCGCCCAGGGCTTCGAGTACTACCAGGACCGCTATCTCAAGGGCGGCACGGTCTCGGCCGACTTCCGGTGGGAGCAGCTGGAGGTCATCGGGGACCCGGCGCGGGTCGTCGAGCAGATCACGCTGCTCAGGGACGCCGGGTTCTCGAACCTGCTCTGCGACTTCGGCAGCACCCGCCCGATGCCGCTCGCGGACATGAAGCGGGTCATGCGCTTCTTCGCCGCCGAGGTCATGCCCGCCTTCAAGTAACCCCCCTCCCGGAGGCTGACGATGATCCACAGCCTGTCCCTGTCCGACGTACTCGCCGAGCACGCCCGCAGCCGCCCCGGTACGACGGCCGTGGTGGACGGGGAGCTCCGGCTCACCTATCCCGAGCTGGACGCCCGCGTGTCCCGGCTCGCCGGCGCGCTGGCCGGACGCGGCGTCGGCGCCGGCGACCGGGTGCTGTGGCTCGGCCAGAACAGCCACGCCGTCCTGGAGCTGCTGCTCGCGTGCAGCCGCCTGGGAGCGGTGTTCTGCCCGGCGAACTGGCGGCAGTCGGCGGACGAGCTACGCTTCGTGCTCCAGGATCTCGCCCCGGCGGCCGTGGTCTGGGAGCACTCGGACACCGTCGGCGCCCTCGACCACGACGACCGGTGGGTACGGGCGGGGGCGGACTACGAGGAGCTGGTGGCGGGCGGGACGGAGCGGGAGTTCCCGCAGGTCGCCGACACCGAGCCGGTCCTCGCGCTCTACACCGCCGCCTTCGACGGGCGCCCGAACGCGGCCCTGCTCAGCAGTGCCGCCCTGGTGGCGCACGCGACGTCGCTGCTCGTCGTACGCCAGATGGAGCCGGGCTTCACCTTCCTCAACAACGGGCCGCTCTTCCACGTCGGGACGATGATGTTCTGCCTGGCCACGCTGCAGATCGGCGGCACGAACGTCTTCACCCCCGCCTTCGACCCCGAGGAGGTGTGCCGGCTGGTGGACGCCGAGCGGGTGACGCAGGCGTTCCTGTTCGGGCCGATGATCGACGCGGTGGTGAAGGCGAACGCGGGCGGCAAGTACGACCTCTCCTCGCTGCGCTTCGTGGCCGCCTCCGACGAGTGGAACGCGATGATCACGGTCGACGACTCGCCGTGGTGCCGGTCGAAGATGGGCGGGTACGGGCAGACCGAGGTGGGCGGCATGCTGACGTTCCTCGGGCTGGCGGAGGGCGGGGCCGGGTACGCGGGGCGGCCGTCGCCGCTGGCGCAGGTGCGGATCATGGGGCCGGACGACGTGGAGGTGGCGGCGGGCGAGGTGGGCGAGATCTGCGCCCGCGGCAAAACCCTCTTCTCCGGATATCTCGCCCGGCCCGACTTAAATGCGGAAAAACTGCGGAACGGCTGGCACCACACCGGCGACCTCGGCCGCCGCGAACCCGACGGCACCATCACCTTCATCGGCCCCAAACTGCGCATGATCAAGTCCGGCGCCGAGAACGTCTACCCGGCGGAGGTCGAGCGTGCGCTCAAGTCCCATCCGGCCGTGGCGGACGCCGCCGTGATCGGCGTCCCGGACCCGGCCTGGCACCAGGCGGTCAAGGCCGTCGTGGCGCTGCGCGAGGGGGCCGCGGCGACCGCCGAGGAGCTGATCGAGCACGTCAGGGCGCAGGTCGCGGCGTACAAGAGGCCGCGGGAGGTGGCGTTCGTCGCGGAGATCCCGAAGCGCGGCTTCACCCCCGACTACGACGCCCTCGACGCCGCCCACGGCGGCGGCAACTATCCCGGTTCGCCGCCCGCCTGACGGGCGACCGGCAGGCCCGCCTCCAGGTGGGCGAGGGCCTGGTCGAACGCGGCGGGCGCGTCGAGCGCGGGATCGGCGGCCCACTCGAACCACACCGCGAGCATCACGCCCGAGACCGCCCCGGTGACGTTGCGGATCTCGGGGTCGTCGGGGCCGCGGCCCTCGCGCGCGGCCAGCTCGGCGCGCAGGCCGGCGAGGACGCCGCGGATGTTGTCGATGCTCGCCGTCCACAGCTCGGGGACGGTGAACATGAGCCGCTCACGCTCCAGGCCGTCGTTGCGCTCCTCCGGCGTCTGCGCCGCGAACGCCTGGCCGATCGCGGCGCGTACGGCCTGGACGGGGTTGAGCTCGGGCGGCGCGGCCCGCAGCGCCTCGATGAAGGGCGGGTACTGGTCCACCAGCACCAGATCCTCCTTCGTCGGGAAATAGCGGAACACGGTGCTGGGGGCGACCTCGGCCGCCTCCGCGATCTGCTCGACCGTCGTCTCCGCGTAGCCCCGCTCGCGGAACAGCCGCAGCGCCGCCTTCTGGATCAGGGCCCTGGTCTTGGCCTTCTTCCGCTCCCGGAGGCCCGGTCCGTCGCTCATGACATCGCATTCTGGAGGGTTCGCCCCGGCACGTCCACTCACGGCCCATTTCCAACTTTCGCTAGTCAACTCCGATTTGAGAGTCTACTCTCACAATCATGCGCAGACTTCCCGTCGAACGTGACCCGCGACGCCCCCTCGACCCCCCGCCCGCCCTCCGCGGCCTGCCGCCCATGACCCGCCTGGAGATGGCCGACGGCCACCTCGGCTGGCTCGCCACCACGCTCGACGCCGCCCGCGTGGTCCTCGGCGACCCCCGGTTCAGCGCCCGGCAGGAGCTCAAGCACCCCGCCGTACGGTCGTCGGTCGCCGTCGCCGGGTCCGGCCGCCCCGCGCCGCCGGGCTTCTTCGCCACCACCGACCCGCCCGAGCACACCCGCTACCGGCGGATGCTCACCGGCCAGTTCACGGTGCGCAGGATGCGCCTGCTGGAGCCGCGCATCGAGCGCATCGCGGCCGACCACCTCGACGCCATGGCCGCGGCGGGGCCGCCCGCCGACCTGGTGACCGCGTACGCGCTGCCGATCCCGTCCATGGTCATCTGCGAGCTGCTCGGCGTACCGTACGCCGACCACGACTTCTTCCAGGAACGCAGCCGCGAGCTGGTCGCGCCCGACGGGGACGCCGCGGGCGCGAACGCCGACCTGCACGCCTACCTCGCCGAGCTGGTGCGCCGCAAGCGGGCCGAGCCCGGCGACGACCTGATCAGCGGGCTGACCGGGGAGCTCGCCGACGACGAGCTGGCCAACGTCGCGATGATCCTGCTCGTCGCCGGGCACGAGACCACCGCGAACATGCTCGCCCTCGGCGTCCTCGCCCTGCTCACGTCCGGCCTGACGTACGAGGAGGGCGCGGAGGAGGAGCTGCTGCGCTGGCTGTCGATCCTGCACCTCGGCGCGCCCAGCCGGGCCGCGCTGGAGGACGTGGAGGTGGCCGGCGTACGGGTCGCGAAGGGCGAGACGGTGGCGCTGTCGCTGCCCATGATCAACCGCGACCCGGCCTTCTTCACCGCACCGGACACCCTCGACCCGGCCCGCCCGGACGCCCGCCGCCACCTGGCCTTCGGCCACGGCGTCCACCAGTGCCTCGGCCAGCAACTCGCCAGGAACGAGCTGCGCATCGGCTACCGCGCCCTGTTCGAGCGCTTCCCCGACCTGCGACTGGCCGTCCCCGCCACCGAGGTCCCACTCCGCCAGGACGCGGTGGTGTTCGGCGTCGGCCGCCTCCCGGTCACCTGGGATTGAAGGATCTGGTAACGGCTGATCTGGCACGACAACCAAGATCGAGGAGTGAGTGCGGGCCAGGCGTGGTGTTCACCACCGCCACGAGTTACCATCAAGTGCATATACTATTGATGGTATGTCTCAGTGGGGGATCGACCTGGAACCGGAGGTGGAGTCTTGGCTGGACGGCCTTTCTTTTCCGCTCTACCAGCGGGTCATGCGGAACGTGGACGACTACCTCGTCACAGGTGGCATCCCTGATGGGGATCATGTGAAGAAGCTGAAGGACGCCGAAGGTGTTCACGAGCTGCGTGTTGCTCTTGACCGCACGACCTGGCGGTTGACCTTCTGGAAGCCGGCCGACAAGGTGATCGTTATCCTGACAGTCTTCCGCAAGACACAGGATGGGACGCAGACCGCCGATATCGATCGTGCAATCGCTGCCAAGAAGCGATGTGAAGCAGAGCACGACCTAGCCACCACGCACGTGTTCGAGAGGAGCGCATGATGGGTCACAGCCGCTGGGAAACCTACAAGGCGAAGCGTCTGCGCGAGATGGAGGCGGATGCGCAGCCCCACGCCGAATACGAGCAGGCGGGCCGCGACCTGGAGCTCGGCAACCAGCTGCGTGAGATCCGCAAGCGCAGAGGTTTGTCGCAGAAGGTCGTGGCGGAGCGCGCCGGGATGTCCCAGCCCGCCCTGTCTCGGATCGAGGGTGGTGGCGGCATTCCGGATATAGCGACACTGCTGCGCCTCGGCGCGGCAATGGGGGTTCGATTCCGCGTCGAGCTCGTCGTTGACGACGACACCACTGAAATCGAGCCTCTAACCGTGCATCACCGACAGCTCGCGAACGCATAGGGGACTTGCTCGTCCCGAGAAGCTAGAGGATTGCGAGCGGGGTCAACGGGCTGCCGGTGCCGCCCTCGACCCGCAGCGGGGCAGCCACGAACACGAACTCCGTGCGGCCCGTCGCCGCCAGCTCCTCCAGCCACAGCAGCTCGATCAGGTGGATGCCGTGCCGGTGGAGCAGGATGAGGTGCAGGTCGTCGGCCAGGCCCTCGCCGGCCAGGCCGCGCGCGTCGAGGCCGCCGATCGCGGCGTTGTCGGCGGCCACCGCGGCGACGTCGTGGGCGGCGAGCCAGCGACCGGCCGCCGCCGACAGGCCCGGCTGGCCCGACCAGTACTCCTCGGGCGACCGCTCCCACACCTGCGGCCAGCCGGTACGGATCACCGCCACGTCCCCGGGGCGCGGCACGGCGATCTCCTCGAGTTCGCCGGGCTCGATCCGGTGCCCGGCGGGCAGGTGGTCGAGGCCGAGCCGCCGGGGCACGTCGAACAGCACCCCCCGGGCGACCACGCCGCCGACCCGCTCGATGCCGCACCGGGTGGCGCCGTACGAGCGGACGCGGGCCGCCGGATGGCCGTTGTAGAGCCGGTCGCCGGACCACATGTGGCACAGGGCGTCCATGTGGGTGGTCGTGCCGTGCGGGGTCACGACGAGGGCGTCGTCCGCCACACAGAGGCCCTCGCCGATCGGCCGCGCGCCGGCCGCGTAGTCGCCGCCGTCCACGGACATGAAGTGCTGCGGCAGCGGCCGGCCCCGCAGGTGCGGCACGGTCGTGGGCGCGGGCGAGGAGGTCGCGCCGCGGATCGGCAGGGCCAGGCTCAGCACCTCGCCGGTCGTGGCCGCGCGCAGGGCGTCGAGCACCACGGACGGGGTGAGGAGGTTCAGGGTGCCGCGCTGATCGTCTGGGCCGAATCGTCCCCAGTTGTTAGGCTCGTGAACCACGTAAGCGCTCCCTTTCCGTGGAGGTCCGATGCACTGCGATCCCCGTTTCTCCCGCGTACGCGAGGTCTTCGAACGGCACTTCGCCGACGGGGAGGAGCTCGGCGCGGCCTTCGCCGTCTACCAGGACGGCGAGCTGGTCGTGGACCTGTGGGACGGCGTCGCCGACCGGAACACCGGACGGCCCTGGGAGCGCGACACGCCCGCCTTCGCCTACTCCTGCACGAAGGCGGTCACCGCGACCGTGCTGCTGCGGCTCGCCGAGCGCGGGCTGGTGGACGTGAGCGCGCCGGTGGCCGAGGTGTGGCCGGAGTTCGCGGCGCGGGGCAAGGGGGCGATCACCGTCGAGCACCTGCTCACCCACCAGTCGGGGCTGCCGGTGCTGGAGGAGCCGGTGCCGGTGGAGGAGTTCGAGGACCAGGCCGCCATCGCGGCCCGGCTCGCCGGGCAGGAGCCGCTGTGGGAGCCGGGGACGGCGCACGGCTATCACGCGCTGACGTACGGGTTCCTGGTGGGCGAGGTGGTCCGGCGGGTGACCGGCAAGTCGGTGGGCGAGCTGGTGGCGGCGGAGATCGCCGGGCCGCTCGGACTGGAGATGTGGGTGGGCGCGCCGGACGACGTGATCTCGAGGACGGCCCGGTTGAAGGCGGCCGAACGGCCCCAGGAACTCAAGGTCACCGAGGCCGGTGCGGGGCCGGACGCGAGCGGTGCGGCCCCCAACGGGCAGGGGCGGCCCGATGACGTGTTGGCCGCGATGACCAAAGCCGCGCTCGACCCTCAGAGCCTCATGAACCGCGCCCTCGGCAACCCCGCCATGCACCGCGTCCAGGGCGGCGCGAACAACCCGATCATCCTGCGCGCCGGCTGGCCGGCCGCCGGCCTGGTGACCACGGCCAGGGGCCTGGCCGGCTTCTACCGCTCCCTCGCCGCCGGCGACATCCTCAGCCCCGGGACGCTGCGCGAGGCCACCCGTACCCGGGTGAACGGCCCCGACCGCGTCCTGCTCCTGGACACGGCGTTCGGGCTGGGTTACATGCGGCCGTCGCTGACGTTCCTGATGCCGTCGGCGAGCGCGTTCGGGCACAGCGGCGCGGGCGGTTCCATCGGCCTGGGCGACCCCGAGCGCGGGCTCGGCATCGCGTACGTCATGAACAAGATGGCCAACGCGCTCTCCGGCAACCTGCGCGGCATCCGCCTCGTGGAGGCGGTGTACCAGTCCATCTGAGCCGGTCAATGCATCGTGACGCCGCCGCTGACGGACAGCGTCTGGCCGGTGATGTACGCCGCCCGGTCGGTGCAGAGGAAGGCGACCAGCCCGGACACGTCCTGCGGCGTGCCGAGGCGGCGCAGCGGGATGCCCCGGGCGATCCGGTCGACCAGCCCCGGCTCGGCCGCCGAGACCCGTCGCAGCATCGGCGTGTCCGTCGGTCCCGGGCAGACCACGTTGGAGGTGACCTGGCCGCGGGCGGCCTCCCTGGCGAGCGTCTTGGCCAGCCCGAACAGGCCCGCCTTGGTGGCCGCGTAGGCGCCCTCGCCGCCGGAGCCGGCCCGCGCCCCGTCGCTGGAGACGAACACCAGCCGCCCCCAGCCCCTCGCCGTCATCCCGGGCAGCAGCAGCTTGGTCAGCAGCATGGGCCCGCGCAGGTTGACCTGCCACATGAGGTCCCACGAGGCCGGGTCGCTCTCCGCGAACGGCCCGATCACCGCGACCCCGGCATTGTGCACGAGCACGTCCACGTCCCCGGCCACGCGGACGAACGCCGTGATCGACTCCGGGTCGGTGAGGTCCAGGGCGACGGCCCGCGCGCCCGGCAGGGCGGCGGCGGCCTGCCGCGCGCCGGGCAGGTCCACGTCGGCGAGCACGACGCGGGCGCCGAGCGCGGCCAGGTCGGTGGCGATGGCCGCGCCGATCGCGCCCGCTCCTCCGGTGACGACGGCGGTCCTGCCGTCGAGCCGCATGCCGTCCATCGGGCCGCTCACTTCCACGTCCCGGCGAGGTCGGCGGCGGTGGCGCGGGTGGCGAGGAGGCTGATCGTGTTCCACAGGACGGCCCGCGCGTAGTCCTCAGGGATGCCCGCGACCGCGTTCGTGACGACCGTGACCCGGTAGCCGAGGTTGACCGCCTCCAGCGCCAGCCCGGGGATGCCGAGGTTGAGCGAGACCCCGGTGGCGACCACGGTGGAGACGCCGAGCGAGCGCAGCGTCATGTCGAGCGAGGTGCCGGTGAACGGCGAGAAGCCGTGGTGTCTGCGGCTCTCCAGGTCGCCAGGGGCGCGCAGCTCGGGCAGCACCTCGACGGCCGGGGTGCCCTCCAGCATGTGGGCGGGGTCCTTGAGGAGGGAGACGATGAAGGGGCAGTTCGCGGTGTGGGAGCCGGCCCGGTCGGCGCGGAAGGCGGCCGTGCAGTGGACGACCGGGATCGCGGCGGCGCGGGCGGCCGTGAGGAGCCGGGCGGTGTTGGGGACGACGTCGTGCCGCTCGCACGCCGCCCGCAGATCCGGAAATTTCGTGAGATCACCGACGACGCCCCGCTGCATCTCCATCACGAGCACCGCCACGCCCTCCACCCGCCCACCCCTCTCCACTTACCCGAGCGCTTGCTTGGCACAATGAGGGTATCACCGCCACCTCCCGTCATAAGGGGTTAACTCACGGCGAAATAGCCGCACTCGTGACAACCAACACCCCGGGTGAGACCGTCGAACCCAGAGACGGCCGCCGTATGGGGGTAGGACTTGGTCCCTGGTTACCGCGAAGTACGCCAGCTCGGCGCGGGCCGCACCGGCCGCGTGTTCCTCGCCACGTACGAATCGACCGGCGCCTATGTGGCGATCAAGTACCTGAACGCCACGCTGCGCAGGGACGCCGAGTTCATGGAACGCTTCCGGTCGGACACCCACCACCTGGTCGAGCTCGACCAGCCCGACATCGTCCGCCTCTACGAGTACGTCGAGACCCCGGACCGCGCGGCCCTCGTCATGGAGCTGGTGGACGGCGTGACCCTGCGCGCGCTGCTGGCCGAGCACGGCCACGTGACCCCGGAGGCCGCGCTCACCGTGCTCAAGGGCATCCTGCTGGCCCTCGCCGCCGCGCACGACAAGGGCGTGCCGCACCGCGACGTCAAGCCGGAGAACGTCCTCGTCCAGGCCGACGGCACCAGCAAGCTCACCGACTTCGGCGTCGTGGTGCACGCCGAGGAGCCGGGCGTGCCCGCGGGCAGCCCGGCGTACATGTCGCCCGAGCTGTGGACCCGGCACGAGGCCGGTCCGTCCGCCGACCTGTACGCCGCCGCCTGCACGCTGTTCGAGGCGGTCAGGGGACGGCCGCCGTTCCGCGCCGCCGGGGAGGGCGGCCAGGAGGAGCTGGACGTGCCGGCCACCAGGGACCGGCACCTGACCGAGCCGATCCCTCTGGAGGTGGTGCCGGACACGCTGCGCGACCTGCTCAGGCGCGGCCTGGCCAAGGACCCGGCCGTACGGTACGCCTCCGCCCGTGCGTTCGCCGCCGAGCTGGAGGAGGACGCGGTCGCCGGCTACGGCCCGGAATGGGAGAAACGCGGCCGCCGCCACCTGGCCGAGCTGGCCACGCTGATGGCTCTCCGCTTCCCGCTGGCGCGCACGGATCGCGCCACGAGCGGCGGCGGCGCGGCCGTGGCCCTGCGCGACCGGCTCGCGCGCATGCCGCGCCTCCCGCCGCACCTGTGGGTGACGGGCGTGCTGGTGATGGCGGTGGCGATCGGGATCGTGCTGTCGGGCGGGCGGTTGCCCACCGGGCCGGGGGCGATCCTCCTGCCGCCGCCGGAGGAGGAGAAGTCCGAGCCCGCGCCCTCACCCGCCGACGCCACGACCGGCCCCACTCCCGGCCCCGCTAAACGCCCCACGTCCCGCGCCACCGGCGAGGCCGCGCCCCGCACGCCCGCCGCCACGCCGGGCCGGACCAGCGCCGCCGCTCCGCGCCGCACCCCGCCCACCACCGCAACCGCGACCGCGCCGGCGCGGCCCACCCCCGGCCAGGCGGGCACCGGCGGGCCGCATCCCGCCGTGCGGGCGGCCACGATCACCGCCTGGAGCGGGCGGAGCGGGTCGGTGCGGGTCGCCGCCGACGGGACCGGCCAGGTGCGGCTGCGGGTGACGTACACGCGGCGCGACGGCGACGACGCCCCCGCCACGACGCTGCACCAGGAGACCCGCGTCCTGAGCGGCCACACGTCGTACACCAGCGCCGTCGGCCACGACCCCGGCACGGTGGCCTGCGGCCGGCGCGTCTACGCCGGCATCGTCGTCATGACCGAGCCCGCGTCCGGCAACGGCCCCCAGGTGAGCGAGATCCCCGTGGACGGCCCCGCCTGCCCCACCCCGTCCTCCACCCCGACCACCTCCCACTCCCCCAGCCCCGTCAACGCCCCCGCGACCGGCCCTGGAACCGGCCCCGCCACCGGCCCCGGGGAGGCCATGGACGGGCCGTCTGAGCTCGTCGGGACGCTGGCCCCCGTCGAGTGACCGGTCGCGGCCTTGCCGGGCAACCAAGCGTGCGCTAGCTTGGCAAGCGATGAGCGCCGACACCGCCACGCCCCCTCCCCCCGACCCGCCCGCTCACCTGGCCGGGTACCGGGCCGCCTGCGCGCGGGGCGAGCTGGTCGTCCAGCGCTGCGCGGGCTGCGGCCGGTGGGTGCACCTCCCCGAGGCGGCGTGCCCGTGGTGCGGCGGCGCGGAGCTGACGTACGAGCCGGTGACCTGCACGGGCGTGGTGCACACGTTCACCGTCGTGCACCGGTCGTTCGCGCCTGACTACCGGGGGCGGGAGCCGTACGTGATGGCGTGGGTGGACCTGCCCGTGGGCGTGCGCGCGTTCGGGCACGTGGTGGGGTGCGCGCCGGAGGAGGTACGCATCGGCATGCCGGTGCGGGTGACGTTCGTCGACGAGTTGCCGCATTGGAGGCCCGCGTGAAGCTGGGCAACGTGCTGATCCCGGTGGCCGACCTGGACGAGGCCATCGCCTTCTACGGGCTGCCGGTGAAGTTCCGCGACGGCGACCGGTTCGCGGCGCTGGACGGGGGCGGCGTCACGGTGGCGCTGGCCGGGCCCGCCGAGCACGTCACGCCGGGGGCGGCGCCGTCGTACAAGGTGGACGACGTGCGGGAGAGCGTGCGTGAGCTGGCCGCGCGCGGGGCCGAGGTGGTGCGCGGCCCCGAGGAGGGGCCGCACGAGCGGCGGGCCGTGCTGCGCGATCCCTCGGGAAACGTCTTCGTGCTCTATTCCCCCCTCTGAGCCCCGCCGATCTGGAGGCGCCCCCATGGCCCCATCACCGTACGGCAACTACGGCCACGCGATCCTGACCGCCGGCGCGCTGCGCACCCCCGACCGGGTGGCGCTGACGTACTGCGGCGAGCGGAGCTTCACCTACGAGGAGCTGAACGCGAACGTCAACCGCCGCGCCAACGCCCTGCTCGCCGCCGGGATCGGCCCGGGGCGGCGGGTCGCGGCGCTGCTCAACGAGACGCTGACGGTGGCCGAGGTCTATCTGGCGCAGGCCAAGATCGGGGCGGTGACGGCGGCGCTGAACCCGTACTGGCCGGTCGAGACGCTGCGGGACGTGGTCGCGGCGTCGGGCTGCACGGCGTTCGTGCACGACGCGACCGTGGCCGAGACGGTCGAGCGGATCAGGGGCTCGCTGCCCGAGGTCACCACGTGGATCGACGCCCGCGAGCTGACCGGCGGCCCGGACGCCGAGCCGCCGCTCGCCGGTTTCCACGACGACCCGCTCGCGCTCTACTACACCTCGGGCACCACCGGCCTGCCGAAGGCGGTCGTGCACACGCACGCCTCCTCGCTGGCCACGGCGCAGATCTGGCTGGACGTGCCGCGCGGCCCCGACGCGGTGTTCGGCACCGGCGCGATCATCTGGGGCATCGGCTTCCCCGCCATCGTCGGCCCCGCACTGTACGCGGGCATGCGCCTGGTGCTGGAGCAGGACTGGGGACCGGCGAACTTCCTGCGCGTCGTGCCGCGCGAACGGGTCACGCACGTGTCGCAGATCCCGTCGTTCTACGCGGCGCTGCTCGGCTCGCCGGAGCACGAGGACGTGGACCTGTCGTCCATCCGGGTGATCATGCTGGGCGGCGAGCCGCTGACCGCGCCCATGCTGGACCGGATCAAGGCCCGGCTGCCCGAGGCCGGCGTCTACTCCTATTACGGGCAGACCGAGGCCCCGTACACGTGCATGGGCCGGGTGGACGACGGCTCGACGCCGCTCGGCTCCTCCGGCCGGGCCCGCACCGGCAACGCCGTACGGGTGACGGACCCGAAGGGCCGCCGGGTGATCGACGAGGTCGGCGAGATCAACCTGGCCGGGCCGCACCGCATGGCGGGCTACGACGGCCTGCCCGAGCGGACGGCGGAGGTGCTGCGCGGCGAGTGGTACGTCGGCGGCGACCTCGGCTCCGTCTCCGCCGACGGCGTGCTGCGGGTGCTGGGCCGGCGCGAGGACGCGATCGCCAAGGGCGGCGTGTGGACGCAGCCGGCCGCGGTCGAGGAGGCCGTCGCGGCGCTCGACGGCGTGGCCGAGGCGGGAGCCGTCGGGGTGCCCGAAGGGGCGGCCGAGCAGCGCATCCTGCTGGCCGTCGTGCCGCGCGCCGGGCACTCGCTGGACGCCTCCAAGCTGGCGCTCGCCCTGGCCGACACGCTGCCGGAGCACCGGCGGCCGGACCACATCGTGGTGGCCGAGGAGCTGCCGCACACGCAGGACGCCTCGGGCGGGCCAGGGAAACTGCTCCGCAAGGCCATCCGCGACCAGTACGGGCACCTGCTCGGGTGAGCGCGCCGGAGTACGTCCAGGAGCACGTCCACGAGCACACTCTCAAGGCGATGCTGCGCGAGGCCGGGGTGCCGGTGCCGCGCGGCGTCGTGCTCCCCCCGGACACGCGGGACTTCGGCGCGGCCGGGGAGCTGACCGAGCCGCTGGTGCTGAAGGCGTTCGGGCCGCAGCTGGTGCACAAGTCCGAGTCCGGCGCGGTGACGCTCGGGCTGCGCGCGACCGAGCTGCCCCGCGCGGCGGCCCGGATGCGGGAACGGGTGCCGCACCTCGCCGGGTTCCTGGTCGAGGAGCAGGCGGCGGCCGGGCTCGAGCTGATCGTGGGCCTGGTCAGGGACGCCGCGTTCGGCCCGGTGCTGCTCGCCGGGCTGGGCGGCGTGTGGACGGAGACGCTGCGGGACACGGCGCTGCGGCTGTGCCCGGTGTCGGAGCCGGACGCGCGGCGCATGCTGGCCTCGCTGCGCGCCGCCCCGCTGCTCGCCGGAAGCAGGGGCCGGCCGCCGGTGGACCTGGCCGCGCTGGTCAAGCTGCTGCTGGCGGTCGGCGGTCCCGGCGGGCTGTGGGAGCGGCTGGAGCTCGGCGAGTTCGAGCTGAACCCGGTGATCGCGACCGCGGACGGCGTGACGGCCGTGGACGCCCGTCATCTGCCCGCCGCGCCGCCCCCGCCCGTCACGCGCGGGGGGACGGCCGACTTCCTGGCGCTGTTCGAGCCGCGCGCGGTGGCCGTCGTGGGCGCGTCCACCACGCGGCCCACCTTCGGGAACATGTTCCTCGACTTCTACCGGGCCGCCGGGGTGCCGCTGGTCGCCGTGCACCCGAAGGCGGAGGAGGTGGCGGGCGTGCCGGCCGTGCGCTCGCTCTCCGAAGCCGCCGAGACCGCGGACGTGGACTACGCGCTGGTGGCGGTGCCCGCCGAGCGCTGCCCCGAGGTGGTGGCGCAGGCGGCGGGCGTGCCGTTCGTGCAGGTGATGAGCGGCGGCTTCGGCGAGGCGGGCCGCACAGGGCTGGAGGACGAGCTGGTCGCCGCCGCCCGCGCGGCCGGCGCCCGCCTGCTCGGGCCCAACTGCATGGGCGTCTACTGCCCGCGCGGCCGGCAGACGTTCGTCGGCGGCGGGCTGGGGCCGCCGGGCTCGGTGGCGCTGATCTCGCAGAGCGGCGGCCTCGCCGGCGAGGTGATCAAGGTCGGGGAGCGGCGCGGCCTGGCCTTCAGCCGGGTCGTCACCGTCGGGAACGCCGCCGACGTCACCCCGGCCGAGCTGCTGCGCTGGCTGGCGCGGGACGAGGAGACGCGGGCCGTCGGCCTCTATCTGGAGGACCCGCGCGACGGGCGGGAGCTGTACGAGGCGCTGCGCGCGCTGGACCGGCCGGTCGTGCTGCTGGTGGGCGGGCGCACCGGCCAGGGCCGGGCGGCCGCCGCCTCGCACACCGGCGGCCTGGTGAGCGACCGGCGCCTGTGGGAGGCGGTCGCCGAGCAGGCCGGGGCGGCGCTGGTGACGAGCCAGGACGACCTCATCGGCGTGCTCGCGTACTTCCAGGCCCACGCCGCCCGCCCGGCCGACGGGGACGGGGTGCTGGTGGTCGGGCCGAGCGGCGGCGCGAGCGTGCTGGCGGCCGACGCGTTCGACGCCGCGGGGGTGTGCCTGGACCCGCTGCCCGAGGACGTGGCCGGCGAGCTGCGCGGGCTCGGCGTGGCGGCCTTCGGCAACCCCCTGGAGGCGCCGGTGGGCCCGCGTGGCCGCCCGGACCTGGTGCCCGCCGCGGTCGCGGCGATCCTGCGCGTACGGGCGTACCGCGACGTGGTGGCGCACGTCAACGTGCAGGCGTTCTTCACCTACGGCGACGCCCCCGAGGCCCTGTACGCCTACGCGCACGCGCTGGCCGCCGCCCAGGGAACGCTGCCGCGCACCAGGTTCACGCTCGTCACCAGGAACGGCGAGTGCGCGCCGCCGGGCGTCGAGGACGAGGTACGGCGCGTCGCGGCGGCGGCGGGCATCCCGGTTTACCGGTCCATGGAGGCGGCCGCGGTGGCCGTGGCGGCAGGAGGAGATCATGGGGCTGCTTGACGGCAAGGTCGCGCTGATCACCGGCGGCGCGCGGGGCATGGGCGCGGCGCACGTGCGGCTGTTCCTCGCCGAGGGCGCGCGGGTGGTGTTCGGCGACGTCCTGGACGAGGAGGGCAAGGCGCTGGCCGAGGAGACGGGCGCCGCCTACGTCCGGCACGACGTGCGCAGCGCGGCCGAGTGGCAGCAGGCCGTGGGCACCGCCGTGGGCCTGCACGGCCGGCTGGACGTGCTGGTCAACAACGCCGGCATCCTCAGGTACGGCCGCATCGCGGACATGCCGCCCGAGGAGTTCGACCGGGTGGTGGACGTCAATCTCAAGGGCGCCTGGCTGGGCGTCAAGTCGGTGATCGAGCCGTTGAGGGCGGCCGGCGGCGGCTCGATCGTGAACATCTCCTCCATCGAGGGGCTCATCGGCGCTGCGGGGCTGTCGGCGTACGCGGCCTCGAAGTTCGCGGTGCGCGGCCTCACGAAGTCGGCGGCGCGGGAGCTGGCGGGGTTCGGGATCCGGGTGAACTCTGTGCATCCCGGGGCGATCAACACGCCGATGGTGCACGATCCGGACCTCGCGCGGGAGGTGGACGCGGAGGCGTTCGTCAAGGCGATGGTGATCAAGCGCTTCGCCAAGCCGGTGGAGGTGTCGCACGTGGTGGCGTTCCTGGCCTCGGACCGGTCGAGCTACTGCACGGGCAGCGAGTTCACCGTGGACGGCGGGCTGCTCACGGGCGCGGGCTACTGATTACTAACCCTTGGGACAGTAAGATCTTTTACGGTTAAACAGCGCTCGCATGGACATTTCTGGCAGCATCCTGACCTGCGATTTCCTTGCCCCGCAGGCTTTGCCGTCCCTTTGAGCATGCTTGACCTGGTATTACGGCACGGTAACCTCGCTTCATCACGGTAGATGACAAGCCTCCGGTCTTGTCCCACCAGTCACAGGGGGCTTCTCTACCCAGTGCGGCGTGGGGCGAAACCGGCCTTGCCCGGAAGGTGCCCTCATACTTCCATGACGCCAGAGACGCAGAAGTTCATCGAGTTGCTCCAGAGCCAGCTCGGCTACGCCGAGAAGGCCGGCGCGTACACCAAGTTCGGCGACTGGTACGGCAAGAACGTCGAGTTCGACGACGCCTTCACCACCGCCCCCTGGTGCGACATGCTCCTCTCCTGGGCCGCGCACAAGCTCGGCTACGAGGAGTGGATGGGGCAGTTCGCGTGGACGGTGGAGCACGCCAAGTGGTTCAAGAAGCAGGGCGCCTGGGGCAACAAGCCCAAGCCGGGGGCGTTCGTCTTCTACGACTGGGGCGGCTCCAAGAGCATCGACCGCATCGACCACGTCGGCGTCGTGGTCCGCGTCGAGGGCAACACGATCATCACGATCGAGGGCAACATCGACGGCGGTGTCGCCAAGTACAAGAAGCGTGACACCAGCAAGGTCGTCGGCTACGGCTACCCCGACGTCGTCAAGGCCAAGCTCGACGCGAAGGCGGCGAAGAAGAAGTCCGAGGTCGAGGGGTCGCTGCCGCCCGACTCCGGCCCCGGCACCCCCACGCTCTACGTGCAGGACGGCTCGCTCACCGCGATGATCCCGCAGACCGGCGTCGAGCAGGAGAGCGGCGCGCGGCCCCCGCTCGCCGCCCGGCCCGCCGCCCCGGAGCGGAAGAGCGAGCGGACCACCGTCGCCAAGAAGCAGACCACGCCCCCGAAGAAGACCGAGCGGTCCACCGGCTCCCCCGCGGACGTGCGGGCGGGCGCGACGACGGACTCCTCGACGGGCGCCTCGACCGGCGCGACGACGACCGGCGCCGGCCCGACCCCGGCCGCCCCCGGCCAGGGGACCAAGCTGGGCAAGCACGCCAAGCCGACCACCGCCGACACGACCGCGGCCACCGCCGAGCCGCTGCCCACGCACGCCGACGCGAGCGCCACGGGACCGCTCCCGGCCATCTCCTCGCCGACGCTGATCGGCTCGACGCTGGTGGCCGCCCTGGCGCTGCTCGCCGTCGCCAAGACCCGCCAGAACCGGGTACGCGCCGCCGCTGCCGCCGCCTCCCCCGCCCCGCGTCCGGTCCCGTCCCACCGGGGACGCCGCCGCAAGCGCCGTGGCGCCGCCCTGCCCGTCACGCGGCCCGCGTGGAGCCGTACGCTCGCGTCCGGCGCCGCCGAGCTCACCACGGGGCTCGTCACGGGCCCGGCCCCGAGCCTCACGCCCGAACCGGCCACCACGGCCGGCCTCGTCGCCGCGACGGCCACCCCCGACCTGATCACCACGACGGCCGCCGACCTGGCCGCCACGTCCGCCGCCGACCTCACCGCCGCGGAGACCACGTTCGACCGCGTCGCCGCCGAGACCCTCTTCGCGCGGGAGAACGCCGACCTGTTCGCCGCCGAGACCCCGTTCGTACGGGGCGACGCCGACGTGGTCGCGGCCGGTACCTCCCCCGTCGGGGCCAGGGACGCCCGGCTCGTCGCGGCGGGCGGCAGCGGCAGCGACGCCTCGCCCGCCGAGCAGGTACGCCGCATCAGGGAGGCCCGGCCCTTCGACCCGTTCGCGGACGCCGCGCCCCTGCGCCGGGGCCGTGGCCGCCGTGCCGCCGCCCCCGACCCGCGCACCGGCATCGCGGTCGACAACCCCTACCGGCGCGCCGGCCGCCACGCCGACGCCGAGGCCTTCGGCGAGCCGGTGGACGTCGGCCCGTTCGAGCCGTGCTGGGACACCGGCCCGATGCGGCGCATCAGCGACGCCGACCCGCGCGACACGGGCGCGTTCGTCTTCGAGACCGGCCCGTTCCAGCGGATCGTCATCCCGGAGGCGACCAGCTCGTTCGACGCCTTCGCCCCCGCCTGGACCGGCGACGTCCTCGACGGCCCCGCCCCGGCGCCCGTCTCCTACCGGGGACGCCGCCGCCGCCAGGACCCGCCCGCCGAGGAGCCCTTCGTGGACCTGCTGCCGCGCGGCCGCCGGCACCGCCACGACGAGCGCGAGCTGGTCGGCGCGATCAGCGCCACCTCGACCGGCCAGCGCAGCCGGGGCCGCCACCGCGCCTAGGCGGTTCTGCCCGTCTCGAGGTCCCGCCGCAGGGCGGCTCGGTCCAGCGTGTCGAGCCGCCAGGTGCGGGACCGCAGCGTGCCCCGGTGGCGATACGCGCGCATGATCCGCACGTGCGCCGGCACCCGTACGAACGCGCGCAGATCGTCCTCCGTACGCCACACCGACAGCGAGCCGGCCCGGCGGGCGCCGACGTCCGCCCAGAGCCACATGCCCACCGCGCCGGGCAGCGTCGGCCACAGGCGGCTCAGCGACAGACCGCGCCTGGCGATGCCGGGCAGGTCGAGCAGCCGGTGCGTGCGGTAGTCCGTCAGGGCGGCGACCAGCGGGCCCGGCAGGCCGTCCGCGGGCCCGGCGATCCAGCGGGACGTCAGCACGCCGCCGCCGCCCGCCGGAGCAGGGGTTCGGCGGCGGTGCGCAGCTCGTCGCTGAACGGCGCGGGCCGCAGGGTGGCCGGGTCCAGGTTGACGTTGACGCGATAGCCCTCGGCGTGCACCACCGCGCGATCGGCCGACAGCACGCGGAAGCCGTAGACGCCGCTGGTGCGGCCCATGCGCTCGATCCAGAAGTGCACCAGCGGCTCGCCCGGCCCCGCGATGGGCACGTGGTAGGTCACCTTGAACTCGCGCACGGCCAGGAAGACGTCCTTGAACGCCGACCCGGCCAGGTCGGGGGCCCAGCCCAGGCGCTGCCAGTACGCGCTGATCGCCCGCTCGACCAGCAGGGCGTACCGGGAGTTGTGCAGCAGGCCCATGGCGTCGAGGTCGTCGAAATGCACCTGGACCGGCTCGTGCACGCCGTCTTCGGTCATGGTCAGTCCTCCGGGAGAAGCGTCGGGTCGGGGCAGAGGGCGCGCAGGCGTTGCAGCACGGCGCGGCGGGCGTGGACGAGGGAGGCCGACCCGTCGAGCAGACGGGAGTGGATGATCACCATCTCCCCGAGCGCGTCGATCTCGTACGCGAGCTGGGCGGCGTCCACGCTCTCCGCGAGCTCGCCCATCGCCACGGCCTGGGTCACCTGCCGCCGGATGAACTCCTGCCAGTCGTTCATGGCCCGCGCGACGCGGTCGCGCAACGCGCCCGGGCGGTCGTCGAACTCGGCCTGGACGGTGAAGAAGAAGCATCCGCCGGGAAGCACGCCCTCGCCGTAGAACCGCAGCCGCGCCTCGTGCAGCGCGAACAGCCGCCGTACCCCGGCCGGGGCCCGCAGGGCGGGCGCCACGATCTGCTCGGTCCACTGGCGGGCGGCCCATTCCACGGCGTCGAGCTGCAGCTGCTCCTTGTCGCGCCAATGGGCGAAAAATCCGGACTTGCTGGTGCCGGTCGCCGCCGCCAGCCGCCCCAGGGACAGCCCGTCCAGCCCTTCGACGGAGGCCAGGCTCACCGCCTGCTCCAGGATCGCCTCGCGGCTGCGCAACCCGCGCAGCCGCCGGCCGTCTTGTGTCATGAACACAAACTACATTAACGACCGATCGTTTGTATATCTCGGCCGACTCCGTACCGCGCCGCGAAGGCGGTCAGTGCCGCGACCGCGTCGCGGCCGCGCGTCCACGGCCGGACGATCAGCCGCTCCACGCCCAGCGCCGCCCACGCCGGGACCTCCTCGGGCGAGCCCAGCGCGTACGCGTGCGCCGTCACCGGCACCCCGCCCCCCAGCCGGTCGAGCTGCGGCCTGATGGAGTCGAGGGTGTGCGGCATGCTGATCCACCCGTCGCAGAGCCGCGCCGCCCGGCGCAGCGCCGCCGCCGACTCGCCGCCCGCGAGCACCGGCAGCCGGCGCTGCACCGGTTTGGGCTCGAAGGCGACCTCCGGAAAGGAGTAGAACCTGCCGGAGTGGGCGACCACCGGCTCGGTCCACAGCCGCCGTACGACCGCGACGGCCTCGTCCAGCCGCGCCCCGCGCGTCTCGAACGGGATCCCGGCCGCGTCCCACTCCCCCCGGTACCAGCCGGCCCCCACTCCGCACACGGCCCGCCCGCCCGAGACCACGTCCAGCGTGGCGAAGGCGCGCGCCGACACGAAGGGGTGGCGCAGGGCGAGGAGCTGCACGGCGGTGCCGAGCAGCACCCGGCTGGTGTGCGCGGCCAGCCAGCAGAGGTACGCGGGCGCGTCGAACAGCGGCGTCTCCGGCCTGATCCCCGGGTCGGCGCCGCCCGGGTAGCGGGCGAGCGACAGGTCCGCGGCGAACACCAGGTGCTCGGGCAGCCACACCGACTCGAACCCCAGCTCGTCGGCCGCCACCGCGACGTCCTTCCACGCGGCCGGATGCAGCAGCCCGAGCGGCACCCCGAACTTCACGGCCACCTCCGCGCGTCGCCGCCGAGCAACGCGGCCCGCAGGCGGGCGCGGTGGACGGCGCTGGTCCCGTACGCGGCCCCGAGCGACCATGCGCGGGCCAGCCAGAACCGCAGGTCCAGCTCGTCGGTGTAGCCGACGGCCCCGTGCACCTGGAGCGCGGAGCCGGCGGCGAGCGCGGCGGCCTCACCGGCGGCGGCCTTGGCGGCGCTCGCGTCCCTGCCGGCGGCGGGCGCTCCGGCGTCCAGCCCGAGCGCGGCCCGCCACACGAGCGGCGCGGCGAACTCCACGGCCACCGCCACGTCGGCGAGCCGGTGCTTGACCGCCTGGAAGGACCCGATGGGCGCGCCGAACTGCGTCCTCACCCGGGCGTAGGCCACGGAGCGCGCCAGCAGCTCCCTGGCCACGCCGACGAGCTGCGCGGCGGTCGCCACGGCGAGCCGGTGCAGCACGGGCTCGGCCGGGGCCTCCAGCGGCTCGTACACGTCGTAGGCGACGGCGAACAGCGGCCGGCAGGGATCGATCCCCGGCCTGGGAGTGATCTCGGCCGCCTCGACCAGCCGGGACCCGTCCGGGCGGAGCACCACGAGGAGGCCCGCGACGTCGGCGTCCGCCGCGTACGCCTGGCCGGGAGCGACCACGCTCACGCACGGCTCGCCGCCGGCGGCCTTGGGCAGCAGCGGCGCGGCCACGACGGTCTCCGCGACCGGCCCCGGCAGGCAGGCCCGCCCGGTCTCCTCCAGCGCGGGCAGCACGTCGGTCAGCCCGAGCCCGAGCCCGTCGTGCTCCGGCGGCACCAGCGCGGCGAAGAGGCCGAGCTCGGCGAGCCGCCGCCAGCCGGGCCGCCGCTCGGCGCGCAGCGCGGCCGGCGGGCAGGCGTCCCCGAGCACGTCGCGGACGGTCGCGCCGAAGGCGAGCTGCTCGTCGGTGAAGGCGAAGTTCATCGTGGCAGCCCCAGGACGCGTTCGGCGACGATGGTGCGCTGGATCTCGTTCGTGCCCGCGTAGATGGGCCCGGCCAGCGCGAACAGGAAGCCGTCCAGCCAGGGCGTCTCCCCGGCCCGCTCGCCCAGCAGCTCCAGGGCGAGGGCGTGCATGCGCAGGTCCAGCTCCGACCAGAAGATCTTGCCCAGGCTGGTGGCCGCCCCGGCCTCCTCGCCCGCCATGACGCGGCGCGCGGTCGCGTACGTGTGCAGCCGGTACGCCTCCGCCTCCGTCCAGCACCGCGCCGCCCGGTCGGCCGCCGCCGGGTCCCCCGACACGCGGGCCAGCGCGAGGAGCCGGTCGGCGGTGGCGAGGAAACGTCCGGGGCTGCGGAGCGTGAGGCCGCGTTCGGAGGAGGTGGTGGCCATGGCGATGGACCAGCCCTGCCCGGCCTCGCCGAGCACCATCGACTCCTCGACCCGTACGCCGTCGAAGTGCAGCTCGGCGAAGCCGGGCAGCCCGTCGAGCTGGGCGACGGGGCGGACCGCGACCTCGTCCAGGGGGAACATGAAGTAGGTCAGGCCCTTGTGCCGCGCCCCCGAGGTGCGGAAGAGGCCGAAGCCGTGGGTGGCGTGGGCGGCCCGCGAGCTCCACGTCTTGTGCCCGTGCAGCCGCCAGCCGCCGCCGGGGTCGGGCTCGGCGCGGGAGGTGAGCGCGGCGAGGTCGCTGCCCGCCTCCGGCTCCGACCACGCCTGCGCCCAGACGTCCGCGCCACCGGCCATGCGCGGCAGCCAGCGGGCGCGCTGTTCGGGGGTGCCGAACCGCATGAGGCACGGGGCCAGCAGGAAGATGCCGTTCTGGGTGACGCGGGCGGGGGCGCCGGCGGCCCAGTACTCCTCCTCGAAGATCAGCCAGTCGATGAGGGAGGCGCCGCGGCCGCCGTACTCCTCGGGCCAGGAGACCACCGAGAGCCGGGCCGCGGCGAGCCGCGCCTCCCACGCGCGGTGCGCCTGGAAGCCCTCGGCGGTGTCCATGGACGGCAGCGGCGGATCGGGGACGTTGGCGCTCAGCCAGTCGCGAACCTCGGCGCGGAAGTCCCGCTCGGCCGGGGAGAAGTCGAGATCCACAGCAACCAACCTAGCGCACGCTTGGTTGGTTGCCCAGCCTCCCGGTCAGACCCCGTACGCCCGCCGCAACGCCGCGATCCTGGCCTCCCGCGCCCGGAGGCTCAGCGCCGCGCCCGGCACCATCATGTCGAACCCGTGGAAGGCCCCCGGATACAGGTGGAACTCGGTCGACACCCCGGCCCGTGCGAGCCGCACGGCGTAGTCCATGTCCTCGTCGCGGAACACCTCCACCTCGCCCACGTCGATGAACGCCGGCGGCAGCCCCGACAGGTCCTCGGCCCGCGCCGGGGCCGCGTACGGGGACACGTCGGGCCCGCCCGCCCGCTCGCCGAGCAGCGCCCGCCACCCGTAGCGGTTCGCGGACCTGTTCCAGACCACGGCGTCGGCGTGCTGCTCGCTGGAGTGCGTGGCGTCGCGGTCGTCCAGCATCGGGCAGAGCAGGAGCTGGAAGGCCACGTCGGGGCCGCCGCGGTCGCGGGCCAGCAGCACGGTCGCCGCCGCGAGCCCGCCGCCCGCGCTGGCCCCGCCCACCGCCAGCCTGGCCGGGTCGATGCCCAGCTCGGCGGCGGACTTGGCGGTCCACACCAGCCCCGCGTAGCAGTCCTCGACCGGCGCGGGGTGCGGGTGCTCCGGAGCCAGCCGGTAGTCCACGGAGACCGCGACCAGCCCCAGCCGCTCCACGTAGTCGATCATCATCGCGTCGTCGAACTCGGGACTGCCCATGATCATGCCGCCGCCGTGGATCCAGTAGAGGCCCGGCCGCTCCCCGCCGCCGCCCGCCGGGCGGTAGATCCGCACCCGCACCTCGGGCGCGTCGTCCGGCCCGGGGACGTGCCGGTCCTCGATGGTCACGCCGGTCTCCGGCCGTGGCACGGCGGCCACGAACGCGTCGGCCTCCGCGCGCCGCGCCCGCAGATCCTCCAGCGTCATGGCCGCGAGGTCGACGACGGGCATAGGGGCCGCCTCGATCGCGGCGCGCAGCTCGGGATCGAGATTGGGGTGGTAGGTCATGTCAGTGACCCTTCCACGCCACGCCGGGCGGTACTCCTCCGCAGGTGGATATCCGTGATCCTTGGCGGCATGCTGGCGGACATGTGCCATTCCACCGACAGCAGGCCGCCCGCTCCGCCCGTCCAGGGAGAGGTGGCCTCGCACGAGCAGTTCGAGCTGACCGCGGCCGACGGCAACCGCTTCATGGCCTTCAGGGCCGAGCCCGCCGAGCCGAACGGCCGCAGCGTCGTGATCATGCCGGACGTGCGCGGGCTGCACCCGTTCTACCGCGACCTCGCGCTGCGCTTCGCCGAGGCGGGCTTCCGTACGATCGCGATCGACTACTTCGGCCGCACCGCGGGCATCGGCGACCGCGGCGACGACTTCGACTTCATGACGCACGTCAAGCAGCTCGACGCCGACGGCATCCGCGCCGACGTGCGCGCCGCCACCGACGCGCTGCCCGGCCCGGTCTTCACGGTCGGCTTCTGCATGGGCGGCGCGCACTCCTGGCGGCAGGCCCACGAGGGCACCAACGGGATCGCCGGCGGCATCGGCTTCTACGGCGCGCTGCGGGCCATTCAGGCGCCGGAGACCGGTCCCGGCGCGCCCGTGCTGCTGCTGCGGGGCGGCGCGGACACGGTCTCCACGCCGGAGCAGTTCGCGGCGTACGAGGCGGCGCTGGAGCGCGTCGGCACCCCGTACGAGGAGCACGTGTACGAGGGCGCACCGCACTCGTTCTTCGACCGCTCGTACAAGGAGTGGGAGAGCGCCTGCCAGGACGCCTGGCGGCGGATCCTGTCCTTCACCGAGCGGCACGCTCAGCCCAGGTAGGCGGCGCGGACCACCGGGTCCTCCCGCACCGCGGCCGGGGCGCCGGCCGCGATGACCCGGCCGAGGTCGAGCACCACGACGCGGTCGCAGACGTCCATGACGAAGCCCATGTCGTGCTCGACCAGCAGCACGGTCGTCTCCAGCGCCCGGACGACCTCGGCGAGCCGGGCGGTCTGGGCGGCGTCGAGCCCGGAGGTGGGCTCGTCGAGCAGCAGCAGCGCGGGCCGGTCGGCGAGCGCCCTGGCCAGCTCGACGAGCCGGCGCCGGCCGACGGGCAGCGCGGCGGCGTACGCCTCGCGCAGCGGCGCGAGCCCGCACAGCTCCAGCACCTCGGCCACGCGCTCGCGCCGCTCCCGCTCGCGCCGCCGCCGTCCCGGCCAGCCGGCGAGGTCGGCGACGAGCCCGCCTCCACCCCCGTGCCAATCCAGCGCGGCCAGTACGTTGTCCGCCACGGTGAGCCGGCCGAAGACCTGGGTGCGCTGGAACGTGCGGCGCACCCCCGCCCTGGCCCGCGCGGCCGGCGACGTCCCGGTCAGGTCGCGCCCGCGCAGCCGGACCCGGCCCGCGTCGGGCCGCCGCAGCCCGGACACCACGTCGAACAGCGTGGTCTTGCCCGCGCCGTTCGGCCCGATCACCCCGCACACCTGACCCTCGGGCACCTCGAACGACACCTCCTCCAGCGCCCGGACCCCGCCGAACGCCACCGACACCCCCTCGATCGCCAGCACCGTCAGCCCACCCCCAGGTACGCGGCCGTGAGCCGGTCGCCGTCGACCTCCGACCGCGGACCCGCCCAGGTGATCCGGCCGAGCCGCATGAACGCCACCCGGTCGGCGAGCGCCAGCGCCTCGGTAGCCTTCTCCTCGACCAGCAGCAGCGCCACCCCGCGCTCGCGCAGCTCGGCGAAGACTTCGAAGACCTGCCGGACGAGCAGCGGCGCGAGCCCGAGCGACGGCTCGTCGGCGATGAGCACGCGGGGCGGGCGGACCAGCGCGGGGGCGAGCGTGAGGAGCTGCTGCTCGCCGCCGGAGAGGGCGCCGGCGAGCACGTCGCGGCGCTCGGCGAGGCGCGGCAGCCGCTCGTAGACGGGCCGGGGGTCGGGCAGCCAGGTGCGCAGGTTCTCCTCGACGGTGAGGCCGGGGAAGACGCCGCGCCCCTCGGGGGCCAGCAGGATTCCGGCCCTGGCGCGGCGGTGGGCGGGCCAGGAGGTGACGTCCACGCCGTCGAGCAGGATCCGGCCGCCGGTGACCGGCAGGTCTCCGGCGGCCACGGCGCAGGCGGTGGACTTGCCGGCGCCGTTCGCGCCGAGCAGCGCGACGACCTCGCCTGGGCGGACGGCGAGGTCCACGCCGCGCAGGACGGGGGAATCGGCGTACCCGGCGGCGACACCCTCCAGCCGGAAGACCGCGCCCTCGACCGGCGACGACACCGATGGGCCGGTGACCGGTTCCGCAGGCGGCGGCTTCCGGTGGCGCAGCTCGGCGAGCTGGGTGAGCACGCCGTCCGGGTGTTTGGCCAGGATCATGCCGCCGAGGCCGAACAGGATCGCCCCGACGTGCGCGGAGACGTCCCAGGTGGCCAGCAGCTCGGGCACGGCGACCGCGACGAGCCCGCCGAGCACCGCGCCGCCGATCCGGCGCACGCCCTGGAGCACCACGATCGCCAGCCAGACGAACCCGGAGAAGGCGGGCAGGTCGGTGGCGGTGATCGAGCCCTTCGCGACCGCGTACAGCACCCCGCCGAGCCCGGCGATCGCCGACGCCAGCACGAACAGCGTGATCTTGGCGCGGGTCGGCGACAGCCCGCAGGTGAGGGCGGCGGCCGGGGCCGAGCGCACGGCGAGGATGGCCCGCCCGGACGCCGACCGTTCCAGGTTGCGCACCAGCACCGCGACGCCGCCGATGAGCACGAGCAGCACCGCGACCAGCACCCGGGGGTCGGAGGTGTCGGCGAGGCCCAGCCCGAGCGCGGGCAGCGGCCAGCCGATGGTGCCGTTGCTGAAGGCGTCCACCTGGAAGAGCACCTGGTCGGCGAGGAGCGCGAGGGCGAGCGTGGCCAGCGTCAGCACCCGCCCGCCGAGACGCAGCGCGGGCAGCGCCACGAGCAGCCCGGCGGCCGCCGCCGCGAGCACGCCCAGCCCGATCGCGGCGGCGAACGGCAGCCCGGAGGCGAACGCCCAGCCGCAGGTGAGCGCGGCCATCGCGGCGAAGGCGGCCTGCGCCAGGTTCACCATGCCGCCGATCCCGGTGACCACGACGAACGAGCAGAAGATCAGCGCGAGCACCAGCCCCTGCGCGGCCACGCCCACGTAGTACGGGGGCGCGGCGAGCGCGAAGACGGCCAGCGCGGCCAGCCCGGCCGCCCACGGCAGGCGGCGGCGCCACTGCGGCAGCCCGGCCAGGTGGTCCGGCGGCGGGGCGTCCTCGGCGGCGCTGCCCGCGACCCGCTCGCGCGAGCGGTTGAGCAGCACCAGCCCGGCGAACAGCAGGATGACCGGCACGGCGGTGCGCAGCCCGGTGACCTCCTGGAGGAAGCCGGTGTACCCGGCGACCAGGTTCTGCACGACGCCGAGGGCGAGCCCGGCGGCGAACGTCCACGGGATCGAGCGCAGCCGCCCGAACACCGCCGCCGTGGCCGAGGCGAACAGCAGCACCGTGTACGCGGTCGCGTCCAGCCCGAGCACCGCCACGGCCAGCACCCCGGCCAGCCCGGCGAGGCCCGAGCCGAGCATCCAGGCCAGCGCGGAGGTCGCGTCCGGGTCGATGCCGCGCAGCGCCGCCAGGTCCCGCCGGTCCACGCAGGCGCGCATGCGCAGCCCGTACGGGGTGTGCCGCAGGAACGCCCACAGCCCGATCGCGGTGACCACGGCGAAGCCGAACGTGATGAGCTGGTCGGTGTCGAGCGTGACCCCCAGCACGCCGACGGGCACGGACGGGTGCGGGCCGACGCCGCGCGGCAGCGAGGTGGCGTCGGCGGGCGGCAGCCCGGCCAGGTCCACGACGAGCAGGCCGAGTGCGGGCAGCGCGATCGTCAGCCCGATGGTGGCGACGATCTGCGCGGTCTCCCCGGCCCTGGCGAGGCCCCTGAACATGGCCTTGTGCAGCACGTAGCCGAGCGCGGGCGTGAACACCCCGGCCGCGAGCAGCGCCGAGAGCCAGGCGGGCAGCCCGGCGGCGGCGTTGAGCTCGTGGAACAGCAGCGCGGCCAGGAAGCCGAGCGCCCCGTGGGCGAAGTTGAACACCCCGGTCGCGGCGTAGGAGAGCGTCAGGCCCGCTCCCATGATCGCGAAGATGCCGCCGGTGACCAGGCCGCTGAGGACGTATCCGACGATCATTTGAGCGGGACGTTGTCGAAGCACTTCATGCTCTTGGCCACCTGGAAGGCGCCGCCCTCCAGCTTGACCAGGGCGCCGCAGCCGTTCGGCTCGGTGTGGTCCTTGGGGTACTCGATCCGGCCGAAGCCCGGGTTCTCGTACAGGTAGGAGCCGTTGGCCGTGTCGAGGAACCTCTCCCTGGTGAGGTCCTTGCCGGTCTTGCCGAGCAGGTCGAGGAAGATGTCGGCGGCCCAGTAGCCGATAGCCAGGTGCTGGGTGAGCGGGGTGCCGGGGGCGACCTTCTCGACGTCCTGCTTCAGCCGGGCGATCTCGGGGGCGGTGGACTCGAAGGGCTCGAACATCGGGGCGGCGATCACGCCGTCGAGCGCCCTGGCGCTGGCCGGGTCCTTGAGTATGGCGACGTCGTAGCTGGTGGCGTCGGTGAGCGTGCCCTTGTATCCGGCCCGTTTGAGCGCGCCGTACAGGCCGACGTTGAACTTGGTGCCGGCGATCACCGAGACCACCACGTCGGGCGGGCCGCCGTCGTCGGAGGTCATGATCTTGTTGACGTACGGGAGCCAGTCGGGGGGCGGCGCGGCGGCGGGCAGCCCCGAGTCGACCCCGGCCAGCTCGAAGCCCGCGGCGGTGAAGGACTGGGAGATGGTGGTGCCGCCGTACTTGCTGCCGCTGGAGTCGCTGGTCTGGACGTACACGCTCTTGCCCTCGGCGCCGCCGAGCAGCTCGGCCATCTGCCGGCCCCACCAGGTCTGGGAGCCGTCGCCCTGCTTGGGGGCCAGGCAGCCGTTGTAGCCGAAGCCGGTCCTGGTGCCGCACCACTGCGGCCCGGTGGCCCAGCCGAACCACGGCACGCCCTGCTGCTCCAGGAAGGCCGCGCCGCCGAAGTTGGGCGCGTGCACCGGCACCAGGGCGAAGACCTGGTCCTTCTGCACGAGCTTCTTGGCGGCGGCGTCGCCCTTGGCCGCGTCCTGGGCGTCGTCCTCCGCGCCGATGAACTCGATCGTCCTGCCGTGCACGCCGCCCTCGGCGTTGGCCCGTTCGAAGCGGGCCTTCGCGCCGATCTCGGCGTCCTTGGTGGAGTAGCCGCTGGCGCTGGTCTTGGTGAGCACGCCGCCGACCTTGACCGTCGTGCCGGTGACGCCCGGCGCGGCGCCGCCCTCCTGCCGGGGTGCGCCCTTCTGCTGGGCGGCGCAGCCTGCTGCCGCCGCCAGCAGCACCGGTAGGAGCACCGCCGTCACACCCCGCCGTGCGATCATGGTCACCTCATGATTTGGCCTAGCGCTCGCTTGGTTTGGGGTGAGCGTAAATTCGGCGGGAAAGGGTGTCAACGGCCTACCTAGCAACCGCTTGCTCGAACTACTCGGCCCGGTTAGCGTGAGGCGCATGCTGATGCGCGCGGCCGTGCTGACCGGGTTCCAGGCCCCCATGGAGATCCGCGAGGTGGAGATCGACGACCCCGGCCCCGGCGAGGTCCGCGTACGGATCAAGGCGTCCGGCGTGTGCGGCTCCGACCTCAAGGCCATCGACGGCAAGAGCCCCGTCGTGCGCGAGCCGCCGTTCATCCTCGGGCACGAGAGCGCGGGCGTGGTGGAGAGCGTCGGCGCGGGCGTCACGGGGCTCAGGCCCGGCGACCCCGTCGTCATCGCCATGAACGGCCCGTGCGGGCGCTGCCGGCACTGCGGCGCGGGACGGTTCCACCTGTGCTCGGGCCCGGCCCGGCTGCAGGCGATCATGGGCGGTGCGCCCCGCGTCCGGCTGGACGGCCGGGAGACCCGCCGCTTCATCGGCATCGGCTCCTTCGCCGAGTACGCGGTCGTCGCCGAGACCATGTGCGTCAAGGTCGACGGCACCGCCGACTTCGCCGCCCTGGCCCTGCTGGCCTGCGGCGTCGTCACCGGCGTCGGCGCGGTGCTCAACGTCGCCCGGGTGGAGCCCGGCTCGTCGGTCCTGGTCGTGGGCTGCGGCGGCGTGGGGCTCAACGTCGTCCAGGGCGCGGTGCTGGCGGGCGCGACCACGATCGTCGCGGCGGACGTGGCCGAGCCCAAGCTCAAGCTGGCCGAGCGCTTCGGCGCCACCCACACCCTGCTCGCCGCCGACCTCCCACGCCAGGTGGGCGAGCTCGTACGCGGCGGCGCCGACTACGCCTTCGACGTGACCGGCGTCCCCGGCGTGCTGGCGCAGGCGTTCGCCGCCACGAGGCAGGGCGGCACGACGGTCATGGTGGGCAGCCCGCCGGCGGGGCGTCCGGTGGAGCTGGACTCCGGGCTGCTGTTCGCCTCCCGCCGCCTCATGGGCACCCAGGGCGGCGACGCCGCGCCGCACCGCGACCTGCCCACGCTGGCCGGCCTCTACCGGCGGGGCCGCCTCGACCTGGACGGCCTGATCTCCGAACGCCTCCCGCTCGACGCGGTCAACGACGCCGTCGCCCACGTACGGGAGGGGACCGTCGCGCGCACGGTCATCACGTTCTAGGCTATTCTAAGCTTCCTTAGAACGTTAGAAGGAGGCGGAATGTCCTACCCCCCGATCCGTTACGAAGGCGAGAAGGGCACCACCGGCGGCGTCCTGCGGGCCGGCGACCTCGCCCCCGACCTCCGGATGGGCGAGAACGGCACCCAGGTCCACTACCTCGGCACCGGCGACTCCACCGGCGGCGCGTTCGGCCTCTACCGCTGGGAGATGGGCCCCAACCCGTCCGGCCCGAGCCCCCACTTCCACCGCACGATCACCGAGTCGTTCTACGTGCTGTCCGGCGAGATCAAGCTGTTCAACGGCGACACGTGGGCCACGGGCCGCCCCGGCGACTTCCTGTTCGTGCCGGAGGGCGGCATCCACGCCTTCCGCAACGAGTCGGGCGTGCCCGCCTCGATGCTGATCCTGTTCACGCCGGGGGCGCCCCGCGAGGCGTACTTCGAGGAGCTGGCCGACATCGCCAACACCGGCCGGGAGCTCACGCCCGAGGAGTGGACGGAGCTCTACCTCCGGCACGACCAGTACATGGTCTGATGCCGGAGTTCCCCGAGGAGCCGATCTACCAGCAGCTCGCCCGCGTCTCCAAAGCGCTCGCGAGCCCGGTGCGGCTGCGCCTGCTCGACGTGCTCGACCAGCGCGAGCGCACGGTCGAGGAGCTGGCCGCGGCGGCCGGCGTCGCGCTCAAGAACACCTCGGCGCAGCTCCAGCAGCTCCGCGCCGCCCACCTGGTGACCAGCAGGAGGGACGGCCCCCGGGTCTACTACCGGCTCGCCGACGAGCGGGTCTCCCGCTTCCTCGGCGAGCTCCAGGGCTTCGCCCACGACCGGCTGGCGGGGCTGCGCGACGCCGTACGCGACCGGCTCGGCACGATGGAGGGCGTCACCGCCGGCGAGCTGGCCGGCCGCCTGACCGACCCGGCCACGCTCGTCCTCGACGTGCGCCCGGCCGCCGACTACGCGGCCGGGCACGTCCCCGGGGCGGTCTCGATGCCGCTGGCCGAGCTGCGCGAGCGGCTGGCCGAGCTGCCGCGCGACGCCTCGATCGTGGCCTACTGCGGCGGACCGTACTGCGTGGTCTCGCCCGAGGCCGTACGCGTGCTGCGCGAGCACGGCTTCGACGCCCGCCCGCTGGACGGCGGCTACCTGGGCTGGCGGCGCGGAATGTGATATTCACTGCGAGTGACCAAACGATCACGACAGGGGCAGGCGCGCCTGCGCGCCACCCGCACCGCCACGGCCGGTCTGCTCGGGGCTCTCGCCCTGGGCGGCCCGGCCCCGGTCTCCGCCGCCCGCCTCTACGACTTCGCCGTGCCCGACGTCGTCATCCGGAGCGAGCCGACGGCGAGCTCCGGCCAGGTCGGCCTCGGCCAGCCCGGCGAGAGCTTCGCCCTGCACCGTTCCGAGGAGCACGAGCTCTACCGCTGCGGCCCGTTCGCGAGCACCCTGTGGCACCACGGCCGCAACCTGGCCACCGGCGTCACCGGCTGGGTGCCCGCCTGCGACACCGACGACCCCGACTGACGCCTACACCCCGGCGGGTTGCCGGTGCTTGGGGGCCGGCGTCGCGGCCTCCTCCTCGTCCTCCTCGTGACCCTCCACCGACAGGTTCGGCAGGATGCGGTCCAGCCAGCGCGGGCACCACCAGTTGGCCCGGCCGAGCAGCACCATCGTGGCGGGCACCAGGAAGCCGCGGATGATCGTGGCGTCCACCGCGATCGCCACCGCGAGCCCCACGCCGAACGTCTTGACCAGCGCGTCCGGATAGGCGATGAACGCCACGAAGACGGCCACCATGATCAGCGCGGCGGAGGTGATGACCCGCCCGGTCGAGCCGAGCCCCTCGGCCACCGCCCGCGCGTTGCGCCCGTGCCGCGCGTACGACTGCCGCACCGCCGTCAGCAGGAACACCTCGTAGTCCATCGACAGCCCGAACAGCACCGCGAACAGCATCAGCGGCACATAACTCTCGATCGGCACGGTGAAGAAGACCGTCTGCAGGTACGACGAGCTGACCGGCGCGTCCATGCCCACCAGCCCGCTGCCGAGCCCGATCGAGAACACCAGCGCCAGCGCCCCGAACGCGGCCCCGAGCGAGACCAGGTTCATCACCGCCGCCTTGATCGCGACCACCGGAGCCCGGAAGGCGAACAGCAGCAGCAGCGCGCTGAGCAGCACCACCACGCCGATGACCAGCGGGGTGCGCTCGGCCATGCGGTCACCGGCGTCCGTGAGCCCCGCGACCTTGCCGCCGACGTGCACGTCCACGCCGGGCAACGCGATCTTCCTGACCTCGTGGACGACGTCCACGGTCCGGCTGTCGCTGGGGGCGTACTCGGGGATCGCCTGGAGCAGCACCGAGCGGCCCGAGTCGTTGACCTTGGGGTCGGTGACGTGCGCGACGCCCTCGACGTCCGCGACCGCGCTCTTGAGCTCCTTGACCAGCGGGTCCTTGGCGTCCTTCACCTTCTCCGGCAGCTCGGCGACCACGATGAGCGGGCCGTTGGAGCCGGGGCCGAAGGCCGTGGCCATCAGCTCGTACGCGCGCCGCGAGTCCGAGCCCTGGGTGCCGTACCCCTCGTCGAGCGAGCCGAGCTTGAGCGCGAGCGCCGGGGCGGCCAGCGCGCCCAGCACGACCACGCTGGCGAGCAGCACCCGCCACGGCCGGCGCGCCACCCACGAGCCGAGCCCGGCCCAGCCGCCGCCCCCGGAGCCGCCGGTGCGCAGGCCGGGCACCTTGAGCGCGTTGACGCGGTGGCCGAGCAGCCCGAGCAGGGCCGGGACGAGCGTGATGGAGGTCAGCACGGCGGCGACGACGGAGATGCCGGTGACCCAGCCGAGCGTGGCCAGCAGCGGGAACCCGGCCAGCAGCAGCGCGCTCAGCGCGATGATCACGGTGCCGCCGGCGAAGACGACCGCGCCGCCCGAGCTGGCGACCGTGCGGCGTACCGACTCGACCACCGGCACGCCCTGGGCGAGCAGCCGGCGGTGGCGCGAGAGCAGGAACAGCGCGTAGTCGATGCCGACGCCGAGCCCGATCATCGTGGCCATGATGCCGGCCTGCTTGGGCATGTCCACGGCCCAGCCGAGCAGCCCGATCAGGCCGAGCCCCGAGGCCACGCTGACCAGTGCCGCGAAGATCGGGACCAGCGCGGCGACCAGCGTCCCGAACGCGAACACCAGCACCAGCAGCGCGCACACCACGCCGATGATCTCGCTCGGCCCGGTCTTGATCTCCTTGTCCGCGGGGCTGGAGCTGTCGGCGGGGACGACCTCCAGCCCGGCGGCCCGCGCGGGGTCGGCGGCCTTCGACAGGGTCTGCGTCGTCTCGGCGACCTTGTTGGGGTCCTGGCCCTGGAGCCTGACGCCGATGACGCCGATCTGCAGGTTCGAGGAGATGCCGCCGACACGGAAGGGCGTGTCCACCTTGTCGACGTGCGGCACCTGGCGGATGGCCGTGATCGCGTCCTCGACGGCCCGCTTGCGCTTGTCCTCCAGCAGCGGGCCGTCGGGCGAGTACACCAGGAGCTGGATGCTCCCGCCCTGGTCGTAGCCGGGCCCGAAGCCCTCCTTCATGAGGTCGTGGGCACGCTGCGCGTCGGTGCCGGGGATGCTCGCGTCGTTGCTCGTGGGGCTGGGGAAGGCGAGGTTCGCTCCCATGAGGCCGGCCGCCACGACGACCCATAATGCGAGTACGATCCCGCCGTGCCGCGCGCACCAGCCGCCCAGCCGACCCAGCAACCGCGTCATCGCTCCGCCCCCACCCTCGACGCCCGTCCTGTACGGTCGTACAAAATACGATAAGGCCGGAACAGTCCGGCAGGCTGCCCCCCTCAGGGAAATGAGACGATGACCACAGCCGACGACACGCGCACCCGGATCCTGGCCGCGGCCAGGGAGTTGTTCGCCGAGCGCGGCTACGCCGCCACCTCACTCGCCGACATCGCCGCCGCCGTCGGCCTCACCAAGACCGCCGTCGCCTACCACTTCCACCCCAAGGACCGGCTGGCGTCCGAGCTGCTGTCGCCGGTGGCCGGCGACATGCTGGCGCTGCTCGGCGACGACTACGCCGACCGGCAGGCGTTCGTGTCGGCGCTGGTCTCGTTCGCGGTGCGCTACCGGTCGGTGATCCGGCTGTTCATGGAGGACCTGGCCGGCGACGACGCCGTCTCCCCCGTCTCGCCCGACTCGGAGGCGGCGGCGATCCGCACCTTCCGCGACGGCATCTTCGTCAAGCTGGCCGGAGAGGACCCGGACCCGGCGACGACCGTACGCTGCTGGGCACTGCTCGGAGCGCTGCAGTGGGGCGTGGCCAAGACGATGGACCTGCCGGAGGACGAGGTCGAGGCGTTCCTCCTGGAGGCGGTCCGCACCTTATGACCCCCGCCGCAGCCTTCTCAGGAGGATTCCGGGGGGACCTCGCTGCCGCCGGACGGGAGCGTCGGGGTGGCGGTGGGCTCGGGTTCGGGGGCGGGCTGGCGCTGCAGGCCGACGGTGAGGACGACGGCGGCGCCGGAACCAGCGCACGTGCCCGCCTGGAGGCTCTGGGCGATGACCAGGCCCACCTGTGACGCGTTGTCGACCACCTGACCTCGCGCCCGTACGGCGAGGCCGGCGGCCCGGAGCGCGGCGCGGGCGTCCGCGCGGGACCGGCCGACCACCGAGGGGACGCTCACGCCCTCCCTGGACACGGTCAGCGCCACCGCCGTGCCCCCCGCGACGCGCGTGCCCGGCTCGGGTCGCGCGGCGATGACGCTGTCGTCCGGCTTGGCTGAGCACATACGGGTGACCGCGCCCGCCTTGAGGCCCGCGGCGGCCAGGGCCGACAGGGCGGCCTCGCGCTGCTGCCCGGCCACGGACGGGACGGGGACCCCCGCCGACACCCGGAGCGCGACCGCCGCGCCCTTGACCGCCCGCGCGCCGGCGGCGGGCTCGCTGGACAGCACCTTGCCGATCTTCTCCGGCGAGTCGGCCTGGGTCACCGCGCCGGGGACGAGACCTGCCCGCTTGATGGCCTTGACCGCCGCGGCCCGGTCCAGCCCGGTCAGCGCCGGGACGGTCACCGGGGGCGGCCCGGCGGTGCCCGGGAGGGTGGCGGGGTTGGTTGCGGGGTTCGTACCCGGCCGGGGCTGGGTGCGGTCGGCGGGCTGGTTCCGCTGGCCCTGGCGGGGCGGGCCGGCGGTGGACGGCGGCTTCGTGGTGCGGGGCCCGGACGTCACGGGCCGGGTCCCTGCCACCGGACCGGCCACCTGCGCGGCCTGGCCGTTCCTGCCGATGGTGGGGACGAGGACGGCGAGCAGCACGGTCGCGGTCACCAGCAGGGCCACGGAGACGGCGAGCGCCGCCCGCAACCATCCCGTCCTCCTGGCAGGATCCCCGGCGACCCGCAGCCGGCCACCTCCGGGCGCCCCCACCCCCGGCCCGCCCCTCCTGGGCGGCCCCGTCCCCGCCCCGCCTCGCCCGGCGGCCGGGGACGTGGGAGCGGGTGAAGCCGAGGAGGCCGCGGCGCCCGGGGAGGCGGGCTCACTGGGGTCGTCTCCTCCGGGGAGAACGTAGCCGCCCGGGGTGCCGGTGGCCTCGGGCTCGGCGACCGGCAACCGCTGCTCGGGAACCAGGGCCTGGGCAGGCGGGTCCGGCGGGGGCGGGGCGCGGAGGATGTGCGGGGGCGGGGTGGCGAGGACCTCGGAGGGCAGTGCCGCCGCCGACGACTCCCCCAGCAGCTCGAACAGCAGCTCCCTGCTCCCCGGCCGGTTCCTGGCGTCCTTCTCCAGGCACGCCTCCACCAGCGCCCGCAGCCGCCCCTCCAGCCGGCCCAGCTCGGGCGGAGCGGTGAGGATGCGGTGCAGGACCGGCGCCACCGAGTCCTGCCCGAACGGGGCCGTCGCGTTGGCGGCGAAGCACATGGTCGCGGCCCACGAGAACACGTCCGCCTTCCCGGTGACGGCCGACGCGGTGATCTGCTCCGGCGCCATGTACGCCGGCGTCCCCACCCCCCTGCCGCTCACCGTCGCCGCCGCGTCGAGGGCGCGGGCGAGCCCGAAGTCGATCACGCGCGGCCCGTCGGACCCGAGCAGCACGTTCTGGGGCTTGAAGTCGCGGTGGACGATGCCCGCCCGGTGGATCGCGGTGATCGCGGTCGCCGTGCCGACCGCCAGCCGCTCCAGCGCGCCGCCGCGCCGCGGCCCGGTCAGCGCGACCTCGCGGGCCAGGGACGGCCCGTCCACGTACTCGCTGACGATGTACGCCCGGCCCTCGTCGAACCCGGCGTCGATCACCTGCGCCGTGCAGAACCTCGCCACGTGCTTGGCCAGCTCGACCTCGCGCAGGAACGCCGCCCGCTCGTCGCCCACCGGCCCGTGGAGCAGCTTGACCGCGTACGCCTCGCCGTCCCTCGCGCCGAGGAACACGACGCCCTGGCCGCCCTCCCCGAGGCGCCCGGACAGCTCGTACGCTCCGAGCCGGGCCGGGTCCCCCGTCCTGAGCGGCTGTGCCGTTGGCACCGGGTGCCTCCCCTCGCCGCCACCCGTTCCTGCTTACCAGTGGAAGCAACCGGTTGCTCGCAGTCAACCTCGCGCAGGACAATGCCACCTGACCGTGATACTCGCCCGTCAGGAAGCGCGCGTCACGGTGCCCGAATACGTCACTTCTTCCTGGCCCTCGCGCGTCACCTTGATGGCGAGCTGGTCGGCGTACGCGGTGGGCAGCAGCCGCAGCGTCCCCGGATAGCACGCCTCGCCCGCGACCTCGTGGAGTGCGTACACCGTCCCGCCGTCGCCTTCGCGGCCGACGCGGCCCGAGCAGTGCAGGTCGCTGCCCCAGCGCATGGTGCCCGAGCCGTCCTCGCCGAGACGCAGCTCCACCGGGAACACCCGCTCGGCCGTGGCGTGCTCGGCCGATCCTGTCCAGGTGCCGGCCAGGCCGGGGGCCCGCGCGCCCTGGAGCCAGAAGAAGGCCCCGGCGACCGCCATCCCCAGCCCGGCCAGCCCGACGGCCACCTGCCACGCCCGGGGCCGCCGCCGCCGCGCCGGCCGGGGCTCGGGAGCGAGGGCGGTCCCGGTGACGGCCGGGAAGGCGGTGGTCTGGACCGGGTCGGCGAGGGCCGCGTCCGGGGTGGTGACAGAAAGCGGGGCGATGGTGGCGGAGCCCGAGGCGGCCGGGACGGAGCCCGAAGTAGCGGGGACGGAGCCCGAGGTGACGGGGACGGAGCGCGGGGTGATGGCGGCCATCGCGCCCGAGGTCAGGACATCCCCGCCCGCCCCGTCCTGCCCCAGCAGCCGCCGCAGCACCTCCTCCGCGTCCGGCCGGTCACCGGGCTCCCGCGCCAGGCACGCCTCGACGATCTCCCGCAGCCGCCCGGCGAGCGGCCCCAGGTCGGGCTTGCCGAACAGGATCCTCGCCAGCACCTCCTGATAGGTCTCCCCCGTGTACGCGTGCCGTCCGCTCGCCGTGTACGCCACCGTCAGCGCCCACGCCCACAGGTCGGCCGGCGGCCCGGCGCCCTCGCCGTTGATCCGCTCGGGCGGCAGATACGCGGGGGTCCCGACGGGCGAGATCCCGGTGGTGACCGTGGTGCCCACCAGGCGCGAGATGCCGAAGTCGATGACGCGGGGCCCGTCCAGGCCGAGCAGCACGTTGCCGGGCTTGAAGTCCCGGTGCACGACCCCGGCCCGGTGGATGGCGCCGAGCGCGGTGGCGGTGCCGATGGCCAGCCGTTCCAGCGAGCCGCCGAGCGCCGGCCCCCTGGCCGCGACGTGCTCGCGCAGCGACGGTCCCTCGACGTACTCGCTGACCAGGTAGGGGCGGTCGCCTTCGAGGTCGGCGTCGAGGAGCTGGGCGGTGCAGAACGCGGCCACCCGCCGGACGGCCTCGACCTCGCCGAGGAAGCGCCGCCGTACGGCGGGGTCGGCGGAGAGCCCGGCGTGCAGCAGCTTGACCGCGACCTGCGCGCCCTGCGGCGAGTGGCCGAGGTAGACGACTCCCTGCCCGCCCTGCCCGAGCCGTCGCGACAACCGGTAGGACCCCAGATGGCGCGGGTCGTCGGGACGTAACTCGGACATGCTCCGGCATTATGCCGTCTACGCGATCAGTTGGGCGTAATGGTCGAGGACCGGCAGCACGTCGTCGGCGGGGCCGCTCGGCAGGCCGGCCACGACCTCCTCGACGCCGAGCGCGGCGTAGTGGTCGAGCTTCTCGGCGGTGGGCAGGGTGCCGAACGGGATGACGCGGGCCGGCGGGCGCCCGGCCCGCTCGCACGCCTCGCGGAGCGCGGGCAGCGCGGCCTTGACGCCCTTGCCGCCGATGGGCATCCAGCCGTCGGCGTACTCGGCGACGTGGGCGAAGAGCTTCGGCCCGGCCGCGCCCCCGAGGTAGACCGGCGGGCGGCGGCGCGGCTTGGGCCAGGACCAGGCCGGCTCGACCCCGTCCAGCAGGCCGTCGAAGGAGGCGGCCTCGTCGCGCCAGAGCGCCTGCATGGCGAGGACGTGCCGGCGGGCGAGGTCGCGGCGCTCGGCGTACGGGACGCCGTGGTTCTCGATCTCCTCGACGTTCCAGCCGAACCCGACCCCGACCGTCACCCGCCCGCCGGACAGGTGGTCGAGCGAGGCGATGGCCTTGGCGGTGACGATGGGGTCGCGCTGGGCGGCGAGCAGGATGCCGGTGCCGACCTCGATCGTACGGGTGGCGGCGGCGGCGAAGGAGAGGGCCACGAGCGGGTCGAGGGTGCGCCGGTACTCCTCGGGCAGCTCGCCGCCGGCCGCGCCGGGGTAGGGGGTGCGGCGGGAGACGGGGATGTGGGTGTGTTCGGGCACGTAGAGAGAGGAGAACCCGCGCTCCTCGGCCGCTCTGGCCAGCTCGTCGATCGGCATGGCGAGATCCGTGGCGAACATGGTGACGCCCAGCCTCATGGGCCCTCCTCGTAGTTAACCAAGCGATTGCTCGGCTAAGATTTCCAGAGTACCTTGCGTAGGAACACTCCGCGGAAAGAGGTCCCCGGTGAAGTTTTCCATCTTCCTGAACCCGCAGATTCCAGGCTCCGGATACGCGGCCGAGGAGAACGCCAAGGCCAAGCGCCCCATCGGGCGGGACACGGAGTCGTACCAGAATCTGCTGCACGAGGTGCGGGAGATAGCGGTGCTGGCCGACCAGCTCGGGTTCGACGCGCTGATGATGACCGAGCACCACTTCCACTCCGAGGGCATGGAGTTCTCGGTCAATCCGCTGATGTTCCTCACCGACCTCGCCGCCCGCACGGAACGCATCCTGCTCGCCCCGCTCGGCCTGGTGCTGCCCGCCTGGGACCCGATCAGGGCGGCCGAGGACGTGGCGCTGCTCGACCAGTTCAGCAAGGGCCGGCTGCGGCTGGGCGTGGCCCGCGGCTACCAGAACCGCTGGATGAACGTGCTCGGCCAGCGCTGGCACGCCGCCGCCGCCCGCTCCGACGGCTCGGCCTCCGACACGCGCAACTTCGACGTCTTCGGTGAGGTGCTGAAGATCATGAAGATGGCGTGGACCCAGGAGACGATCCGCTACAAGTCGGACGTGCTGGACTACCAGGTGCCCTACCCGTACGAGGGCATCGAGGGCTGGCCCGCCCAGGAGTGGACGAAGACCTTCGGCGCGCCCGGCGAGCTGGACGAGGACGGCAAGGTCGTCTCCGTCTCCGTCTGCCCCCGGCCCTACCAGAACCCCCACCCGGAGCTGTGGCAGCCGTTCACCATCTCCGACCGGTCGGTCATCAGGGCGGCCCAGGAGAACATCCTGCCGTGGATGTTCACCCCCAACCCCGACGACCACGCCGCCAAGGCCAAGCTCTACCAGGAGGAGTCCGCCCGCCAGGGCCGCGACTACAAGCTGGGCGAGCACACCGGCATCCTCAAGATCGTCGGCATCGCGGACACCACCGAGCAGGCCATCAACACCTTCGGCCGCAGCATCCCCAAGGACTTCGCCGCCTTCTTCGGCCCCTTCGGCTACCTGGAGGTGCTGCGCAAGAAGGAGGACGAGAAGCACAAGCCCATCTCGCCGGAGAAGGGCGACGCCAACCGCATGAAGGACGTCGAGATGGCGCTGTTCGGCACCCCTGACGACGTCAAGCGCGGCATCCAGCGCATGCTCGACCGGATGCCCGACCTGGAGTGGTTCGGCCTCTACATGCAGGGCCAGCAGGGCGTGCTGCCGCTCGACACGGTCAAGCGCAACCTCGAACTGTTCGCCACCAAGGTCGCCCCGGAATTCCGATGAGCGAGGGAGCCGCGATGAAGATCTGGCTGGCCGCCTCCTTCGTCGACACCGGCCAGTTCACCGAGCTGGCACGGGCCGCCGAGCGCTGCGGGTTCGACACGCTGACGCTCTCCGACCACCTCTTCTACGCCGACTTCGACACGCCCTACCCCTACTCACGCTCGGGGCGGCCCCGCTGGGACGCGGCCACGCACTGGCCGGACGTGTGGGTGACGATCGGGGCGATGGCGGCGGTCACCACCACGCTGCGCTTCTCGCCCAACGTCTACATCGCGCCCGCCCGCGACCTGTTCACCGTGGCCAAGCAGGTCTCCACGGCGGCGGTGCTGTCGGGCGACCGGGTGACGTTCGGGGTCGGGGTGGGCTGGTGCAAGGAGGAGTTCGTCGGCACCGGGCAGGACTTCCACACGCGCGGCCGGCGTCTGGACGCCATGCTGCCGGTGCTGCGGGCGCTGTGGGCGGGCGAGCAGGTCACGCTCGACGGCCTGCCCGAGCTGTCGATCTCGCCGACCCCGGCCGGGCCGATCCCGGTGTACGTCGGCGGCGACAGCGAGGCCGCCCTGCGCCGCGCCGCCCGGCTCGGCGACGGCTGGATCGGCAACCGCATCTACACCGAGGACGAGCTCGACCCGGTGCTCGCCACCCTGCGCCGGCTGCTGGCCGAGCACGGCAGGGACGGCGAGCCGTTCGAGATCATCGCGCCCCTGGCCGAGCTGCCCGACGCCGCGACCTACCGCCGCTACGCCGCCAAGGGCGTGACCGGCACGCTGTCCGCCCCCTGGTGGCTCGCCACGCCGGAGGAGAAGGCCAGGCACGGCGAGGGCACGCTGGAGCTCAAGCTCGCGACCATGGAGCGCTTCGCCGAGGAGGTCATCGCCAAGCTCTGACCCGGCCGCTCCCCTCCCTGGCCGGGTCAGACCTCCTCGCCCGCGCCCGGCCGGGGCGGGAGGCCGTGACGCCCGCGGGACGAAAGTACCTCCGATGGGCGATAGCCTCGTGTCGTGCTGGATAGGATCGCAGCCACCCGTTACGTCACCCCGCTGCGGGAGGGCGGCTCGCTGCCCGGCGTCGTCGAGGCCGACGACCTGGGCACCTACGTCGTCAAGTTCCGCGAGGCGGGGCAGGGCCGCCGCGTCCTGGTCGCCGAGATCATCGCCGGCGAGCTGGCCCGCAGGCTGGGGCTGCGCACCCCCGAGCTCAAGCTCATCGACATCGATCCGCAGCTCGGCGCCCGCGAGCCCGACGAGGAGGTCCAGGACCTCCTCAAGGCCAGCGCGGGGCTCAACCTGGCGGTCGACTTCCTGCCGGGCGCGCTCGGGTTCGAGCCGCTGGCGTGGGCGGCCGACCCGGTGTTCGCGGCGCGGGTGGTGTGGTTCGACGGTCTCATCCACAACATCGACCGGAGCTGGCGCAACCCCAACCTGCTCATCTGGCACCGCGACACCTGGCTGATCGACCACGGCGCGTCCCTGTGGTTCCACCACAACTGGCCGACCGCCGACCCGCAGCGGCCGTTCGACGCCGCCGACCACGTGCTGGCCCCCTACGCCGGCGACGTCACCGCCGCCGGCGCCCACCTGGCCGATAGGATCACCCGCGAGCTGCTGGAGACCGTGACCGCGCTGGTGCCCGACGAGTGGCTGGCCGGCGAGCCGGGCTTCGACGGGCCGGCTGCGGTGCGGGCGGCGTACGTCGAGCACCTGCTGGCCCGCGCCCACGGGCCGGGCGGGTGGCTGGTGCGCGGCGAGCGGCGGGAGCAGCGTTCCGGGCCGGGTTCGGTCGGCGAGTTCTGGCGGGGAGGCGGCCGATGAGCAGGGACGTCTACGAGTACGCGGTGATCCGCGTCATCCCCAAGGTCGAGCGGGGCGAGCAGATCAACGTGGGCGTGCTGCTCTACTGCCAGCCGCGCGGCTACCTGTGCGCACGCGTCGAGCTGGACGCGGCCCGGCTGCGGGCGCTCGACCCGTCGGCGGACGTGGACGCGGTGCGGCGGGCGCTCACCGCGTACGAGCTGGCCTGCGGCGAGCGTCCCGGCCCGCTCGCGGCCGAGCCGCTGGGCGGCAGGTTCCGCTGGCTGACCGCGCCGCGCAGCACGATCGTGCAGTCCGGCCCCGTGCACGCGGGACTCACCGCCGACCCGGACACCGAGCTGGCCCGCCTGTTCGACAAGCTGGTCCGCGTCTAGAGACTCAGAAGAGGACCGACATGAAGGTGTCGACCTCGGTGAAGCCCACCTTCTTGTAGACCGCGCGGGCCGAGCGGTTGTAGTCGTTGACGTAGAGGCTGACCACGGGGGCGAAGCACTCCCTGGCGGCCTCCACGACCGCCGCCATCCCGGCAACGGCGTGCCCGCGCCCGCGCAGCTCCGGGTCCACCCACACGCCCTGGATCTGGCACGCCTGCGGCGTGACGGCCCCGACCTCCGCCTTGAAGACGACCCGGCCGTCCTCGATGCGCGCGTAGGAGCGGCCGATCCTGATCAGCTCGGCGACCCGCGTACGGTAGAGCGCGCCGCCGTCGCCCAGGTTGGGCGAGACGCCGACCTCCTCGGTGAACATGGCCACGCACGCCGGCAGCAGGATGTCGAACTCCTCGGGCCGCACCCGGCGCACCCACGGATCCACGGGCACCGACGGCTTGCGCGAGATCGCCATGACCGGCTGCGCCCAGCGGATCGCCCGCGCCCGGCCCCAGTGCGGCTCCAGCCGCTCCCACAGCAACGACACGGCGTCGACCGGGCCGACGATGGACGAGCAGCGCCGCCCCTGCCTGCGGGCGCGGTCGGCGAACGCGTGGACCGCCTCGGGCCCGGCGTTGACCGGCACCATGTTGGCTCCGGCGTAACAGAGCGAGACGAGGGCTCCGCGCGGCCCGAACCCCCACATCTGCCCGCCGAGCCGCGCCGGATTGAGTCCGACGGCCCGCACCCGGGAGGAGACGAAGACGTTGGCGACCGGATCGGTGTCCAGCAGGGCGAGGACTTCGTCCCGGTCGCTGTCGTCCAGCACGCGCGACGCCGAGGTACGCAGCATCACATGGTCAGACTACGCGAAGGGTCACCGATTAGCTCATCCGGCGCTGCCCACAGTGACCCATTCTTGACGTCATTTCAGTGACGGCAGCCCCAGCAGGCCGAGAACGCCCAGAAGTCCCCCCGCGCCGGACGACGTCGAGGCCGTGGCGCGGTGGGCCGCCATCCGCTCGGCGGGGCGCGGCGCGGGCAGCGCGGCGCACGTCGCGTCGCGTCGCGGCAGCGTGCCGTCACGCAGGTAGGCGGCCAGATGCCGGTCCACGCACCGGTTGCCGGACAGCGCCACCCCGTGGTTGCCGCCCTGGTCCACGACCATCCTCGCGGTCGGGAAGAGCCGCCGCATCCGCAGCGCCCCCTCGTACGGGGTCGGGGCGTCGTCGCGCGCCTGCAGCATGAGGACCGGCGGCAGCTTCGCCGAGCCGCGCACGTCCACCGGGGTGCCGCCGGACACCGGCCAGAAGGCGCACGGGGCGTTGAACCACGCGTTCGGCCAGGTCAGGAAGGGCGCGGTGCGGTGCGCCTCGGTCATGTCGGTCCGCCACTTGGACCACTGGCGCGGCCATTGCGCGTCGCGGCACTGGACGCCGAGGTAGACGGCGTAGCCGTTCTCGTCGTCGACGTCGTTCTTGCCGTGTTTGTCGTAGAGGTCGATCAGCCCCTTCGTGTCCCCCTGCCGGACGTAGTCGGACCACGCCTGCGCGAACTGCGGCCAGAGCCGGTCGCTGTAGCCGGCCAGGGTGAAGGTGTCGTCCAGCTCGCTCGGCCCGAGCAGGCCGCCCGCCGGCCGGGTGCGCAGCCGGTCACGCATCGCGTAGTAGGCGAACTGCGTCTGCTTGAGCGTACGGCCCAGCTTGTAGACGTCGTTGTGCTCGGCGGTCCAGGTGAGGAACTGGCGGTGGCGGCGTTCGAAGGAGTGGTCCTGGGCCAGGTTGGAGCGGTACCAGACGGCGGTCGGGTCCACGTTGCTGTCCAGGACCAGCCGCTTGACCCGCTTGGGGAACAGCGTGGCGTAGACGGCGCCGAGGTAGCTGCCGTACGAGAAGCCCAGATAGCTGATCTTGGCCTCGCCGAGGGCGGCGCGGATCTGGTCGAGGTCCCTGGCCGCGTTCTCGGTGGTGAGGTGCGGCAGCAGCCAGGAGTAACGCTCGCCGCAGCTGCGGGCGTACTCGGCGGCCCTCGCCAGCAGCCGCTGCTCGTCGGCCACGCTGTGCGGCACGGCGTCCTGGCGCGGCGCCTGGTAGAAGACCTCAGGGTCCACGCAGTGCACCGCCGGCTCGCTGCCGCCGACGCCGCGCGGGTCGAAGCCGATGATGTCGTAGCGCTCGCGCACGCCGGCCGGCAGCCCGGCGGCGACGTACTCGGTCAGCGCCCGCCCGGACGCCCCCGGCCCGCCCGGGTTGATCAGCAGCGCCCCCAGGCGGTCGGCGCTCCGCGTCGTCCTGGCCTTGATCCGGTTGATCGCCACCGTGATCGACCTGCCCGTGGGCCGGCTGTAGTCGAGCGGCACCTGAACGGTGGCGCACTCCAGCGCGGCGTCGGCCGCCTTGCCCGCCACCCGGGGACACGCGCTCCAGACCGCGGGCGCCACCCGCGTCGTCCCCATGGCGGTGTTCCCGGCCATCGCCGGCTGCTCCACGCTCGCGACCAGCGCGACCAGGACCGCCATCCCGGCGACCATCCCAAGTACCCTCTTCACCCGGCCCCCTCCTGTTATTAGGTCCTGCAGATGCTTGCGGAGTGAGCGCGGTATCACTGTACGTATAGGAAGATCCTTGCCAATCCGTAATCAACACATGACAACAAGTGATCGCATGGAAAACGCGGACGCGACCGTGATCCCCGTCCGATAATCCCGGCATGAACCGTGAGTACCGATATGGCGACGCCCTGCGTCTGCTGGGCGGCACGGACCCAGCCATCAAAAAGCTGGACACGCTGCTCGGACTCGGGACACTCGGCCTTTGGGACTTGATCGAGGCCAAGAACGAGCTGATTAAGGTCGGCAACGACTTGCTGGGACGATGGCGCGATTGGCGCTCCGGCGCGGGTTGGCGCAGCCGTACCGAACTCATCGAGGCTGCCTACAGGATCCTGGTGTTCACGTCGTTCTTCGAGGCCGTGGACGATTTGCGGCTGCCGTTCAGCAAAGAGGACCTGTTGCTCGCCAAGCAGCAGGCGCGCCCGGCGGACCAGAGCCGAGCCACCGCTGTCCGAGAGAACATCGACATCGTTCTCGGCGGCCTGGACGAACCTCCCTGCCCTTCGCCGCAACGCCCTTTCGAGGACGTCAAGGCAGACGTAGAGAAATATTACGGCCAGCTGGCGCAAGGCGTCCTCAGCGTCCTGCGGGGCGTTGCCGGCTGGGATCTCCTGGCCTCGCACGAAGAGGAACGCATCGGGGCCATCCTGAGGAACGGGCTCCCCCGCCTCGCCGTCGCGCGTTACGAGGACGGCTATCGGCGACTGGCGTGTGATGTCCCGGAGTTCGCCTTATGGGCGCATATGCAGGAGCACCAGGCGACGCGAACGGGTCTGGCCAGCCTCGAACGAGTGCTGGTGGGCATCACCGCAGGGCATGTTCTTCCCGCGCAGCTCGAAGCGCTGAGACGGGCGCAGCAGGACACGTTGGCGCATCCGGTGACGGGAACGGTCGATGTTTCCGTTCGCATGCGGCTGCCGACTTTGGAGGAGGCTTACCTGCCACAGCGCTTCCGCGCAGGTGAGGTGCGGTCCGCCCCCGACAATCCCAGCCTGGAGTCGTGGTGGAAAGAGAAGAAGGTGCTCGACGACCTGCCAAGCTTCCTCACCGCCTGCCTGACGCGCTCGGCAGCAGGACGCATGCCGCTGATCGTGCTGGGGCAACCAGGCGCGGGAAAGTCGGTGCTCACCAAGATCCTGGCCGCCCGTCTGCCCAGCGCGTTCTTCCCCATCCGCGTGCCCTTGCGCGAGGTCCGCGCGCACGACAGCGTCCAGGAGCAGATCGAGAAGGCGATCCAGCACGCAACCGGCGAGGACGTGTTATGGCCGTCCTTGGCCAGGACGGTGGAGCCCGCACTGCCGGTGGTGATCCTGGACGGCTTCGACGAACTGCTCCAGGCCACCGGCGTCCGGCAGTCCGATTACCTCAGCAAGGTCGCGCAGTTCCAGAAGCGGGAAGCATCGATGGGCCGCGCGGTCGCGGTGATCGTCACCTCTCGCACCGCTGTCTTTCACTTCACGAACCCTCCTGCCGGGACCGTGGTCACCCGCCTTGAGCCGTTCGACGATGACCAGATCGCCCGTTGGCTCAATGTATGGAACAAGAACAACGCCTCCTATTTCACCCAGCAGGGAATCGAACCCCTGGACCTGAGCCTGGTGCTGGCCCACCGGCATCTCGCCGAGCAGCCCCTGTTGCTGCTGATGCTGGCTCTCTACGACGCCGACGACAACGCACTGAGCAAGACCGCCCCCAGTTTCGGCCAAGCGGAACTCTACGAGCGGCTGCTGTTGAGCTTCGTCGAACGAGAGCTGAAGAAGGACTCCCGTCCGGGCGACAACCTGCAGCACCGGGCGGAGCTGGAACTACAGCGGCTGGGCTTCGCGGCCTTCTCCATGGCCAACCGGCGCAGCCAGTGGGCCACCTCCAGGCAGGTGACCGATGATCTGGCCGCGGTGTGGCGGAAGCGGCCGCGTGAGCCCAGCTTCTCCACGCCCCTGACCTCCGGGGAGGAGACCTTCAGAAGGTTCTTCTTCCTGTACGAGGCCAGAGCCGCCCGAGATGCCGACGAGGTGCGCGCCTATGAGTTCCTGCACGCCACGTTCGGCGAGTTCCTCATCGCTCGCCTCGTCAGATCGTTGCTGACCGAGATGGTGTCCGCGCCACGCGGCACCCTGCTCGAGGACCCGCCCGACACCCTTCTCCGCCAGCTTCTGTCGTGGGCCACCTTGTCCTCCCGCGCACCTGTTGTTTCCTTTCTGCGCGAGCTGGCCACGATGAGCGGCGAGACCGAACGATGGCACGAACTGGTGCGACAGCTCCTGCAGCGGCTGAACACCCAACCGGACGTCGACATCGCCGCGTACTGCCCCCGTGTCGCAAGCCCCGCCGAGCGGTACGCGTACTACTCGGCCAACCTCGTTGTGCTTGCTGTAAGCACTGCGGATCAGGTCATGGCCAGTCAAGTGCTCCCCGGTCATGAGGACGTCCACACTGAGTGGAAGCGCTACTTCCACTTGTGGCAGTCGCAGTGCACGGCCGAGGAGTGGGAGGCGCAGGTGCAGGTTGTCTCCAGCATGCCGCAGGCGAAGGGCGGGGACATCGTGCTACGGCTGGCACCAGCCACCAGCGGCCAAGAGGGTACGCGGCCGGACCCGGGGCCCGGCCCGCTGACGATGTACCCGCGGATGATCTGAATCGACGGCTCAGGCGCGTTGTGCGGTGTCGTAGAGGGCCTTGGCGGCGGCGCCGAAGTAGGGGCCGTACATCGTGCGCGCGTCGTCGGTGTACTTGAAGCTGCTCAGCGAGGTGATCCGGCCGCGCCCGGTGGCCGGGTCGAACCCGGTCAGCCAGGGGCCGCCGCTGGAGCCGGCCGTCATGTCGCAGCCGAGCCCCTGGTCGCGGGTCTGCTTGTACGGGTCGTCACGCAGCCGTCCCGCGCAGTAGACCAGGCGGTCGCCACGGTACGGCGGGTCCGCGGGATAGCCGAAGCCGTACGCCTGGCCGCCGCGCGGCACGTTGAAGCCGATCTCCTGGGCGCCCACCACGTCGCCCGCGTGCCGCCCGCCCGAGGTGGCGAGCGCGACCATGCCGATGTCGTAGTCGTCGTCGGCCTTGCGCGCCCACGAGCCGGCCACGAACATGCGGCGCGCGGCGTAGCGGCCGTACGGCTGTCCGCCGCGGCTGCCGTAGCCCGGCACGAACGTCCAGTTCTGGGCCCACTCGCCGGCGCCGTCCTTGACGCAGTGGCCGGCGGTGACGACGACGTCCCGGTTGGCGCTCTTCACGGTGCTGGCCGAGCAGACGAAATCGGCGCCGTTCAGCGTCATGAACACCCGCCCGGTGGTCCTGGAGACCGCGCCGCCCGCGCCCCAGCGGGCGCCGATCGTGCTGGCCGAGGGCGCCGCCGCCGCCTGCGGGCGCGGCATGGGCAGCTTGGAGGCGGCGGGCGCGGGCAGGGTCCGCGCGGCCCCCTGCCCGGATTTCGGGAGCGGCCGGCCGGTCAGCTCGCCGAGCAGGCCGTCACCGTCGGTCACCAGGTCGAGCAGGTTGATGGGCAGGGCCCCGGCCATGCGCTGCGGCGTCCAGTAGTCGAGCACGCGCTGCTGCTCGGCCGCGGTGCGCGCGGCGACGTGCTCGACCACGCGTTCGGTGACGCGCCTGGCGGGCTTGGCGGGCCTGGCGGCCGATCCGGCGGCCAGTTGCCGGGCCGGATGGGACGCCGGGACGACGGGATCTGCCTGCCGCGGGCCGGTGGCCGCGCCGATGAGTGCGGGGCCCATCAGCCCCGCCACCAGCGGAGCCGCCGCAAGCAGGGGGGTGCTCAAGGTCATGTCCCCCGAGTTTGCACCACCGGCCGTGTCGTTGTGACTACTTTCGGTGAATTGCTCAGAGTACGCCGCTGGTCTGTGCTGATTGGTAGACGGCTTGGGCCTCGTTCCCGAAATAGGGGCCGAACATCCAGTTGGGGGCGAAGCCGTATTTGAAGCTGTTCACCGAGTTGAGCGTGCCGAGCCCGGTCGACTCGTCGAAACCGACCATCCAGGGGCCGCCGCTGGCGCCGCCGGTCTGGTCGCAGGTCAGGCCCAGGTCGTCGGAGAGCAGGTAGTCGTCGAAGGCACGGCCGCTGCAGTAGACGAGCTTCGAGCCGTCGTACGGGGCCACCGCCGGGTAGCCGAAGGCGTACATCTGCCGGCGGCGCGGCTGGTTGAAGGCCACGCCCTGGCCGCCCACCACGTCCACCAGGCTCCTGCCGTCCAGCGGGGCGACCACGGCGGCGGCCATGTCGTGGTCGACGTCCTCGCTCGCGTCCCACTGCGGGGTGGTCAGCAGCTTGGTGGCGGCCCAGGTGCCGTACGGGCGGGCGCCCTTGTCGTAGCCGGGGACGAAGACCCAGTTGGTGTGGAAGGCGCCGTTCACCTTGACGCAGTGGCCCGCGGTGATCACCACGCTCTTGTTCGCGCTGGTCACCGCCGAGCCCGAGCAGGAGGCGTTGCGGCCCTGGGTGGTGAAGAAGATGCGGCCGGTTGTCCTCACCACGGCCCCGCCGCCGGTCCAGGCGGCGCCACCGCTGCGCGCCGACGGACGCGCGGGAGCCGCCGGGGTCGGGGCCACCGCGGTCGGGGCCGCTATGGACGGGGCAGCCGCCGTGGACGGGGCTTGCACGTCGGCGGGTGACACCTTGGTGCCCTTGGCCGGGTTGGGCGGGTTCAGGGGCTCGGCCGCCTCCATCCTCGCCTCCGTCCAGTAGCGCACGACCTGCCTGCGCTCGCCGGCCGAGTCCGCGGCGGCATGCTGAGCGGGCCTGGGCCGCGCCGCCGCCGAGCCACGGGCCGGAGTCCGGCCCTGCCCCCGGACCGGGACGGCGACCTGGCCACGTGCCGAGCCCCGTACCAGACCCCCGGCCGAGGGCTGAGCCGAGGCTCCGGCCGGGGGCTGGGCCTGCGCAGCAGTCGCGGGCAGTGCGGGCAGCAGCGCGGCGGCACTCCCCATGGCGAGGGCAAGGGTGGAGAGCAGAGCGAGTCTGCGGTGCATTACGTACCTCCCGAAACCGGACGTGAGGTTGGAAGGTAGCCGCCGCAATATGCGAATTTCTCAAGATATGCGCATACCGATATAGCCATATTCCGGCACAAATACGGCTCATTCTCTGCCGTCACATACGTAAACGAATTTCGGGACGTACTGCACCCCGTGCCCGGGCGCGTCCCGTACCGGGGACAATGGACAGGTGCACGCAGAGACCCACCGTCCCCCCGCAAGGTCCGTCGTCCTGCTCGGCTCCACCGGCTCCATCGGCACGCAGGCCCTCGACGTCGTCGCCGCCGACCCCGGCCGCTTCGAGGTCGTGGCGCTGGCGGCCGGCGGCGCCAAGGTCGACCTGCTCGCCCGGCAGGCGGCCGAGTTCGGCGTCGAGGCGGTGGCGGTGGCCGACCCCGCGGCGGTGCCCGCGCTGAAGGAGGCGCTGGCCGGGCACGGCGTCCGGCCCAAGGTCCTGGCCGGTCCCGAGGGGGTCGCCGAGGCGGCGGCCTGGCGCTGCGACACCGTGCTCAACGGCATCACCGGCGCGCTCGGCCTCACCTCCACGCTGGTCGCGCTGGAGGCGGGCCGCACCCTCGCCCTCGCCAACAAGGAGTCCCTGATCATCGGCGGCCCGCTGGTCAAGCGGCTGGCCGCGCCCGGCCAGATCCTGCCCGTCGACTCCGAGCACTCGGCGCTCCAGCAGTGCCTGTGGGCGGCGGGGCCCGGCGCGTACGACCCGGCGAGCGTCCGCCGCCTCGTCGTCACCGCGAGCGGCGGCCCGTTCCGCGGGCGGCGGCGCGAGGAGCTGACCGGCGTCACGCCCGAGATGGCGCTGGCCCACCCCACCTGGTCGATGGGCCCCGTCATCACCGTCAACTCGGCCACCCTGGTCAACAAGGGGCTGGAGGTCATCGAGGCGCACCTGCTGTTCGACCTGGGTTTCGACCGCATCGACGTGGTGGTCCACCCCCAGTCGATCATCCACTCCATGGTCGAGTACGTGGACGGCTCCACCATGGCCCAGGCCAGTCCCCCCGACATGCGCCTGCCGATCGCGCTCGCGCTCGGCCATCCGCACCGCGTCCCCGGCGCGGCCCGCGGCGTCGACTGGACCAAGGCCCACACCTGGACCTTCGAGCCCCTCGACGACGTGGCATTCCCGTCGGTCGCCCTGGCCAGGCACGTCGGCACCGAGGGCGGCACCGCGCCCGCCGTCTACAACGCCGCCAACGAGGTGTGCGTGGAGGCGTTCCTGGGGGGCAGGCTGCCGTTCCTGGCGATCGTCGACACGGTCGCCAAGGTGGTGGAGGAGCACCGGGTCACCGCGGCCGAGTCCGTCGACGAGGTGCTCGCGGCCGACGCCTGGGCCCGCGCCCGTGCGGCCGAACTCACGGCGGGGCAGTCCCGCTAGCTACATAAACTTGAACTCGTCGCCACAGTAAGGGTTGAAATGTCTTCCGTAGCTCTCGGCATCCCGTCGGTCCGTCCCAAGCCGCTCGCCGAACGTCGCCACTCCCGCCAGATCATGGTGGGCAACGTGCCCGTGGGCGGCGACGCGCCGGTCTCGGTGCAGTCGATGACGACCACGGTGACCGCCGACGTCAACTCCACCCTGCAGCAGATCGCCGAGCTGACCGCGTCCGGCTGCCAGATCGTACGCGTGGCCGTCCCGTCCCAGGACGACGCCGAAGCGCTGCCCATCATCGCGAAGAAGTCGCAGATCCCCGTGATCGCCGACATCCACTTCCAGCCGAAGTACGTCTTCGCCGCCATCGAGGCGGGCTGCGCGGCCGTCCGGGTCAACCCGGGCAACATCAAGAAGTTCGACGACAAGGTGAGCGAGATCGCCAAGGCCGCCGCCGACCACGGCGTGCCGATCCGCATCGGCGTCAACGCCGGCTCCCTCGACCCCCGCCTGCTGCAGAAGTACGGCAAGGCCACCCCCGAGGCGCTGGTCGAGTCCGCCCTGTGGGAGTGCTCGCTGTTCGAGGAGCACGGCTTCCGCGACATCAAGATCTCGGTCAAGCACAACGACCCGGTCGTCATGATCAACGCCTACCGCCTGCTCGCCGCCAAGTGCGACTACCCGCTGCACCTGGGCGTCACCGAGGCGGGCCCGGCCTTCCAGGGCACGATCAAGTCCGCGGTCGCCTTCGGCGCCCTGCTCGCCGAGGGCATCGGCGACACCATCCGCGTCTCGCTGTCCGCCCCTCCGGTCGAGGAGGTCAAGGTCGGCACCCAGATCCTGGAGTCGCTGGGCCTGCGCGAGCGCGGCCTGGAGATCGTCTCCTGCCCGTCCTGCGGACGCGCCCAGGTCGACGTCTACACCCTGGCCGACCAGGTGCAGGCCGGCCTTGAGGGCCTGAAGGTGCCGCTGCGGGTGGCCGTGATGGGCTGCGTCGTCAACGGCCCCGGCGAGGCCCGCGAGGCCGACCTCGGCGTCGCCTCGGGCAACGGCAAGGGCCAGATCTTCGTCAAGGGCGAGGTCATCAAGACCGTCCCCGAGTCGCAGATCGTGGAGACGCTGATCGAGGAGGCGCTGCGCCTGGCCGAGGAGATGGGCGTCGAGATCGACCTCGACGACGACTCCCCCACCACCTCGGGCCCGGTCGTCACGGTCGGCTGACACGGCCTTCACCGGGCGGGTTCATCACCCGCCCGGTCCGTCCCGAGCGGGCCGGGCGCAGCCCCCGCCGAGTCGAGCACCTCGTGGAGACGTGCCGCGAAGGCGCGCGGCCGGAACACACCCGCGTTGTGGCCGCCGGGAAACTCCACGTACGAGACACCGAGCTCCTGCGCGAGCAGGCGGCCGCATCGGTGTGCCCAGATGTGCGCGGAGGCTTCACCGACAGCGGGCAGGATGCGGGTGGACGCCGCTTTGAGCGCGGACAGATCCAGCAGATGACGGCGGACCGCCGGCGCGTCGTGGGTCAGGAAGAACTCCAGATTGGGCAGACGCTCCGGCCCGGGCGGCGTCGTCGCGACGTCGGGTTCACGGTCGGCCGGGTCGATGGCCGCGAGAGCCGCAAACCTCCGCAGGGCGGCGAGAGCGCCTTGTGCCCGGTGGGTGTCCTCGACCTCTTGCTGCTCCTGCCTGGCGCGGCTGCGCTCGGGCTCAGGGAGCAGTTGCGTCGCGGGAGGCTCGTGCGCGACCAGGACGCCGACCTGCTCAGGGTGGCGGGAGACCAGTTCGAGGCAGATCAGCGCGCCGATGCTGCTGCCGTAGACGTAGGCGGGCTCGGTGGTGAGCGCGGCGAGCAGGTGGTGCAGGTCATCGGCATGGGTGGTGACGGTCGGAGGATCACCGGGGTCGTCGAGGGTGCTGGCCGACAGGCCACGGCGGTCGTAGGTGAGGACCGTGTACCTGTCGGCGAGCTGGGCGGCCAGGTCGTCACTGGCGGCGGCGTCTCCGTCCCCGCCCGCGACCAGGAGAAGCAGCGGACCGGTGCCGCGCAGAAGGTAGCGCAGTCGCGCTCCGGGGACGTGCAGGTTCTTCGAGATCATCAGCGGTGCCCTTCATCCGTGATGCATCGACTCAGAGATGCATCTAAAAACAGATGTATCAGATTACAGATACATCTGTCGATTGGTGCATCATGGACGTCATGAACGGGCTCGAACTGTTCCTGCTGGGACACAAGTTGATCCGGATCGGTCAGGACGCCATTCCCCGGTCGGGCTTCCACGCGCTGCCGGCCAGTGCCCGCACGATCCTCGTCGACGTCTTCGAGCACTCCGGCAGCTCCATCGGCGAGATCACCGATCGCACCGGCTTCCCGCAGAGCCTGGTGTCGGCGACGGTCGCCAAGTTCCGCGACACCGGGGTGATGGTCACCGAGCCGGACCCCACCGACCGGCGGCGCACTCTGGTACGCCCCGCGCCGGGCATGCGTGAGCAAGGACAGCGGCAGGCCGACGCGGCGACGGTCGATGACGTCCTGGCCAGGGCATTGGGCGTCGAGCCTGCGGAGGTCACCCAGATCATCGCCACGCTGGAGTCCTTGGCTCACCGGCTGTCCAAGTCAGAGGCCGGAAGGGATCTCTGAGGATCGGCAGCGGGCCGAAGGACCTCCTCGGCGTCGGCTACCTGGGCAGGACGGGCCGGGCATCGGTCCAGCCCGAGTCCACGATCGCCCAGTAGTCCAGCACCCGGCCGGTGACCTGCCACTTCTCGCTGTCCGGGCCCGGTTCGAGCTGGATGTCCCGGCTGCCCAGCAGTTCGCCGGTGCGCTGGTCGAAGAGCACCTGCCGCTGGATCGTCCCGCGGCCGTCGGCGCTCTCGAACGGGGCCGCGAGCCCGACCGCGGCACGTCCGAGTGAATCCTTGACGGCCCCCAGCCGCTGCACGCCGGGATGGTCGGTGATCAGGCGCATGAGACCGGCTCGCACCTTGGGCGGGACGGGCGTGTTCGCGAGCAGGGAGAAGACCTGGTCGAGCACGCTCGTGGGCTCCTCGCAGCTCTTCGGCGCGCCGGTGCGGCCGTCGGCGAGCTTGATCGAGCCCTCGCACAGCAGCTCGCGCAGGTCCTGCGGGTCGGTGGGCAGGTCCTGGAGTTCCTGGTAGGTGAAGTGGCCGAGGCCGCCGATGTCGAACGCGCCGCCGCCCCGGGCGTCCGGGTCGGCCTCCTGCCAGGGGCCGGGCTTGGCCGCGAGAGTCCTGGTACGGCCCGACGAACGGATCTGCCAGCTCGACGGGGAGCCCGCCGCGCGCCAGGCGTCCACGTCTGCCTCGGTCTGCAGCTTGCCAGGGAAGTCACGACCGTAGAAGGAAGCGCCGTCGCCACGGCGTTGTCCCGTCCATGCGAAGAACTCGGTGCGTTCCTCCACGACGTACCCGCCGGTGCGGCCGAGCGCGAGCGCCGCGAAGGCGGTGCGCTGGTGCGTGTACCAGTAGCGGCCCTCCTGCTGCAGCTCCGCCTGGGTGGCGGCGGCCAGCATCATGCCGCGGGGCGACTGGTCCATCGTCACGCTGGGACGAGGTCGTACGGAGTCGCCACCGGGCGAGAACGCCAGGACCGCCGCCACCGCCGTGGCCGTGGCGGCGGCCACCAGGCCGAGCGGCATGCGCCACGTGAGGCGGCGCGCCGGCAGTCGGTCGTCCTGGCTCAGCATGCGACGGCGGGCGGCCGCCGCGGTGGCCGTGGACGGAGGAGGCGGGTCGTCGTAGACGCCGCGGACGAGATCCAGGTCGTTCATCGTCAGGCCTCTTCCTCATCGAGCAGGGGGTTCTTCTCGCCCAGCGCCTTGCGCAGCTTCCCGCGAGCCCGGTTGAGCCGCGAGGACACCGTGCCGAAGGGCACGTCCAGGGCCTGCGCCACCTCGTCGTAACTCAACCCGGCGAGCGCCACCAGCAGCAGCACGTCCCGCTGGGCGGCGGGCAGGGCGGCGACGGCGCGAGCCAGCGTGCCCTTGACGTGCTGCGCGCTCACCTTGGCCGCCACCTCGTCCTCGTGGCCCCGGGGCGGCTCCGCCAGGGGGTTCAGCCGGTCCACGGCTCGCAGGAGGCGCACCTCGTCACGGCGGTGCCGGCTGACGATGTTGGTCGCGATGCCGTACAGCCAGGGGCGGGCGCTGCGGTGACCCAGGTCGAAGCGGCGGCGCCGGCGGAAGGCCAGGGCGAACGTCTCGGCGGCGACGTCGTCGGCCGCGTACGGGCCGAGCCGCCGGGAGGCGTACCGGTGGATCTCGGCGTAGTGGGCGTCGAAAACGGCGCCGAAACACTCGGGCTCGTCCCAGGACCGCTCGATCCACACGGCGTCGTCCTGCGACGGTGCATCCGGAGGAGCGGTCAGATAGGGCTCATGCATGCGAAAGCCTCGCGGTGGTGAGGACGTCGGTCACCTGTTGTTGTCCGAAGTCCACCGTCGCCTTCCCCCCCGGATTCCGCCGGGCCGAGGCTACCTGGGAGGTAATCGACGGCTTGACCTCCGGGGTGGGAGGGTCGGTGCATGAGCGAGAAGAGCACCCGTGAGGTCGTGGAAGAGCTGCTGACCAGGATGGCCGCGGGCGATCACGAGCGCGTCGCCGCGTTGTTCGCCGAGCCGGTCGACTGGCGGCTCGACTGGCCGGACGAGGGGCACCCGGCGGTGCCGTGGATCCGGCCCCGCCGGACCAGGGCGGATGTCGCGGACCACTTCCGGACCCTCGCGGCGTATCACGTGCCCGAGCTGAACGGCACGTCCGTGACCCAGGTCCTGGTGGACGGGAGGGACGCCGTCGTGTTCGGCGAGATCGTCCAGACGGTGCGGGGGGAAGGCGGGGCCGCGTACAGCTCGCCGTTCGCGTTGCGGCTGACGGTCGAGGGCGGATTCATCACCCGCTACCACATTTATGAGGACAGCCTGACGGTGGCGCGCGCCCTCAGCTCTCAGGGGTGAGGACGCGCGCCACGGTCGGCCGCGGAGATCAGAGGGTGAGGCCGGTGAGGACCATGACCTTCTCGTACGTGTAATCCTCCATCGCCGAGTGCAGCCCCTCGCGGCCGATCCCGGAGTCCTTGACGCCGCCGTACGGCATCTGGTCGGCCCGGTAGGAGGGCACGTCGCCGATGATGACGCCGCCCACCTCCAGCTCACGGTTCGCGCGGAAGGCGGCGTCGAGGGAGCGGGTGAAGACGCCGGCCTGCAGGCCGTACTTCGAGTCGTTGACCATCGCGTACGCCTCGTCGATCGAGGCGGCCGGCTGCAGGATCAGCACCGGGCCGAAGACCTCCTCGCAGGCGACCTTGGCGTCCTGCGGGACGTCGGCGAGCACGGTCGGCGCGATCGTGGCGCCGTCGCGGGTGCCGCCGGCCAGCAGGCGGGCGCCGCCGGCCACGGCCTCCTGGACCCACTGCTCGACCCGCTCGGCGGCGGCCTCCGACACGAGCGGCCCCACCTGGGTCTTCTCGTCGGCCGGGTCGCCGGTGACGAGGGCTTCGACGGCGGGCAGCAGGCGCTCGACGAAGGCGTCGTACACGGGCTGCTCGACGATCACCCGCTGGACGGCGATGCAGCTCTGCCCGGCCTGGTAGTTGGAGTAGAGGGCGACGCGCTGGGCGGCCCAGTCGAGGTCGGCGTCGGCGAGGACGACGGCCGCCGCGTTGCCGCCCAGCTCCAGCGTCACGTGCTTGCGCGGCACCTGGTCGGCGATGGCGTAGCCGACGGGCGCGGAGCCGGTGAACGACACGACCGGCAGGCGCGGGTCGTCGACGAGGGCGGCGGCGCGCTCGTTCGGCAGGGGCAGCACCGAGAAGATGCCCGCGGGCAGGTCGGTCTCGGCCAGGATCTCGCCGAGCACCAGCGCCGACAGCGGGGTGGCGGGCGCGGGCTTGACGATGACCGGCGCGCCGACGGCGAGGGCCGGGGCCACCTTGTGCGCGACGAGGTTCAGCGGGAAGTTGAACGGGGTGATCGCCAGCACGGGGCCCTTCGGCACCCGCGACACGTACGCCAGACGCCCGTTCGCGGCCGGCTCGGTGTCGAGCCGCTGGACCTCACCCGACCAGCGGCGGGTCTCCTCTGCGGCGAAGCGGAACGTGGCGACGGCCCGCGAGACCTCACCGCGCGCCCAGAGGATGGGCTTGCCGTTCTCGGCGGAGATGAGCCGGGCGATCTCGTCGGCCCGCTCGGCCAGCCGGCGCGAGACGTGGGCCAGGGCCTCGGCGCGCACGTGCACGGGGAGGGCGGCGGCCTCCTTCGCGACCGCGTGGGCGCCCGCGACGGCCTCCTCCACCTGGGCGTCGGTGGGCACGGAGTGCCGGCCGACCTCCCGGCCGTCGTGGGGGTTGGTGACAGTGAGCTCGGAGTCCCCGGTCGCCGGGCTGCCGTTCAGCCAGAAGCTACGCACGTCCATACGGAGACGTTATGTCACGCCCGGGACCGGGGAATTACACCACGTTGCACAAGAGCCTCGCGACCGCTCACCGTTAAGTACAAGCCCCTCTGTATACCCAGGATGTAACAGAAGTAGACCTAATTCGGGATGTTTACCGTGGGGAGGGGTTTGAGGGAACTCCGCCTTGGCTAAGTCATCGAGTGCGGGTCTCCAGCGCGGCGGGCCCCCGATCAGAAAGGCGTGGGCCCCGTGACCGAGCAGCGTGAGGTCACCAGGACGACGAAGTCCTCGGCCGCCGGGGAGGTGGTCTCATGACCTCGACGCCCATGGGGCTGCAGGGCGCCTATCTCCTGGGAGAGCGCGCCGGCCATGACGAACTGCGTTCCCGCCTGCTCGACGTGGCGGTCAACCTGCTGGAGACGGACGGGCCCGAGAGCCTGACGATGCGCCGCATCGCCGCCGAGGCGGGCTGCACGACGACGGTCATCTACACGATGTTCGGCAACCGGGAGGGCCTGGCGGAGGCGCTCTATCTGGAGGGGTTCGAGCGCTTCCGCCGTTTTCTCGAGTCGGTGCCGCAGCGGCGCGACCCGCTGGAGCACCTCAACGCCCTCGGGCCGGCCTACCGGGAGGCGTGCCTGGCCGAGCCTGGCTACTACAGCCTCATGTTCGAGCGGGCCATCCCCGGGTTCGAGCCGAGCGAGCGCGCCCGTACGCTGGCCCGGGCCGCGCTCAACATCCTCGACCGGGTGATCGCCGACTGCATCTCGGCCGGTTATCTCGCGCCGACCCAGCCGCGCAAGGTCGCCGACGCGCTGTGGGCCGCCGCCCAGGGGGCGATCAGCCTGGAGCGGGCCGGGCACCTGCGCGACGGCAGCACGTACGAGACCGTGACCACCGCCGTCGTCAGCTGCTACCGGTCGCGCAAGAAGTGACCGGGTAACGGCGGGCCGCCTCCAGGGCGAGCCACAGCTCCGCGCGCACTCCGGGATCGTCGAGGTCGCGGCCCAGCAGGTCGCCGACCCGGCGCATGCGGTAGCGCAGGGTGTGCCGGTGGATGCCGAGCCGCTGGGCGGCGGCGTCCCAGTGGCCGTTGCTCTCCAAATAAGCGCGCAGCGACTCGACCAGATCGGCGCGGGACCCGTACGCCGTCAGCGGCGCCAGCAGCGCGGTCGCGAACGCCTGGGCCGTGGCCTGGTCCAGCAGCCCCAGCAGACCCTGCCCGGCCAGCTCCCCGAACCGCACCACCCGAGGGCCGGTGGGGTGCTGGGCGGCGGCGAGGGCACGCCTGGCCTGGTCGAGGGCGGTGGTCAGGGACGCCGGGTCGTACGTGGCGGGCAGGCTGACTCCGACGGGCGCGTCCGCCTCCCCCGCCACCTCCTCCACCAGCGCCTCCGGCACGAGCGCGAACACCACGTCGCCGGCGTGGGGCTCGGGGGCCGCGAAGACCCGGGTCTCCAGCACGTCCAGGGCGTCGGCCCGCGCGGCGAGCACCGTGAGCGGCGGCTCGGGCAGCCGCCCGCCGAGCGCGGCCAGCACGTCACGCGCCTGCTGCCCGGCCCCGGACAGCAGCAGGTCCAGCGCCGCCGACCGGACGCGGCGCTCGGCCGCGGCCTGGGTGCGTCCCTGCTCCATGGCGAGCGTGAGGAGCGAGCCCGCGGCGTTGATCACCGTGTGGGTGACCGGCGAGAACGCCTCCCTGGCCCCCACGGCGAAGAACCCACGAGGCCGTGCGCCGCCCAGTGGCTGCACCACGATGTGCTCCCCCGGCCCGGACAGCGCCAGGCTGGCCGGCCACCGCCCCCGGCCGCCCTCCCCCGGCCGCTCCTCCCCCGCCGCGAAGGGCCTGGGGTGGCCGGTGAGGAGCCGGCCGAGCTCGGCCGTGACCCCCTCCGTACGGGCCCCGCGCGTGGCGTGGCGGACCGCGCCGGTCTCGTCGAGCAGCGCCGCCCATCCGCCGACCTCCTTGGCCAGCCGGTCGACGACCGCGTGCATGCCCTCGGGCCGCAGCGCCGCCCGGGTGAGCCGCCCCTGCGCGGCGAAGGCGCGGGTGATCTCCTCGTACTGCTCGGCGGCCAGCAGCTCGCTGACGGCCTTGCCGATGGCGATGAACGGCGTCTCGCGCGGCACCTCCAGCAGCGGCAGCCCCGCCCGCCCGGCCGCCTCGACGAGGGCGGGGGGCACCTCGGCGTGGGAGACCCCGACGCCGAAGCCGAGCCCGGCGACGCCCCGCGCCACGAGCCGCCCGACATATCCGGCCAGGTCGCCTTCCAGCCGCAGCCCGGTGGTGAGCAGCAGCTCGTCACCCTCCAGGTAGGGCGTGGGGTCGGCCAGCTCGCTCACCGCCACCCAGCGCACCACGGTGTCCGGCGGCAGCCCTCCGGCCAGCGGCCGCAGGCCCATCCGGCGCACGACGGTCTGCAGCGTAGGCGGCATACGGTTTTGTCCATTCCGGCGAAGACGAGCACCCCCAGTGTGCCATATCGACGTATCGGCCCAGGTAGAAGGCCACCGTAGCGTCGGAGACATGAGCATTCCGCAGGAGCGGCGCGTCGTCACCGCGATCCCCGGCCCCAAGTCCCAGGAGCTGCTGGCCCGCAAGCAGGCGGCCGTCCCGGCCGGCATCGGCACCACACTGCCGGTCTTCGTCACCCGCGCCGGCGGCGGCGTCGTGGAGGACGCCGACGGCAACTCGCTGATCGACTTCGGCTCCGGCATCGCCGTCACGAACGTCGGCAACGCCGCGCCCAAGGTCGTCGAGCGGGTCCAGAAGCAGGTCGCGGACTTCACCCACACCTGTTTCATGGTGACCCCGTACGAGTCGTACGTCCGGGTCTGCGAGAAGCTGAACGAGCTCACCCCGGGCGACCACGAGAAGCGCACCTTCCTCGTCAACTCGGGCGCCGAGGCCGTCGAGAACGCCGTGAAGGTCGCCAGGCACGCCACCGGCCGCCAGGCGGTCGTCGTCTTCGAGCACGGCTACCACGGCCGCACGCTGCTGACGATGACGCTGACCGCCAAGAACATGCCCTACAAGCACCGGTTCGGCCCGTTCGCGCCGGAGGTGTACCGGGTGCCGCTGGCGTACCCGTACCGGTGGCCGACCGGCCCGGACAACTGCGCCGAGGAGGCCGCCGCGCAGGCCATCGACGCCATCACCAAGCAGATCGGCGCCGAGAACGTGGCCGCCGTGGTGATCGAGCCGATCGCCGGCGAGGGCGGCTTCATCGTGCCGGCCAGGGGCTTCCTGCCGCGCATCGCGGAGTTCTGCAAGGACAACGGCATCGTGTTCGTGGCCGACGAGGTGCAGACCGGCTTCGCCCGCACCGGCACCCTGTTCGCCTGCGAGGACGAGGGCGTCGTCCCCGACATCATCGCCACCGCCAAGGGCATCGCGGGCGGCCTGCCGCTGGCCGCCGTGACCGGCCGCGCGGAGCTGATGGACGCGGTGCACGTCGGCGGGCTCGGCGGCACGTACGGCGGCAACCCCCTCGCCTGCGAGGCCGCCCTGGGCGTGCTGGAGACCATCGAGGAGGAGGACCTCGTCGCGAAGGCCCGCCGCATCGGCGAGATCATGCTCCCGCGCCTGGAGTCGATGAAGGAGCGCTTCGACGTGATCGGCGACGTGCGCGGCCGGGGCGCGATGATCGCGATCGAGCTGGTCGAGCCCGGCACCAAGGAGCCGAACCCCACCGCCGTCCAGGCGGTCGTCAAGCGCTGCCACGCCGAGGGCCTGCTGGTGCTGACCGCCGGCACGTACGGCAACGTCCTGCGCTTCCTGCCCCCGCTGGTCATGCCCGAGCACCTGCTCGAAGAGGGCCTGGGGATCCTTGAGAAAGCCATCGCCGAACTGTAGATACCAATCGATATCGGGCATCCAGCTTGTGGCTGGATGCCCGATTTTGTTGGTGTAAAGCCGGTCAGTTGGGTAGAGAATTCACCCTGACTTGACGCTCAGCTGGACGCTCATGGCCGCGGTCAGGGGTTATAACGGATCCGACGTACGGATGGGCGATGGCTGCTGGGAACGTGATGAACTGGGGTCCGACAAGAACGGCGCGGAGTATGTTGACGTTCGACCCTGAGGGCCTGAGCTGGGCTCAGCGCGAGGGTGACGTGTGCGTCGTCTGCCACAAGCGGTGGCCGCGGCCGCGCGTGCGCGTGGGCCGGCTGCCCGACGACTCGGCCGTGCTGGCCTGCGCCGACTGCGCCGAGGCCCTCATGCCCGCGCCCCTCGCCACCGTGGTGGCCTTCCCGTCCCGTTAAGTACCGCGCTCCGGCTCTATTTCGCCAGCTCGCGCCACCGCTCGGCCCAGGCGTCGTAGTCAGGGCACCCGCCCTCCCCCGCCCGGCAGTCCGCCGGCGGCCGCTCGGCGAAACGCACCCGCGACAGCCTCTTGGCGTCGCCCACCCCGTACATCTGGCAGACCTGCCTGGCCCGCCCCTTGCACGCCTTGTCGTTGGCGGGCGCGAGGCCCACCCACGCGGCCGCGTCGCGCTGCGCGTCCGGCGCGGCCATCCAGTTGAGCCAGCGGTAGGCGCAGGACGTGTCGGGGACGTTCGCGCCCAGCATCCAGGAGTCGACCCAGCCGGTCGTCTCGCCCGCCGGGACCGTCTTGACCTGCTTGCCGGCCTTCTGCAGCAGCAGCCGGTAGTAAGGGGTGGCCTGGGCGTAGTCGAGCTCGCCCGTGGCGAAGCCCTTGACCAGGTCGAGCGGGTTGGACCAGTAGGTGCGCGCCTTCGCCCCCTCCAGCAGCCCCATGGCCGTGTCGAGCTGCTCCTCGGTGAGCGCGTAGGGGTCGTCCTCGCCGGCCGCGAGCGCGGCGTCGGCGATCGTCATCGGGCTGTCGCGGAGCGCGGCGCGCTCGGAGGTGAACGCCTCCTTCAGCTCGCCCTTGACCCGCGCCGGGTCGTAGACGAACTCGTGGTAGCCCCACAGGTAGGGGACGCCGTAGACCTTGCCGGACACCGTCGTCATGTCGCGGAAGCGCTTGTCGAGGTCGCCGTAACTGCTGATCTTCGCCGGATCGACGGGCTGCACCTGCTTGGCCGCGACGAGGCCGGCGGCGAGCGCGGGGCCGGCCGAGACCAGGTCGTAGGACCTGGTCTGGAGCTGGCGCATCATGTCCTCGGCGGTCTGCACGGTGTCGAGCTTGGCGATCCGGCAGCCGGTCTCCTTCTCGAAGTCGCCCACCCAGTTGAAGCGGGGGCTGACGCCGCCGTACTCGGCGAAGCCCCGGTAGGTGAGGATCTGCAGCGTGCCGTCGCTCTGCGTGGCGGAAGCGGTGGGGGTGGGCGACGGGGAGGGGGTCGGGCTCGCCGCGCCCGTGCCGGACACCAGCGCCGCCGTGGCGAGCGCCAGCGCGTACGTACGTCGGCGATGCACGATGCCCCCCTCTTGCCCGGGTCCCCTCGCCCCGGTGCCAAGGAGCTTACCGGGACCCGGGCCGAGGGCTCACTTGTTGGTGGGGAAGCCCAGGTTCACGCCCCCGTGGGAGGGGTCGAGCCAGCGGGAGGTGACCACCTTGCCGCGGGTGTAGAAGTGCACGCCCTCGGTGCCGTGCACGTGCGTGTCGCCGAACAGCGACGCCTTCCAGCCGCCGAAGCTGTAGAAGGCCATCGGCACCGGGATCGGCACGTTGATGCCGACCATGCCGACCTCCACCTCGTTCTGGAAGCGCCGGGCGGCGCCGCCGTCGTTGGTGAAGATGGCCGTGCCGTTGCCGTACTCGCCGCCGTTGATGAGCTCCAGGCCCTCCTCGTACGAGCCCACCCGCACGATCGACAGCACCGGGCCGAAGATCTCCTCGGTGTGCGTGCGCGAGCCGGGCGGCACCCGGTCGAGGACCGTCGGCCCGAGCCAGAACCCCGGCGCGTCGGCCGCCGTGCCGCCGCCCAGGACCGCCGTGTGCCGGCCGTCCACGACCAGCTCCGCGCCCTCCTCGACGCCGAGGTCCAGGTAGGAGGCGACCTTGTCGCGGTGCTCGCGGGTGACCAGCGGGCCCATCTCGGACTTGGGGTCGTCGCCGGGGCCGAGGACGAGCCTGTCCACCCGTTCGGTGATCTTCTTGACCAGCTCGTCGCCGACCGGGTCCACGGCCAGCACGACGGAGATCGCCATGCACCGCTCACCCGCCGAGCCGAACCCGGCCGAGACCGCCGCGTCCGCCACCAGGTCGAGGTCGGCGTCGGGGAGCACCAGCATGTGGTTCTTGGCGCCGCCGAGCGCCTGCACCCGCTTGCCGTGGGCGGTGCCGGTCTCGTAGACGTAGCGGGCGATCGGAGTGGAGCCGACGAACGACACGGCGCGCACGTCGGGGTGCTCCAGCAGCCGGTCCACCGCCGTCTTGTCGCCCTGGACGACGCTGAACACGCCGTCGGGCAGCCCGGCCTCCTGCCACAGCCGCGCCATCAGCAGCGACGCCGACGGGTCCTTCTCCGACGGCTTCAGCACGAAGGCGTTGCCGCAGGCGATGGCCAGCGGGAACATCCACATCGGCACCATCGCGGGGAAGTTGAACGGGGTGATCCCCGCCACCACGCCGAGCGGCTGACGGATCGAGTAGGAGTCGACCCGGGTCGAGACGCCCTCGCTGAAGCCGCCCTTGAGCAGGTGCGGGATGCCGCAGGCGAACTCGACGACCTCCAGGCCGCGGGCCACCTCGCCGAGCGCGTCGGAGTGCACCTTGCCGTGCTCGGCGGAGATCAGCGCGGCCAGCTCGTCGCGGTGGGCGACCATCAGCTCGCGGAAGCGGAACAGCACCTGGGCGCGCTTGACCAGGGAGGCGTCCCGCCAGGCGGGGAAGGCCGCGACCGCCGCGGCGACCGCGGCGTCCACGTCGGCGACGTCCGCCAGCGCGACGTGGCCGGACACCTCGCCGGTGGCCGGGTCGAACAGCTCGGCCGTACGGCCCGAGCCGCCCTCGGCGGGAGCGCCGTTGATCCAGTGGGTGACCGACTTCACTGCTGCGCCGCCTCCGCGTCGATGGTCTCCAGGGCGCCGACGATGATGCCGAGGCCCTCGACCGCCTCCTCCACCGTGAGGGTGAGCGGCGGGGCCATCCGGATGGCGGTGCCGTAGAGGCCGCCCTTGCCCGCCAGCAGGCCCGCCCTCTTGGTCTCCTCCATGAAGCGGGCCGCCTGGGCGGGGCTCTCCAGCTCGACGGCGAACATCAGGCCCTTGCCGCGTACGTCCTTGACGACCGACAGCCGCTTGGCGGCCTCCTTGAGCCCGTCGATGATGATGGCCCCCGTACGCGCCGCGTTGGCCTGGAGGTCGTGGTCGAGCACGTAGTCGAGGGTGGCGTTGGCGGCGGCCATGGAGATCGGGTTGCCGCCGAAGGTCGACAGGCCCACGGCGTGCGGGCCGTCCATGAGGTCGCCCCTGGCCACGAGACCGCCCACGGCGAAGCCGTTGCCGAGACCCTTCGCGAAAGTGATCACGTCGGGCGTGACGCCGTGGTCCTGGATGCCGAAGAACGCGCTGCCGGTGCGGCCCCAGCCGGTCTGCACCTCGTCGGAGATGAACAGGATGCCCTGCTCGTCCAGCACCTCCTTGTACGCCGCGAACAGCCCGTCGGGCGCCATGGTGAACCCGCCCACGCCCTGGATCGGCTCGGCGATGAGCGCCGCCACGTCGTTGGAGACGGCCGTGGCGAGGACGTGGCGCAGGTCGTCCACGCACGCGGCGATGTAGTCGGCGTCCGACAGGCCCTTGAACTGCGTCAGGTGCCGGTCGGCGCCGTGCAGGAAGTGCACGTTGAGCGGGGAGAGGGAGTTGTTCTTCCAGGACCGGTTGGAGGTGACGCTGACCGCGCCGAAGCTGCGGCCGTGGTAGCTCTGCCGCATGGCGAGCACCTGGTCGCTCTTGCGCGCGTACGTGGCCAGCAGCAGCGCCGTCTCGTTGGCCTCGGTGCCGGAGTTGGTGAAGAAGACCTTGGCGTCGGGGATGCCGGACAGCCGCGCGATCTTCTCGGCCAGCTCGACCTGACCGCGGAGCAGGTAGACCGTGCTGGTGTGCACGACGCCGGTGGCGAGCTGACGCTCGACGGCCTCGCGCACCTCGGGCACGTCGTAGCCGATCATGTTGGTCAGGATGCCGGCGAAGAAGTCGAGGTAGCTCTTGCCGTCGGCGTCGACGACCCGGTTGCCCTTGCCGCTGACGATCTCGATGGGCTCGTTGTAGTTGAGCGCCAGCCAGTTCGGCATCACTGCCCGATGGCGCGCTAGTAGCTCCGACATGCTATCGAGTATCCCGTCCCGCTCCCCGTCCTCATACGTGCAATGTGTCGGCTTACCGGAAAATCGGGTTACGAGCTGTAAACCGGCTCCTGCTCGGCGGCGGGCTTCGGCGGGCGCAGCACCGACACGGCGAGCAGGGCCGCCGCCACACAGAAGGCCGCGCCCACCCACGAGCCGAGATGCATGGCGGAGGTGAAGGCCGCGTTCGCGGGCTCGGCCAGGCCGGCGAGGTGCGCCCCGCCGATCGACTCCCTGGCCGCCTCCGGCAGACCGGCGGGCATCCCGGCCGTGTAGCGCCCGGCCAGCACGCTGCCGAGGACCGCGATGCTGAGCGCCACGCCGACCTGCTGGACGGTGTCGTTGAGCGCCGACCCGACGCCCGCGTGCTCGACGGGGATCGCGTTCATCAGCGAGGCGTACGCCGACGGCCCGGCCAGCCCGCCGCCGACGCCCATGACAACCAGCCCGGCGAGCAGCCCGCCGTAACCGGTGGTCAGGGCCATGACGACGAAGCCGCCGGCCATGAGCGCCAGTCCGGCGCCGACCAGCACCCGGTTGCTCACCCGCTGCCCGAGCCCCGCGCCCACGCCGTTGAAGACGGCGGCGGCCACGGCGTACGGCAGCATGGCGAGCCCGGCCTGGATCTCGGAGTAGCCCAGCACGAACTGCAGGTACTGGGTGAGCATCAGCATCACCGCGCCCGCGCCGAACGACATCAGCAGGATCGAGAACGACGCGCCGCCGAAGTTGCGGTCGGCGAACAGGTGCAGCGGCAGCATCGGCTGGTCCTGCCGGCGCTCCCACACCACGAAGGCGGCCAGCGCGAGCACCGCCACCGCGATGACGGGGATGTTCCACTCGCGCTCGATGATCACGTAGACGGCGGCGGTGAGGCCAGCGCTGGACAGCACGACGCCCACGGGGTCGATCCGCCGGCTCTCGCTGCGGCTCTCGGGCATGAGCACGAGGGCGGCGACGACGGCGACGGCCGCGATCGGCACGTTCAGCAGGAAGATCGAGCCCCACCAGTAGTGCGCGAGCAGGAAGCCGCCGAGGGTCGGGCCCGACACCAGGCCGACCAGCGCCACGGCGCTCCAGGCGGCCATCGCCTTGCGCCGCTCGTCCTCGTCGAAGACGGTCAGCAGGATCGACAGCGTGGACGGCATGACGAGCGAGCCGCCGACGCCCATGAGCGCCCGCGCGGCGATGAGCTGCCAGGGCTCCGTCACCAGCACGGCCAGCAGCGAGGCGCCGCCGAAGAAGACCAGGCCGATGATGAGCAGGCGGCGGCGGCCGTACCGGTCGGACAGGGCTCCCGAGGTGAGCAGGAGGCCCGCGTAGGCCAGCACGTACGCGTCGATGATCCATTGGATGTCCGACGGAGTGGCGCCCATCTCCTTGTTGAGCGAGGGGATCGCCAGGTTCAGCACGGTGTTGTCGACGACCAGGACCAGCAGGGCCAGGCACAGGACGACGAGAATCCACCAGCGACGAGGGTCTCGTACAGTGTTCGAGGTCACTCGCACACTGTAGGGCAGTCCTCGAACACTGTGCGAGTGGATTTATCCTGGAGCCATGAGCAGGCAGTTCACCTCCGTCTGGACCCGCGAGCCGCGCAGCAAGCCCGCCGGCCCCGGACGCAGCCGCGAGGAGATCGTCAGGGCTGCCGTGGAGCTGCTCGACGCCGAAGGGCTCAAGGGGCTCAGCATGCGCAAGCTCGGCGCGAAGCTGATGTCCGGCGCCACCAGCATCTACTGGTACGTCGCCACCAAGGACGACCTGCTGGAGCTGGCCTACGACGAGGTGTGGGCCGAGATCACCGTCCCCGACCCCGACGAGGCGCACTGGCGCGAGGTCGCCTCCGTCCTGGCCCACAGCATGCGGCAGGCGATGCTCAACCATCCCTGGTCGGCCGACCTCCTCGGCCGCCTGCCCGCGCTCGGCCCGCACGCCATCGGCGTCAGCGAGCGCATGCGGCGCACGTTCCGGCTGGCCGGGTTCGCCGGCGCCGACATCGACTTCGCCGGCGCCACGCTCACCGCCTACATCTTCGGCATGACCATCCCGGAGATCGCCTGGGACACGGCGGTGGAGGGCACCTGGGACACCACCGCGGCGCGGGCCGCGCTCGCGAAGGTCGCGGCCGGGCACCCCGAGCTCATGAAGGGGATCGAGACCGCCGCCCCCGAGGACCCGCGGGTCATGCGCGCGATGGCCTTCGACTTCGGCCTGGTGTCGGTGCTCGACGGCCTTGAGCGACGGCTGCCGGCGTAGCAGGATCCCGGACATGAGCGATTTCCGCGCCGCCCGCGACCTCCTGCTGAACGCCGACCCCGCCACCGCCCGCCGCGACTTCCGCTGGCCGGAGCTGACGGAGTTCAACTGGGCGCTCGACTGGTTCGACGGGGTGCTCGCCGCCGAGACCCCCGACGCCGTGGCGCTCAAGATAGTCGGCGACCATCCGGCCCGCTACACCTTCGCCGAGCTGTCGGCCCGCTCCGGCCAGGTCGCGACCTGGCTGCGCCGCCAGGGCGTGCGCCGCGGCGACCGCGTCCTGCTCATGCTGGGCAACCAGCCCGAGCTGTGGGAGGCGCTGCTGGCCGCGATGAAGCTGGGCGCCGTCGTCATCCCCGCCACCACGCTGCTCACGGCCAAGGACGTCGCCGAGCGGGTCGAGCGCGGGGGCGTCGCGCACGTGATCGCGGGCGCCGAGGACGCCGGGAAGTTCGGGCCGGGCGAGTTCACCAGGATCGCCGTCGGCGACGCCTACAACTGGCTGCCCTTCCACGAGGCGTACGACACCCCGCCCGGCTTCGAGCCCGACGGGCCCACCAGGGCCGGCGACCCGCTGCTGCTCTACTTCACCTCCGGCACCACCTCCCAGCCGAAGCTGGTCGAGCACACCCACGCCTCCTACCCGGCGGGCCACCTGTCCACGATGCACTGGATCGGCGTCCGCCCCGGCGAGGTGCATCTCAACGTCTCCTCGCCCGGCTGGGCCAAGCACGCCTGGAGCAACGTCTTCGCGCCGTGGAACGCCGGCGCGACCGTGCTGGTCCACGACTACCGCCGCTTCTCCGCCCCGGCGCTGCTCGAAGTGCTGCGGGACGAGCGCGTGAGCACGTTCTGCGCCCCGCCGACCGTCTGGCGGATGCTCATCCAGGAGGACCTCGCCGCCTGGAAGCTGCCGCTGCGCGCCGCCGTGGCCGCCGGCGAGCCGCTCAACCCGGAGATCATCGACCAGGTGCGCAAGGCGTGGGGCATCACCATCCGCGACGGCTACGGCCAGACCGAGACCACCGCGCAGATCGGCAACCCGCCCGGCGAGCCGGTCAAGCCGGGCTCGATGGGCCGGCCGCTGCCCGGCTACGCGATCGTGCTGCTCGACCCGCACACCGGCGAGGAGGGCGACGACGGCGAGATCTGCCTCCCCCTCGACGGCCGCCGGCCGATGGGCCTCATGGCCGGCTACGTGGGCGGCCCCTTGGACGGCTCGACCGAGGCGATGCGCGACGGCTACTACCACACGGGCGACGTCGCCACCCGCGACGCCGACGGCTACATCACGTACGTCGGCCGCACCGACGACGTCTTCAAGGCCTCCGACTACCGCATCTCGCCGTTCGAGCTGGAGAGCGTGCTGCTGGAGCACGAGGGGGTGGCCGAGGCCGCCGTGGTGCCCGCCCCCGACCCGGTGCGCCTGGCGGTGCCCAAGGCGTACGTCACGCCGGCCCCCGGGTTCGAGCCGGGCGAGGAGCTGGCGCGGTCGATCTTCGAGCACTGCCGGCGGGGGCTGGCCCCGTACAAACGGGTGCGGCGGCTGGAGTTCGGCGAGCTGCCCAAGACCATCTCCGGCAAGATCCGCCGGGTCGAGCTCCGGGTGCGCGAGCCCCGCGGGGAATACCGCGAGGACGACCTCGGCTCCTGACAGAGCGTAAAGTGACGCATTCCCGTTCTTACAGATCGATCGGCTAGGCTCTGCCCCGTGCTCCCCACCATCGCCGACGTCCTCGAACTCGAAACCGTGCGCCGGGGTGGCCCGCGCGTGGTCGCGGGCGCCGACCGGCTGGACACGCGGGTGCGGTGGGTGCACGTCGGCGAGATCGCCGAGATCGCCGGACTGCTGCGCGGCGGCGAGCTGGTGCTGACCACCGGCGTGGCGCTGCCCGACGACCCCGACAAACTGGCCGACTACATCGGCGCGCTGGCCGACGTCGGCGCCTCCGGGCTGGTCGTGGAGCTCGGCCGCCGGTTCGTCCGCGAGCTGCCGCGGGCGGTGCTCAAGGCCGCCGAGGAGCACGGGCTGCCGGTCATCGTGCTGACCAGGGAGACCCCGTTCGTCCAGATCACCGAGTCGGTGCACGCCCGGATCATCGACATCCAGCTCGAAGAGCTGCGGGCCTCCGAGCAGCTCCACGAGGTCTTCACCGAGCTGTCGGTCGAGGGCGCCTCGCCGACGGAGGTCCTCGCCCAGGTGGCCAGGCTGGCCGGCCGCCCGGTGCTGCTGGAGAACCTCGCCCACCAGGTGCTGGCCTGCGAGTCCGCCGGGCGTGACGCGGGCATCCTGCTGGCCGGCTGGGAGACCCGGTCGCGGGCGGTGGCGCCGCCCGGGCGCACGGCCTACGACCCGGCCTCCGGCTGGCTCGTCACCACCGTCGGGGCGCGCGGCCAGGACTGGGGCCGGCTCATCCTCGTCTGCGACGCCCCGCCGTCGCCGCGCGACCTGGTGCTGGCCGAACGCGCCGCCACCACGCTCGCCCTCGGTCGCCTGCTCGAACGCCACCAGGAGTCGCTGGAGCGCCAGGCCCACGGCACGATCATCACCGGCATCCTCACCCACGCCTACGCCGACCCCGACGAGGCCGCCGCCCGCGCCCGGGCCGTCGGCGTGCCGCTGACCGGGCGCAAGCTGGTCAGCGTCGTCATCAGGCCGACCGACCCGGCCGACCAGGCGCTCGACGGCCAGGCCCAGCTCGGCGAGCTGGCCGAGGCCACCGCCGGGGCCTGCAGGGACGCCCGGCTGCCCGCCCTCGTCGGCGCGCTGGACCAGGAGCGGGTGGGCGTCCTGCTGCCGCTGCCGCCGCGCACCCAGGCCGAGGCCGCGCTGACCACCCTCGCCGACCGGCTGCGCATGCTGTGGCCGCCCGGGGCGGCGTTCGTGCTCGCCGCCGGGTCCGTGGTGGAGTCCATCCGCGACGTACGCCGCAGCTTCCTGGAGGCCGAGCAGGTCGCCGACGTGGCCGTACGCCAGCCGGACGGCCGCGCCTTCTACCGCCTGCCCGACCTGCGCCTGCGCGGGCTGCTCCACCTGCTGCGCGACGACGCGCGGCTGCAGACGTTTGCCGAACGGGAGCTGGGGCCGCTGCTCGCGCACGACGCCCAGCGCGGCGGCGACCTCACCCGCATCCTGCGCGTCTACCTCGACTCGGGGCGCAACAAGGCGGTCGCCGCGCAGAAGGCGCACCTGTCCAGGCCCGCCTTCTACGACCGGCTGCGCCGGCTCGAACGCATCCTCGACACCGACCTCGACGACGTCGAGTCGTGCCTGTCGCTGCACGTCGCGATTCTCGCCCTGGAGTCCTTCCGCCGCGACAGCCGCGCCTGAAGGCCCGTCTCAGCACCCGTGTCAGCACGGCGACGGCCCCGTGTCAGCGCGCCCCGCGATGGTGAATGCCAAGAACACGGCAAGAACCTGAAGGAGCGCACATCATGTCCCTCACCCTCACCGGCCAGGACCGTCCCGAGCTGCGGCAGGCCATCCAGGAGATCGCCGACTCCGGCTTCGTCGGGTTGCAGCTGCGCGTGCACGACGCGCGGGGCGAGTGGACCGGCAGCGCCGGCGTACGCAAGCTGGGCGAGAGCGAGAAGCCGCCGACGGACGGGCGCTTCCGCATCGGCAGCGCCACCAAGCCCTTCGTGGCTGCCACGGTGCTGGGGCTGGTGGCCGAGGGCAGGATCGGGCTGGACGCCCCCGCCGGCGACCACCTGCCCGAGTTCGGTCTGGACCGGCGGATCACGGCGCGAATGCTGCTGCAGCACACCAGCGGCGTGTTCAACTTCACCGGCGAGTACTACGACGACGGCACCTTCGCGCCGGGCATCCCCTGGTCGGGCCGGGAGTGGGTGGACAACCGCCTCAAGACCTACCAGCCGGAAGAGCTCGTACGGCTGGCGCTGTCCAAGCCGGCCCGCTTCGAGCCGGGCGCGGACTGGAGCTACTCCAACACCAACTACGTGCTGGCCAGGTTGCTGATCGAGAAGGTCACCGGCCGCTCGTTCGCCGAGGAGTTGCAGCGGCTGATCCTCGGGCCGCTCGGCATGACGGAGACCGTGGCGCCGGGCACCGCCACGGAGATCCCCGGGCCGCACTCCCACAGCTACTACCGTTACGAGGACGCGGGCCAGGAGAAGACGGTCGACGTCACCCGCCAGAACCCCTCCTGGATCTCCGCCGGCGGAGACATGATCTCCACCACCCGGGACCTGCACACGTTCTTCTCCGCGCTGATGGGCGGCAGGCTCCTCCCGGCCCCGCTCCTGGCCGAGATGCGCCGGCCGGACCCGAAGATCGGCTACGGCCTGGGGGTGTTCGCGCAGGAGACGGAGTGCGGCGGCACGATCTTCCACCACAACGGCGGCATGGCGGGCTCGGCGGCGCTCATGTACAGCACGCCCGACGGCGGCACGACCATGACCGCCGGGCTGACCTACGTGGACGACGCCGCGCTGTCGCTGTCGGAGACGTTCCAGAAGGCGACGCAGCGGCTCGTCGCCGAGGTGTTCTGCGGGCGGACCGGCGCGGCCGACGACGCCGAGCCGGTCCGGTAGCAGCGGCCGGGCTCTTCAGAAGCCCATCGCGCCGCGTACCTCGCGCAGGGTGTCCGCGGCGCGCTCGCGGGCCCGCGCGTTGCCCTCCTCCAGCACCCTCCGCGCCCCGGCGGCCGAGAGCTCGCGCCGCCGGGCCCGGATCGGCCGCAGGAAGTCGTTGACCGCGTCGGTGGTCAGGCGCTTGAGCGCGAGGCCGCCGCCGTCGCCGATCTCGTCGGCCAGCTCCCGCGGCTTGCGGCCGAGGCAGAGGCCCGCCAGCGTGAGCAGGTTCGCCACCTCGGGGCGGCGCTCCTCGTCGAAGGTGATCAGCCGGTCGGCGTCGGTACGGGCCTTCCTGATGAGCGCGGCCGTCTCGTCCTCGGTGGCCTTCAGCGCGATCGCGTTGCCGCGGCTCTTGCTCATCTTGCCGCCGTCCAGGCCCTTGAGCAGGGAACGCTCGCCCATGACGGCCTCGGGCAGCGGGAACACCTCGCCGTAACGCTCGTTGAACCGGCGCGCGATCAGCCGCGTCACCTCCACGTGCGGCAGCTGGTCCCGTCCGACGGGCACCAGCGTGCCCTTGCAGAACAGGATGTCGGCCGCCTGGTGCACCGGATAGGTGAACATCAGCCCGCTCACGGCCGCCTGCGAGCTGTGCGCGATCTCGTCCTTCACCGTGGGGTTGCGGCTCAGCTCCGACACCGACACCAGGCTCAGGAACGGCAGCATCAGCTGGTTGAGCTCGGGCACCGCGCTGTGCTGGAAGATCGTCACCTTGGCCGGGTCGAGCCCCACGGCCAGGTAGTCGAGCAGCAGGTCGGTGATGTTCGCCTGGATCTCGCCGGGCTTGTCGCGGTCGGTGATGACCTGGTAGTCGGCGATCAGGACGTACATGGGGTGCTCGTCCTGCATCCGCACCCGGTTGGCCAGCGAGCCGAAGTAGTGGCCGAGATGCAGCGGCCCGGTCGGGCGGTCGCCGGTGAGCACGACGTGGTCCATCGGGGTCTCCTCCTTGGTCGATGCCGTCCCAGGAGGACCCCGGCGCATGGTCGGCGGGCCGTCCGGAGACGGCCCTCTGCATGCGGTGTCAGCGGCCGTCCGTCGGCCGCCACCACAGGCAGATGCGCTTCATACCGAAATTGTAACCAAGGTGGCTGTCTCTTTCGTAATCCCTGCGGCCAATTCGCGTGTTCGCCTGTCCTGCGAACCTTGATCTCGTCAGTATGGTGCGGTCCCTTTTCGTGCCCTCTGGAGAGTTAATGTCTCGACGCACCCTCGCCGGCGGCCTGGCCATAGCCGCGGCGATCACCGTCACCACGCTGCCCGCCGCCTCGGTCGCGGCGGAACAGGCGGCGGTGGCCTTCCCGTCGGCCAGGTTCCCGCTGGGAGCCAAGTCCGTGCCGACCAAGGCGATGACCGCCGTCGCGCCGGGCATCGACCTGTACGACGTCAAAGCCGGCAGCGCGACCGACGGCTACACGCTCACCCTCCTGATGCCGAGCGGCCGCGACTACGGCGCCCGGCCGACCGCCGAAGCCGTCGCCGCCGAGGTCGAGGCCGCCGGCCAGACCCCGAGCGTGCAGGAGGTGATCCGGCCGAGCGTCGCCGACGCCCCCTCGCAGACCGTCTACATGGTCCGGGTCGGCCTGTGGTCGCTCAAGGACAAGAAGAAGGCCGAGGAGGCGGCCAAGACGCTCAAGGAAGCGGGCCTGAAGGTCAAGGTCGACTACCTCGGCGACGACGGGCTGCAGACCACCGGCCCCTGGGACGTCAAGGTCGTCATGATCGACGCGAAGGCGTTCCGCGGCTCGTACGCGGCCTCGCTCGGCGCGAGCGTCGCCAAGCGCGAGACGGTCTCCGCGATGGCCAAGGCCGCGGGCGCGATCGTCGGCGTCAACGGCGGCTTCTTCAACATCCACACCGCCAGGAACCTGCGCGGCGAGCCCGTCGGCGCGTCCGTGGTCGGCGGCAAGCTGCTCAGCGAGGCCGTGCCCGGCCGCACCGCGGTCGTCCTCCAGGGTCGCTCCGTCAGGATCACCGAGCTCGCCACCACCGTCACCGTGATCTCCCAGGACGGCGAGAAGGCCCAGGCCAACGGCGTGAACCGGGCCGCCGCCGTGGACGAGCTCATCCTCTATACCGAGGAGTACGGCGCCAAGACCCCCACCGGCGGCACCGACGCCGTCCTCGACGTCAACGGGAAGGTGCTGGGCCTGCGCGCCTCCGGCGCCGCCATCGCCAAGGGCACCCGGGTGCTGCACGGCAACGGCGTCTCGGCCGACTGGCTCAACCAGCACGCCTGGCAGGACTGGACCGTACGCGTCGACACCAGGGTCGTGGACCTGCGTACCAGGAAGGCGCTCAAGCTCACCCCCGACCTGCACGTCATCGCGGGCAACGTCAACCTGGTCCGCAACGGCCAGGTCCAGATCACCGCCAAGCGGGACGGCCACGACTCGATCAACATGATCCTGCGCCGCCACCCGCGCACCCTGCTCGGCGTCACCAAGAACGGCAGCCTCATCCTCGCCACCATCGACGGCCGCCAGCCGGGCGTCACCGTGGGCGCGAACTTCCACGAGGCCGCCCAGCTCATGCGCTGGCTCGGCGCCCGCCAGGCGGTCAACCTCGACGGCGGCGGCTCGACGGCCATGGTGGTGAAGAACAAGCTGGTCAACCGGCCCTCGGACGGCGTGGAACGCGGCGTCGGCGACTCCCTGCTCGTCCTCCCCCAGTAGCACCAGCCGCTGAAGCGCTCAGCCGGCACCAGCCCGCTGAAGCGCTCAGCCAGCACCAGATCGCTGAAGCGCTCAGCCACCGGGCATCTTGCGCCGGGCCACCCGCTCACCGGGACGGCCCGGCGCAAGGCCCGCCCCCACCCGGCCCGGCCTTCCTCCCGCACCCATGAGCTCATAGCCTCGGCCACATGAGCGATCATGCCTTCGTCCCCGACGACTTCGCCGTCCCCTCGCACCTGGTCACCCCGCGGTTCCGGCTGGAACCCCTGGGCCCGCAGCACAACGCCGCCGATCACGCCGCCTGGACCGGCAGCATCGCGCACATCCGCGCCACTCCGGGCTTCCACGACCGAGAATGGCCTCCCGTGAACGGCATGACCCTGGAGGCGAACCTCGCCGACCTGGAACGCCACGCCGACGACTTCGCCCGGCGCCGCGGATTCACCTACACCGTCCTCGACCCGGCCACCGGCGACGCGATCGGATGCGTCTACATCTACCCCACCCGCCGCGACGACCACGACGCCAAGGTGTCCTCCTGGATTCGCGCCGACCGAGCCGAACTGGACCTGCCCCTGTACGAGGCCGTGACGGCCTGGCTCTCCACGCACTGGCCCTTCCAGTCGATCACCTATCACCCGCGCTGAGCCCCGCGCCGTCGCCCCTCGCCTCGCCTTGCCCCCGCAGGCGACGCCACTCATCGTGCTCGTGCGGTGCGACCCAACCCCCTGCACGAGGACCCCGCTCTGCGTGACCTCTGTTCGGCCGCACTCACCCGGTCACCCGGGCACTGCACGATCCAGAGATCCGCGACGCGTTCGACTACGTGACGGTGAAGCCGCTGCACCTCCGCCTGGTGATGACGGAGCAGACGGCCGAGGTCTTCGCGGCCGTGCCGGCCCCGGTCCAGGAGCCACGGACGGAAGCCTCTCCTCCCCGGCGCCCCGCATCGATGTCGCCGCGCCCCCTCATCCTGACGGGACTCGGACTGCTCGTCCTCGGCGTGGCGACGGCGGACTGGCGTGCGCCCATGGTGCTCGTCCCCACGGTGCCCTTGTACGCGATCCTGGCGCGTGCGCACGTCTGGGCGAGAACCCTCGACCGGCTGCGGTCCTTCCCGTACTCCCCCGCCCAGGTACAGCTCGTGCGCGGTCGATCTGCTCCACTCCCAGACCCATCGCCGTGCTGACCGCACACCTCGCGAGCTCGCGCACAGCCTGCTGAACCGCCTCTTGGACGGGCCCGCTCTCGAGTTCGCCGCCGCCTACTCCTACTTCTGCACGACCCTGAAGAGGTCTTCACCGGCGAGCTGCCCGGGTTACGCAGAGCTGAGACCTTCGACGACCTCGCTGCCGCCCGCCACGCTTTCGCCATCGACACCCGCCTCGCCTGGCGGGCGATCTCTGCACCCCGGCGAGCCTGCGCTCTCAAGCCGCACGATCTGCCCGCCTGAGCCCCGAAGCCGCAGCCAGAAATGCAGAAGGGCCCCGACTGAACCAGTCGGGGCCCTCCATAAAGATTGTCCGGCGGTGACCTACTCTCCCACACCCTCCCGAGTGCAGTACCATCGGCGCAGAGAAGCTTAACTTCCGGGTTCGG